>NZ_WTYS01000001.1:0-600000 GCF_009827545.1 Pontixanthobacter gangjinensis | reverse complement strand
AAGCGGTAACGGTCTGCCATGCTTGAATTTGGAAAGCGTGCCGATGGGAATGCCGGCCCTTTCAGCCAAAGAGGTTTGTTCCCCCGGATCGGCGCCTTTGAGCTTGAACCAAAGAGCTGAGCGCAGCTCGGCTTGCCAAATCTCTTGCGCCGCTTCACTTTGGGTTGAACCATGCCTTGCGCAATGTGAAACGATCCCCCCGTGGCTAACAGTTAGTGGGTCAGATTCTGACTTTTCGCGATTGTCGGAAATGAGCCATTTTTCCAACTCAGGTGGGGCAGTTATTGCACCATTCACGGCAGCTTTTTCCATGTGTGGGTCGAAATCTGCTCCCGTTTCCAGCGCAAACTGGACACGTGGTTTTGCTTGTTTCCATTTCTCGTAACGATGAGTTGGTGCTCGGTTTGGGCCGGGTGGCCCCGCAGTCCAAGTCATTCCGTACTCAGCGGCATGACGTATCTTCTGACTAAAGCTGCCAACTTTGGTTCGATAGACAAAGCCCTTTTCGATGAGTTCATTGATCGCTTTTCGTACCGTACCACGGGACAGGCCGGTGACTTTGGCTCCTCGGCGCTCGCTGAAGAAGATGCCTCCGTTGTTGATTCCATAATCGCAGAGCAACATCGAGACCAGCACCTTGACTGCAGATGGGCCGAGAGCACGCCAAGCGTCGGTATCCACCTGCTTTTTGTAGATGCGGATGTGGCGCGGCTCTGCCTTCAAGTTTGCTTTCGTCTGCCCCATCAATTCCTCACGGATCAGACGTGGTATGCTGAATAGCGGCCAAGGAGGGGCTGCAATTAGTCATTGAGAGGGCGGACTGGAGTTTGACCGCTTGCATAGCTCTGAAGTTCGGCAAGCCAGTAGAAACGGCGCCCACCTACCAAGAAGCTCTTCGGGCCAATTCCAAGGCGCTGCCATTCTGCAAGCGTCTTCGAAGACTTACCCAACAGGGTTGCAGCATTCATGCGGCTAACCCGCCCATCGGGAAGAACCTGAATTGTTACTTTGTCCAAACCGTCCATTTTTGCCTCCATTGGCCATTGATTAGCCCCCCATAATCCCCTAGCGGAACGTTTGGGAATACAATTTTGAATACAAAACCGTATACGATTTATGGAGATCGTCTTGGGCAGACCTAAATTGAAGGCCGAGGAGAAGCGGAAGCTCGTGTCGGCGCGGTATGCGCCTTCTGTTGTCGCCAAACTAAGGGCCTGCGCGGAGGTAAGCGGACGAAGCGTCCCAGCCGAAATTGAAGCTCGAATCTTGGCCACAATTGATCTTGACGACAAAGGGCTTGAGTTGGCTGCGAGTATCAGTTCCGAGATGGAATCTTTGCGCCGCCGCAACAAAGGTAAGCGGTGGCACGCAGACATAACGACTTGGGCCGCAACTGCAGAAATGCTCGCATTGGGGCCAATTCAGGATTTTAAGCCGTCCCATGATGTCGATGAAGAATGTCAAGAAGAGGCATGGGCGCCATTGGCGAAAATACGCGAAGAACAAGGAGTCTACATCAGCCAGTTGGCTGAATTCGGAATTGCAGTTGCGCGCGCTAGGGAGATTCGCGGGCTGCTAAAGTTGAATAGCCGGAATCGTGAGTATGCGAGGATCACAGCAATCGAAGAGGATGACCTCCGCGAACAGGCGCTTAAAGCGCACGAAGAGTTGTGCCAACTTGATGACGCCTATGACACGGCCCTGGCTGCATTTCGGCTTACCATGCAGCCTTATTGGGACGCTGAAGAGGTCGGTCGAAAGATATATCGAGACCACCTCCACGAGGAAGCGCGCATCAGCAAACTGAGGGGTAATCCATTTAGGTGGTCGCACTTGTTGAGGCTGCACGCACCATGGCGCTGAAATTCACACGTCTAACCCGGCCAGCCGTTCGCGCCCTGAAGAGTGGTGAACGGATCAATGAGCATGGAATCGTGGCAGAACGCCAAAGCAACGGAGACTGTCGTTACAGCATCAACATTATGGTTGATCGCCAGCGCATCCATCGCGCCATAGGAAGAGAGAGCGAAGGCGTCACTCGTGAGCAAGCCGAACGCACGATTGAAAGTATAAGAACCAAGTCCAGAGAGGACCGGCTGGATCTCCCAAGCGGACGGAAGACCCATCGAACATTCTTAGAAGCAGCTGAAGAATATCTCGCTCGCATAGAGCACCACCCGAAGCACGGTAGGAATCTACTGCGCAAAACACAGCACCTTAGAAAGCGACTGATACCACATTTCACCGGGCAGCAGCTTAGCAGGTTGACTGAGCTTTCCGTGTCTAAATACATGAAAGACAGGCTGGACAGGGGCGTAGCAATCGCGACGATTAACCGAGAACTCTCTACTCTTTCGCATTTTCTGACCCGTTGCACCGAATGGGGGTGGATCAAGACAAAGCCCAGAATAGACAAAGGGCAAGAAGCTCGAAAACAGATTGTCGTGTTAGTAACTGCCCAAAAGCATGCGCTGCTCGATGCAGCGGTTGCGGATCAAGACCCGGTCACTTGGCTGTTTTGCACCATCGCAATGGGCACTGCGATGCGCCATTCCGAAATCCTGCAGATGCAATGGCAAGAAATCGACTTTGCTCAAAACCGGATATACCTCGCCAAGGCAAAAGCAGGTCAGCGCGAGCAGCCAATGCCCCCTAGACTAGCTGCACGGCTCAAATCGGAATGGGAACAGCTAGGCCAACCTGCCAGCTATTTATTTCCGGCAAAAAAGAAGAATGCGAAACAGCCCCATCGGCAGACCATGGCAAAGCAGTTCCGACGCTCGGTTGTCCGCGCTGGCCTGGATCCGGAAAAGGTAACGCCTCACATTCTACGTCATACTGCTATCACAGAACTGGTTACTGCTGGAGTCGACTTACCCACGATCCAGAAGATCAGTGGACACAAAACATTGGCGATGGTGCTGCGTTATACGCAGCTTTCCGACGATCACATCGATAAAAGCGTCGCAAAGCTTGATGGCGTTTTTCCCGACCTGGTTACACCAAAACTACACAAAGCATCAACGACCATAGGTTCGAAAGCAGCCTAGCTGTCCGTATTTCTTGTTATTTAACAGATTGGTACGGGTGACTGGACTCGAACCAGCACGATCAATGATCAGGGGATTTTAAGTCCCCGGCGTCTACCATTCCGCCACACCCGCATTCGCTGTGCCGCCCGTGATGCACTCAAGGGGCAAGTGAAACCTAGCCAAAACGCATACAGCCAGAAAAGCCCCCTAACCGCTTGCGCAGCAAAGGCCAATCTCCGGTTTGAAAATTTTAAACAGCCCGGCGTGATTGCAGTCGCTGTCCTGTCCGGATTGCTTAATTCGGATTAAGCCGCTCGCGCATTTCTTTGCCCGGCTTGAAGTATGGTACGCGCTTTGAGGGCACGTCCACAGTTTCTCCAGTGCGCGGGTTGCGGCCCGTGCGGGCTTCGCGTTCGCGGGTCGAAAAAGCACCGAAACCGCGCAATTCGACACGGCCGCCTTCTGCCAGTCGCTTGGTGATTTCGTCAAAGAATATGTCGACGACTTGCTCGACCTCATCAGCCCGCAAATCGGGATTGTCCTTAGCCAAAGCCTGCAGCAATTCTGACCGTATCATTATCAACTCCCAGCTGTTGCTGACGTACCATCAACCGATCTTAAGCCGGACTGGGTTATCGAACAAAGCTACTTTAACGCCCCGAAGGCAACGCTACCCTGCGGAAAGACCTGACAGAAATGGCCGAATTACGCAATCATTTGAGAGCGAAATTCAGCAAAGATCTTATTTTTTGCCAAAAATGGCACCGCAGCTAGGCAGTTTCGAGCAATTCTGCAGCCTTGATTCCAAGCCTTTGAATGCGAAGTCGGATTTCTGGCCATTCTTCGCGGATGAACTGCTCGCGTTCGAACTGGCGCAGTTTTTCCGCAGCACCAGCCACTACATACATTCCGACGCCGCGCTGGACTTCGACCAAACCGTCAGTTTGAAATTGCTGGTACGCTTTGGCGACCGTCAGCGGGTTCGCCCCCTGAGCCGCTGCGAATGCCCGGACCGAAGGTAGCATTGCCCCCTCGGCATATTCGCCTTCGATTATCGATGCCGCGATCTGGTCGCGAAGCTTCAGGTAAACAGGCCTTGATTGCTGGGTCATAGTACAGTCCTCGGAGAATGGCGCTTCCGCTCGCAAGGAAGCCAGCGCGATACTTGGGTGCATCAGTGCCATAATACACTGCGCCGCGTCAAGTTCCCTGCTTCCCGTAAATTTTTGGAAAAAAGAGCAGTTTCGACTGAAACTAACGCTTCACATGAAAATTTCAGGCGCTAGGGTGCCGCCTTTAAGATCCGCTCATCAGACTGCGGACAGAAATTCAGGGATCATGATTATATGGCAACGAAATATGCCGAAAACGGGGATGCTGCAGGCACAATCTTAGGGCACCCCAAGGGGCTGTTTGTCCTATTCTTCGCCGAAATGTGGGAGCGGTTCTCATATTACGGGATGCGCGCTCTTCTGATTTTCTACCTCACCAAACATTGGCTTTTTTCAGACGAAGAGTCAGGCATCATTTATGGTGCCTATACCGCGCTCGTGTATATCACCCCGGTTGTCGGCGGCTATTTGGCTGACCGTTACTTGGGGCAAAGGAAAGCGGTCGTATTCGGTGCCGTCCTCCTCACGTTAGGCCACTTCTTCATGGCCTTTGAAGGAGCGCCCCGAGCAGGTAACACCGACAACCCGATAATTTACGTCTTCTGGCTAGCGCTTGCACTAATCATTGTTGGTTCGGGTTTCCTCAAAGCAAACATTTCGGTCATCGTTGGGCAACTCTATCCACGCACTGACGTCCGACGCGATGGCGCATACACAATTTTCTACATGGGAATTAACTTGGGCGCCGCATTGGGTTCGCTACTGTGCGGCTATATTGGCGAAACTTACGGATGGGGCTACGGCTTTGGCTTAGCCGGTATCGGTATGCTCGCAGGGCTTCTCGTATTCGTATGGGGCAAGCCGCTCTTGCTGGGACGCGGTGAGCCTTCTCAGCCACTCGCCAAAAGCACCGAATGGAGCATGTATGGCATCGGGCTGTTGCTTGTTGCCCTGTGCTGGGTGCTGGTCCAATATCAATCAGTTGTTGGCGGTCTTCTCGGCACATTCGGCGCGCTCTTGGTTTGCTATGTTCTCTACATCGCAACATTCCGTCTTGCTTACGGATCCTACAAAGAATCCCCGTCAGTACCTGTGAACTTATTCATTGTTGGAGCGGCCGTTACGGTCGCGGGGATGCTTCTGGTTTCAACAGTAAGTGCTGACTATCAAATTATTCCAATCGTTGGTTTAGCGCTGATGATTGCAATTATGGCTCAGCAGATGATCACCAAAGCTTTCGAGGATCGTGATCGTATCTTCGCTGCAATGTTCTTGATCGTCACGTCAATTATCTTTTGGGCCCTGTTCGAACAGGCCGGCTCGTCACTTAACCTGTTCACCGATCGCCACGTTGATCGGGGTGGGGTGCCAGCTTCGGTCTTCCAATCGATCAACGCGATCTACATCATCCTGCTCGCTCCGGTTTTCGCGACGCTGTGGACCGTGATGGGCCGCAAAGGAATTGAACCCTCCACACCATTGAAATTCGGCCTAGCTGTCATTCAAGTAGGCCTGGGTTTCCTTGTCCTTGTGTGGGGTGCACAGTCGGTCGGTCTCGATGTTCCAGTGCCGGTTGTGTTCATTTTCCTGATTTACTTGCTTCATACGACCGGCGAGCTTTGCCTCAGCCCAGTTGGACTCTCGGCAATGAACCGCCTTGCGCCCGCTCACTTGGCTTCGCTGATCATGGGTGTCTGGTTCTTCGCATCGGCGACAGGTAATTTTGCAGCGGGATTGATTGCTGCGGCAACGGGCGCTGAAGGTGTTGGCGATGCCTCTGGAAAAGCAGTCGTGCTCGATGTTTACTCAACCGTGGGTTGGGCCGCAATCGGCGTTGGAGTCGTGGTGATGGTCATTAGCCCGCTCATCAAGAAGCTGATGCATATCGATACGCTGCAAGACGACAATGTCGGCGACGATCTCGAAGGCGCGGCTGCTGCCGGGCTTGAGGCGCAAGAGGGTGGCGTTCACCCATCGACAAAAGCATAATCGGATGAATGTATTAATCGGGCTTGATCCATCAAGCCCGATTGAATTGGAGACTAAGTGATGCGCTACCGTGCCTTTGCCATTTTGGGGGGCGCGGTGGCGCTCGCTGCTTGTTCCGCCACTAGCGATGGCAAACCCGCCAGTGCTTCTGATGCCTCGGCGGCGAAGGCAGATGCACCGTATCCATCGACTTACTCAGCCTATCCCGGGGCGCCCACTGCACTGATCGGCGCGACTATCTATGATGGTGCAGGCGGGCAGATCGATGGCGGTGTGGTGCTGTTTTCAGATGGCAAGATTACCGAAATCGGCGATGCCAATCTGGCAATACCCGAAGGCTACAGCCGGATCGACGGAACTGGAAAATTCGTCACTCCAGGCATCATCGACATCCACAGCCACCTTGGCAATTACCCAAGCCCCTCGGTTCAGGCGCATTCCGATGGCAACGAAGCGACCAGTCCGACCACCCCCGAGGTTTGGGCCGAACATTCGGTCTGGCCGCAGGATCCCGGCTTCAGCCGGGCGATGGCCAATGGCGGTATAACTTCGCTGCAAATTCTGCCTGGGTCTGCCAATTTGATGGGCGGACGCACGGCAACGCTAAAGAATGTGCCAAGCCGCACTGTCCAGGGCATGAAATTTCCTGGCGCACCTTACGGCATGAAAATGGCCTGCGGTGAAAACCCCAAGCGGGTCTATGGAGGCCGCGGCCGGATGCCCTCCACGCGGATGGGCAATTTCGCGGTAAACCGCCAAACCTGGCTCGATGCCAAAGTCTATGCTGATGGCGACCGCAAGAAGCGCGATCTGGCCAAGGAAACGCTCGCTGGTGTTCTCGATGGCGATATCCTGATCCACAACCATTGCTACCGCGCTGACGAGATGGCGCTGGTGATGGATATGGCCAAGGAATTTGGTTACAAAGTGAGCGCTTTCCACCACGCAGTCGAAAGCTACAAAATCGGTGATCTGCTCAAGGAAAACGAAGTCTGCTCGGCAATCTGGGCCGATTGGTATGGCTTTAAAATGGAAAGCTATGACGGCATTCCTGAAAACGCAGCGCTGCTTCAAAAGGCGGGCGCCTGCGTTGTCATTCATTCCGACGATGATAACGGCATCCAGCGTCTCAATCAGGAAGCCGCCAAGGCCCAGGCCGCCGGTGCGCGGATGGGAATCAACATTCCCGATGCCGAAGTTATTTCATGGCTGACGCTGAACGCCGCAAAGGCGATGGGCATCGACGCAATGACCGGCAGCCTGACCGCCGGAAAGATGGCCGATGTCGTGCTATGGAACGGCGACCCGCTGAGCGTATATTCGCGGCCCGAGAAGGTCTGGGTTGATGGCGCACTGCTGTTCGATTCGGGCGACCCGAAGCGTAGGCCCGTTAGCGATTTCGAGCTTGGTCAGCCCGGTGAAGGAGATGTGAAATGAAGCGCACCTTGATTTTCGCGGCCGCCGCATCGGCCCTCGCATTCGCAGCCTCTGCCTCCGCTCAAAACTTCGTCATAGTGAACGGAACTGTCGCCACGGGCGATGGCAGCGACCCTATCGAAGGCGGAATGGTCGAGGTTAAAGACGGCAAGATTGCCTATGTCGGTCCGGAGCGAGCATTCGAAACAACCACCGTTTATGACGTTGCTGGCAAGTGGGTAACACCCGGCATTTTCGCTGCGGCAACCGATATCGGCCTCGCGGACGTTGGCGGAGTTAGCGAAAGCAATGATAGTAGCGCTAACGGTTCGCCTTACAATGCCGCGCTCGATATCAGCACAGCAATCAATCCGTCATCGCAACATATCGCGGTTAGCCGCGCTGGCGGTGTCACGCGGGCGACGGTAACAGGATCCCCGGGCAGGTCTATATTTGCCGGTCAAGGCGCGACGATTGATCTGGGCGCAGACGGCCAGCCAATCACCGTCGCAAAGTCATTCCAATTGGTCGCTCTGGGCGAAGCCGGGGCGCGGCTTGCAGGCGGAAGCCGAGTGGCCAGTCAGGCCGAATTGCGCAATGCGCTGCGCGAGGCAGCGGCCTTTGCTGCTGGCACTTGGGAAGGTGGGGAAGCGATACTCACCCGCGCCGATGCAGAGGCACTGGTGGCTGTTACTTCGGGCAAGCAGAAGCTTTATGTACATGTCGAACGTGCGCAGGATATTCGCGGCGCGCTTGGATTAAAGCGTGAATTTCCCAAGCTCGATATGGTACTCCTTAGCGTCAGCGAAGGCTGGCTGGTGGCGGATGAAATCGCCGCCTCTGGCGTACCGGTAATTGCCGATCCACTCGACGATCTACCTTCCAGCTTCGAACAGCTAGCGGCAACGCAAAGCAATGTAGGCCGGATGTTTGCAGCTGGAGTGAAAGTGGCAATTGGCGGAATAGATACGTTCAACCAGCCGCGCAATCTGACCCAATACGCAGGCAATCTGGTGGCCTTGCAAAAGGTACCCCGGGCGAGTGGCCTAAGCTGGGGGCAAGCCTTTGCTGCGATTACCTCGGTTCCTGCGGAAATCAGCGGGATGGGCGGCAAGGCGGGCGTTCTTACAGCTGGTGCGTTCGGCGATGTAGTGATCTGGGATGGCGATCCACTAGAATTGTCGTCCGAGCCAGTGACGGTCTATATTGACGGTGTTGAACAACCATTGGACAACCACCAGACCCGCCTGCGTGACAGATATCGGGACCTAAATGAGAGCGACCTGCCCAAGGCCTATGACTGGTAAATTGCTCCTCGATCGGACTGAATGATATGCGAGCTTTGTTAGCGATAGGCGTGAGCGCCCTTGCGGTATGCGGCCTTCCCTCTCCTGCGGCTGCCCTGGCAGAAACCAAGAATGCCGCGCCCGATTATTCACAGGATGCCGCGTGGCATAACGCACAGCAGGCTGCGCTGGCGGAACGCAGCTATACCGATGGTTGGCGTTATATCGATGGCGGGCTGCTGTGGCGACGCGTGAAAGGCAATGGCGCCGGACCGAAACCGTCGGTCGCTGATACGGTAACAGTACATTATGCGGGCACCTTCGTCGATGGGACAAAGTTCGACAGCTCCTTTGATCGCGGCACGCCTGCTACATTCCCGCTCGGCCGCTTAATTCCGGCTTGGCAAATGGCAATCCCGCAAATGGCAATCGGCGATACAATCGAAATAGCTGCTCCAGCGAGTGTGGCCTATGGCCCCGTTGGCAGCGCGAGAATCCCGGGCGGTGCGACCTTGCTGTTCACGATTGAATTGCTGGGAATTGCGGAACGATAAGCAAGCGGAAGTTTGTACTGCCTCCTGTGACACCCGCCACATCCGTGGCTGGAAGCACCGAACGGCGTTCCCGCTATTATCCCGCGCGAATCGCAATCGGAGTGCCCAACCCCAAATACAAAATCCCACAAACTAACTGGCAGCTTGAGGGCGAATTTCCACTAGGCCCGCGCTTCTTCGATACCCGCGCTGTTGTGCCGCAGAGCCTTAAGCACAGTCTCAACAATTTGCGGAGCGTTTAGACCCGCTTCATCATATTGTTTTTCTGGCGCATCATGATCCTGGAAGATGTCAGGCAAACGCAAGGTACGGATTTTCAGGCCCGCATCGGTCAGGCCATTGTCGCTGGCAAAGGTCAGCACATGCGCGCCCAGTCCGCCGATTGCGGCTTCCTCGACCGTAATGATCACTTCATGCGTGCGCATCAGTCTCTCAATCATTTCAGTGTCGAGCGGTTTGGCAAAGCGTAGGTCAGCCACGGTTGTCGAGAGGCCCTTAGCTTCCAATTCGTCAGCCGCTTTTAGACTTTCCGCCAGACGGGTCCCGAGCGACAGGAGTGCGACCTTCGTCCCATCACGTACGATCCGGCCCTTACCGATCTCCAGCTTCTCCAGCTTATCTGGTATGGCCACGCCTGTGCCCGCGCCGCGCGGATAACGAAATGCAATCGGCCCATCATCATATTCCGCGGCGGTGTAAGTCATATGGGCAAGCTCTGCCTCGTCAGCAGCCGCCATCACCACAAAGTTTGGCAGGGTGGCGAGATAGGTCACATCAAATGATCCGGCATGCGTTGCACCATCCGCACCGACCAAGCCCGCCCGGTCGATCGCGAAGCGTACCGGAAGGTTTTGAATCGCCACATCATGAACAACTTGATCATAAGCGCGCTGGAGGAATGTCGAATAAATTGCCGCAAAGGGCCGCATGCCCTGTGCCGCTAGGCCGGCAGCGAAGGTTACCCCGTGCTGTTCGGCAATGCCGACATCAAAGCTTCGTTCGGGATGCGCCTGGGAGAATTTATCGACCCCAGTTCCGCTGGGCATTGCTGCGGTAATCGCGCAAATCCGGTCGTCGGTTTGGGCCAGCTTCGCCAGAGTCTCTCCAAATACATTCTGATAATTTGGCGGGCCGCCTGCGCTTTTCTTCTGTTCACCGGTGATCACATCAAATTTGGCCACACCGTGATATTTATCAGCGCTGTCTTCGGCCGGCGCGTAGCCTTTGCCCTTTTTGGTCACGACGTGAATAAGCACTGGACCTTCTTCGGCATCGCGGACATTTTCGAGCACCGGTATCAAATGATCAAGATTGTGGCCATCAATCGGGCCTACGTAATAGAAGCCGAGTTCTTCAAACAGGGTTCCGCCGGTAACCATGCCGCGCGTGTATTCTTCAGCCTTTTCAAGCCCCGAATGGACGCGCCGCGACAGTTTACGGGCAAGCTTCGAGGCGAGGCTGCGGATACCAAGATATTCACTGCTCGACACCATTCGCGCCAGATAGGCGGACAAACCACCAACCGGCGGAGCAATCGACATGTCGTTGTCGTTTAGAATCACGACCAGCCGATTTCCCGCCTGCTCTGCATTGTTCATCGCTTCATAGGCCATGCCTGCGCTCATCGCGCCGTCACCGATTACCGCGATGCCGCGGCCAGGCTGACCTTTCAGCTTGTTAGCAACCGCGAAGCCGATACCGGCGGAAATCGATGTTGAACTGTGAGCCGCGCCGAATGGATCATATTCGCTTTCGCTGCGCTTGGTGAAACCCGATAGTCCCCCGCCCTGTCGTAGAGTCCGAATCCGGTCGCGCCGTCCAGTCAGGATCTTGTGCGGATAGGCCTGATGGCCGACGTCCCAAATCAACCGATCCTCAGGCGTATTGAACACATAATGGATTGCGACAGTCAACTCGACCACACCCAGACCCGACCCCAGATGCCCGCCGGTCGAACCGACAGCAGAGATCATTTCATCGCGCAATTCATTGGATAATTGCCGCAGTTGGCTCTGGTCGAGCTTGCGCAGATCGGTCGGGGTATCGACCGTATCGAGAAGTGGAGTTTCGGGTGTTTGAGACATGGCGCTTACTCTAGCCTCGCCGGGCAAGCTTGTCGATTCAGTCTGTTGCCAAGCACGGGTCGCAAATGCACGGCCTATTACTGCGCCTGAAAGCCTGCATTATGGACCAGACCACACCCCCGTATCGGAAACACTGGACGCGTTCGCTGGCTCCTCGACGCGCTTATTGCAGCCGCCACCGCCATAGGTGACCAGGCCGCCACTTAACCGCTGAAAAGTGAGAAATCTGACATAGCTCGGCAAGCAAATCCTGCCGCTGACTGCAACGATCCGGCCCTTGGGATAAAGCGCAATCGCATTCGCAGAACCGCGCAGGACAACCATCTGCGGTGGCGGAGGGCGAACGGACGCAGCAGCACGCGGTGGCGGCGGCATTGGAGGAGGAGGAGGAGGAGGAGGAGGAGGAGGCGGCGGCGGCGGCGGAGGCGGAGGTGGCACTGACATTTCAGCCGCTACCGGCATTTCGGACGTCGCCGGCGGATTCGCGGTCGACACACAGCCGCCCAATAATGCCATAGCCAAGCATACTACGCCGAATCTTTGACCAAGCCTTACCGCTTTCATTCTAGGGCTATTCATCTGGTTTCCTCCACGGGAACAGGCGGGCGTTAGACTGCTGCTCAAATACCGAACCCACCTCGCCAAGTCGCTCGCCCGATGCTGGCCAGCCTAAACATTACTTTCGAACCATTCGCAAATGTCGGACAAGATTACGAAGCCCACGCTCCGGGTGCTTTCTTACCGCTGGCTGGCGTTTCGGAAATCGGCTTATTACACCCACTGCCAAATGTGATTCGCCCACCCTTCATGAGCTGGAAAGTCACAGAACCATCGCCCTTCGGAAAGCAAAGTTTGGCGTTCAACCGAACTTTTTGGCCTAAAGGATAGAGCTTAAAAGGAAGCCCTGATCCGCTTACGGATACCATCGTGTTCTCATCGTTCTTGCTGGAGGTTTTACCGCCGCCCAATTGTTTTGCGGCCTTACTTGACCCGCCGCTGCTTTTGCCATTCTTGGCCTGCCCCGCTGAAATTACGCCGCCCTGGCCCAACCCTTTGCCCGCGTTCTTCGATGGCGCGGCAAGGCTAGCGGCGGAAAGTGCGCCCGATTGGAGTAGATTATCCGATTTCAATGCGGTGATTGGTGTTAAAATTTCAACTTTGGACTTGGCCAAGGCTGCATTCGGCACAGCGAATAGCAGCGTTGCAATTGCAACTTTCGCGGCGTTCAAGACAGGCCTATTTTGAACCAAGAACATAAGCACCCCCTCCGGCGATCGCGTCAATCCGCGAAACCAGACTTGCGATACCCTTATCGTCAGGATGATCTTCCGACAAGGCGCGCAATTTTACAGCGCCCTCGGGATCTCCTGATTCTAGGAGGAGCATAGCATGCCCGACTTGCTCTGCAAAATTGGCAGCTTCGCCAGAAACTGGCTCAAACACCCTAATGGGTGTATCCACCCCCGCCATCACAATTTGGCCCATGGGCCGGTAGGAGAAGTCAGGTGCGCGTTGCTGGATGTCTGCACTTACCAGAATATGGGTGTTAAGATATTTGTTAGCCCCCTCCAATCGCGCGGCGGTGTTCATGGCATCGCCCAGCGCGGTGTATTGAATCCGCTGGCGGCCGCCAAAATTGCCAACGATAACGGGCCCATAATGCAGGCCGATCCGCGTTCGCCCCAAGCTTTCGCCTTGGTCGCTCAATTGCTGGCGGATCCGTTCGGAGCAATCATGCAAAGCCAAGGCACAGCTTACCGCGTTTGCAGCATCGGTTTCGCTGGCGATTGGCGCGCCCCAAAACGCCACAATGGCATCGCCCACGAACTTATCGATCGTGCCGCCATGGGCCAGAATGATTTCGCTCATTTCATCCAGATAATAATTGAGGATGCGGGCGGTGGTTCTGGGGGGCTGGCTGTGACTGATGCGGGTAAAGCCCTCAAGATCGGTGAACAGCATGAAAAGCGGCCGTTCCTCCCCTTCAAGGGTGAGTTTTTCCGGATTGTCGAGAATTTCGCTGGCGACAGTGGCGGGAAGATATTTACCCAACGCATCACGCGCGAAAGCCCGCTCTGTCGAAGTTCGCATCCGCGCCAGATAGCCAAAGCCGATCAGCGCGATAAGCCAGGACAGCGCCCAGCCCGTAATCGGCAGTGAAAACAAATCATAGCCAGCAGCGTTCAATAACAAGGGCATTGCAGCCAAAGCAGACAATTGGATGATAATCAGCGCGCTTAATAGCACCACACGCCGGTCATGCTGCGCGCTTAATGCACCCGCACCGGCAAAGCCCAAGGCTATGATCAGGATCAACCAAGCAGGCAAGGCGGCGGGGAAATTACCATCGAGGGCTTGGCGTAGCATATGCGCGTGGACCGTCACGCCAGGCACTTTTCGTTCACCGGCCATTCGGCTGATTGGTGTAGAAAACCGGTCGGCATTGAAAATGTCCAGCCCGATCAGAACATAGCGGCCCCGCAATTGCTGGGAGAAGATTTCGCTCAAAACCGGATCGCTCCAGGTCGAAAGCGAATAGGTCGGGAACATCCCCGCCGCGACCGTATCCTCCATCTCGCCCAGCTCCGGGTCAAGCCTGGTATATGTAATTGCGCCATCAAATTTGAATGAATCATCGTCCATCCCGGCCATTGCCGCTGCCAAGGGTGGCTGAGATAACGCCGTCTTTTCAGGCCAGCTACGGGCGATATTGGAACTGTCGGTGCCTATCATAGGCGAAGTCTTTTTGACCGAATTCTGTGAAAACTTGGCCCAGAATTCGTCCTGGTAGGCCGCTGAATCCGGCCCGATTTCGGCGCTCCAGAACCCGCCGCCATCGGCTTCCGGATCTGCATATACCATGAAAACATCTGTCTCCACGGATCGCAAGGCGTCGGTCAGTTCATCCTCGTCATCGGTGGGCTGCGCGAAAAAGAAATCAACACCTATCGCTGTCGCTCCGGCATTATCAGCCGCCACAATGGCTTTGGCAACCAAGGCGCGGTCAATCGGGCTGGTCTTTTGCGTCGAGCGTGCGGTCGAATCGTCATATTCGAGAATAACGATATCTTGGTCTTTACCCACCTCTTCAGCCAGGAACGAGAGATAGAAATCATAAACCAGCCGCTCGACCCCGCCGGTAACTGGCAAGTCCTTGACGATCAATGGCGGGGCTAGACTGGCGAGCAATAATCCCGCTGCAATCGCCAGTCGCCGGAAAAACTGTCGGCGCCGCTTCCGATCACGGCCCGGCAAAGCAAATAAGGAGGGCTTTCCCACGCCGCCCTGCTGCGGATCTGCGCTATCGCCCCCCTCGGCAGCGCTCAATTGCACGATGCGCAGATACCTCTTATTTCAATAATCGGTCGGCGGGTTGCAAAGCCGGCATCCTGTGCGATCCCGCGCACGGTCTTGGACACTTCATCGCTGTCGACATGCGTTGCCTCGCCGCATTCGTCACACACAAGGAAAATGCAATCATGCGTGCAGCCCGGATGGCTGTTGGCAAGATAAGCGTTGGAACTTTCCACCCGCAGCGCGAGATTGTTACCAACGAACAGGTCCAGAATGCGGTAGACACTGTTGGGCGCGACGCGCTTACCCCGTTTGGCAGAAAGATTATCGGCGATGTCATAGGCGGAGGCAGGCCGCTCATGGCTTGCCAGTTCCTCAAAAACATCAGCACGCATGCTGGTCCATTGTTCGCCAGCAGACAGCAAGGAATCGCGCGCTGCGTCAATCAGCCGCTCGCCCGAATGCACTTCATGATTGTGATTATGTTCGCCCATGACGGCTATATAGCGTCAGCCAGCGAAGGTTTCCACTATTGCCCTAACCAAGTAGTGTCATGGGGCTCAATTGCGGACGAAGTTTGCTCGATAATGCTGAGGATAGAGCCTCTTTAGAGCCGCCACTTTCGGCTTGTCCCACCTGACAATGTAGCCGTGGCGGGGGTTCTTCAGGGCGAAATCCTGGTGGTAGTCTTCGGCCTTATAAAACTTCCGGTAGCTTTCGACCTTGGTCACGATCGGGCGGTCCCATCTGCCCGATTGCTCCATTTGCGCGAGATATGCCGTCGCAACTTTACGCTGTTCAGCGTTCACTGGAACAAGCGCTGCACGATATTGGCTGCCACGGTCCGGCCCTTGGCGATTGCGCAATGTGGGGTCGGCGACCACTGAAAACAGAATGCGGACAAGCTGGTCATAGCGAACGACTTTTGGATCGTAAGTGACACGCACAGCTTCTGCATGGCCGGTAACGCCGCTGTTGGTCTGTTCGTAAGTAGCGGTGGCTGCGTTGCCGCCGTGATAGCCCGAAACTGCGCTAGTCACTCCTTTGACGTGACTGAACACGGCCTCGACACCCCAGAAGCAACCACCCGCAAAGATGGCGGTTTTCAAACCGCTGCCTTCATTGGCAAATTGCTTGGCGGCGGGCGCAAGAACGACATTTTCAGCCGCGCTGGCGGGTTGCTGACAGCCGCTCAGAACCAGTCCAAAGGCTGCAATGGGCAGCAAAGCGCGCTGCAAAATACTCATCGGACCGTCGCTGCAATGGCATCGGGAACCAACTGACTGGCGATGTCAGGATTTAATTGGAAAACGACAATCAAAGTGCCAACGGCAAAGCCGATAGCAAAGTTGCGCGAGAGGTCCGATTTCAAAAAGTTCATAGCGGCTGTCTTTATTCTCTACTGTGTCGTTGAGTGCTCACTAGGACCGAAGGACTTTCCGTCTGGTGAACGCGTCGTTGTCAGTTTGAGATACGTTGGAAGCAGCCAAAAGGTTTCAGCGCCATCACAAAACCGGGTGCCAGATCAATGTCTGAAGTGTCGCATTCCGGTGAACACCATTGCAAGACCCGCTTCATTTGCGGCGGAGATCACCTCATCGTCACGCATTGAACCGCCCGGCTGAATGATCGCCGTCGCGCCGGCTTCGGCGGCGGCAAGCAAGCCATCCGCGAAGGGGAAAAAAGCGTCCGATGCAACAGCACTGCCGACAGCACGGGAGGTATCCCAGCCATATTTCTCAGCAGCTTCCGCCGCCTTCATGGCGGCAATGCGCGAACTGTCCCGGCGGTTCATCTGGCCCGCGCCGATACCGGCTGTTGCGCCATCCTTGGCATAGACGATGGCGTTAGATTTTACGTGGCGCGACACGGTCCACGCGAACAAGCAATCCTTCAATTCCTGCTCTGTCGGTTGGCGTTCGCTGACGACTTTCAAATCGGCTGGTGTAATCGCACCATTATCGCGGCTCTGGACTAGCAAACCGCCAGTAATCGGCTTAATTGACAGTCCGCCTCGGCGCGGATCGGGCAGATCGCCAGTTACTAGCAAGCGCAAATTCTTCTTCTTCGCAAAAGCTTCGCGGGCTTCGTCAGTGACCGAAGGAGCAATGACCACTTCGGTGAAGATCGCGCAAATCGCCTCTGCGGTAGGCCCGTCGAGCGGGACATTAACCGCCACGATGCCGCCAAACGCCGATACACTGTCGCAGGCCAAAGCCTCGTTCCACGCTTCGAGCAGCGAGCCGCGCTGCGCCACACCGCAGGGGTTGGCGTGTTTGACTATCACCACTGCCGGATCGCCACCCGCAAATTCAGCGCATAATTCCAGCGCTGCATCGGCGTCATTGTAATTGTTATAGCTAAGCTCTTTACCCTGAAGCTGTTCCGCCTGCGCGATGCCCTTCGCGTGCGGGCCTACCGGAGTGTAGAGCGCCGCCTTCTGGTGCGGATTTTCGCCATAACGAAGCTCGACAGGAGCCTTGCCGTTAATCGCCAACATATCGGGGAATGTCTGCTCTTGGTCGGCAAAGGCAAACCATTGGCTGATCATCGAATCGTAAGAGGCAGTGGCAGCGAACGCCTTGGCCGCCATTTTCTTGCGGAATTCGAGCGACGTCGCGCCGCCGCTGCCCTCCAATTCCGAGGTAAGCGCCGCGTAATCTTCGGGATCGGTCACTATGGTCACAAACTGATGGTTCTTGGCAGCAGAACGCACCATGCTCGGTCCGCCGATGTCGATGTTTTCGATAATCTCGTCGCGCGAGGCGCCGCGCATGACAGTGGCCTCAAAGGGATAGAGATTGACCACAACGAGGTCTATCGCACCGATAGAATGAGCTGCCATAGCCGCTGCATGTTCAGGATTATCGCGCACGGCAAGCAACCCGCCATGGACCATTGGGTGAAGCGTTTTAACCCGGCCATCCATCATTTCGGGAAAGCCGGTCAGGTCGGATACGTCTTTGACCTCAAGCCCTGCTTCGCGCAGAGCCTTCGCGGTCCCACCGGTCGATACCAGCTCCACCCCGCGCGCCGACAGCGCTTGTCCCAATTCGGCCAAACCGCTTTTGTCGGACACTGACAGCAGAGCCCGTTTGATGGATACGTCAGTCATGATGCGAAACTATCCCATTTTTTTGAGCAGCCAGGAGAAACTTCCCCCGCTGCGCGATGTCATACCCTGAACGACCAATTGCTGGATCGGATGCGGGCGGCCATTGCCGTCAACCCACATGCTTTCTTCAATTTTCAATTCGCCGCTTTCGCTGCCAGTGCCGCTGCCGGCAGCCATGCGGAATTGCCAATAGGTGCCATCGGGCAAAGCCAGTCCAGCACCTTTCTTGTCTTCCGAAAGGCCAATTTCTATGCCGCGGCCAATATGGAAGCGGATGGCAAAACCGATCTTGCCATTTTTGCCTTTCTTGCCGGTCGGAACCAGCAAATCCTCGCCGCGCAATTCGCTGCCATCCTCGCGCATAATCAGTACGCGGCGGTGGGTCAGCCCATACCGGGCGGCATAGCCATCATGGCTGGCTTCGATACGTGCCGCCAGACCTTGCTTAAGCCTCTGGCTTCTGCGGTCGACCTCAACCTCATTAACGCCTGCACCCAATTTTCCGTTAATATGGACAGCGGTGGAATTGGCATCATCAAGCGTCAATGTCGAATGAGCAGCAGTGGCACGAAGCCCTTGTTCGATCCGTGCCGGAACCTGACCACCACCAAAAGCTGCGCCGCCGCAATTGACGATAATTCGCTGTCCTTGCGCGCATAGTTCAAACGCCAACGTCGATGCGCTACCCGCCCTTGCATTGCGCGAAAGGGGCGGAGGGGCAGCGTCGAATATCAGCGTGGTCTTGTTGCCCGCAACGCGCTGGTAGCCCCATTGACGGACATCTTTAAGCGGTCGGGCCCGCACTCCGCTTGCATCGATCAAGGCTGCAAGCCGGTCGGCACGAACCGCGCCTGCACCTTGCCAGCTCCCGAGCCCGCCATCCGAATGGATCAGCGAAAGCAGCGGCGGGACCAGCAAATCAAGCATGGTGCCAAGCGCCTCGGGTGGGTCCATATCGCGGGCACGGTAGCAGGCTGACAAATCGACCAGCAGCGCAATCGCGTCCATTTGCGCCAGGGGGCTGCGCGAAAGCACTCCGCCATCATCAGCGACCAATTCACCCAAAGCGCGGATCAGGCCCGCTTCACCAAACAGGCGGCGCGGCCTACCTTCGGGAAGGAGCAATCCGGCAGCAACAATGGCACACCAGCCAGCAACTTCGCCCGAACGATCATTCGCCTTGGATACATTGCGATCAAGCCAGCGCGCCGTATCGGACATCGCCTCCAATGTCTGGCCACGCAATTTGGCGTCTTTGCCCGAAAGAATGAGCGGCGCGTGAACCAGCCAGTTCAGCAATCGGTGGCCGACATGTTCGACATTCCACGGTGTGCTTTTGCCCGGCTTGGAATTGACGGCCAGCCACGCAGCCAGCACACGCTCTGCGGTGGCGGTGCATTGTTCGCGCGGCGCAGAAGAAGCCAAATCGCGAAGCCATGAAAAGCCGTGGATGACCTTGTCGAACGGCGGCGTTAAGCGCGCTGTGGGAGAGAAATCCATCTGCGTTATCGGGGCTTTGACACCGTGGACAAGGAAATGGCCAGTCCGCAATGCGACGCCTGCTGCGCGTTCGCCCAAAAGCGGGGATTCCACCGTACCCAGCAATCTTGGCTTGGCGGGTTTTGAAAATGGCGCGCTCAGAGTCGAGGCCGACATTCCCATCCGGTAAGCAAAGCGAATCAGGCGCTCACCCGCGCTGGTCGAAGGCGGGGCAAAATCGGAAATGACCAGTGCACGGCCAGGCTCAAGCGTCTCTCGCTTCGCTGAATGTGCAGCGCTCTCACCCATAATCAACGCATCGCCACCCCCGACATCCTGCGTGTCAAAGGGAATGGCCATCTGGCTGCGGACCTTGCGGTTATGGACGTCACGGTTGACGACGCTAGAAACGGGAGCAACGTCTGCGACAGTATTGGTTCCAGTATCGGAATCAGTCGCGGAAAATTCTCCTGTTCTGGCTGGCGCCTGGTCCATTACCCTTCGCCTTTCAGCGCGGCGATATTCGCGGCATACTGGGCGGGGCCGCCTTTGAATGTAGCTGACCCTGCAACCAGCACATCGGCCCCCGCGTCAACACATTGCCGTGCGGTTTCAGCATTTACGCCGCCATCAACTTCCAAATGAATGTCGCGGCCTGTGGCATCGATCATTTTGCGGATAGCCTCAATCTTGCGCAGCTGGCTCGCAATGAAGCTCTGCCCGCCGAAGCCCGGGTTCACGCTCATCACCAGCACCAGGTCAATATCGTCTATCAAATATTGAAGCGCGGCTTCCGGGGTTCCCGGATTGAGCGAGACGCCAGCCTTCTTGCCCAGCGCCTGAATCGCCTGGACAGTCCGGTGGGTATGCGCGCCAGCCTCTGGATGGACAGTGATGATATCCGCGCCCGCGGCGGCAAATTCTTCGAGATAGCTATCAACGGGGCTGATCATCAAATGCACATCGAAGATTTTCTTCGTGTGCGGCCGCAAAGCTTTTACAACTGCCGGGCCGATCGTAATATTTGGCACATAATGGCCGTCCATCACATCGACATGAATCCAGTCACAACCAGCTTCATCGATTGCGCGCACCTCTTCGCCCAGGCGAGCAAAATCGGCCGACAGGATGGATGGGGAGATCAGCGGTGGAGCCATGATTACAATGCTTCTTTGCAGGACATCCTTCCGCCTAGATGGCGCGAGTCGCGCCCACAAGCGCAGGCAAGGGGTTTTTCCACACTGGTCAGCTTTTCTAGAGCGCTATCGCAAGGTAACGAGCGTTTCTATGACCATAATATGTAAAGCCTTGTCAGATCTAATCGAAACCGATGTCGATGATGAAACAATCATCGTATCGCTTGCAAGCGGCCAGATGTTCTCCGTAAAAGGTACCGGCCGCGCGATTTGGAAGTTAATTGACGGTGAGCGCGAAGCGGAAGGCATCGCGGAGGAGCTGGGCAGCATTTATCACAAGGATGCAGCCAGCATTCAGCCCGATATGGACAGGTTTCTAACCGAGATTACGGAAGCCGGATTGATCAGCAAGCGGTAACATAAAATTGCAATGATACTCGAAATCAGGTAATTCTTTAAAGATGAATTCAGGACGGGCCTTATGAAATCGCCGCAACAGGCAAATATTCCCGAGTGGACAGCGCCCAAGCTTGACCATATCGGATCGCTGTCTGATGTGGCGGGCCGCCCGGTTCCTGTCGGACCGCAGGCAGCTTCGCGGAATAAATCCTGATCGGATTATCGATATTGCAGGCTTAGGGGCCGTGATAGTTTGATTGCTGCCTGGCACCCTTGGATCGCTGATATTCGCCGGCCCGATCAGGCGATAATCGACGCGCTGGGCGGCTTTGGCGGGACATTTGTGCGAAGCGAAGCTGGAAAGACCGGCTTTTTTGCAGAAGCCCTTACCCGGACGGAGGCCCTTGCTCCATCAGCTCCTTGTTCAGCTGTCTTGCACGGGTGGATTGACAATGGCACCATTCTTGCCCGCGATTTCGGCCTTGAGAATGCATCGCCAGCCGCGCTTTATGCAGCAGCGCTGGAGCGGTGGGGCGAGGAGGCCGACAATCATCTGTCGGGCAATTACGCCGCTATAGCCCGCTTGCCTGGAGGCGCGCTGCGACTGTCACGTTCGGCCTGGGACGCACCGCCGCTATATTTTGCGCAAGATGAAAGGCGCATCATCGCATCGCCCTTATTACGGGTGTTGTTCGCTTCGGGTGTGGCGAAGGAAGTCGATTATAACGGGCTGATCGATCAACTCGCCGCGGCGGGCAGTCATGGCTCGATTGACACCTGTTACAAAAACATAGCGCGGGTCAGCCTTGGGCACGCGGTTACGATAAATCATCAATCTGTCACGCAGCGCAAATGGTATGACCTGACTGCGATTAAGCCGGTTCGGTTTGCCCGCGACGAAGACTATGTCGAGGGCGCGCGTGAATTGCTGGATGATGCTGCGCGCGAAGCTGTTCGTTCGGTCAAGAAGCCCGGACTGGCTCTATCAGGAGGGCTCGACTCTCCGCTCGCGGCGACTGCACTGCTTGATGCCCTGCCTCCCAACACCCCACTCGACACGATTACATTCACCCCGGACCCCGATTGGGACGGTAGGACCATGGCAGGTGTGATGGGTGATGAATCTCTATTGGTTAAGAAATTTGCCGAGATGTACCCGCGCATCCATCCACATTTCGCCGATCCGGCGCAAGGCGGGTTTGCGTACAAATCCCGAGAGATGGCCTCTGCCATGCTTTATTTTGCGCCCGGCCTCGCCAATATGGGCATGTATCACGGTGTCTTTTCCAAAGCGAAGGCGCTGGGAGTTGACTGGCTGCTAAACGCCGATCTTGCCAATCAAAGCTTTAGCAATGACGGGCGCTGGGCCTATGTCGAATATGCACGCAAAGGGAATTGGCGAGAGCTGGTATCGCTCCTGAAAAATCGCCCCGGAGACAATAGGTCGCTCTTGCGCAAAATGCTCAGCCTGTCGGTTTTGCCGCAGCTGCCAACCGGCGTCCAAAACCGCATTCGGGGCGCGTTCCATCCGCCGCGCAGAGATATGCTCGCCCTGCTGACCCCTCTCAGCAAAGCCGCCCTTCTTTCACACCGCGAACGGGCCAGGCTTCAGGACAGAACCGCGGGCCTGAACAATTATTCGACACCAAGCTCACGCATCGAAACAGCATGCGCCGATCATGCCGGCGAAGATGGTGCGGGAGCGGATATCGGTCTGGCATTCGAACAGCTCTACGGTGTGCGCAGGCGTGACATTACTGCCTACCGCCCGTTAATCGAGTTTTGCGTCGGAATGCCGACCCGGCAATTTGCCAGCGGCGGCAAAGAGCGGCGGTTGGCGCGCAGAATGGCGAAAGGCCGTCTGCCCGAGAACCAGAGGCTGAACAGCAATTACGGTCAGCACAACATCGACTGGATTGCCCGCATGGGGCGTGAGCGAAAGGCGATGATTGCAGCGTGTGAGACCATGCGCGGCCATCCGGTTCTGTCTGAAATTCTCGATATTGACCGGATTACAGGTTTGCTTCAGGATTGGCCCAAGCATCAGGCCTTCGACATCGATCGCGAATGGCCGCGCATGTTCGCCATCCCTCAAGCAATTCTCGCTGCGCAATTCATAGGCATCGCTGAAGGCAGCAATGAACTGTGAGCGGATTAAGCTAGGTCATGAGTCAAATTCAGCCGAAATTCAGGGCGCTTAGGCCAAACGCTTAAGAAACGGGGCAAGGTTTGGGGCAGTCAGCCGATACAGGCAGCACACTTCCTCTGGCCATACTCTGTGAAATTTGCGCCATATGCGCTGCTGGAAATTGATTATGACGATGAGCACATCTTTGAATTCGACCGCCATCAAGCTGGGGCTGATTGCTATGATGCTCGGCAGCGCCGCTATTGCGGCGCCTGCGTACGCCCAATATCGTCAGAAAATCACCAATGATTTATCGAAATGCTCCCCCTCGTCCAGTTCAGCAGTGAAGGTGACTGTGCGAGGCATTGAAGCATCCACCGGCAAAATCCGCGTGCAAGCCTATAAGGGTATCAAAGCTGATTGGCTCGTATCGGGCCGCTGGCTGAGCCGGATCGAGGCCTCCGCAATATCCGGAACGATGACTTTTTGTATTCCCGTATCCGGCCCCGGAACCTACGGTATTGCCGTGCGCCACGACAAGAACGGCAATGGCAAAACCGATCTTTCCAAGGATGGCGGCGGCATGTCGAACAATCCCAGCATCAATATCTGGAACCTTGGGAAGCCGAGCTACACCAAAACACGCTTTAGTGTCGGTGAAGGCGTCAAAGCGATCACGATCGACATGAAATATATGTGATCTGATTGGGCCCTAGCCCTTTAGGCCAGAACTTCTTCGGCGCGCGCGCCAGATTTTGAACAATACACCCGGCGCGGCGAGGATCGGGTGTTTTTCGCGCCATGGCGTAAGCTCAACCGGCACACCAGTATGTCGCTCCACCTTCCATGCCGCATAACGCGCCGCACCATCAAAGGTGGTGCTAGCTTTGATCAGCCGGATAACATTGAGCGGCTTGCCCAAGCGTTGCCGTGACCTCCACCAGCGCTGGATGCCCTGTTTCTGTTTGTCGGGCATCTTCGGTTCAATTATGCCGCCGGTTTCTGAAAATTCGATCTTTTGTGCGGCTAGTGCGGAGGAAAGCAGCCCCGTAAAATGGTGCCGGTTCAACGACAGGATTGAATCCTCGCGGCCAGATTTCTCCACCCGAAATTCGGCCTTGTAGGTCGCTTGAAATAGCGAGCGCCAATATTCGTCCTCAATTCCGGTCTCGGGACCAAGCGCAACAGCCAGTCGCGATGCCGTTTCCGCCGCGGCGCAGACGCTCTGGACAATCCGCTGACGTGATTGTTCGCCAGAACACCAAACCAATGCGCTGGGTTGCACAAACCGCGCCCAGATCGTGGTGTCCTTTAGCTCACCGGCAGCGGCTTTAAGAAAAGCTTCGGCCGACATCACGGCGACTTTCGCGCGCAGCTCAATCCCGTCATACGTCCATTCATGGTAGCCGACACGCGGCCATATCCGCTCTTGCTGCGGCCCTGGTTTGAGCAGGTAAAAGTCAAGCACCCCCTCCAATTCCCCGGTTCGCAAATTTGAGCCATAGAATAGCGCTGCTTCGGCACACTCTTGCACTGCCAACTTCTTCGCAAACGCCCCAACTGATGGGTGCACTGATGCGCCTAAATTCACCTCCACCCGCCGCTGGAGTGCATTTGTCATGGCACGACGAACGACAGTTCGGGCCCCTGCGAGACGCGGTAATCACCAGCGGGAAACGCCTCTCCATCCAGAATAAATTCGCCGCCGATTTGAAGGTCATAATAATCGGTCACCGCATGATGGATCCCTGCTTTCGCAAGCCACGGCGGGCTCCAACCGGCCAATATCGCAGGGAATACTGCTAGAATCCGGCGGCGGGGATGGTCCATCACAACCAGTTTTAGCCCTTCGCGCAATTTCCCGAACAGTTTGATCCCGACTGGGAATCTTTCGAGAGTGGACGATACCATCACCGTTCTGCGGGCCGGATCGCCATACTCGCTACGCGGGATCGTGCGCCGCTCTTCGCCCAGCCTGATGGACATTTCTACGCCGCGGCGCCATTCATTATCGTCGCTTCCGAGCAGGCCGTGAAGGACCCCCCAAACCGAAGTCACCCCGACGGCCAGACTGTCAAACGCACCCATTTTATGCGCATCCTGCCCGGCACGTACGCCCAATGTGAAACCACCCGCCCCCAGAATAAACCCAAGCAAATTACGCCCGCCATCGGGAAATTGAACGGAAAGTGGCCGGCGCTTTATCCTTCGCCCTGAACCATATGCAGCAATCGCGGCGGATAAAGACCATTTCGCAGGAGCGCCTAGATCAACGTTCAACGCATTTGTCTTGCCCTTCGGCAAAACGGCAAGATCAGGCCAATCATCGCCGAAAACGAGGTTCCCGCACGTTAACACGTCGCGCACCGTTCCATCACCGCCATTGATGATCAAATAATCAATATCACGCCGCTTAAAATCGGTGAGCGCGGATTCGATTTCCTCGCGAGTTGCCGGCTGCGCGACGAAAACATTGGGCAATGCTGCGACATCCAGATCCTGGCCCTGATTTCTGTGGCTGCGCGGATTATAAATCACCCCGACAAGCGGCGGCGCATCGCGTGAGCCAGCACTGTTTTTCGGAGTAGATATCGGGTTCTGGCCGGTCATTGCGAGAAGGCCTTAGCCATTGCCAGCCCATAATTCACCATTGTTTTACGCTTTTGCACGGTGACGCATCCAACAAATCCGGGCGACGAAGCAGCTTCCATCCGCTAAACAGGGCAAATGCTCACTTCAGACCTTCTCGAATCTGCCCGCGAGTTGCAGGACCGTATCGTCGCGTTGCGCCGCGCAATCCATGCCGAACCCGAATTGGGCCTGCAAACACCGCTTACCAGTGCGAAGGTTCGCGCAGCGCTTGCCCATCTCCCGCTCGAATGGCGCGAAGGCGGCGAAACCACCGGCATGGTCGCCACACTTACTGGCACCAAACCATCCAGCGCTAAATCGCGAACAGTGCTGCTGCGCGGCGATATGGATGCGCTGCCGATGCCGGAGGAGACTGGCCTGGACTTCGCCTCAACCATCAAAGGCCGGATGCACGCATGCGGGCACGACACGCACACCGCAATGCTCGCCGGTGCAGCCGAATTGCTGTGTGCCAGGCGATCGGAATTCTCCGGCTCGGTTCAATTCATGTTCCAGCCGGGTGAAGAAGGGTATCATGGAGCACGCTTCATGCTCGATGATGGACTGATTGATCCGCTGCCCGATGCCGCTTTTGCGCTGCATATCATGCCCAATGCTGCCCACGGCGTAATTGCCGGGAAGCCGGGGCCACTCATGGCCGCTGCCGATCAGTTCGAAATAGTGGTGAAAGGCAAAGGCGGACACGCCTCGATGCCGCATGATACACGCGATCCTGTGCCCGCGGCGGCGGCAATAGTCACTTCGCTTCAAGCCATGGTCACCCGCCGCTTTAATGCCGCCGATGCTGTGGTGGTCACGGTCACACAACTTGATGCCGGAACAGCGCATAATGTCATTGCGGACCATGCCACCTTGAAAGGCACCATGCGCACTCTCTCGCCCGGACACCGGACGAAAGTTCAAGAGCTGATGCACGAAACCGCAGCTGGCATAGCTCAGGCACATGGTGTCGAAGCCGAAGTCGTCATCACCGAAGGCTTTCCCGTGACTATCTGCGATGGACGCGCGGTCGAGCTTGGCCAAAGCGTCACTCTTGACGCTTTGGGTGAAGGCGCTTGGCGTGATTTGCCCGCGCCGATCATGGGCGCAGAAGATTTCGCCTATATTCTCGAAAAAGTGCCCGGCGCGATGTTCTTCCTTGGTGTCGCTCCAGAGGGCGACAATTGGTCGAGCTGCTGTGGTATCCATTCCTCGCGAATGCATGTCGATGAAAGCGCGTTGCCAAATGGCACGGCAGTGCTGTCGGGTTGTGCGCTACGTTTCCTCGAACACGGGTTCGCCTAAAGCAACGCCTGATTCTCCGGCATTTACGGAAACAGTCTAAACCGACATGGTTGTCAGCATACGAGCCGAGCGATTCGGCCAGAGGATGCTGGAGAACCAAGAATGTCCGAAAATAATCCCTATTATCCGACTTATGGCGAAGCTTTGAGCGCCTTCGCCAAACAAACGCCCGATCAGATTGCGCTGCGTTTCGGGGACCGGACGACCGATTACAAATCCTATGATTTGCACGCCACGCAAATCGCCAACGGACTTGCTGCAATGGGATTGTCGAAGGGGGACCGGATCGCCTATTTCGGGAAGAACAGCGATCGCTCGGTCGAACTTGCGATGGGCGCGGCACGGGCCGGAATGGTGTTCATTCCGATTATTTGGCGGCTTGCGCCCAAAGAGGTTGAATTCATCCTCAATGATTCGGGCGCTGGTGTGCTGTTTGTCGAGCCCGAATTTGCCGATCAACTGCCGTTTTCCGGCAACAAAATTCTGACAGATGAAAGTTTCGACAATTGGCGAGATGCGCAAGCAACGACGCCAGTTACCACGCCAGTGGGCGCACAGGACGCGTTGCTCCAACTTTACACATCGGGCACCACCGGCCTTCCCAAAGGCGTGGTGCTGAGCCATCATAACGGCACCCATTTCCGCCCACTGATGAAAGAGCATAATATCTATTGGTATTGCGCTGACCATGGCGATTCGATGATCTTCGCAATGCCTTATGGCCATATCGCCGGGGTCGGCACCGCTCTAGGCGCGGTTCTGGGTGGGCAGGAGCTGATCATCCACCGCGAATTCGATCCGGCTTTGATGATTTCCGATGTCGAGAAATACCGCGTGAAATGGCTGTTCATCGTTCCCGCCGCGCTCGGCATTATGCTCGCCCATCCCGATGCCGCCAAAGCCGACTTCTCCAGCGTTAAGGGGCTGACATATGGTGCCAGCCCGATCCCGCTCGACATGTTGAAAGAAGGTGTTGAACGGCTCAAATGCGATTTTGCGCAACTTTACGGCCTGACCGAGACATTCGGCACCGTAATCAGTCTGCCGCCCGAAGATCACAAGCCGGAAAATATCAAGGGCCGCGAACACGTGATGAAATCGGCTGGCAAGCCGATGCCGGGTGTCGAAGTGCGGATTATGGACGAGGATTTGAACCCTCTCCCTGCAGGTCAGACCGGTGAAGTCGCAATCCGTAGCGGGTGCGTGATGCTGGGGTATTGGAACCGGCCGGAGGAAAACGAAAAAGCGCTGATTGGCGACGGATGGTTTCGGACCGGCGATGCCGGCATGGTCGATGAAGAGGGATATCTCTACATCCAGGACCGGATCAAGGACATGATCATCAGCGGCGGCGAAAATGTCTATCCTGCTCAGGTCGAGAGCGCGCTTTATGGACACCCCGATATTGCCGACATTGCGGTTATCGGCATCCCGGACGAAAAATGGGGTGAGGCGGTGAAGGCCGTGGTGGTTGCGAAGCCCGGTAGCGAACTGACAGAAGCGGGCGTGATCGCCTATGCCAAAGAACAAATCGCCGGATTTAAATGCCCGAAATCGGTTGATTTTATCGAAGCCTTGCCGCGCAATCCCTCCGGCAAGATTTTGCGCCGTGAATTGCGGGCACCCTATTGGGAAGGCCGGGAGCGCGCGGTGTAAATTCGGACGCGTTCTACTCCTGCGCCGCTTTATTCGTGGCCCATCCTGTTGGCGGCCAATGCTATTCGTGCCTTAGCGCCTCGATCGGATCGAGGTTGCTTGCCCTGCGTGCTGGATAATATCCGAATACAATGCCCATAGCCGATGCGAAAACGAAGCTGACGATGTTGATCATCGGGTCAAACAGGAACGGCACATCTATCGCAGCGGACAGGCTGAATGACAGCACGAATGCCAATATCAGTCCGACTATGCCGCCCAATCCGCACAGGACCACAGCCTCGGTGAGGAACTGCATCCGCACCTCCTTTGCGAGCGCGCCAATTGCGAGCCGGATACCGATTTCACGGGTACGCTCGGTAACCGAAACCAGCATGATATTCATAATCCCGATCCCGCCTACGAGCAGGCTGATTGCGGCAATCATCGCCACCATCGCGGTCAGCGCGCCGGTTGCCGCACCGAGTGCCGCGTTCACCTGGGCTGTATCGATAATGTTGAAATCATTATCCGCATCACCTTGGAGCAAGCGGCGTTCGCGCAACAGATCCACGAGCGAATCCTGGATGCCCTTTGACGAATAAGTCGCATCATATTTGATAACGAAGAATTGAAGGTTATCATTGCCGGTAAAGCGCCGCTGGACCGTTTTGAGCGGCATCATCACAACATTGTTGCTATCCTGACCACCGCCGCCAGCCTGGCGTTCATCGAGCACACCGATGACCGTACAAGACACGCCCCCAAGCCGCATGGTTTCACCCAGCGGACTGGTTTCCGGCAAGAAAATCGCTGCGCGCACTGTCGGGCCTAGCAGGCACACGTTCTTGCCAGCGCTTTCCTCTGCAGCCGTGAAACGGCGGCCCTCCGTCAATTTGATCGATTGAGCGGTCAGGAAATCCGAATTGACCCCTTGAGCAGTGGTTGTCCAATCCTGTCCGTTAAAGAACGCGGTAGTTCCCGAGTTGACGCTGCCCGCCGCCACTTCAACCCCGGCAATCTGGTTGCGCACTGCATCAACATCCGCCTCATCAAACGCCCGCGGAGCTCGGGTTGCGCTGTTGATCGGGAATACGATCAGCACATTCGAGCCAAGCGAGGATATCTGGCTTTGCACCGAGGCGGTCACACCATTGCCCAGTGTCACCATGGTCACCACTGCTGCAACGCCGATAATGATCCCCAGCGTCGTCAGAAAACTGCGCAGCAAATGCCGCCGGATTTCCCGCAAGGCGAGCATGAAGGTGGACCCCATCATCATGATGAAGCCCCCATTCCCGCACCCGGTATCGGTTCGGCAGACACAAACGGCCGGTTTTGGTTGATCTGAACATTATGCACCAGCCCATCGCGGAAATGGACGATCTTCTTGGCGTATTCAGCCATCTCCTGCTCATGCGTGACGAGCAGGATGGTAATGCCGCTGTCATTAAGCCGTGTCAGCAATTCCATAATTTCAAGCGAGCGTTCGGTGTCGAGATTCCCGGTCGGCTCATCGGCCAGCAGCACGTCCGGCTGTGTCACCAAGGCGCGGGCAATCGCAACGCGTTGCTGCTGCCCACCTGATAATTCGGCAGGTGTATGCTTGGCCCATGGACCAAGCCCAACCAGATCGAGTGAGCGCATAGCTGCCTCACGCCGCGCCGCCTTCTTCTCCCCGCGATACAGCAGCGGCAATTCAACATTCTCGACAGCGGTCGTTCGTGCAAGCAGGTTAAAACCCTGAAACACGAAGCCCAGATATCTTCGCCTCAGCAATGACCTCTGGTCGCGTTGCAAGGCCTGCACCTCAACTCCGCGAAATCGGAAAACACCCGAGGTTGGCGTATCGAGGCAGCCGAGGATGTTCATGGTGGTTGATTTGCCCGAGCCCGAAGGGCCCATCACCGCAGCAAAATCACCGCGCTCAATGGTCATATCAACGCCCTTGAGCGCTTGGAATGCAGCCGCACCAGTGCCGAAGGTTTTGGTTATACCCTCCAACTCTATCAGCGGCTCGCCAAATTCAGGCGTCGTATCGTTCATGGCCGAACTCACTGACCCTGCGCCTTCGCCCCCGTCACGACTTTCATACCCGATTTGAGCTCTTTCGAAGTTACTGCAGTCAGGCGGCCATCGCTTTGGCCAGTCACAACCTCGATCGCTTTCAGGCTCCCGTCAGCTTGCAAAACATGCACGCGCTGGCGGCTACCTTGGCCGATGCTGGCCTGTTGATCCTTCTGCTCCAGTCCAATATCAGGATTGAGCACCCCGCCAGCTTCTTTGACCTCGGCTTCCGGGTCAAACCGCAAGGCCGCATTCGGCACCAATAGCCGTTTAGCAGTTGCGCCAGTGGCGATGGTGGCCGTGGCGGTCATGCCAGGGCGAAGTAGCCCTTCTGAATTGCCAACAGTGAGCCGCGCTTCATAGCTGACAACGCTGTTGCCTTGTGACGAAGCGCCCTGCTGCTCAACCGTGTTGCCCGAGCCCAGATCAATACGCTCTACCCGCGCCGGGAACTGCTTGCCGGGATAGGCATCGACAGTGAATGTCGCCTTTTGATCCGGGCTAACCTGCCCGACATCGGCCTCGTCAATATCAACACGCAGCTGCATTGCTGCCAGATCCTCGGCGATCACAAATAAAGTGGGGGTGTTGAACGAGGCAACAACCGTCTGCCCCGGCTCGACCTGACGCGCCAAAACCACGCCAGATACAGGCGAACGGATGACCGCCCTATTGCGTGTGGTGATGGTAGTTTGCAGTGCAGCTTCGGCTGCCTGAGCATTGGCTTGCGCGCTGGCGACTTGCGCCCTGTCACGCGCCACTGCCGCTTCTGCTTGTTCCAATTCGGACTGCGAAGGCACTTTGCCGCCAGAAGCTTCATAGACACTGCGCAAGCGGTTGAGCTGTGCCATATTCACATTGAGCGAGGCGCGAGCCTGCGCCACATTTGCCCGCGCCGCATTCACATTGGCGCGGCCTTGAGTAATTTGCTGGCTCAGAACCTCGGTATTGATCCGCGCAATAATTTGACCGCGTGCAACACTGTCATTTACATCAACATATATCTGATCGATGCGGCCTGAAACCTCGGAGCCGACCTCGACCTGGTTGGTGGGGCGCAGATTGCCGGTTGCAGTCACCGTGAGCGATAACTCGCCCTGCTTTATCTCTTGGGTAATATAGCTGGGCGCATCATCGCCGCCTGTGCAACGCGAGATAGCCAGTACGAGCAAAATAAGAATAAGCGCCGGCACCCAGAACTTGGCCCAACGGCGCCAACGCGGGCGCGGCTTCTCGCCAAGGAATTCCTCCACCGAAGGGGTGGTCTGGTCCTGCTCGCTCATTCGGAATCCCCGTCAATTACCGTCATATTTTCCATTTGCCCGCTGCCTCCGCCCAGCGCGCGGGCAAGCCGCGTAAACGCACTGGCACGCGACGCTTCAGCACTGACGGCTGAATTGCGCGCCGACAGCAATTGGCTCTCAGCCGTAAGCAAGATTTGAAAGTCAATCAGCCCCGCCTGATACTGGCTACGCGCCAAAAGCGCGGCATTTTCTGCGGCTCCGCTGGCCTCGTCAAACAACACTGTCCGCTGCCTTGCACTGCGCAATTGCACGGCGGATGTTTCGACATCTTCTAATGCGATTAAAATGGAACGCTTCCAAGCTGCTAGCGATCCTTCAGCTACCGCCTCCGCCTGATCAATTTGCGCGCGAGTGCGACCACCGTCAAAAATTAGCTGGCTCATGCTGGCAAACAGATTGCCCGTAATGATGTCGAACAGATTATCGATCCCGATCGAATTGGTGCCAACGGTCCCAGTCAATCTGACCAAGGGCGAAAGCTGCGCACGGGCAAGGCCAATGCGCGCCGTGTCAGAGGCCAACTGAGCCTCTGCTGCGCGAACATCGGGACGTCGGCGCAATATCTCTGCCGGGGCCGAAAAGTTGGCTGTTTGCGGCGGAGCCGGCACGCGCGCGCTATTCGATATCTCCTCCAGAACCCGGCCAGAGGTTTCGCCCAGCAAAGTTGAGAGAGCATTGGCCGTCGCCGCCAAATCGCCCTCGATTTGCGGGATAGTGGCCGCTGTCTGCGCGCGCTGCGTGCGAGCTTGTTCGACATCCAGGCTGGACACCAGCCCCGCCTCACGCCGCCAGCGGGCGATCTGCAAATTCTCGTCTTGGATCGCTAGGCTAGCGCGGGCAATTTCCAATTGCATGGCCAGCTGTTTTGCGGTGATGCTTTGCAATACAACCTGCGCAACAATTGCCCGTTCAGTATCTGCCCTCGTGTAACCGGCTGCAATCAGGTCAGCTTCGGCGGAATCAATGCGGGCCGATATGCGCCCGAACAAATCGGTTTCCCAAGAGACATCGGCGCCAAGCCCGAAACCAAAATTGTTCTGCGAAAAATCACCAACATCGCGCTGAATACTACCATTGGCGGAAACCCCAGGCAGGCGGCTGGCCCGCGCTTCACGAAGCGAGGCCCGAACAATAGCGAGGCGCGCAGCGGCTTGCGCGATGTCGAGATTTTCGCGCTGCGCCTGCTCGACGAATTGGTTGATCAGCGGATCACCCAACAAAGTCCAATAGCTCGACAATTCCAGCTCGGCACCTGATGGCTCGGCCATAGCCCAACCTATAGGAACCTCAATCGGACCTCGTGACGGAACTTGTGTCTGCGATGTCGCGCACCCGGCCAACAAAAGCATCCCGCACCCACCACCAATAATACGCAATTGCTTCGAGAAGCTCATCATTCCTCCATTTGCCTGCGAGCTAGGGTAAATGGGCCGATGCAGCAATACGCGCTTCGACGAGCGACATCTCATGCCGACCTGCGCAGTGCGCTATACTTTAATTTGCGTCATGCACGATTATCTGAGGTTTTGAAAAGTTAGCCCGCCAATGATTTCAGGGTCGGTCGATCCAAAATGGTGACTTCGCGGCGCGACGGCAATGCAACCACACCCGCCTTCTTCATCCGGCTGAATTGCCGGCTAATTGTTTCGATCGTCAGCCCCAAAACATCGGCGATTTGCTGGCGTCCAATCGGCAATTCGAATGTTTCAGTCTCGGTATTGGCACGCAGACTCGCGCCCAGCCGGTCATCAAATTCGAGCAGAAGGCTAGCCAGTTTCTGTTCCGCATCCATCCTGCCCAGCAGCACCATCCAGCGACGGGTGCGGTCCAGCTCGGTCAGAGTTCGTTCTAGCAATTTGTGCTCGAGCCGCGGGTGCTCCTGAGCAAAGGCATCAAAATCCTTGCGCTGGAAAACGCACACCTTCGCGTCTGTCAGAGCTTCCGCACCATAAGGCGTGGTCGCCCCAAACGGCCGCCCAATGAAATCCGATGGGTAAACCAACCCGACAATCTGTTCGCGACCGTCTGATGTGCCTGAAGACAGCTTAAGCATCCCTTCGACCACGTTACCCACCAGCACGGCCTCGTCACCTTCCCACAGTAAATGTTCGCCCGCAACCAACTCACGCTGGCGACCGATTGAATTGAGAAGTGTGATTTCCTGCGGATCAAGATCAGCACAGATCGCCCTGTTGCGAATGGTGCAAGCTTGGCAAGTCTCAGCGAGAAATTGGGGCCCGGAAAAGTTCATTGCAAAAGCATTACGCGACAAAAGACATTAATGCCAACACAAGTGTCCGGCTTGTAATGGTGCACCCGAGAGGATTCGAACCTCTGGCCTCTGCCTTCGGAGTGCAGGGGTTACGGTCGACAGCGATCGCAAGTGAACTATTAAATCTTTTAAAAACATAGATATTCTGTTCAGGCTTGTTCAGTTTGGTTCGACTGTGTATTCCGTATTCATTACATACTTTCTAATAGGCGGCTGGCTATGGCGTGTGATCTGAGCAAAGTTGGTGAGCGGGAACGGTTGAAAACCCGCAGGGAGCCCTACTGGCACCGCTTGCGGGCCGGTTGCTTTATTGGCTTTCGCCCGTCCAAGCGTGGCGGCGCAGGAACTTGGATTGCGCGTATTTACGATGAGGACACTAGCAAATACCAAATAAAGTCACTTGGCGACTTTGGGGTATTGGCTGGTAACGCGCGTTTTGCAGCTGCGAAGAAAGAGGCTGAAACGCTTGCTGAATTGGTGGAAGCGGGCGGCGAAATACGACTGAAGGTGGAAACCGTTGCCGATGCTTGTCGATCCTATGCTGAAACCAGGCCGGAAGCCGAACAACGGTTTAAGCGTTATGTTTACGGTGATGTGTTGGGCAAGGTGAAGCTAGCCAAGCTGCGCAAGCGCCACGTTGCAGATTGGCGCAAGCGGTTGGAGGAAACGCCTTCACTGGTTAGCCGCAGCAACGAAGGTGACAAGCGCGTTCGCATTCGCGCGCCATCAACCGTCAATCGCGATATGGCGGTATTGCGGGCGGCGCTGGCCACTGTGCTGCCTGCTGGTGCGCCCAATAGTGAGGCAGCGTGGCAAGAGGGTTTGAAGTCCATTCCCAATTCTAACGGAAGACGGACACTATACCTTGATCGCCCGCAACGCCGACTATTGCTTGAGAAGATCAGCGTCGAAGCCCAGCCGTTTGTGCAAGCACTGTGTTTGCTGCCTCTTCGCCCCGGCGCAATGGCCGCTCTGACAGCTGGCGATTTTGACAAGCGAACTTCGGAGCTGAGCATTGGCAAGGACAAGACGGGCAAGCTCCGCCGGATTCAGCTGCCCAGCGAAGCCTCTAAGCTGCTGACTAGCCAAGCAGCCGACAAGCTACCGAATGCTCCACTTTTTATGCGCGCCAATGGGAAGCCGTGGGATAAGGAGACTTGGAAACTTCCAATTGCCGCTGCGGTCAAAACAACGAACCTGCCGCCAGGTGCTACAGCATACACTTTACGTCACAGCACCATAACCGACCTTGTGAGTGCTGGGCTTCCCCTGCTGACAATTGCGCAAATTTCCGGAACAAGCGCTGAAATGATAGAACGACACTATGGCCACCTTGCCAGCTCAGCTGCGGTGAAGGCTTTGGAGACATTGGCGCTTTGACCCAAGCAAATATCGAGATAGCGGGATGTCCCGTGTAGTAACGTGGCCACAGCCTTGTTGAGCAGAAGCCATTTTGACTAAATAAACAGCTTGCCGCGACGGGAGTGCAAAGTGATTTGCGAAAAACCTTTAACGCCCATCTCCAACCAAAGAACCACTTGATGGCTAGGTATGGGCTTGGTCAGAAAGACCTAAATCTACGTGCGGCAATCGCGCTTGCAGGCCTGACGAAACGGCCTGACGTCGATGTCGCTATATTACTAAGGTCGAACCAGCCGATGGAGCCGTATCTCCGAGAAATGCTTGCAATCGCACTGGAGGGCAAGTCATCGGGAATTGATCTCAAGATCTCCAATCGGAAGGGCAATCAAGCTTATCGCTCCTTCAGGCTGCGTCTGGATCGAATTGAACAAGGCAATGCCGTTCTCCGTCTCATTGAAAGCGGCGAAAAATATGATGATGCCGTCGAGGCAATCGCCGCAGAAAATTCAATAAATGCGAAGTCCGTTGAAGCCGCCGTAACCTACCGCAAGAAAGTCCTGAGTTGGATGAAGCGTGTTCAAGGCGAGAAAGATTCTTTGAGAAATCTTGACGACAATATTTTTAATTTGGTCTTCGCCTATGCCGACGTGAGCAATCGGGATCGAGACGGCTTGATAAAACTACCTTCCGCGTCACTTTTGCCGATATTGATGGAGATTATTGACCGGAACACCCAGGTAAACGACTTCCCCTAAAGTGACTTGAGGCACTTAGGCCTAAATTGAAGTTGCGGTTTTAGGTAAAACTGACGGCAGCAGTCCCATAACTCCATAGTTGTTCTAATCAGCACGGAGTAAGCCAATGTCGTCTCAATCAAACCATCCTGAAAAGCTTGGATACAGCATCAGAGAAGCCTGCCACGCGACGAGCTTAGGCAGAACTACAATTTTCGCACATATCGCTTCTGGCCGGCTGCGCGTCACGCGAATCGGAGGGCGGACAATTATTCCAGCCGAGAGCCTGCGCAAACTCATCCAAGGGGGTTAAGGATGGCGCGGTCGAACCAGCGGCCTCATAAGCCAAACGCAAAGGGCCGTAACAACAAGGCCGCAAGGTTCTCGATGTTACCCCATAGGGTTCTGGAGTCAGTGGCTTTTGCTAGCTTGGGCCTAACTGCTCGCCAACTCTTGATGGAGCTCATCTCCCTGTTCAATGGGCTGAATAACGGTTCGATCTACCTTTCAATCAAAGATGCAACAGATCGCTTGGGATTGTCAGATTCTAGGCCCTCAATGCAAGCATTCAAAGACCTTCAAGACCGGAAGCTGATTGAGCTCACGAAAGAAGCTCACTTCAGCGTCAAAGCATCAAGCGGTTCGCGCGCGCGATGCTGGAGAATCCCTTGGGAAGCTTGGCCTGAGAACCCAACCCGTTCGCGACGCGGTCCCAATTGGGATTTTGAGACCTACCATCCTATGGGCGGCACCCGAGCAAGCAAACGAGCACATAGGAGGCTGGACTCAATCAAAAGATACAAGAGACAAGTTACTTCTGGCAAATTACCGGATGTGGATTTCACAGTGTTACCGGTCATAAAGTCCAAATAACAGGGGTTAGCGGGTGTGCTTTTCACACCCGCCTCTTCGCAAGAAAGGCAGAAAACCGCCTCTCTCCTTTGTTGTGAATTTCGCAGCGTATATAGATAGACCATGGGATGATCATCTTCGTGAGGGCTGCTCTGCATGGTGTCAGAGTCGTAGCTCGTAGAAATGTCGGCTCAGTCGCACGGCCCTGCGTCAACCCCGCACAACCAAACCTTAGGTTGCGGACAGAGCGTTCGCCCTACCCGTGCCGCCGCTCGCATCAGTTCATTTGGGTGCACCTACTCACCCCTGATTATTGGACTAAAGGATTGACCTGAGGTTGCGCGCTAGCCGGTAGACAGCAAAATCGCCGAGACTTCACCTGTTACGCTTGCCGCCCTTGCGAATCGAACAAAAACGGTGGGGTGATCGGGTGGACTTCGCCGGTGGCGGTGAGAAGATCAGCGCCATTTGTTCTGCTATTGATGATAGAAATGGGCACCTCGACAAGCCTCTTGAGCAGAAGAAGTAGATCTGGCCAAAGAATTGATCATACAAAGGCTTGGCGAACGCGCCAGCGCGCCGTAGTCAATAAGCTTATGAACCCCGTTGAGATCGAAGAAGCCGTCACTGGGCTTGCAGAAGAGCCGTTTGATCGGGCCGAGTTCCCTTTCCAGTTCCTCACCGCCTTTGGGAACAAAAAGACCACAATCGACAGGCTGAGGAAGGGCAACACCAACCAGTCCGATCTTCTCGGCGGCGTGCTCCAACGCAGCAACATCCACATCGCCACCTGTGATCCCGGCACGGCGGGCCAGACACTCACCGCGCTGCGCGATAGCCCGAAGACAGGCGCCAACAAGGCCAAGTTCATCCTCGCCACCGATGGGGAGGAGTTTCAGGCCGAAGACCTGACCAGCGGTGAAACCGTCGCCTGCGACTTTGCCGATTTCCCGAACCACTTCGGCTTCTTCCTGCCGCTGGCGGGCATCACCACGGTCCAGCAGATTCGCGAAAGCTCGTTCGACATCCGCGCGACCAGTCGGCTCAACCGGCTCTATGTCACGCTGCTGCAAGACAATCCGGAATGGGCGAGCCCAGAACGCCGCACCGACATGAACCACTTCATGGCGCGGCTGATTTTCTGCTTCTTCGCCGAGGATACCGACATCTTCCCGGTCACTTCGGGCTTCACGCAGACAGTCGAGCGGATGAGTGCCGGTGGTGCCGACAACACTGCTCAGGTTATCAGCGAGCTATTCCGTGCCATGAACACCAAGCACGACGAGCGAGATGCTGCCGGTATTGCACGGTGGGCAATCGGCTTCCCTTATGTGAACGGCAATCTGTTTAGTGGCAGCACCTATGTGCCGCGTTTCAGCAAGATCGCCCGGTCCTACCTCATCCATATCGGCAATCTCGACTGGACGAAGATCAACCCGGACATCTTCGGCAGCATGATCCAAGCCGTCGCCGATGATGAGGAGCGCGGTGCGCTCGGCATGCACTACACCAGTGTGCCGAACATCCTCAAAGTGCTCAACCCGCTGTTCCTCGATGATCTGCGCAGCCATTTGGAAGAGGCGGGCGACAATGCGCGCAAGCTGCTCAACCTGCGCAGTCGTATCGCGAAGATCAGGGTATTCGATCCGGCCTGCGGCAGCGGCAACTTCCTTGTCATCGCTTATAAGGAGATGCGGGAGATCGAGGCCGAGATCAATCGGCGACGCGGCGAGCCCGACCGCAAGACAGACATCCCGCTGACCAATTTTCGCGGCATCGAATTGCGCGACTTCCCCGCCGAGATCGCCCGCCTCGCGCTGATAATCGCCGAGTTTCAGTGCGATGTCCTCTATCGCGGGCAAAAAGAGGCGCTGGCTGAGTTCCTACCGCTCGATTCCGAGAACTGGATCACCTGCGGTAACGCCCTGCGGCTCGACTGGTTGAGCATCTGTCCGCCGACAGGGACTGGGGTGAAAGTGCGCGGTGATGACCTCTTCCAGACTCCGCTCGACCAGTCCGAGATCGACTTCGAGAATGCGGGTGGCGAAACATATATTTGCGGCAATCCGCCCTACAAGGGCACCAAAAATCAGTCTCAGGCTGAGAAAGATGACTTGCGGACGGCATTCCGGGGGCTGGTCGAGAGAACAGGTTCTTTGGACTATGTAGCGGGTTGGTTCGCGAAGGCGGCAATCTTCGCTCAGAAAACTCCGTGCTCGTTTGCTTTCGTGGCTACGAATTCAATCTGTCAGGGAGGACAGGTTCCAGTCCTTTGGCCTGCATTACTTGGGTTGGGATTGGAAATCAGCTTTGGTTATCAATCTTTCAAATGGCGAAATTTGGCGAGCCATAATGCAGTCGTAACCGTCATAATTGTAGGTATGACAACTACAGCTGCTGCAAAAAAAAGGCTCTTCATTGTAGACGATAGTGGCAGTGATCTTGAGGTTTTGACTGAGACGATAGGTCCCTATCTTATCCCCAATACGCAAGTCGTAGTTTCAGGTCTAACCCAACCGGCGTTCGGCAAGCAGCCTATGGCGCTTGGCAATGCTCCTTATGACGGTGGCCATTTGATAGTTGAAAAAGACGAAATTGATGGCCTTGGTTTGGACCAAGCCGAACGAGAGAAATTGCTTAAACCGCTCGTGGGATCGAGCGAAGTCATCAAGGGCAAGCATCGATTTGCAATTTGGATTGACGATGGGAGCCGAGATGCAGCCCTTTCCTTGCCCGCTATTCAAAGTCGGATCGAGAAAGTTCGTCAGATGCGCCTTTCAAGCTCTGACGCCGGGACGCGTGCAATGGCCGAAAGACCACATCAATTTCGGGAGATGAAGGCTCCTCGACATAGCGTGATGGTTATTCCCATCCGAAGCTCGGAAAACCGAGAATATCTGCCTATTGATCTATTCAATGAGCGGTGGAGAGCCACCAATTTGACCTATGCGATTTATGACCCCGAAACATTCAATCTCGCAATAATTGCTTCTCGGCTGCACCTCGTTTGGATCGGGGCTGTATGCGGTCGGATGAAGACTGACTTTAGCTATTCGAATAAGATGGGATGGCATACCTTCCCGCTCCCCAAGCTCACCGAGCAAAACAAGGCCGACCTCACCCGCTGCGCCGAGAACATTCTCCTCGCGCGCGAGGCGCATTTCCCGGCGACCATCGCCGACCTCTACGATCCCGAGGCCATGCCCGAAGACCTTCGCCGCGCGCATGAGGAAAACGACGAGGTGCTCGAACGCATCTACATCGGTCGCCGCTTCCGCAACGACACCGAGCGCCTCGAAAAGCTGTTTGAACTCTACACCAAAATGACCGGCAAGAAGGCAGCGGCATGAAGGATCCTGATCGCGTCTTCCTGCAAATGTGGGGCCCAACGCGCGACTTCCTGATCGCCAACCACGAGTTCTATGTGTCGGAGGCCAAGCGCCGCCTACTAGACCAATTCACTGATGAGAGCATGGAGGCTGACGCTAACGCTTTCGCAGACGCTTGGCTGGCCGCCAAGCCATTCAACCCTGATTACGACGATCCCGGGTCAGATTATGAGCAAGCAAACGACGAGAGCATCGTCTTTTATCAAAGCCTTGCTGATCTGAGGGACAACACTCGGTTGAGCATCATTGCCGGAATGTTTCATGAGTGGGAAAAGCAGGTTCGGGACTGGCTTGGAAAGGAGCTTGGCCACCACGGTTACGGCAAGCATTTGCACGCAGCAGTGTGGTCCGCAAAGTTTGACGACCTGTTCGATTTCTTTGAGAAATGCGGTTGGGATGCTCGCGCTCGCGGATTCTTCGACGAACTGAACCGCTGCCAATTGGTCACCAATGTCTACAAGCACGGCACCGGGCGGTCCTTCGAGACTTTGAAAGCGATCGCACCGGACCTTGCTGGAAAGAACGGCGGCCTTCCTGCCTTCTTCGTTTCGGCGCTCGACTTCTCGGCATTGACTGTGACGGACGACAACCTCACCCGCTTCGCCGAGGCCATCACATCATTCTGGCGCGAACTGCCGGAAAATATCTTCTTTTCTCAGGTCGCCGAAGTGCCGAAGTGGCTCGACCGGGCGTTACGCAAAGAGAAGGCTGAAAAGGCCGCGAGTGCATGATTTTCGAGGCCGTTCCATACACTCAACTCAACTCGCGGCAGCAGGAGAACTACAACTTCCACAAGGTTGCCGCGCGTCTCGCCGATTATGGCTTCAATTGCCTACGCCTCACCGACGACTGGCAGGGGGCAGACTTCATTGCATGCCACATAGATGGTCAGACTTTCCTCAAGGTGCAGTTGAAAGGGCGTTTCTGCATCGATAAGAAATACATCGGTAAGGACATTCACATCGCCTTCCTCCGTGGCGATGATTGCTTCGTATATCCGCACGACGAATTGCTCGCGACCGTCATAGCCAGCGGGGCTCTCAACGAGGAGAGTGAGCGCTGGCGGGATCACGGGCAGCGCCATTGGCCCCAGCCACCGGCTTGGGGTCTTGTTTTCCTTTCAGAATACAAGATAACCGATAAGAAGGTGACGGTATGAGCAACGATACCCCGCCACCGCCACCCGGTCCGCAGACCGAGCAGACACGGCAGCTTGCTCTGATCGATGATCTGCGTGCGCTACCCGCTGAAACAACATGGGTCGAGTTCAAGGAAAATAAGCACGACGGCGAGATGATCGGCAAGCTGATCTCGGCATTGTCCAATTCCGCACGGCTCGCCGATCAGCATTTTGCCTATGTCGTCTGGGGTATTCGGGATGGCGACCATGAGCCTGTCGGCACAAGCTTTGAGCCGACATCGGCCAAGCATAAGGATCAGCCGCTTGAATTCTGGCTGAGCCAGCACCTGCAACCGGCTATCGCTTTCTGCTTCAAGAGCCTCGATTATCATGGCCTCCGGCTTGTTCTGCTGGAAATACCTGCGGCGGCCACGAGCCCGGTGGAGTTCGACCGGACGCCCTATATTCGCATTGGCAGTGCCACACCGCGCCTCTCCGATCATCCCGAGCGGCAGAAGCTCTTGTGGTCGAAGCTGCAACCTTATGCATGGGAAACCGGTGTGGCCGCACAGTTCCTCAGCGGTGATGAGGTGTTGGCGAGGCTGGATCACACCAGCTATTTTGAACTCACCGACCAGCCCCTTCCCGACAATCGCGACGGGATCTTCGACCGTTTGAAGGCCGATCGCCTGATCGAGGCCGATGTGGGCGGCAAGTGGAACATTACCAATCTGGGCGCGATTCTATTTGCCAAGCAGTTGGCGGACTTTTCCCCTTCGATTGCGCGCAAAGGTGTTCGGTTCGTCGCGTATGAGGGGAATAACCGAGCGACCAAGGTTACCCATCGTCGCGACGGGCAGAAAGGCTATGCCTGCGGCTTTTCTGGCCTCGCCGATTACATCGATGGACTGCTGCCCAGTAACGAACATATCGGTAAGGCGTTCAGAGAGGAGGAACCTCTCTACCCATCGATCGCCATTCGCGAGTTGATAGCCAACGCGCTCATCCACCAAGATATGACGATCACGGGTGCTGGACCGATGATCGAATTGTTCAAGGATCGGCTTGAGATCACTAATCCGGGCGAGCCTTTGGTCAGTCCCGATCGTTTCCTCGATTCACCGCCACGCTCGCGGAACGAAGCGCTGGCATCGCTGATGCGCCGGATGCGTCTTTGCGAGGAGCAAGGAACCGGGATCGATAAGGTTCTAGCTTCGGCTGAGTTGCATCAACTGCCTCCGCCCGATTTCCAGAATGTCGATACTGCCGTGCGCGCAACACTTTTTGCCCCACGCCGCTTCGCAGACATGACCCAGGAGGAACGCGTGCGAGCTTGCTACCAGCACGCGGCGCTAAAATATGTCAGTGGCGAGCGCATGACGAATTCGACTTTGCGCGAACGCTTTGGGATTGCCGAACACAATGCTTCGCAAGCCTCTGCGGTTATTCGTTTAGCGTTGGACGAAGGACAAATTCGTCCCGCCGACCCTGAGCATCCGCGTGCTGGCTATGTTCCGCATTGGGCTTAGCCTGTGGAAAGTTTTGATCGTGTTTTGATTTTGGGCCCTGAAAGCCAGCTTTGGAAATAGGAAAAGACTGGAAAAAGAAGGAATTCCCTTTGGAAAGCATGCAAATTTAGTTTTGATCGAGTTTTGATTGGAAAGACGAATTGAGCGGATGAAGCCTTCAAATAAGGCTGAAAACGCCTTCGACAAAGAGTGATGGAAGATTGAACTGAATGAAACAAGAAAGCCGTCAACCGGGGTGGGATAAGCAAGCGATCAATCAGATTGCGCGTGATGAATATGGCGGCCTTGATGCGATGTTCGAAGCGCATGGCTGGACCACGAACGGACGTGTGATCAGCCAGATTGCTCCGACAAAGGTCGTGCAAACCTATGGGAGCGTCGATTCATTCGTGAAGGCCCACGCAGATGGTCAAGCGCTCAACCCCATATTGAATGTTGAAGCAGCATTCAAAACCGATCCGCCGCAGGTCTTCCTCAAAAGCTTCCACGGGTTCACGCCAGAAAATTGGGGCTTCCTTGGCTTCACCGAAGCATTCGCGCGAGATAAATTCGTTCGGGAAAGCAAGCCGGGTGCTCTGCTTATTGTCGCAGGCACATCCAAAGCGCCCGATCCAAGCGAGCGATTGCGAGTGCTTGGGATGCAGCAGCAGACACACATCCACGGCACCAAGTGGGACTATCTGGCTCCTGCCCGCCATGAAGAAGAACGAAACGATCCTGATCGCGTAAACGGATGGATTCATGGGCTCAAAGCAATCCGGGCTTGGAAAATTCCCCTGGAGGAAAGGCCTTTCGTTCGAGACATCTTTCCAGAGACACACAATGGAGGGAAAAACGGGACGGCGATTGGTGCATACGGCATGCAGATCACTTTTCAGGAAGCTCAACGCTTCCTGAAGCTCCCAATCTTCGAAACCGACATATATGGCGGACTGCCAGTCGAAGCTTTGATGCCGGGGCCGGCAGAAACTGTGCTCAAGCCGAGCAGGCCGGGACCAGTTTCGCAGTCAGGATACATGGTTCGCGAAGCCGAAGGGCCGAAGCACCTCTACATCCTTCGTCTGCATGGCGATGAGGATAGCTTCCTTGGATATGGGGCTCAGGGCCGCTCGATCGTGAAAGTTGGATTCTCCGTTAGCCCCCAAACCCGGCGCGCCGCTCATAATAAGGCCCTACCTGCATGCGCGTTCGGATGGCACATCGAAAACTCAACCTATGCCGAGAAGCGTGATCCATTCCCTTCCTCGAACCACGCCATAGCGGGGGAGAATGCGATGAAGGACTTGCTCTGTCAGGAAGGAAAGTCACTCGGCGGTGAATTCTTTCTCGCTGACCAACCATCGATCAAACGCGCTTGGCAAGCAGCAGTTAAAGCTGCTGAGAACTGGAAACCATGACCACTTCAAAACCCATCCCTGCCGTCTCCTTCCAGACCGCTCGCACTGGTGCGTCCACCAAGTCGAACGAGATGGGCATGCGCCCGATGCAGGAGCGCGCCTACGCCAAGCGCGGCGAGCAGTATTTGCTGATCAAGTCACCACCGGCCTCAGGCAAATCCCGTGCGCTGATGTTCATCGCGCTCGATAAGTTGCACAATCAGGGCCTAAGACAGGCGATCATCGTCGTGCCTGAGAAGTCGATCGGCGGTTCCTTCATGGATGAGCCGCTCAGCACTTTCGGCTTCTGGTCGGATTGGGTGGTGAAGCCGCAGTGGAACCTGTGCAATGCGCCGGGGGTAGATGAAGAGAGGGTTGATCCTTCCAAGATCAAAGCTGTTGGCCAGTTCCTCGCCAGCGGCGACAAAGTTCTTGTCTGCACCCACGCGACTTTCCGTTTCGCAGTCGAGCAGCTTGGCGTTGAGGCATTCGATAATCGGCTGATCGCCGTGGACGAGTTCCACCATGTGTCGGCGAGCGAGGACAACCGGCTTGGGAGCCATCTGGCCGAGTTCATTCGCCGCGATAAAGCGCATATCGTCGCGATGACCGGAAGCTACTTCCGGGGCGATGCAGTGCCGGTTCTCACCCCCGAGGATGAGAACAAGTTCGAACCGGTCACCTACACCTACTACGAGCAGTTGAACGGCTACGAGCACCTCAAGGCGCTCAACATCGGCTATTTCTTCTACACCGGTCGCTACCTCACCGCGATCGAGGCCGTCCTTGATCCGTCCAAGAAGACCATCGTCCACATTCCCTCGGTCAATTCGCGCGAAAGCACGAAGGATAAAATCAAAGAAGTAAACGAGATCATGGATTATCTGGGGGAATGGCAATTCGCCGATCCCCAAACCGGGTTCCATCATGTGAAGATGCCTGATGGCCGTGTGGTCAAGATCGCTGATCTTGTTGATGACAGTGACGGATCAAAGCGCAGCACAGTGCTGAACGCCCTTAAAGACCCGGCGCACAAGAACGACCGCGATCATGTCGATATTATCATCGCGCTCGGCATGGCGAAGGAAGGCTTCGATTGGATTTGGTGCGAACACGCCCTGACGGTCGGTTACCGTTCTAGCCTTACCGAGATCATCCAGATAATTGGACGCGCAACCCGCGATGCTCCCGGAAAGGAAAGCGCCACTTTCACCAACCTGATCGCTGAGCCCGATGCATCGGAAGCAGCAGTGGTCGGGGCGATCAACGATACGCTAAAAGCCATCGCAGCCAGCCTGCTCATGGAGCAGGTGCTCGCGCCGCGTTTCACCTTCACTCCGAAGGATACCGGACCTATCGAAGACTTCGATTACGGTCCGGGAGGCTATAGGGAGGGCGAGACGAATGTGGGTGTGCGCGAGGCTACCGGCCAACTTCACTTCGAGATTAAGGGATTGGTCGAGCCTAAGAGCGACGAGGCACAGCGTATCTGCAAGGAAGACCTCAACGAGGTGATCACGCAGTTCGTGCAGGATAAGAACAACCTTGAGCAGGGCATGTTCAACGAGGAGACGGTCCCGCAGGAACTGACTCAATTGAAAATGGGCAAGATCGTGCGCGATCGATACCCAGAGTTGAGCGGAGAAGATCAGGAGTCTGTTCGCCAGCATGCGATTGCCGCGCTCAACCTCACCCAGAAGGCAAAGGAGATCGCCAGCGGTCTCGATGTTGGCAAGGGTGACGACGAGAAGGTGAACACGGCTCTGATCGACGGGGTGCGCAAGTTCGCAATGGATGTCCGCGATCTCGACATCGACCTCATCGACAGCATCAACCCTTTCGAGGCTGCCTATGCGGTGTTGGCTAAATCCATGAATGAAGCCGTGCTCAAGCAGGTCCAGTCGGTGATCTCGGCCAAGAAGGTCAAGATTTTGCCCGAAGAGGCACGCGATCTTGCCGAGCGCGCATTGCGATTCAAGAAGGAGCGCGGTCGCCTGCCCGAGATCACCTCCCAAGACGCTTGGGAAAAGCGGATGGCCGAAGGGGTTGCAGCCTTCGCTCGTTACCGTGCACAGGCGTCCAATGGCTGAATTATCTGACGACGAACTGCTTGCTGAACTCGGCGTTGAGGCCGAGCAGCAGAAGGCACGCACTTATACGCCGCGCGAAGAGCGGATCATCGCCGGTTTGGAGGATATTGTCCGGTTCTTCGAAGAGCACGGACGCGCGCCGCAGCATGGCGAGGATCGGGACATTTTCGAACGCCTCTATGCAGTGCGCCTTGATCGGCTCCGTGAACTTGAAGACTGCCGTCAGCTTCTCGCCGGGATGGACAAGCATGGCTTGCTCGTGGGGACTCGGGACAATGACGCTGTGCAGGCTGACGAGATTGATGACGATTCCTTGTTGGCCGAGCTTGGCATCGAGCCTGCGGGCGGGGACGATATTCGGGTGCTTCGCCATGTGCCCACAGCAGAAGAGCGTCGCGCCGCTGAGGAAGTAGCCAATCGCGAGAAATGCGAAGACTTCGCAAAGTTCGAACCGCTGTTCGAGCAGGTCCAGCGTGAGCTTGAGTCAGGTGCGCGGGAAACGAGACCGTTCGAAGTGAAGGCTGAGATTCGTCCCGGCGCGTTCTTCATAGTTGGCGGGCAGACGGCCTTCGTTGCCGAAATGGACGAGATTTTCACGAATGATCAGGGGCGCTCGGATGCCCGCCTTCGCGTGATCTTCGACAATGGCACGCAGAGCAAGATGCTCATGCGGTCGTTGCAGCGGGCGCTAAACAAGGACGATGCTGGTCGTCGCATCACGGAGCCCGAGGCTGGTCCGCTATTTTCAGGTCACGCCGAGGAAGGCGATGAGGCCAGCGGGATCATATATGTCCTGCGCAGCAAATCTGATCATCCGGTCGTCGCCGAGCATCGTGAACTGGTGCACAAGATTGGCGTTACTAATATGAAAGTCGAGAAGCGCATTGCAGGAGCGCATCTTCAACCAACCTTCCTCATGGCGAATGTCGAGATCGTCGCCCAATATCAGCTATTCAACATCAACCGCACGAAGCTCGAAAAGCTGATCCATAGGGTGTTCGGAGCAGCACAACTCGATCTTGAAATCCCAGATCGTTTCGGGACGGTAATCAAACCCCGCGAGTGGTTCCTTGTGCCGCTGACCGCTATCGATGAAGCTGTCGAACGCATCCGTGATGGCTCGATTACCAATTACCGATACGATCCCAGTCAAGCCCGCATCGTGCCTCAATGATAATTTGCGACCAATTTGAGGGGGACGATCTCTCACTCGCTCGCGAGCAGCATGACTCTTACAACGAAGCGCTAAGGATCATTTATACTGGTTGTCGCAGTCATTACCTCTCCGCTTGCACAATCGTGGGTATCAGCTTGTGGGAAAGCGAGTGGGAAGAAGATCGCCCGGTAGATCATCGAACAATCCAAGATGCGCACGATTTGCTTGCCGCAGTTTGGCGTCATCAAGTTAGTCCACCTGACCCGACACTACTTGGCGCACTAGTGGAAAAACCCTCCTCAACAATGACGGATTGGCTTCGATGGCTTCATCAAACGGTCAGCGGATGGAATGAACGCCCTGAGATTGTCAGTTTGTTCGTCAGAATCTTTCTTGAGCAAAACACTGATGCTGGATTCGAAGCTGAGCGACAACTCATTACGCTTTTAAGGGGCAGGTATTTAGACATCCGATGGAAACGAGAAGCTCTGGACTAAGATGGCGAATATACGCGAGAGAAACTGACCGAGAGGGCAGCCCGCCTTTCCTATACACTCATTTCAGTTGGCCATTTGAGGTGGTTAGGTGAAGATAGGCCGATCTCAGAAACTGACGTAATCATATCGGGGACAAAATGGACGAGTGGGAAAGCAAATAGTTGAGAAGACACGTTAGAACCAACGGACTTCATGGAGAAAGCGATGAGCGGCGCAGCTATTTCAGGAGATCGGCCCTTAGAGGCGGGGGGCAATGACCGATTAGGGTTTGCCGATGTAGCAGCACGACTCGCCACTTCCCTAGTGGATCATGCCTCTGACAAAGGGCTCGTTGTTGGTGTTGATGGGAAATGGGGGTCGGGCAAATCCAGTCTGCTTCATTTGATTGAAATGGAATTGAAGGAGCTGCCAGCCGAACGCAAGCCTTCGATAATCAATTTCCGCCCTTGGGTCATTGGCAACCGAGATACGTTGCTCGCGAGCCTCTTTGCTGCGCTGTCAGACGAAATGAACCGCGTCGAGCTTGCAGCTGGTGATGCAACAGGCGTCTCAAAGCAGAAGGCAAAGACTGCGGCGGAAGCGCTGCGAAAGTTCGTGAGCGGGCTGGGCCGGACTGGTGCAGCGATTGAGCTTGTTGGCGATGCAACGGCGTTCACGCCTATCAAATGGTTTGGGAAGGGCGTGACGGCTATCGGCAACGCTGTCAGTGCTAAACCGCCTGAGCCTCCCCTCAGCGAACTAAAGGGCAAGTTAGTAAAGGCGCTTGAAGAGCTGAATCATCGCTTCATAGTTACTATCGATGATGTCGATCGGCTGGAACCAGCAGAGGCGATCGAAGTCCTCCGGCTTGCAAGATCGGTCGCGGACTTTCCAAACGTCACTTACCTGCTTTGCTTCGACGGTGAAGTGCTTGCAAAGAGTATTCAGCATGCCGCGGGGGTCGAAGACGGGCGAGGGTTTCTCGAGAAGATCATCCAGCTAACTGTGATGGTGCCGATGCCGGAGGCGTTTCGCCTTCGGCAGTGGTTCAGCGATGAGCTGCGTCGATTTGCTTTCACAAAGAACGAGGATGAGCTTTCCCGGTTGAAAGGCGTTATCGACTTCGAAGGGGGACGGCGGCTCAATACGCCTCGTTCGGTCAACAGAGTTCTTGATTCCTTACGTTTCTTCTGGCCGCCAATTGAAGCAGTCGGTGGCGACTTGGCAGACCTCGTGTGGTTGCAGCTCATCAGGGACGGCAATCCTGAACTGTATCGCTGGATTGAACAATATTGCGCGACAAACGCGATAATGAGCTTGGGGACCGTCCGAGTGGATAAGGTGGAAAAAGTAGCTCAGCATTCTGCGTTGCTAGCTACGGTCCCATCAGGCCATTTTTCTGACCTCACTTACCGTTACTATTTTTCCGAGCCGCTACCTGGTGCAGACTGCGACTACAATGAAGAGGGAGGTAGTTTCAATCTTTACCAGCTCGTTGACGAGGCGGATCGGAATGCTGCGATCCATGCTCGCCGTCTAGCCAGTCCAGATCACTACCGACTATATTTCGCTCTGACCGGACCCAAACACGCTTTGACTCAGGGCGATGTGGATGAATTTTGGGAGGCAGCGAAGGTTGGGGCAAGCGATATCGGAAAAACACTACTTCGGCTGCATGATGTCGAGTTACATGCAGGCTTTGGAAAAGCAGACTTACTTTTGGAGCGCCTCAAGGGAGCCGATCCTGAGCGGTTAACTGGCGAACATTGTAAACCTCTCCTGATCGCTTTCTCGAACTACATGGACAAAGCGCATGAGGTTAGGCCGATGGCTTTGGATTGGGTAACAACACTGTGGGACCGCGCAGAAGCTACGACCCAAGTCGGCATTGGGCGTGTTGATCCAGCCGATCGCAACAACACTGTCAAAACGATGTTCGAGGAAGGCGAAGCTATTGGATGGTTGACGTCAGTGATGCGCCGAGAAACTTTCTTCCATGGTCGCTATGGAACCAGACGGAAACCAGAGAGTGAATGGATATTCACTGCTGCCGAGCTAGACTTAATCTTCAAAGCCATGCTAGCACGCTTCAATGCAATGAGCGCAGAAGAGCTTCTCGCGACATCCCGCCCAATCGATCTTCTCTTCGCTTGGCGACAGGCTGGTGACGAAGACTCACCCAGAGCGCTAATTGAAGAATATGCTAGGACGTCTGAGGGGCTGGTTGAAGCTCTCGAAAAGATGACGAGTGTTCGCAACAGCAGCGATCGAGGCACCCGCTCGGTTTTGACGCGTCAAAACGTCGAAAGCTTCGTCAATTTCGATGATGCGCGGACGCGGGTGAAGAAACTGGCGGCGAGTGACGATCCATTAGCGCCAAGGGCAGCTAAACTTTCGTTGGCTTTTGATGACAATGACAGTTTCTGAAAGCGACTTCGGCACACAGGTCATTCGGTGAGATGTTTGCCGCAGAACTCGAATAAACCATGGAACAAGTCGGAACCGAGCAATTCGCCAACCATGCGCGAACCTACAAAAATTAGGCGCGCAGCTCCATGTTAGATTCATACCGTAGTTTTCCATACGCATTACGTATGCAACCTAAACACTCAAACTAAGTCATTGAAATTATGGTGCACCCGAGAGGATTCGAACCTCTGGCCTCTGCCTTCGGAGGGCAGCGCTCTATCCAGCTGAGCTACGGGTGCTGATGCAGTTGCGGGGCGGCGCTTAGCAAAGGGGGTCGCGGCTTGCTAGGGCAAAACGTAGTGCTTGCGGGGTAATCGATGGCTGCATAGAGTTGGCCATGGCTGCCGACATTCTGCAAAGTGACTTGCTGCGATCCTCGGTCATCGTGACCGGCAGCCATTATTCGATGACGACACTTATTGGGCGCTTGTTGGCTTCGGCACCCCAATTCCACCTGCTGCACGAGCCGACAAATGCCCAGCCCACGCTTAGCTATGATTCGTTGGCACCGACACACTGGTATGAATTCTATGATGAGGCGCGCAGTCCCGCGCTGGGTGAATTCTTGCTGTTATCGATGCAGAGCAAGGGAATTTCGCGAGAAGTATTGAGACGCGCAGGCCGGGTGCGGTCAGCGGAGCATGCATTGCAAGTCGCGCGCTATGTTCAGCGTAAATTGCCGATGATACTCGCTCCGAAACCCGCAATTATCAAAGACCCCTTCCTGCTGTTTTCAGCGCGCGATTTGCAGCGCTTGGCCAAGATTCGCGTTGTCCTGACAGTCAGGCATCCATGCGCGTTTGCCGAGAGCTTTATCAGAGCTGGCAACGGCTTCGATTTCGCAAATTTGCTCCAGCCGCAAGTGCTAGAAGCAATGCCCGATGAAGCAGAAGCCATCGGAATGATGGCCAAGTCTTCAGGGGATCTGATCGATCAAGCAGCATTACTATGGCGTGTGCTGTATGGTTTCGCGGATCGTTATCTTTCGGGCAACGATTTGACCTGCATCGTGCGGCAGGACGAGATTGTGCAGACAACTGATGTGGCGGTGAACCGGCTATTGGCCTTTTCGGGAGCAACGCGCAGCGACGATATCGATCAGTTTATCACGGAAAATTTCACTTCAGGTCCCGCTGATTTTGACAAAGGCGGATCCTATATACGCCGCGATGGCTTGCTTGCCTTAAATAAGTGGCGGGGACGGCTGCACCCCGGCGAAGTATCGCGCATCCGAAGAGTAACCGAGGGGGTTGCCGCCGCGTTCGATTATGGACCCGAGACCTGGCTGCAGACCTAGGCCAACACTCAAACACCAATTGATTTTTTGGATTCATTAGCGATTTAGCAAGCGGTTGGGCTGTAGCGCAGGCTCTATGGAACCCCGCTTCCCCGAATCACGCCCCCGCATAGGTGCTGACCCTGCAAGGCAGGAGAGCAATCAGCTTAGCCGCCAATGGGCCGCTGTGCAGGATGCTGCAGCCGCTGTTGCGATGCTGGCCGGGCTTGAGCCGGAACAGGCCGCTCAGAACATCCGCAATTTTCCGGCGCTGATAAAGGATGCTGAGGGGTGGCGGCAGGAACTCGCAAAAAATCATGTTGGTGATATCGCGGCGATGATGCAACCAGGGTTGGCTGCGTTGCTGGCAACCAATGCGCGGGGCCAGGATGCGACCTCTCCTGCCTTGACTTTATGGCGTGAATATCATGCTGCTCGTGAAGCAGTTCTCGGATTGCTTCCGGAACAGGGGGCAATGGGCCCGAGGCGATCAGCGTAGCTTAAACTACCAAAGTCCCTAGATATGAGCTTGACCAAGTTCTTGCTATGTTCCAATGCTTGCCGATGGCCGAACAGACTATCGCGCTCGCTTCAGTGACTCCATCCTCCAGCGCTGTACAAGTCGCACGCGGGATCATGCGGCTATTTGGTCGCAATGATATCTGGTGCCTGCCCGAAATGCCTTTGCGGAATAATCGCCGCGCAGATCTGATGGGAATCGATCCCAAGGGGCAAATCATTATTGTTGAAATCAAAGTCAGCCGTGCGGATTTGTTGGGTGATAGCAAATGGCCCGACTACCTCGATTATTGCGACCGCTTTTATTGGGGCATTCCCCCTGAATTGGATGGCAGCCCGCTGAATGGAGAAGGCTTTCTGCCAGATTGCTGCGGCGTGGTTGTTGCAGATGGGTATGATGCCGAGATAATCCGTCCTGCACCCACACGACCTTTAGCCGCTGCTAGGCGGAAAGTAGAAGTGGAGCGTCTGGCTCGCGCTGCCCTGCGCCGTCAGGCATTAGCAATTGACCCCGATGGATTGGCGCGTCGAGAAAGCTGAGAAATAGCCTCTGTCGTTAGCATCACGACTGCGGCATAAGGCTTTCTATGACCGGCCCATTATTGACCTCAGTGCTAATCTCAGCTGCCGCGATGACCGCAATTGTTGCTGTCCGCTATCTGGTCACCAGCGGGGGATTCGCATGGGCAACCAAGCATGTGCGCCCCGGCCTTTATGCAACGCTTGATACACAAATTCGCAAAGAGATATTTTGGTCGCTCGCTTCGGCAGCTGTTTATGGCATTCCCGCCGGCATCATTGCTTGGGGGTGGCAGAATCGGGGCTGGACGCTGATCTACAGCGACTTCTCTGATTATCCGCTGTGGTATTTGCCATTGTCGCTGTTTGCGTTCTTATTCGCGCATGACACGTGGTTTTACTGGACGCATCGCTGGATGCACCGGCCAAAACTGTTCCGTATCGCACATGCTGTCCATCATGCCAGCCGCCCGCCAACGGCTTGGGCAGCAATGAGCTTCCATCCGATAGAGGCATTAACTGGAGCGATTGTTATTCCGGCATTGGTGTTTGTGATTCCTATCCATGTCGCGATGTTGGGCTTGGTCCTCGCGATTATGACGCTCATGGGGGTTACTAACCACATGGGGTGGGAAATGTTTCCCCGCACCCTTGTTCATTCCCGGTTGGGGGGCTGGCTGATAACCGCCAGCCATCACCAGCGGCATCACGAGGCTTACACATGCAATTACGGACTGTATTTCCGATTCTGGGATCGCATATGCGGGACCGACAAGGGCATCTCGGACGCATTTGCGCGATAGGCCTGCTGGGCAGCGCAACTCTCCTGCTAGCAGGCAACACACCGCGCGACACGGGTTCAGTCAAAGTGACTGTCAACGATTTGCGGAACAGTAACGGCGTGGTTCGGGCATGTATGACTACCAATCCCAAGCAATTTCCCAAATGCCGGGGCGATGTGAATGCATATAGTGTCGTGGTCTCCGCCCAATCCAGCGTCACGCTGACTTTTAAAGGCGTAAAACCTGGCCGCTATGCAATTGCCTTGCTGCATGACGAAAACAACAATGGCAAAGCCGACCGCGCGCTGATGATGATGCCGACAGAAGGCTACGGATTTTCGCGTGACGCCAAGGTTAGCATGGGGCCGCCGAAATTCAGTGCCGCTGCTTTTGACGTCACTGCCACCGATCAGACCCAAACCATTCGTATGCGATATATGCTTTAGCCAAGGCATGATTCGAATGTCGTGACGTCGCGAACAAACAGCGCAAATGCCGAGTGATAACAGGCATTTTAGGCGCCATTTCGGCAGTTTACATTAACAACTTGTTTACCACGCAGCCTCATAAGGCTCCTTGAACTAAGACCAAGGGGGCTTTTGGGGCCATGGATACGCTACGCGGAAATTTCGGATCGACCGACAGCTATGACGTCGATGACGACTTCGATGGTGCCGATGATGAAACGGCCCGTGAATTGCCGCCCACGGCGATTGGCTCGGACGAGCGCCGGATGCAGGTGCGCGCTTACAATCATTGGGCGAGCTTGCTCGATGATCGCAATTTTCCCTCGATTGAAGACCTTGAACCTGCCGACTTGCCCGATTTCGGCCCATACAGTGTTTTGCTTGATTTCACTTCTGGAATTGAAGATCCGGCGATCCTTTATTTGGGTAAAGAATTGGCCGGCGAATGCGGTACAGACGTAGAAATTTCGCAGCTTTCCGATGTGCCAAGCCGTTCTTTGCTTAGCCGGATTACCGATCACTATATGCAAATTCTGGCGAATCAGGCCCCAATCGGCTTCGAGGCGGAATTCGTGAATCAGCGATCTTCAACTATTGCGTATCGCGGAATCCTGCTGCCATATTCTAGCGATGGCGAAACAATCGATTTTATCTATGGCGTGATCAACTGGAAAGAACTGGCTGATCAGATCACTACAGATGAACTGCTGCTTGAAATCGACCAGGCTCTCGATGCCACCGATGCTGAATCTGGCATCGAAGATGATGAGGAAGATTCGGCGCGTGAAACAGACCCGGTTACAGATTGGGCGGATGGACCGAGCACAGCATTGCCCGACCCAGTTTCCGATATACCGTTAAGCGATAGCATCCACCTTGAAGACGCTAACGACGATGCCTTCCCTGCTCCCGCATTTGGGACGGGCGAGCTTGCTGAAGCAAACGAAGCCGCCGCCGATTATGATTCCGAATATGACGAGAATGAAGAAGACGAAGAAGACGAATACGAATACGATGAATGCGAGGGTGATGAATATGAAGCCGGGACGATTGAAGATGATGACAATGCTGTCGTTGCGCGCCTTGCCTCGCTAATCCAGCCCCGCGGCATGGCAAAACCGAGCGCCGCAGATCAGGATCAGGATTTCTCTGCAGAGGACGGCGATTGGGAAATGAATCTGCCCAGCAACCCGCTGCTAAGATCGGTCGATCAGATTGTCGAAGACAATCGGAGGGCCGCAGCAGCAGGGCCCAGCGCCGACGAGGCGCCTACTGAAATTGAACCAATTATTGAGGTGTCAGCCGAATTGGATCCAGAAGCCGGGCTTCATGATTGCTTGGCCGAGGCGCGCGAATTGGCTCAGGCCGCACGCACCTCTGAAGACCGCACTCGCGCAAACCTCTATGCAGCAGTTGGCCGCGCTTATGATGTCAGCCTCGCCGCGCAAGAATCTCCTGAGGAATTTGAGGAGCTTATCGCCGAAAATGGCCTGACGATTCAGGAACGGGCGCCGATGACCCCTGTGGTTAAGCTCGTTTTCGGGGCCGACTATGACAAAACCCGGTTGACAGAATACGCTTCAGTTCTTTCCCACGCACAGCGTGTCGGCATCGAGCGCGGTCAATTATCAGCCTTTCTGTCGAAGGCCGAAGGCGGCCTCAAAGCCGTTGTTCAAACCGAACGCCGTATCCGTAAGGAAGAAAGTGGCCAGCAGGTCGAGCCGACCGACGCACCAAGAGCATCCATCGCCAAGAAATTGCGGGAGCTGGAAGGGCAATCACTCGATTCTATTAACCCACAAGGTGCCGAATTCGGTGTTGTGCTGATCCGACGGCTTGAAAATGGTGAAATTGTTATGCTGGGCGAAGTTTCGGACGATATTCCGTTGGTGGAAAGGGTCGCTCGCAAGGTGCTCCTCTAGTCTCTTCAATCAATTGAGACTTTGCGGCTTCCCCGCCAACCGCTAGCGCGGGGCAATGCCCCCATACCCGTTTTCCAACCATCCGGTCCGCGTCGAGCCCTATTTCGGGTATCGCAGCCAAACCACGCTCCATGTCTCGGGCCGCGCTTTGCGCTCGGCGAAGGCCAAGTTTGCCGCCGGTGGCCGCAGACAAGCAATGCGTACCATGATCTCCCAATTCGTCTCGCACGAGGTGCCAGGCTTGCCTGTTACTCTGCAATTGACCTGCCCAAAGGGGGCGGCACATAGCCATTTAGCAACTACCGACGCCGAAGGATTCGTTCGGTTCGAGATAGAGTTGGACGACTGGCGATTCCCGCCAGCTCCCACATGGGAAGCTGTTTCGCTTCATTGGAATGACGGCGCTTCATCACAATCGGTCAACGGGCATGTGCTCGCACCCGGCGAAGGCACCCAATTGGGCGTGATTTCAGATATTGACGATACGATTATTGAAACCGGCATTACCGGCAATGTCCGGGCAATCTTGCGAAATTGGAAGCGCGTGCTCGCGCAAATGCCTGAGGAGAGGGCTCAAGTTCCTGACGCGGATATTTTCTACAATGCGCTTGGCGGCAATGCTCCTCCAATGCCCGGCTTAAGGCGATCATCCGATGAGCACCCGGCGCCAACAGATCGGCCCTTCTTCTACGTTTCATCTAGCCCGTGGAACCTCTATTCCTACCTCGTGGCCTATAAGAAAGTACGCGGTCTGCCGCTTGGCCCGATAGCTTTACGCGACTGGGGCCTGAACCGCGAAACATTTGGTTCAGGAAGCCATGGCGCGCATAAACGCCGCGCAATCGAGAAAATTCTTGCCACCTACCCAGCGATGCAATTCGCCCTTATTGGTGATGATACGCAGGGTGACCTTACTGCCTTTAATGGCATCGTGACCGATTATCCTGATCGCATAGCAGCAATCTTTATCCGCACCGCAGGCGAGCAATTTTCACCCGAAGAGGCATTAGCCAAGGCAAATATCGAGGCCTCGGAAGTGCCCCTTTGGCTCGGCCCCGATTTTTCGACTGGCGAAGAGTTCCTCAATGCTACCGGGCTAGACAAGGACAGCGATGCAACGCACATCGTCGAAACAATCGAGTCAAAACTGAAGGCAGATTAGATGATAGGACGAAGAGGATTGCGGCGAATGGGATGGCTTTTGTTAATCGTCATTGTGTTGTTGGGCGCGGCGGCGCTGGCACTCAATTATTCCATCGGACGCAACGGGCCCAAAGTCCTTGATACAGTCGACCGTATCACTGGCGGTTCGCGCGACGTTTCGCTGGTGCATACGGAAAGTCTGGGCGATCATGCCAAGCAGAAACTGACCGTCTACAGCGCTGCTGCCATTGGTTCGGATACTGCGGCGGCCAAGCCGGTCTTCCTTTTCATCCATGGTGGAGGCTGGCGCAGCGGCGACATTGACGATTACGGCTTCCTTGCACGCGGATTGGCGCCAGAAGGCTATGTTGTCGTGCTGGCCGGATATCGGCTTGGCCCGGACGGTGTCTTCCCCGCAATGCTGGAAGACAGCGCGAAGGCAGTCGCATGGACGACAGCCAATATTGCCAAATTTGGCGGCGATCCTGAGGCAATTTTCATATCTGGACATTCGGCTGGCGCGTATAATGTCGCTATGCTGGGCCTCGACCGGCAATGGCTGGGCCGCGAAGGGCTGGGCACCGAGGCAATTGCGGGAATTATCGGCCTGTCGGGCCCTTATGATTTCCACCCTTTCACTGCAGATTCGACCAAGCTGGCATTTGGCGGGGCGAATGATCCTTTGACGACGCAACCAATTAATTTCGCTCGCGCGGACGCCCCGTCGATGCTGCTGGTCCAAGGCGAGAAAGACACGGTGGTCAAGCCGCGCAACACCACGGCATTAGCCCGTGCTATCACCCAAAACGGCGGTAAAGTGGAAACCGCGATGTTCGCTGATATGGACCACAACGCTCCAATTTTGGCGCTGGCGAGCCCGTGGCGCAGAGATCGCGGCTTCACCGACACACTCACAGATTTCACATCAAGAGTGCTGGCTGAAAGATCGCAATTAGCTGCACAGGAAGGTCAAGCGGGCGCTGAACGCGGTGAAGCTTCAGTCTCGGTTCAGGCCGGAAGTCGCTAGCAACTTCAGATGCGCAGAATCCAAAACCTCTTGGCCAGATCTCTGGCAATCCTTGCGATGGTCACAATGGCCGCACAGCCGGTGGCAGCTCAGTCAATCTTGCGCGATGCGGAAACCGAAGCGCTGCTGCGCGATATGGCGGCGCCGCTCATTACTGCTGCCGGTCTGGAACCGCAAAATGTCGATGTCGTGTTAATCAATGACAGGTCAATCAACGCCTTCGTCGCTGGCGGTCAAGCGGTGTACATTCATTCAGGCCTGATCGAGGCAGCCGATGAGGCCGACGAGGTTCAGGGTGTAATCGCGCATGAGCTCGGCCATATAACTGGCGGCCACATCAACCGGCGCAGTGAAGGCATTGGCGCGGCAACCAACATTTCCATCTTGTCGATGATATTGGGCGCAGCTGCCGCGCTTGCCGGTTCTGGTGAGGCCGGAATGGGCATTATGGCGGCAGGGCAGCAAGCGGCGGCTGGCCGGTTTCTCGCCTTCACCAGAGTGCAGGAATCGAGCGCTGATGCAGCTGGCGCAGAATATCTGTCTAAGGCCGGAATATCTGGCCGAGGGTCATTGGAATTCTTCCGCAAACTGCAGAACCTCGAATTTCGCTATGCTCGTAGTCAGGCGGACGAAGCTGAATTCAGCCGAACTCACCCGCTCTCGGGCGACCGGATTGCGCGCCTGCGAGAGAACTACATCGTTGATCCTGCTTGGGACGCCCCCGTAAATCCTGCGCTTCAGTCCCGCTTTGAAAGGGTAAAAGCCAAGCTTTACGGTTATCAGGCTGAACCGGGCAAAACGCTTCAGAATTATCCTGAAACAAGGCAAGATATACCTGCGCGATATGCCCGCGCCTACGCCTATCATAAGAGTGCTTTAATCGAAGATGCACTCCGCGAGACCGAGGCATTGATAACAATCAATCCCGACGACCCCTATTTCCTTGAGTTGAAGGGGCAGGTTCTGCTCGAATCCGGGCGGCCAGCAGAGGCGCTGGAGGCTTTGCGAAAAGCATCACGGCTTACTCTCAATGAGCCTTTAATCGCATCATTGTTCGGACACGCATTAATTGCAACCGAAGACCAACAGAATTTTGCCGAGGCTGAGAGAGTCTTGCGCGCCGCAGTTGCGAAAGACCGGTTCAATCCGTTTGCTTGGTACCAGCTCGGCGTCGTTTATGCAGCCAAAGGTGACATGCCACGTGCGCGCCTGGCCAGCGCTGAACAGCAAGTTATGAGCCGCCAATATGAACTGGCAATCCGCAGTGCCGGGTTTGCCGAATCGGGATTACCGCCAGGGTCTCCAGACTGGATCCGCGCCCAAGATATTGGCCTGCAAGCGCGCGCCGAGCTTGAACGGCTGAAAGAGCGCCGCTAGCGCCTAGATTATGGAAAAGACCAGCATACGTTCGCTAATTGTGACGGCTCTCGTCGCTTTGTTCTTTGGATTCGGCGGCGCCGCAATCTGGACAGCATCAGGCCTTGGCAACGGGCAAACGCGCGAATATTTGCTCGAAAATCCCGATATCCTCCCACAGATGGCCGAGAATTTTCAAAAACAGCAGGCCAGTGAGCGGCTTTCTGGCGTAGCCGAAGATGTAAACGCCCCCTTCCCCGGCGCCATACTTGGCAATCCGAACGGTTCCATCACGCTGGTCGAGTTCACAGATTACGGATGTTCTTTCTGCCGGATGAGCGAACCACAAATTCGCGAGCTGATCGCGGCAAACCCCGATTTGAAAGTGGTGATCCGCGAATGGCCCATATTTGAGGGCAGCGATCAGGCCGCGAGAATGGCTTTGGCGGCCGCCAAACAAGGCAAGTTCTCGGAATTTCACACGGCGATGTTTGCAACCGGCGGCCCATCTGCAGAGAACATTCTATCCGCAGCAACCACCGCAGGAATCGACATGGCGAAAGCGCAGGAGGTGATCTATTCACCCGAAGCGGAGGGAGAATTGGCCAAGAATACATCTTTGGCTCAGCAACTCGGTTTCGGCGGAACACCGAGCTGGGTGGTGGGCGACCAGGCCTTTGAAGGGGCGATTGGCCAAGAAGGCCTGCAAAAGGCTATAGATACCGCCCGGGGATCGTGAAGATGCGCCGCTTGGCGATGGCGCTATTGCTCGCAGTTTCGGGCGTAGCTTGGGTGCCATCTGCAAGCGCATCTGATAACAATGCGACCAAAGCAGCAGATGCGCCCGCGGATGAATTTGCTGTCCAATTCGGCAAGTTACGCGCTCAGGATGATTACCTCCAGAAAATCGGGTGGCGATTGCGCACCGGCAATGCCGCATTTTGTTCAAGGCCCCCCGCCGATATCGGCCTGATGCTGCAAGATGCAGCAGCCTACCCCGACATTTCCGCCGTTCGCCGCGTTAACGCGGTAAATGGTGATTTCTTCGTGCATTCTGTGGTGCCGGGTAGCCCGGCAGAACTCGCGGGCCTCAAGCCAGCAATGGAAGTTGTCTCCGTAGGCAGCACAGAATTGGCCTCGCTTGATGTCGATGCCAAGGAGAAGTGGCGCAGGCTGGAGACAGTCAACGCAATGATCCGCAGCGAGCTGGCTGAAACAGGTACGGTCTATGTGACGGTGAGCCATCTGCAGAAACCCGTCGAAATTCGCGGTATTGCAGCTTGCCCCGGGCGGTTCGAGCTGATCACCGGTCTTGGCACTGCCTCGGCCAATCGCGAGCGGGTGGCAATTGGTTCCGATTTCGTCGGTCTATCCTATCCCGAAGAGGAATTCGCCGCTGTTTTGGCGCATGAGCTGGCGCATATTCTGTTGCAGCACCCCGACTGGCTTGATGCCAATGGGCGAGGAAGGCAGAATGTCCGCAACACCGAACGTGAGGCCGACCAATTGATGCCGTGGCTGCTGGCAAATGCAGGGTATGACCCCGCCGCAGCCGTGCGTTTCATGAAACGTTGGGGCCCCAAGCATAGCGGCGGCCTGTTCCGCAAGCGCACCCATGACGGCTGGGACGAGCGAGCCGAAACTATAGAACAGCAATTGCCGCTGATTAAGGCAGCTACTAATGATCAAGGCCAAGCTGATTGGAGGTAACGGTTCCCAGCCCGAATATGACTGATTAGTCCTCGTTCACATACATTGATGAAAGCGGCTTAGCCATTACGCGGCGCACCATCGGTTCGAAGAATTCGAGCGGTTCGCTTTCATAGGCGGGATCAAATGCCGCCTGATCGTATTTCGCACAGAATTCTGCGCAGGCATCGAAATGGGGGCTGTCACGGAAATTATCGCGAACATTTCGGTCCATTCCCAGATGGTGGAAAAAATAATATCCCTGAAACGCGCCGTGATGCTGGCAAATCCAGTGTTCTTCTTCGGTTACGAACGGCTTGATAATCGCTGCCGCAACATCAGGATGGTTATAGGTGCCCAACGTGTCGCCAATGTCATGTAGCAAAGCCATCACTACGTAACGCTCCCCGCGTCCGTCGCGATGTGCGCGAGTCGCGGTTTGCAGAGAATGCTCGAGCCGGCAAACAGGAAAGCCGCCAAAATCGCCTTCAAGCAGCTTCAAATGAGTCAGGACACGGTCGGGCAAATCAGAGGCAAATGCCATATAATGCTTGCTGATGATCGCCCAATCTTCGGCGGTGCCTTCCTCCATCGCGTGGAATTTGGCCTGTTCCTGCGAATGTTCCATCCGCTGAGCCTCCATATCGCCTGTTTTAACATCCATGCTCAATTCTCCCGATTCTCACCCATCTATCGCATGTACGATACCGCATGTCGCCAGCCGAGTAAAACAAGTGTGACGCGGCGATAAATTTTCGGCTAAGGTGAGAATTATGGCCGTATTGCCTTTTGAACCGAGACCCTTTTTCGCGAACAAGAATCGCGCTTTCTGGAACATGCAATTCGCCGGATGGGGCGGGGCATTTTTGCTACGGTCGGCTGCCGCCATCGCCAACCAATTACCATCCTTCGCGCTGCTGCAATTGCTGATCAGCGCAATCACGGGCTTTTCAATAACTCTGGTGCTTTCCGTCATTTACCGTGAGTTGATCAATCGTCGGCCAGTTATCACATGGAGCGTAACAGCGATTGTTCTGGTCTTTTCGGTGGGGCTATACACTTTTATCGATGCGTGGGTGCTCGAATTGACCCGCCCGAGCAGCGAGGCGTCTTTCACCCAATTGCTGATCGGACTGTTTTATCTGCCTATGACGCTGCTGGGCGCGTGGTCTGCCCTGTATTACGCGATCAATTTCTTCCTTCAGGTGGAAGAACAAGCTGACAAGCTCGAACGGCTCGAAGCGCAGGCGACAAGCGCGCAATTGGCGATGCTGCGCTATCAACTCAATCCGCATTTTCTTTTCAACACGCTAAATTCGATCAGCACGCTGGTACTTTTGAAACAGACAGAGCCCGCCAATGCGATGCTGACACGGCTGTCCTCGTTCCTACGGCACACTTTGTTGACCAAACAAAGCGGGACTGTGACTTTGTCGCAGGAAGTGGAAACGCTGAAGCTCTATCTCGGGATAGAATTGATGCGCTTTGAGGAGCGGTTGCGAACCGAATTCGATGTCGACCCCGAAGCAGCGAAGGGCCGCTTACCTGCGATGCTGCTGCAACCTCTAGTCGAAAATGCAATCAAATATGCCGTGTCCCCGCAAGAGGAGGGCGCCAAAATCACGCTCTCAGCGCGAGTCGTCGGACACAGGCTGCGGATCAGCGTTTCTGACACAGGTCCGGGCTTGCAGCCAGACGGCGCGACCCGCAGACTACCTGATGCATTAACAGGAGACAGGCAAACCGTTTCCACCGGAGTAGGTTTGGCAAATATTCGCGACCGGCTGGCGCAGGCTTATGGCGATGATCATTTGTTCGAAATCCGCTCCCCGCCAACAGGTGGGTTTACTGTCATCGTAGAATTGCCGTTTGAGAAGACAGACCAAGAAAACGGCGAAGATGCAGTACCCATTCTTCCCGGCTTCGCCTCTAGCCTTGCGGCCCCTTCGACGGCATCCCCCTCGCCTTCGCCGGGACAAGCCGCTGCAACCGCCGCGATGCCGCGGCAGATCGGAACACAATCATGACCATTCGTGCAATCATTGTTGATGACGAAAAACTGGCTATTCAAGGCCTGCAATTGCGGCTTCAGGCCTTTGAAGACGTTGAGATAATCGACACTTGCGCCAATGGCCGCGAAGCTATTCGCAAGATTAAAACGCTCAAACCCGATGTGGTGTTCCTAGATATCCAGATGCCCGGCTTTGACGGGTTTAGCGTGGTCAAAGGCGTGATGGAGATAGACCCTCCACTGATTGTCTTCGTTACAGCGTTTCAGGAGCACGCGATCCGCGCTTTTGAGGCAAACGCTGTCAACTATCTGATGAAACCTGTCGATGAAGACAAATTGGCAGATACGATTGAGCGCATCCGCGTCCGGCTCGCTGAGCAGAAATCATCTGAAGAAGCGGAGAAGCTGCTCAATGTCCTTGCTGAAGTCGCTCCCGATGCAGCCGAGGAATTCACAGACGGCGACGGGGAAAGCACCGAGCGCTTTGAAAAGCTTATTAACGTGAAGGATCGCGGCCAGATATTCCGGGTCGAAGTAGACACAATCGAGCGGATTGAAGCCGCTGGCGACTATATGTGCATCTACACCGCCGAAAATTCGCTAATCTTGCGTGAAACCATGAAAGATCTGGAGCGGCGGCTGGATCCGCGCGTGTTCCAACGTGTCCACCGCAGTTGGATCGTCAATCTCGATCAGGTGCGTCAGGTAAAACCGCATACCAATGGCGAATGCTTCCTGGTGCTCGATTCGGGTGCTGAGGTGAAAGTCAGCCGGTCGTATCGCGATGTCGTCGCGCGCTTTGTCCACTAAGGAGACCGGATTTTGACACAGTGGTCGCTTGCGGGGTTCGACCTCGATGAATTTGTGCGGGACACTTTGGCGGAAGATTTGGGCGAAGGCCTGCCCGGTGGCGGCCGAGACGTAACCTCCGAAAGCGTAATCCCTGCCGCTGCGCGATTTGCTGGTGTGATGGACAGCCGCGATCCGATTATCGTCGCAGGCCTACCAATTGCCGAGGCATTCTTCCGCGCGCTTGAGCCAGAAATGGACATTGAGATATTGGTGGAGGAAGGGGCAGCTGTCGCTCCAGGCACCGATTTGATGCGGCTCAGCGGCAATGCCCGCGCCATGCTGACTGCCGAACGCAGCGCGCTTAACACAGTCCAGCATCTGTCGGGCATCGCCACTATGGTGCGCGAATACGTGACCGCAATGGACAACACCGATTGCACTCTGCTCGACACACGCAAGACCATCCCCGGCCTGCGGCATCTCGAAAAATACGCCACAAGGATGGGCGGCGCGAGCAATCATCGAATGGGATTGTGGGACGCCGCGATGATTAAAGACAATCATGTATTGGTCGCCGGAAATGTCGGCGAAGCTGTGCGCCGGGCGAAGGATGCCGGCGTGGCGGATATCATTTGCGAAGTTGACCGGATTGACCAGATCGAACCAGCATTATCGGCCGGCGCTACGCGGCTGTTGCTCGATAATATGGAGCCTGATGTGCTGCGCGAGGCGGTGGCACTCGTCGCCGGACGCGTCCCGACCGAGGCATCGGGCGGGATCAACCTTAGCACCATCAAAGCCAAAGCCGCGACGGGCGTGGACTTTGTTTCGGTTGGGAGGCTGACCCAAAGTGCACCAGCCGCCGATATTGGGTTGGATTTCACGCCCCTATGAACATGTCCCTATGAACATGTCCCTTTGAGCATGCCCCAATGAAGATAGCAGCGACTATGTTTGCCGTAGCATTAGCGGCAGCTCTGAGTGTTCCTTCACCCGCAACTGCGCAAGCCTATCAGTGCCGGATGCCGCAGAACATTTCAGCTCCTAGGATCAGCCCGCAGGCCAAGCCAAGACGCCTACCCGTAACTGGCTATACGCTAGCCGCCAGCTGGTCGCCTGAATTTTGCAAGGGACGCGAGATGGAATCGCGACACCGGACGCAATGTTCGGGCCGCAATGGGCGGTTTGGCTTTGTTGCGCACGGGCTGTGGCCCGAAGGGCGGGGTGCTTGGCCGCAATGGTGCGCAACCCGGCGCACGGTCCCAGCAGCAGAACTGCGGCGCAATATGTGTATGATGCCCTCTGCGCGGCTGGTGGCCAGCCAATGGGCAAAGCATGGCAGCTGCATGGTTCAAAGGCCCGAGACCTATTTCAAAGTCACGCGGATTTTGTGGAACAGTATTCAGTTTCCTGAAGCCGACCGGCTCTCGCGCAACGATGCGCTGACCGCAGGCAATTTGCGTGATGCCTTTGTGGCCGGAAACCCCGAATGGCCAAGAGAAGCGGTTGGGATAGACATCAACCGGCGTGGATGGCTGCAGGAACTACGGCTTTGCTACGGCAAGGATTTCAGACCAGTCAAATGTGACGCCCGCCGGATTGGGCCGCGGGACAATGTCAAAATCAAAATCTGGCGCGGCCTATGAAGATGCACCCACTTGAGTTGCGATCCAAAATCAACTAGCGTCTCTTCCTGAAGAAATTCCGCAGAATTTCAGCAGCTTGTGCTTCGCCAATGCCAGAATACACGTCGGGGCGGTGTAAACATTGATCTTGCTCGAATACGCGAGCGCCATGTTCCACCGCTCCGCCTTTGGGGTCCGAGGCGGCGTAGTAAAGCTTGGCAATCCGCGCGTGTGAAATGGCCCCGGCACACATCGCGCATGGTTCCAGCGTGACCCACAATTCGCAGTTCTCCAGACGCTGCTGTCCCAATGATTTTGCAGCCGCACGAATCGCTGCGATCTCTGCATGAGCCGTCGGGTCATGATCCTTTCGCGGTGAATTGTGGCTGGCAGCGATAATCTGACCGTCATGCGTTATCACCGCGCCTATCGGAACCTCGCCTAGTTCTGCCGCCCTTGCTGCAAGCGCGATTGCTTCTTGCATGGGTTCGGGTAGGGGCCACCGGGTCATTCCCATGCGCTAGCGGCGGTAAGCAAAGGCTGCAAGCCGCGCCCTTCTTGCTTGACGATTCGGCAGTGCCAAGCTAAGCGCCCGCCTTTCCGGGATAACCCCAAAGATTTAACTGGCTTTCGGCATTTTGCTGGCGGCCCCAAATTCGAACGAGAGACATCATGTCGCGCATTTGCGAACTGACCGGCAAAGGCCGCTTAACTGGCAACAATGTTAGCCATGCCAACAACAAGACCAAGCGTGTCTTCCTGCCCAATCTTCAGCACGTTACCTTGTTGAGCGAAAAGCTGGATCGCGGTTTCAAATTCCGCGTGTCGACTCACGGCCTGCGCTCGGTTGAGCACAATGGCGGTCTCGACAATTGGCTGCTGAAAACCAAGGACGAAAAACTGTCCAAGGGCGCGCTAAAAGTTAAGCGTGAGCTGAAGAAAATGGCGAAGACAGCCGAAAAAGCTGCCTAATTGCCACCTCTCCCGTTGCGGGAAGAGCTATCAACCAGATTGTGAAAGGCGTGCGGGTATCTCGCGCGCCTTTTTGCGTTATGCTACTTCCCTCTGGGCCAGCCCTTGAACCTCTAACTCTATGCCGGGTCCCATCGCAGATTGAGCAATAGCGTTCTTTGAAATGTCGCGTTGTTGTCGTCCGATATCAGCCAGATATCGAGCATTCCCTCAGGCCCCGGCTCGACGATCATGCCTTCATAATTATCCTGCAGATCGCTCGTATTTATCTCTCCTAGAATGCGTCCGGCCCAAGCCGCATTGTTCGCGATCTCCGCAGGATCGACCAAAACCAATTTCACCGCGAACGTAGGGGGCAATCCCAGGCTGAAATCGCGAACGAGAACCAACACCCGCCCGTCGGGGATTTGCACCATATCAACCGGCGCAAAACCGCCAGCCGATTCGAAGACAAACTGCAGAGGCATTGCGCCCGACACGGGATCTGCGGGAAATAGCAATGCTGGGTAGGCATCGCCAAGCCACCTGCGCGGCCCTTCGGACAAGACTATAAACCGCCCGTCAGCCAATCTCACCATCGCCTCGGGCCCGGCATTACTGCGCCAACCCGACATGGCGGCGGGGCGCACCGCCTTCGCACCGGTCAAGTCAGCATTTAGCCGCTCGATTGAATTCGTGCCTTCATAGCCAGCCCAAATTTGCCCGCTGGACGGATCGCGGGTCAGCGATTCAATATCGATCAGGTTTTTGCGCCTGGCACCGCGTCCGGCAAAACGCCTGATTTGAACATCGCCAGCAGCCCCGGGCTTGGGAAATTGAAGAACGCCGCCGCTATCGCTCGCGGCAAACAGCCGGTCATCACGATGACCCAGCAGCGCCGAATAGCCGCCAAAACCGGTATTTTGACTGTCCAATTGCCAAGCGCCTCGAAACTGCAACTCCCCGAAAGCGGTCTGTTCGGCATCCAGCTTGGTAACACTGAGGTCTTGGCTGTGGCTCCAACGTGGTACGGGACTGCGAACCCATGTTCCGGGCGTCAAACAGGCGGCCACAAAAGCCAACAGCAGTAATTTTCGCATCAGCTAAATATCCGCAGGCAAAGCTGGCTGGATCAGGGCATCGGTCCGGTGAACAACAGCGGATCGAGCCGAGCGCCGTGCCACTTGATGCTCCAGTGCAAATGCGGCCCGGTAGCGCTGCCCGTCGAACCGATATTGCCGATATGCTCGCCCTGGCGAACAACATCGCCTTCACTGACTACCAGCTTGGAATTGTGCAAGAAGGCGCTGTTCAACCCGTTGCCATGGTCAATAATCAACAGATACCCCTCTAGTGAGAATGGCCGCTCGGTCGCCAGCACCACCACCCCGTCAGCGGGCGCGACATAGGGGGTGCCGCTGGACCCCGTGGCTATGTCGATGCCTGAGTGATAGCTGCCGGGAACGCCAGCATAGATCCGCTGCGAGCCAAATCGGCCCGAAATTCTGCCGGTGACCGGCCAGATAAAGTTCTGGCGCCAACCGTTGCTGTCGGCGTCCACTTTGCGAGCGGCGTTGATCTGCGCAAGTTCCGGGCGGCGGCGGACCATAAAGGCCTCGCTTGCCTTGCCTTGCGGACGGGCGAGATTGACCCGTTCGATATTCCATTGACGCGGGGATATAGACAGGGGTTTCTGCACAATGCTTCCGTTGCGCATTTGTGCAGTCAGCCTAGCTGTTTCCCCCGCGTCACGGTCAAATGCAGCGAAAAAATATCCGGCTTCGTCGAGTGTTAATTGCTGACCGCCCAAGCTGGCAGAAACCGACCCTGCGGGTGCTTGCCCGCGCAACCAACCGCCTTGAATCAACTGGCCGTTATAGACGAAGTCCGCCGGACCAGTAGGTTCTGGTGGCAGAGGAGGAAGAGCGGGGGCGACTACCTCCCGTGCTGCCACTACAGGCACCACAGCAGCCTCGGTTTCGCTGGCCTGCGGGTCAAGTGATGCACCGCTACATGATAATAAGCTCAGCGACAGGAACCCGATTGAAGTGGGTTTCACGATCATCCTATTGCTCGTCCGCGAGACGGCGCGTGGCGATCTCTGCGCTGGCGTAGGCCTCCTGTAAATCGACGCTCCAATAGCGTAGTTCCTCCAGTGAAATTTGCTCGCTGGTTACTGCGCACAAAACATAGGGCCCGGGCCTCAAAACGCGAAAACCATTAGGGCCGAACGCGAGTTTCGCTGCATTTTCGCCTGAAGACATTAACATGCCAAATCCTTCATTTGCCCGAGATCGGGCCACAACTTTGTTCAAACGCACCTTAACAAAACTGGTTCAACCAAACAAATCATCTTGCTGGGTTTGCTCTGCGCTGGGACGGGTTTTTGCACGCTTTGGCTTAGCGGGAGCTGAAGCGACGGTGCCTGGTGCCACATTCAGCACGCCATCAATAAATTCGATACCCAGCGCAGTCTCTTTTGCAGCTGCTAGCTTGGTTCGCACCAAACGCCCGCTCGCATCCTTAACCAGCACAAATCCGCGTTTCAGCGGTGCCTTGGGATTGAGCGATTGATACAGTCGCTCAAAGGCAGAAAAGCGCTCCGAAACGAGCCTCACCCGATCTTGCACGAGTGCCGGAGTGAAGCGGCTAGCGCCCAGCCTGTCGCGCGCGCGATCTACCCGTGCGAGCAACAAGGGCGCTGACAGTCGCGCCGGATCGGCTTGCAATTTTTCGCGCGCTTTGGCGGCGCTATCTTTCAATCCGCGCCCTAGCCTGTCCGAGAGATCATCGAGTTTCTGGATTTGCGGCTGGAGAAGCGTTTCCGCCCTTGGCATTCGCTGAAGCCGGGCCTCGAGCCGTTCCCGGCCAAGCCCGACCGGGCGAGTAATTGCGCGCCTCTTGCGGTGGACAAGATCTTCAATTGCGGCAACCAGTTCTACGCGGACGGGAACTGCCATTTCTGCGGCAGCAGTCGGGGTCGGTGCTCGGCGATCGGCTGCGTAATCGGCCAATGTCGTATCGGTTTCGTGCCCGACTGCGGAAATGACCGGAATCGGGCAGTCTGCAATTGCGCGAACCACAGCTTCTTCGTTAAAGCCCCACAAGTCCTCGATCGAGCCGCCGCCGCGCGCGACAATCAAGATATCAGGCTTCGAAATTCCCTCGGGCAATTGCGCAAAACCGCGAATTGCCGCAGCGACCTGATCCGATGATCCCTTGCCCTGAACCAGCACCGGCCAAACCAGAACTTCGCAAGGGAAGCGGTCCGCCAGCCGGTGGAGAATGTCCCGGATGACCGCGCCGGTTGGCGAGGTAACGACTGCAATCGTCCGCGGCAAAAACGGCAATTGCTGCTTTCTTTCGGGCGCGAAAAGTCCCTCCGCCTCCAATCTGGCCTTAGTCTTTTCCAGCAAGGCGAGCAGCGCGCCCTCGCCAGCAATCTCCATGCTTTCCATCACGATCTGGTATTTTGATCGTCCAGGATAGGTCGTCAGCTTGCCTGTCGCGACGATTTCAATCCCATCTTCGGGCATAAAGCCAAGCCGCCCGGCATTGCCGCGCCACATCACCCCATCGATGACCGCCTTTTCGTCTTTCAGGCTACAATAGAGATGGCCCGACGCCGCGCGTTTCACGCCTGAAAGCTCACCGCGCAGGCGGACAAAGCCGAAGCGATCCTCGACTGTTCGCTTCAACATTGCCGAAATCTCGGTGATCGACAGCGGTGCAGCGTTGTCGCCCTCGTCGCTCCGCGCTACCAAGCCGGCCGAGCTATCATTGTCGAAGGAAGATGCGGGCATGAATATCCTGTTGTTGGGATCGGGCGGTCGCGAACATGCGCTGGCATGGAAGCTGGCGCAATCACATTTGCTGTCTGGCCCACAGGATAGGTTTTATGCCGCGCCGGGCAACCCCGGAATTGCTGAACATGCACAATGCGTGGCTCTAGATGCGACCGACCACGCTGCAATTATCTCGTTCTGTGAAGAGAAGCAGATAGGATTGGTTGTAATCGGTCCCGAAGCCCCGCTTGTCGATGGCTTGGGCGACAGCCTGCGCGGCGTGGGAGTTTCTGTGTTCGGGCCATCGAAAGCTGCGGCTCAGTTGGAAGGCAGTAAGGGCTTCACCAAAGATTTGTGCGAACGTGCAGGCATTCCGACCGCAGGATATGTCCGCACAACCAGTCTCGACCAGGCTGTGGCAGCTTTAGATAAGTTCAAACCGCCTTATGTCCTGAAAGCCGACGGCCTGGCTGCGGGTAAAGGCGTGGTTATTCCCGAGACCTATGACGAGGCCGTGGCCGCGTTGGAAGACATGTACGGCGGAAAGTTTGGCGCAGCCGGTGCCGAGGTGGTCATCGAGGAATTCATGCAAGGCGAGGAAGCAAGCTTCTTTGCCCTGACTGACGGCGCGACAATCCTGTCCTTTGGTTGCGCGCAGGATCATAAACGCGTTGGCGAAGGCGATACCGGCCCAAATACTGGCGGGATGGGTGCATACAGCCCAGCTCCGGTTCTGGACTCGATGATGCGCGGCGAAGTACTCGAAAAAATCATCGCGCCGACCGTCAAAACGCTTGCGGATGAAGGGATGCCCTATTCTGGAGTGTTGTTTGCAGGGCTGATGTTGACCGACGAAGGCCCCAAGCTAATCGAATATAATTGCCGCTTTGGTGATCCGGAATGCCAAGTCCTGATGACCCGCCTACAGAGCGATTTGGGCGATTTGATGCTCGCATGCGCAGACAGCAAGCTGGCGGCCTGCCAACCTGTACGCTTTGCCGATGAAACCGCTCTGACCGTGGTGATGGCCGCAAATGGTTATCCAGATGCACCGGAAAAAGGTGGTGCGATTTATCTGGGTGATGGCGAAGCCGAGGGCGCCAAGATTTTCCATGCGGGCACACGGCAGACACCAAACGGGCTCGTTGCGAGTGGGGGAAGGGTGCTCAATGTAACGGCAAAGGGGCGAAATGTTCGCGAAGCTCAGGAACAAGCCTACCGCGCCGTCGACAATATCAACTTTCCTTCAGGATTCTGCCGCCGCGATATAGGGTGGCGAGAAATCCTCAGAGAAATCGAGCAATAATCATTTGTGTGTTGAGGTGTAGTTGGTGATATGCTTGAAATTTAACGGTTCTTCATTTTACATCTTGTGCGCTGGTGTATAGGCTGCCGCCATGCAGGACCGCTCATCACCCCGCCATTCGGTCACAATAATCGGTAATTATCGCTCCGGTTCAGGCCTTAAACGTCAGGTAACGATGACCGATTTGTCCGAAACAGGCTGCCGTTTTTACGATCGCCGATCTGTCTTGCAAATCGGATCGACACTGACGTTAAGGATCCAGACGCTCGGACCCTTTGACGCGATCGTAAAGTGGATGTCGGAAGATAGGGTGGGCGTTCAATTCGCCAACCCGATTTATGGGCCGGTCTTCGAACATATTAAGAATACGCTCGACAATTCGGACTGGCGGCCCCCGGCTTAGCATCTCGGACCGAAAACTCAGCCTAGGCGCTTTGCGACCAATTCCTTCAAATCAGCTTCGGGCCGTGCGCCATAGTGCGAAATGATCTCTGCGGCGCAGATCGCTCCGCGAGTGAGACAATCAGACAGGCTCTCGCCTTTCACGTGACCCGACAAATATCCCGAGGCGAACAGGTCCCCGGCGCCTGTAGTGTCGATGACTTTGTCAATCGGCTCTGCGGCCACTTCGGCGCGTTCTCCGCCCGATAGTGCCACCGCGCCTTCCGCGCTCCGTGTAACTACCAGCGTCGGGACATTGTCTTTGATCGCGTCGATTCCGGCTTCGAGGTCAGATTCCCCGGTTAGCGTGGCCAACTCGAGATGATTGACGAACAGAATGTCGATCAAACCTTCTTCAATCAGGCTGCGAAAATCATCGCCGTGGCGGTCGATCACAAAGCTTTCAGAAGCGGTAAAGGCCACTTTGCGCCCAGCGCTACGGGCCACTTCGATCGCTCTGCGCATTGCGCTGCGCGGCTCTTCGGGGTCCCACAAATAGCCTTCGAGATATAGCACCGCCGCGTCACGAATAGCGTCCTCGCTCAGCGCGGCTGGCGGAAGGAACTGGCTTGCTCCAAGGAACGTGTTCATTGTCCGCTCGCCATCGGGAGTGACGAAGATCAGGCAGCGCGCGGTCGGCGGCTCACCTTCGCGAGCAGGAGTATCGAAATCAATTCCGGCGGCGCGGATATCGTGACTGAAAACATCGCCCAACTGATCCTTGGCGACTTGACCGATAAACGCACATTGCGCCCCAAGCGAAGCAAGGCCAGCCAGAGTATTTGCAGCCGAACCGCCTGAAATTTCTTTTGCCGGACCCATTGCCGCATACAAATCACGCGCACCGTCAGCATCAATCAAGGACATCCCACCTTTGGCAAGCTGTAGCTCATCAATCAGCGCTTCATCGCAAGGCGCCATGACATCGACGATGGCATTTCCGATGGCAATTACGTCGTAGCGGGGCTGGGTCATTCTCAATCCTTGGAACTAGAAGTTGTTGGCGGCGCGCCTAGCCGTTTGGGTTGGCCAAGCCAAGGGTTTCCGGAGCCACCGCCAAGGTTTGAATTGACGGCAGCGGTCCGGCACCGGCAAGGCCGCTAGCCATGAAAAACATTCCAACTGCCTTGACCCTTGCTTTGGCCCAATTAACCGATCCGCGCATCATACGCGTGCTTTCGAAAACTATTTTGGTCACTCTGGCGATTTTCGCCGGGGCTGGGTTTGCCCTATGGCTTGCGCTGGATCGTTATCTGGTCGGCTGGATCGGTGAAAGCAGCGAAGAACTCGGCGCGATAGTGGCCATTGTGGTGGTGTTGCTTGGAGGCTGGTTGCTATTCCGGATTGTCGCGCTCGCCGTCCTTCAGTTCTTTGCTGATAAGGTAATCATGGCGGTCGAGGCCCGGCATTATCCCGATCTGGTTCAACATGCCCGCAGTATACCTTGGCGCGAGGAATTGGCGAACAGCGCAAGGGGTGTTGTCCGGACTCTTCTTGCCAATGGCGCCGCTTTGATTGTCGCGATCCCGCTATTTTTTACTGCAATCGGCCCTGCAATTGTCTTCTGGGCGGTGAATGGCTGGCTGCTGGGGCGCGAATTGCAAGATATGGTGTGGCTCCGCCATCGCGCGTCGGCACAAGACACGCAGCCCTTATCGCTGGCAACCCGGTTTCTGTTCGGCGGAATTATCGCCGCATTGCTCGCAGTCCCCTTCCTCAATTTGCTCGCACCGATTATCGGGGCTGCCGGGGCAACCCATCTCGTCCATCGCCGACACGGAAATCGCAATGTCTAACAGAATTCAGCGTCTTTTTGCGTTTAGTATGGTGCCTCTACTCGGCGCCTGCGCCACGACACTGCCTCCGCCGTCGCCGGGAACAACACCCCAAGCATCAGTCGGCCTTCCAAGCAGGCCCGCAACGCCGCCACCTACCCAGCCCGAGCCGCCCCTGACTTCGCACGACCTCAGGATGCCCAGAATAATGTCCATGCCTGGCCTGGAGGGCGTGATCGGGGCCGATAGCGCAAGCTTGCGACGCCAGTTCGGCACAGCACGGCTGAATGTGCGCGAAGGCGATGCGCGGAAGTTGCAATTCACGAGCGAGGCCTGCGTTCTCGACGTTTATCTGTATCCGCTCAGCCGGGGCGCAGAGCCGACCGTAACCTATGTCGATGCACGGCGAGCCAGCGATGGGTTGGATGTCGACCGTGCGTCCTGTGTGGCTGCGCTGAGGCGCTGATTTGCGTAAGAGGCGGGCGATAACCCGAATTTAAGGCTCTTGTGCGATAGCGGGAGGAACTTGAATAGGGGTTTCGACCAAATGAGCTTTCAATTTTCAGAGCTTGCCAAAGCTGTCAGTGCAGATCGTGTGGTTACACCAGAGGAATTGCTCGCTTTGCGCCAGCTTGGCTGGGGCGATGGACAAATCCACCGCGGAGAAGCCGAGGCGATCTTTGCGATCAATGCAGCGATGGATGCGCCAGATGCGGCATGGACTGACTTCTTCGTCGAGGCGATGGGTGAATTCATCCTCAACGGCACCGAGCCGCGTGGCTATGTAGACGATGCAGAGGCTGATTGGTTGATAGCCGCGCTCGATCAGGACGGACGGCTGGAATCGATGGCTGAGCTCGAGCTACTCGCCCAAGTGATGGAACGCGCGGGCAACGTTCCTGACCGGCTCAAGCACTTTGCCCTCAAGCGCATTGAGACCGCTGTTCTGACCGGCACCGGTCCGACGCGTTGCGGCGGCGAATTGTCCGATACCCGTATCACCAGTGCAGAATGCAAATTGATCAGGCGATTCATTTTTGCCAGTGGGGGCCACGGTCCTGCTGCAGTCAGCCGGTTCGATGCCGAAATGCTGTTCCGCCTGAAGGACACAACATTGGGCCATGATAATGCCGCAGAATGGCAACAGCTGTTTGTGGATGGTGTTGCCAATTACCTGAAAGGCTTCTCGCTGCAAAAGGCGCAATTGAGCCACTCACGCCGCAAGGAACTCGAAGATTTCATTGCCGACGACAGCGTCAATGTCGGTCGCTTCTTTGGCCGAATGGCAAAAGAAGCGCCGCAAGTTCACAATCATTTCGGCAAAGTGTTCGGCAGGAAGACCGCTTCACCAGACGTCACCGCACGTGAAGCAGAAGGCCATGTCGTCACCGAGAACGAACAGAAATGGCTTAACGGGATGATCGAGGCCGATGGTGAAGTCGATGCATTAGAGAAGGCCCTGCTAGACCGGATCGCCAGCGAGCTAGGCTAATATTTGCAGGCAATAATTTGGGTTTGGGGAACGAGAATGCGATCGCAGCCCGCCAAAACCCAAATTAGACCATAAAGCTTTCGCCGCAGCCGCAGGCGCCCTTGGCGTTGGGGTTCTCGAAAGTGAAGCCAGCAGTGAAATCATCCTCGACCCAATCCATTATCGATCCGACCAGATAAAGCACGCTCGCGCCGTCGATGTAAAAAGTGCCCGCAGGTGTTTCGATTTTTTCGTCGAATTTCACTTCTTCGGTCACATAATCTACCGAATACGCAAGGCCTGAACAACCGCGCCGCGGAGTCGAAAGCTTAACCCCAATCGCATCGGAGGGTGCTTTGGACATAAGGTCGGCTATCCGCCCCTCAGCGCCCTTTGTCAGGGTTACAGCAGCAGGAATTTGGCGGGTTTTGGTTGGTGCATTCATGTCGGCCATCACAGCATCCCCAATTCGAGGCGAGCCTCATCGCTCATCTTGTTCGGGTCCCATGGCGGGTCCCATACAAGCACGACTTCTGCGTCGCGAACACCCGGGACTGATCCTGCGCGAAGCTCGACTTCGGCAGGCATGGATTCCGCGACAGGGCAATTTGGTGTGGTCAATGTCATGCTGACGATCACGTCGCTTTCTGCATCGACTTCAACGCCGTAAATCAGACCAAGATCATAGATATTGACTGGAATTTCGGGATCGTAAATCTCTTTGAGCGCGTCAATAATTGCATCGTGCAATTCGCCGCCCGGATCCCCGGCTGCGACTTTCTCGGGTTTCTTTTGAAGGAAGCCCTCAAGATAATCTCGCTTACGCTCCAGTTTCTCGCCCATAGTTTCAGGGGCATCTTCTACTGCATCTTCCACCCGGGCCCGCTTTGACGGGCTGACCGCCAAAACTTCCTCGACTTCGATTTTCCGCTCTTGGCCAATGCTTTCGGTCATTATCCGAAGATCCTCTTGGTTCGCTCGATACCGCGCAACAACGCGTCGATATCGCTTTCATCGCTATACAGTCCGAAGCTCGCCCGCGCTGTTGCCGGCACTCCGAGATAAATCATCAGCGGCTGAGCGCAGTGATGACCCGCCCGGATAGCCACATTTTCTTCATCCAATATGGTGCCTAGATCATGCGGGTGAACCCCCTCCATCTCGAAGGAAACGATTCCGGCGGTTTTTTCCGGTCCGAACAAGCGTATGGAATTGATCTTGCGCAGCTCATCGCGAAGCGTGATCGCCAAGGCGCTTTCATGCGCAAACAGGCTCTCCATATCCATCGCATCAACGTAATCGATGGCAGCATGAAGCGCGATTGCCTCGGTAATCATCGGCGTGCCCGCTTCAAACCGCTGTGGCGGCGGAGCATAGGTCGTTTTGGCGAAGCTGACTGTATCGATCATCGCGCCCCCACCTTGATACGGCGGCATTTCTTCAAGCAGGTGTTCCCTCGCCCACAGCACGCCGATACCGGTTGGACCGTAGAGTTTATGCGCGGACAGAACGTAAAAGTCGCAATCCAGCTCGGCCATGTTGAGCCGCATCCGGGGCGCAGCCTGGCAGCCATCAAGCAGAAATTTTGCGCCCACCGAATGTGCCAGTTTGGCCGCACGCTTAACGCCCAAAATCGAGCCGAGCACGTTGGAAACATGCGCCAACGCGACGATTTTGTGCTTGGGCGTCAACATCTGCTCGAGCGCATCAAGATCAATCAGATGATCTTCCGTAAGTGGGCACACATCAATTTCAGCGCCGGTTTGCTGCGCGATCATCTGCCATGGCACGATGTTGGAATGATGCTCCAATTGGCTGAGCATGATCCGGTCGCCAGCCTTAAGGTTCAGTCCGCCCCAGCTTTGCGCGACCAGATTGATGCCCTCGGTTGCGCCGCGCACAAAAACAATCTCGTTTTCGCCCTTGGCTCCGATGAAATCCGCCACCCGCCGCCGCGCCGCTTCATAGGCGAGCGTCATATTGGCCGAACGCGAGTAAACGCCGCGGTGGACGGTCGCATAATCGCGGCCCAGCGCATTTGACATCGCATCGATTACCGCCTGCGGCTTTTGCGCGGTGGCTGCGGTGTCGAGATAGTGCCAAGGCTTGCCCTCGGACGTGACCAGCCCAGGGAAGTCAGCTTTACGGGAAAGGGTAGTAGCCTCGTTCACACAACCCCCTGATCAAGTTCATGCAGCGCGCCTTCCAGCATCCGCTCACGAACCGCATCATCGGTAATCGCTTCGAACGCATCGCCGATAAAGGCTTGTATCAGCAGCTTCTTCGCGACCATTGGCGGGATACCGCGCGCGGCCATATAATAGCTTGCTTGCTCGTCCAGCTGTCCGATGGCCGCCCCATGCGCACACAATACGTCGTCGGCGAAAATTTCGAGTTCCGGCTTGGTGTTGGCGCTTGCACCCTTTTCCAGCAGGATTGCGCGGAAATTTTGCGCTGCATTGGTTTTCTGCGCATCACGCGCAACTTCGATACGGCCCAGGAAATTGCCTGTCGCCTTGCCCCATTGCACGGCGCGCACCACTTGGTTGGATGTAGCATTCGGGTGCGAGTGCTTAGTACAGGTCACAAATTCCTGCACTTTATCGCCTCCGCCCAAAGTCACGCCGCCAAATTCAAAATGGGCGCCTTCTTCCAACGTCACTTCAACTTCGACGCGCTGATATTTTCCGCCTGCAATAGTGTGAAATGCTTCGAAACGGCCGCCAGCGCCGACATGGACACGCAGCCTATCAACCGAGCCTTTGCAAGCATCGCCCGACAGATGTGTTTGGAATTCGCTGCGCGTTTCGCCAGCGGGAACTTTCAAGGTACGCCAATGTGTTAGGGACACAGGATCGGACGCAGCGAGATAGTCGCCATCGGCATAGCGCCAGTCTTCGTCGCGCTTTGTTGGCAAGGTAGCGGCTTGTGACATCAGGCCGCCGCTTCCATTACGCCGTCATAACCTTCTTCTTCCAGTTGCAGCGCCAGTTCGGGGCCGCCGGATGTGATTATCCGGCCATTGGCCAGAACATGGACGAAGTCAGGCTTCACATAATCAAGCAGGCGCTGATAATGGGTAATCAGCAGCACGCCTTTGTCGGGCGCACGCATGATCGAATTGATCCCGTCACCGACCGTACGCAAAGCATCAATGTCGAGGCCGCTATCAGTTTCATCTAGTACCGCAAATTTGGGATCGAGAATACCCATCTGGACCATCTCGGCGCGCTTCTTTTCGCCGCCGGAGAAGCCTACATTCACCTGCCGCTTGAGCATTTCCATATCGAGTTTGAGCAGCGCAGCTTTTTCTCTTGCAAGCTTCAGGAACTCACCGCCCGAAAGCGGTTCCTCGCCGCGAGCGCCGCGTTGGGCATTTAAGGCCTCGCGCAGGAACTGAACGTTGGACACACCGGGAATTTCAACCGGATATTGGAAACCCAGGAACAGACCGGCAGTGGCGCGCTCATGCGGGTCCAGATCGAGCAGATCGACCCCGTTCAGCGTGGCTGTACCAGCGGTGACTTCATAGCCCGGACGCCCGCCAAGGACATAGGACAGGGTCGATTTTCCTGCCCCATTGGGCCCCATGATTGCGTGCACCTCTCCCGCACCAACCTCGAGCGTCAGTCCCTTGAGAATTTCAGTGTCGCCTACATTGGCGTGGAGGTTTTCAATTTTAAGCATTGGTCTGTGTGTCTCGTATTTGTTTAATGCGCCGGAGAATGAGGGGGCTCACCTGACGGTGCCGCTCCGGTTGAATTCACGCTTTTCATAAGCCGGCCGAGAAGGTTTTGACTTGCCCGGTTTGTCGAACGGCCTTTCCAGCTCTTCCAGAATTGCTTGCTCGATAGGCTCCAAGTCGCCCATCACTTCTTCGGCAGTGAACCGTATGATGCGCACGCCGACTTCTTTCAGCTTGCGGTCGGACAGTTCCTCAATGGTGCGGTCAGCCTCGGTCTCGCCCGAGATTTCGACCACCAGCCAACGCGTCTTGCAGGCAAAATCGACCACGGAGGAGCCCATCACAACTTCACGGTTAAACGCAAAATTGCCGACGCCTTTCTTGTCGAGCAGACCCCAAAGCCGCTTATGCGCCTCCGAAGGATGCCGCCGGTTATACCGCGCACGATCATACAGCTTGTCCTTGCGTGATTCGGAAATATTCCAGCCAGCGGTTTTATCGGCATTGGCGGTTTCGCCGGAGCCCAGGGAGAGTGTTTTGCGTTCAGTCATTACCCGACACTCCCTTCAAGCGAAATCGCCAGCAGTTTCTGAGCTTCCACGGCAAATTCCATCGGTAGTTGTTTCATCACTTCTTTCGCGAAGCCGTTGACTATCAGTGCGACCGCCTCTTCCTCGCCCAAGCCGCGTTGCATCGCGTAGAAAAGCTGGTCGTCGCTGATCTTACTGGTGGTCGCTTCGTGTTCGATCTGTGCGGTCGGGTTCTTCACTTCGATATAGGGCACGGTGTGTGCGCCGCATTTATCGCCGAGCAACAGACTGTCGCACTGCGTGAAATTGCGGACATTATCGGCATTCGCGCCAACGCGGACCAAGCCACGGTAGGTATTGTCCGATTTGCCCGCGCTGATACCTTTGGAAATGATCGTGCTGCGCGAACCCTTGCCATTGTGGATCATTTTGGTGCCGGTGTCAGCTTGCTGGTAATTGTTGGTCACCGCGACCGAGTAGAACTCGCCCACGCTGTCTTCTCCGTTGAGTACGCAGGACGGGTATTTCCACGTCACCGCGCTGCCGGTTTCAACTTGCGTCCAGCTGACTTTCGACCGCGCGCCTTGGCATAGCGCACGTTTGGTCACGAAATTGTAGATTCCGCCCTTCCCCTCAGCGTCGCCGGGATACCAGTTCTGGACGGTCGAATATTTAATCTCCGCATCATCCATCGCGACCAGTTCCACTACCGCGGCATGCAGCTGGTTTTCATCGCGCATCGGGGCGGTGCAACCTTCTAGGTAGGACACATAGCCGCCCTTTTCCGCAACGATCAAAGTGCGTTCGAATTGGCCGGTATTTTCGGCATTGATACGGAAATAGGTGCTAAGCTCCATCGGGCAGCGAACGCCCTCCGGTATGTAAACGAACGTCCCATCCGAAAAGACCGCGCAATTGAGCGTGGCGAAATAATTATCGCGCTGCGGCACCACTTTGCCGAGCCATTTTTTGACCAGTTCAGGATATTCCTTGATCGCCTCGGAGATGCTGCGGAAAATAACTCCCGCCCGCTCCAATTCTGCGCGGAATGTCGTCGCAACTGAAACGCTGTCAAACACCGCGTCAACCGCGATCTTTCGCGCACCTTCTACGCCGGCGAGCACTTCCTGTTCGGCAATCGGAATCCCCAGCTTGTCGTAAACGCGCTTGATTTCAGGATCGAGTTCATCGAGCGATTCCAACGTCGGCTTCTTGGTCGGCTCGGCGTAATAATACGCGTCTTGATAGTCGATCTTGGGATAGCCCACTTTGGCCCAATCGGGCTCTTCCATCGTCAGCCACAGACGAAACGCCTTCAGCCGCCAATCAAGCATCCATTGGGGCTCGCCCTTCTTCTCGCTGATAAACCGGACAGTGTCTTCATTCAGGCCCTTGGGCGCGAATGTCTGTTCGATATCCGAGTGGAAGCCATGCTCGTATGTCTCAAGCTTCTTGGCTGCATCGCGCGCAGCCTTGTCCTGAATCTCGGCTTCAGGAAGGGTTGTTTGTTCGTTCATGCCAGTTCCCGCTGGTGTGTGTTCTGAGTAAGCTGCGTCAGCGGAATATCCGCCAGCGCGCCACGAACGGCTTGGTTGACGACCGCCCAATGTGGTTTGACTGCGCAATTTAACTCTAATCCGCAATCATGTGTGCCAGTATCGACGCAAGCGGTCAGCGCAATCGGCCCTTCGATGGCTTCGACTATGTCGGCCAAGGTGATCGCTGCAGCAGGGCGGGCAAGCTGCAGCCCGCCCTTCGCGCCGCGGACCGAACGGAGCAAACCAGCCGCAGTCAGCTTGCTGACCACTTTTTGCACGGTCGGCGCTGGCAGATTGGTCTCAGCGGCCAACTCGCTTGCTGAAACACGCCCGCCACCACAATGGCCAGCAGCAGCGGTCATTGTAACAACAGCATAATCGGCAAGATTCGACAGGCGCATACAGGATAAACTCTAAATCGGACTGATTCGTTCCGAATTTCAGCTAGAGATGCAAGCAAGCTGTTTCAATGGTAAAGGCATTGTTGCGAGTCGTTAGCAATTGCAGCCGTTCCGCTTTGGCAGATTATCCAATCCTGTTGAAATTCTTCATCCGTAGCATTGCTTGGAACAGTGGCTCTTCATCCCCTCCAAGCCGCGACGGCGTATAGCCACAATAGCGGCGAATTTCGCGAATCATGTGGGGCTGATCATAGAATGCTTCTTCTATCCGCGCCTGTTCCTCGCTCGTCAGATTATGCTCGGCCAACAAACTAGCCGCACGGATGGCCCGGTATTTGCGGGCAAGCGCTGCTGGCGGAAAGCCGAAATATCGTTCGACTAACCGTTCGGCCTGACGGCGTGAATAGGGCAATGCCGAAAACAAATCTTCCAAATCAGGGTTGAATGAGCCGCCAAGCCAGTCAGTCACTTGCCCGATCAGTCGCTCATGAAGCTCGGGAACCTCACCAAAACGCGGCGCGAGCCAATCCGCCACCGCGAATGCAGCTTGTTTGCCGGATAGCTTTCCGCTGCGATAATGTTCATTCGTGTCGGCGGCAAAGCTTAGCACTTCGCCTCCTATCAATTCCTGCGGCGGAATAAAGCGGTCCACAAACCGGTTGGCAGGCTTCTGCGTGAGCGCCGCCCAGCCAAGCGATGACAAGGACGCGCCAATGGCGTGCCACGGACCCTTCATCGCGAAGGGTGCGGCGCTTGAGAAGCCGGCAAGCATATGCGCTTCGCCAGTCAGCGAGTCCCGTTTGCCGGCAAATTCAACCCAGCCGCTGCCATAAGGGAATAAGGAAAACTGGGCCAACGCGCCAGGATGGCGATCGCTAATCACCGGTTCGTCCCACACGAAAGAAAACAGCGTCAGCACATATCGCTGCAGCGCCGCCGGAGGATCAAAATATTCAAGATGGAAGCGGGGCGGCATGACTAAATGATTGCGACCCATTCAGCGCGAAGCCGCCCCGAGTGCCGGGAGGGAGGGCTAATCATAACCCGATACCGACAACTCTGCTTCAGGCGTATATACAGCTTCACCTCCAATAGATTGTATTCCAGCGACATTGCAGCTTAACTTTGCGAACTTATCCACGCTTCGACATTCTCTTCCATAATCGATAGCGGCACCGGGCCATTCTTCAGGATAACATCGTGAAATCCGCGAATGTCGAATTTGTCTCCCAATTCGGTCTGGGCGCGTCCGCGCAATTCCATGATTTTGAGTTTGCCAATCATATAGGCGGTCGCTTGGCCGGGATAGACGACGTAGCGTTCGATAGCTTTGCGAATATCTCCCTCGGGATTGGGGGTGTTGTCAGTCAAATATTGGATCGCCCGTTCGCGGCTCCAGCGCTTGTCATGAATGCCGGTGTCGACCACCAATCGACAGGCGCGCCACAATTCCATTCCAAGACGGCCAAAATCGGAATAGGGATCCTGATAGAATCCCATATCCTTGCCCAATTCCTCAGTATAAAGGCCCCATCCTTCCGAATAGGCTGTAACTCCGCCAAACCTTCGGAAAGCTGGCACGTCACCCAGTGCTGTCTGGATCGAACGCTGCAAATGGTGCCCGGGAAGCCCCTCATGATAGGCAAGCGCTTCGAGTTCGTTCTTCGACATATCACGCAGATTATACAGGTTCACATAATAGGTGCCGGGGCGCGAACCATCGGGCGCGGGGCTTTGATAAAAGGCCTTGCCCGCGCTTTGTTCGCGGAACGCCTCAACCGGCTTGATAATCATCGGGTCTTTGGGAAGCGTGGCGAAGAATTCGGGAAGCTTCACCTCCATCGCATCCAGCTTCGTTTGCGCGTCAGCGAGATATTCCTCGCGAGTGGTGTAGAAGAATTGGTCACCGGTCCGCGTATGTTCGAAGAACTCCTGTAAGGTCCCTTCGAAACCGACGGTCTTCATGATTGCGCGCATTTCGCCGTGAATGCGGTCAACTTCGCGCAGGCCAATATTATGAATCTCGTCAGCCGTCAGGTCGGTGGTGGTGTAATTGGCGAGCAGTGCCTTGTAATACGCTTCACCTTTAGGAAAGCGCCATACACCGTCATCCGTCGGTGCAATGGCTTGCTGGCGCTTCATCTCGGCAAGCAGGCGTTCGAAAGCCGGGCGGGCTGAATTCACCCAAGCCAATTGTGCTGCACCGCGCAAGTCGCCTCCTTGGTCGATTGTCATTTCGAGTCGATCAAGCTTCTCTCCAAAATCGACTAAAATCGGATTTGGACTATCAGCCGAGAGAAGGTTCTCGATATCCTTGATAACATAAGGATAGACCCAATCAGGCGGCATTACTCCGGCATCGGCTCTCGCCTTTGAGTCAGCAGCGAGCGTATCGAGTACTTCGCCCATTCCTTCAATGCGGCTGACATATGCCGAGGCATCAGCAACGCTAGAAACTCGGTGAATGTTGATCAAAAAGGCCGGAAGGCGGCTTTGCGAACCGTTCATCTGGTCAAAGATGTAGCCATATTGGCGGAATGGAAACAACGAGGCGGACCGCTCTGCCTGAGCATTGAACAGACGGTAAGACAGCGCGTCTTCATCGGATAATTCGGCAATGTCGTATGTGTCTCGCATCCGCTGCGCTGTATTTTGCACAAGCTCGTGCTGCTTCACATCAGCTGCATCGGAATAATCGCCCCATTTGCCGTAATCCTCGTCGCGAATACCGCGATAGGCTTTCCCCAAGGGCGATTCGGCCAATTGCGCGGCGTCATAATCCGCGAATAGTGTGCCGATTGCAGCGACCTCTAGCTCGTCAACCGCAGCAACCGGCTCTGTGCTAGCGCTTTGTGCATCGGGATAGACCGGAGAACAGGCCGAGAGCGCTAGAGCGGCAAATGCGGAACCGGATAGAAAAGGGGCGCGCTTGGACATCAAAAACTCCTCAAAGAAACATGAGTTGTCTCTAAGCGAGAAATGTCTGTTTTGGCCAGTTTGTTCCAGAGAGGTTCAATATAATCAGGATCGGCGACAAAAAGGGGGCAGGATCGGCGACAAAAAGGGGGGCGGCGCCGTTGCCGGAACCGCCCCCCATAAAGTCGAGGAACTCTGTGCAGTGATGCTAGAGCCCTTCGGGTCGCAAGGAGTGATATATGCGGCGAATCGAAAAACCGATTGTATAGACGCGACAGATTCGGCGCTCTGCCATACATTTTCGCGTTATTTTCAAACATGACCGGCCAAATTGCGCAATTATCACTACCGATATCGACAGAGATGCCAGCCATCGGCATAGCAAGACGCGATGATATTCCAGTTTCTTAAACCCGCCATTTTTACGCTTGATCCCGAGCGCGCTCACCGCCTGACCATCGCCGCCCTGCGTGCTGCTCCCGCAGGCCCCGCGCCAAAGCCAGGCAAGTTAGCGATTGATGTAGCGGGAATCACTTTCCCAAATCCGGTTGGCATGGCCGCCGGCTTCGACAAGGATGCCGAAGTCCCCGATGCCGTGCTTGGCCTAGGATTCGGCTTCGCAGAAATCGGCTCGGTCACACCTCTACCTCAAAGCGGGAACCCCAAGCCGCGGCTTTTCCGTCTGGTAGAAGACAAGGCCGTCATAAACCGCATGGGATTCAACAATGGCGGCGCAGAGGCTGCGAAGAAGCGGTTGATTGCACGAAAAGACAAGGGCGGGATCGTGGGGATCAATATCGGTGCCAATAAGGATTCGCCCGACCGTATCGCGGATTACGCGGTGATGACCGGGATTATGGCACCACTTGCGACCTATCTCGCGGTCAATATCTCCAGTCCAAACACACCTGGGCTTCGTGCGCTGCAAGATGAAGGTGCGTTGATCGAATTACTCGATGCAGTGCTGGAGGCTCGCGGACAGCAAGGCCCGCCAGTATTCTTGAAGGTCGCCCCCGATCTGACGCCGAAAGATGTCGATGCAATCACAAGGATTGCCTCCGATAAGCAACTGGACGCTCTGATTGTATCGAACACCACAATCAGTCGCCCATCGCTGCAATCACGACATGTCGCTGAAGCTGGAGGCTTGTCAGGCGCTCCGCTTAAACCGCTCGCGCTGCAACGTATCCGTGATTTTCGGAAGGCGAGCGGCGGCTCGATCCCGTTGATCGGAGTAGGCGGAATTTCCAGCGCAGAAGACGCATGGGAACGCATTCGTGCAGGGGCCAGTCTGGTCCAGCTTTACAGCGCAATGGTCTATCAAGGCCCAGGTTTGGCCCGATCAATCACGCGGGGGCTGGAACGGCTTATGAAGCGTGATGGTTTTTCAACTATTGCCGCAGCGGTCGGGAGCGAATAGCAGTCCGCCCATGAACATGCGCCAATCTTTCAGCCGGGTATCGCTCGTTGCTGTGACCAGTGTGACCCTCGCCGCCTGCCAAACTATGGCCGGCAGCGAGCCATCACTTGATAGCATTTCGCCGACCGCAATGAATGCGGCAACAGGAGCCGTCAGCGCCGCTGACCCACGGGCGCAAGCCGCTGGCGAAGCGATTTTGGCGCAAGGCGGCTCGGCAACTGATGCAGCCATCGCTGTAATGCTGGCGCTCACCGTGGTCGAACCGCAAAGCTCTGGCATTGGCGGGGGCGGATTTTTAGTCAGAGGCACTGCGACCGGTGCAATCAACACGTTCGATGGCCGCGAAAAGGCGCCTGCTGGTGCTGATCCACAGTGGTTTTTAGGCGAGGATGGCGAATTACGTGATTACCGCAGCTCGGTTCTGAGTGGTCTCAGCGTCGGTATTCCGGGCAACATCGCGATGGTGGCAGAAGCGCATCGACGGCATGGTAAGCTACTCTGGGCCGATTTGTTCGCGCCAGCGATGAAGCTGGCGCAAGACGGCTTTGCCATAAACCGGCGGCTTAATGATTCGCTAGACGGGCAAATTGGCCGGGCGGGGATGACCGAATTTGGGCGCGAACTCTATTATACCGCGGAAGGTCAGCCCAAACCTGTCGGCACGATACTTAAAAACCCTCAATTACACGTCACTCTGGCCGAAATTGCCAGCGCCGGGCCCGAGGCATTTTACCGGAGCAAGGCCGCTTCTGATTTGGCGGATGTTGTCCGCGCTGCGACACCCCGCGATGGCGGAATGACCGCTGCCGATGTCGCCGCCTATACCGCAATGGAGCGCGAGGCGGTCTGCGGGACTTATCGCGATTACAAGATTTGCGGCATGGGTCCGCCTTCCTCCGGCGGTATCGCTGTAGTACAAATCCTTGGGCAGTTGGAGCGGTTTGATTTGGCCGCGCTGGGTGCAGACAATCCGGTGACATGGCACCTGTTCCTCGAATCGCAGCGCCTTGCCTATGCCGACCGTGAGATTTACCTGGCCGATGAAGACTTTGTCAGCGTTCCGGTGAGCGGATTGATCGCGAAAGATTATATTGCGCGACGAAGCACCTTGATCAGCGCGAACACCACGATGGAAACAGCAATTTTCGGCATTCCTGAAGGCGCAACTGTCGCTCTTGCTGACGGCGACGAGCCGGTGGAGAACGGCACCTCGCATTTCGCAGTCGTGGACGACACAGGCACGATGGTTAGCTATACCTCGACCATCGAGGGTCCGTTCGGCTCTGGCCTGACTTTTGGCGGCTTTTTCCTCAACAACGAATTGACCGATTTCAGCCGGTCGCCCGAAGTGGATGGTAAGCCTGTTGCCAATAGGGTCGAAGGCAGCAAGCGCCCGCGCAGCTCGATGGCACCGACCATCATTTATGATCCCTTGGGCAGGCCAGTGGCAGCGATTGGCGCCGCTGGCGGATCGACCATCCCGGTCCAGACCGCACGAAGCATTGTCGGCATTATCGATTTCGGACTGCCGGTCGAAGACGCGCTAGGCCTGCCCCTGATCATGGCTTTTGGTGACAATGTGATGGTCGAAAAGGGTGCTTGGCTGGAGCAAGAAATCAGCGCATTCGAAACGCTGGGCCACAGTGGAATAGTGGCGCGCACGCCCCCGCTTAAGGCAGGAGCCGTCCATTGGGACGGAGTAAAGTGGGTGTCAGCACGCGATCCGCGACTAGTGGGAATGCTGGAAATCACTCCTTCGGCGGCAGGACAGGATTAACCCGGCTTGCCGCTTTGCCTAAGGCGGCCTAAATCGTCACAATAGTATCGTCGCGCAAAAGATGCGGCGTCAATTTCGGGATGAGGAGCGAGCCTTGCAGCTAGCCGATATCGATACGGCCAAGAATTTGGTCGAGCTGTTTCTAGCACGCGCAGACGCGAAGGGCGATGAGGCTTTCCTTGGCGCCAAGCGGAACGGCGAGTGGCAAACGATCAGTTGGCGCGAAACCGCAGAGCGTGTTTGCCTACTCGCCGAAAACCTTCGAAAGCTAGGGCTGGTCGATGGCGACAGGGTCATGCTGGTCTCGGAAAACCGGCCCGAATGGTGCATCGCAGATCTAGCGATCATGGCGGCGGGCTGCATCACTGTGCCAACCTACATCACCAACACCGAGCGCGATCACCAGCATATTCTCGATAATTCCGGTTCGAAAGCAGTGATTGTATCGAATGAGAAACTGTCGCAGCCGCTGCTACCGGCCATCATGCGGTCCGGAATGGCGAGCCATATCATCCCGATTGACGGCATCAGACAGCATCAGACGGGCGATCTGACATGCCGCAGCTGGGAATCAATGTTGATTGGCGACGCATTGGCGGCGCGGGCGGCAGTGGATGAGCGGATTTCAAAGATCCCACGCGATGCGACTGCTTGCATCATCTACACTAGCGGTACCGGCGGCGCACCGCGCGGCGTAATGCAGCATCACGGGTCGATATTGTGCAATGTGGCGGGTGCAGCAGAAATTCTTGAAGCTGATTTCGGTCTCGCTCAGGAAGAGCGCTTCCTTAGCTTTCTTCCCCTAAGCCATGCTTATGAGCATTCTGGCGGCCAATTCCTGCCAATCGGTGTCGGCGCACAAATCTATTATGCTGAAGGGTTGGAAAAACTCGCCAGCAACATCGAAGAAACCAGCCCGACAATCATGGTCGTTGTCCCGCGCCTGTTCGAGGTCTTGCGCACGCGGATCATGAAGCAGGTTTCCAAGCAGGGCAAAGCGGCCAATTATATGATGGACCGCGCGCTAACCATCGGCGAGCACAAAGCCAATGCAAAGGGCCGCGTCCGGTTGCGCGATCGCCCGATGAACTTGATTCTGGAAAAGGCGCTGCGCCCCAAAATTCGGCAGAAATTCGGCGGCCGGATGAAGGCGATGGTGTCGGGCGGCGCTCCACTCAATCCCGAGGTAGGTATCTTTTTCGACGCAATGGGCCTGACCATGCTGCAGGGCTACGGCCAGACCGAAGCCGGGCCCGTAATCAGCTGTAACCGCCCGGCCGCTGGCATCGCCATGGATACCGTGGGCCCACCGATGAGAGGCGTAGAGCTGAAGGTTGCTGCAGACGGCGAATTGCTGGTGCGCGGCGAGCTGGTGATGAATGGCTATTGGCAAAATGACGCGGAGACCAAGCGTACCCTGCAGGAAGGCTGGCTCCACACTGGTGATATCGGCCATATCGATGACAAGGGCCGGATCAAGATCACGGACCGCAAGAAAGATATGATCGTCAATGACAAGGGCGACAATGTTGCCCCGCAAAAGATTGAGGGCATGCTGACGCTACAATCGGAAATTTCTCAAGCGATGGTTTCGGGCGACAAGCGCCCTTATGTTGTCGGGTTAATTGTCCCCGATGCCGAATGGGCGCTCGAATGGTCGCGCGCCAATGGCGAGAAATTCGACATGAAAGCACTACAAGATTTGCCCGCATTCCGCAGTGCAGTGAGCGAAGCGGTTGCGCGTGTGAACAAAGAATTGTCGGTCACCGAGAAAGTCCGCCAATTCGCTTTCGCGGACGAAGCCTTCACCGTCGAGAATGAAGAAATGACCCCCAGCATGAAAATTCGCCGCCACAAGATTCGTGAGCGGTATCAGGCGAAGTTGGATGGGCTTTACCGGAGCTGATCCGCCAATTCTGACTTTTATCAATTTCAAGACCTAGTCGCGGTAGCCCGAGGGTGACTGACCACCGCGCCTGTAGGCGCGAAAGCCTAGGGGGCCGGACGGCTCCGCCGGCGATTGAGGCCCAACAATCTTATGCCGCCTCTTTCTCGATAAATTCGGGATAGAAGGTCGGTTTAGCGTCGCTCCAGCCAGGAGCGGTCGCAGCCGCCTCGCTAAGGCTTTGCAGCAGCATTTTACGCCGACCGGGGCGGATTTGCGGCAACGCAGCGGCGGCACAGAAAGCGCTTGGCAGCCAAGGGCGAGCATCTGCACCCAACAGCCGTTCGTAGAGAAAGCGGAAAGACGAGAAGCAACTCAACCGCTCTTGGCCAAGGTCAAATGCAGCAATTCGGGTTAATTTGCCGATGAAGACTTCGATCGCATCAAAGCCTGTTTCGGTTGGCACGCTGTCACGCAGAGTTTTCAATTCCTGATAGGTGACATATTGGCTGCGAATGGCGGCATTCTCCGCTGCGTCACGCGCCCACAGTTTGAATGCATCCTCACGGCCAAGACCAATGTCGAGACTGCGGCGGATATAACGCTGCTCGGCAGCATCAAAATTAGCGAATTCGCGCATCTCGGAAATTGTCAGTGAAGCAGTATTTGTCGTCGCCATGGCGATGCCCCTTTGTTTCTAAGGAGACTTGTCGCGTGTCATGGTTAATTTTGAGTTAGCGCCCCGGATTAAATCAATCCGGCAAGCGGACTGCTCGGGTCGGCATATTTGCGCGTGCCCATCCGCCCGGCCAAATAGGCATCACGTCCGGCTGCCACCGCCAGCTTCATCGCGCGGGCCATTCTGATCGGGTCTTTCGCCTCTGCGATCGCGGTATTCATCAGCACACCGTGGCAACCAAGTTCCATGGCGACAGCAGCTTCCGAAGCTGTTCCAACACCAGCATCGACCAGCACAGGTACGTTTGCGCCCTCAACAATGAGGCGGATTGTCACCCGGTTCTGAATGCCGAGGCCCGATCCAATCGGAGCACCCAGCGGCATCACCGCGACCGCTCCGGCTTCTTCCAATTGCTTCGCTGCAATCGGATCATCTACGCAATAGACCATCGGCTTGAAGCCTTCATTGGCCAGGATTTCAGTGGCTTTCAGCGTTTCGCGCATATCGGGATAGAGCGTGCGCGCTTCGCCGAGTACCTCCAGCTTCACCAAATCCCAACCGCCAGCCTCGCGGGCCAGCCGCAAGGTGCGTATCGCGTCCTCTGCAGTGAAGCAGCCTGCGGTGTTTGGAAGATAGGTAATTTTTTTGGGGTCGATGAAGTCGGTTAGCATCGGCGCATTGCGGTCCGTCACATTCACGCGGCGCACCGCTACAGTGACAATCTCTGCCCCTGACGCTTCGACAGCAGCGGCGTTCTGTTCGAAATCCTTGTACTTGCCAGTGCCGACAATCAGCCGTGAGGTGAAAGTCTGGCCTGCAACGTCCCAAGTGTCGGCAGCCTTATCCGTATGATCGCCGCCGCCAACAAAATGAACAATCTCCAGAATGTCGCCATCAATAAGCGAGACATCAGCCAAAGTTGAACGCGGCACAATCTCGCCATTGCGCTCGACCGCCACTTTTGCGGGGTCAAGCTCCAGTTCTTGCACTAGGCCTGAGATTGTCGGTGCGCTGGATTGGCGGGTGTCGCCATTGACGGTAACAGAGATTGGCTGGGTCATACCCTGCCAAATAGCGCTCAATCAGCCGCAGGCAAGTGCGAGCGTAAGTTGAGGATGTGCCCTGCCGAAACCAGCGTCACACCGATCACTGTCAAAACCACTTCGTGCATACCGTGCGGCACAGCCAGTGCCGCGCCCATAAAGGTGAGCCCCATCATCGCAACCACAAACGGCACTGCCCGCCGATGCTGGAGCGCGCCCCAACCGATTGCGACCGCTGCAATCACCAGCGCAATCGCGAGGCCTACGCGGTGGATCGCAGGCGCGAAAAAGAACTCACCGCCAATTCCCAAGGCAGAAACGATAAGAATGCTTAGCAGACAATGAGCGGCACAAAGCCCGGAAAGGACTATTCCAGCGCGGTCGAGCCGCGAACGAATCAGGGGAAGTACATGCCGCATCCGGAGCTCTATGTATGTGATGGTGTAACATTCTGCAAGTGGAGTTGCATTTTATCGTCTTGCGCAACCGCCACCCTGCTTTCATGGAACTTGCTCTCGATATCGCTATTGTGCTGGTGAACAGATATTATGCCAATTAACCCTGAAGCCCGTCCAATTCTACTCGCACGCTGGCTGTTTGCTGTGGCTGCGGTGATCGTCATCATGGTGATTGTTGGCGGGATCACCAGGCTGACCGAATCGGGCCTTTCCATCACCGAATGGAAGCCGGTGACCGGGGCGTTACCGCCATTGAATGAATCGCAGTGGCAGGCAGAGTTCGATGCCTACAAGGAGATCGGCGAATATCAGCTGGTTAATGGACCTGCCGGAATGACCCTGGCTGATTATAAATTCATCTATTTCTGGGAATGGTTCCATCGCCTTCTAGGCCGGTTCATTGGCTTGATCTATGCACTCCCGCTGCTGTGGTTCTGGGTCAAGCGCCAAATCCCAGCTGGATATAAGCCCCGCCTGCTCGCGCTGCTGGCGCTGGGCGCGCTGCAGGGGACTTTCGGTTGGTACATGGTGCGCTCGGGCCTTTCGGCTGAAATGACCGATGTCAGCCATTTCTGGTTATCCATCCATCTGCTCACAGCCTTGTTTACACTTGCAGGGCTGATTTGGACCGCGCTTGATTTGCTCAGGCTGGCGCAAATCCCAAATGCCCGCCCGGCCCGATTAACCGGATTTGCATGGACATTGAGCGCAGTGCTGTTCATCCAATTGCTGCTTGGCGCATGGGTCGCAGGGCTGAATGCGGGGCTTGCATCGGATAGCTGGCCGCTGATGCAAGGGCGGCTATTCCCAGAAATCGATATGTCCCGCGGAGCACTTTATGCGCTGACGCATGATCCGTTCCTGCTGCATTTCCTCCACCGCTGGTGGGCGTGGGTTGCGGTCGCAGCGTTGATTGTGCTGGCACGTAAAGCGCGAGTTTTTGACCGGCGTGCGTCGATCATCATCCATTCGGCGTTTGGCCTCCAGATAATTCTTGGGATTGCGACAGTATGGACCGGGGTTAATTTGTGGATCGCCACCGCGCATCAAGGAGTGGGGGCCTTGCTGGTCGCGGCCACAGCTTGGGGCCTGCATCTCATCGGCCGCGGCAAATGAGCGCGCTGATCTGGTCACCATTCGAAAATATCGAGCAAGCCAGATCAATTGCCAAATTGCTGATGCAGGAACAGTTGATTGCTTGCGCCAATTTCCATGATGGTATGCAGTCGATGTTCGTCTGGGAAGGCGAGATTGACGAAACGAACGAATGTGGAGGGTTGTTCAAGACTGACGCGTCTTTGCTGAAAGCCGCAATAAAGCGTCTTGAACAATTGCATCCCTACCAAACACCCGCCATTCTGGGATGGAATTGCGAAGGGGCCGGGGTCGCAACCCAGTCATGGCTGAGCAAACTGGCAAAAGGGTGGCGGCAATGACGGAACTAACGAGGCGTAACGCCATATTCACTGGCGGGGCGATGCTCGTCGTTTCACTCGCCGCGACCAGAGTGCATTCACAGGATCGGCTTTTCAACCCGACGGCCTCGCCCATGCTATTCACTCGCAAGCTGATACGAGAATTGACTGATGGTGCGCTAATCGAGATCACGCGGAGGTTCGAGATCAGGTTCAACCGGTTAGGGCAAGGCTACCGTATCGAAGGCATCCAGACCGCAGTCGAGGCCATCGTCCCGCCGAAACTCGATGGGCTCGCCCGGATTGAAAAGCAGCGCGATGAGAGCGGGCTGTTTCCTATCTTGCTGGGATCCGAAGGTTTGATACTCAATGCCAACACAAGCTCGAACCAACCAGAGATCGATAAAGCGGTGGCTTATGCAATCGAAAAGTTGGAAAGCGTAAATACCGAGGATAGCGGTAAATTTCTGCAGGCGCTGCAGAATTCTGCCTCGCAGGCCCTCACACATTTGCCACGAGACTTGTTTGTGCCAAGAACTCCGGAAAGCCTGCATGCCCGCGCCCTGCCCCTGCCAGATGGCAGTGTTGGCCAGATCAAAATCGCGTTCCGGGCTCGAACATCGGATACCTCCGGACTAATGACGCATGCTAGCCGGACGGTCGAAACAAGTGTGAATGCCACAACGCGCACTTCGATTGAGCACTGGTCTCTCGTAAAAAAATAGCGCCAAATAACTGGGCTCGACAGTCACGGTATTATTTTACCTCCTCTGAAGGGCGCAGAATTGCTTGACTTTGTGGCCTTAAACGAACAAATCGCCCGCTCTTCGAGGGTCCCCGACGGGATTCGCGGATTACCGCTGCAACCGAAGCAGCCCAAGAATTTTAGGAATGGACACAGCCCATGAAGGCTCTCAGCAAAATGACCCGGTCGGTAAAGCCGGCCGAGGTCGAAAAGAAATGGCACATTATCGATGCCGACGGTCTCGTCCCTGGACGTCTGGCGGCAATCGTTGCCAACCTCCTGCGCGGCAAGCACAAGCCAAGCTACACTCCGCACGTTGATTGCGGTGACCATGTCATCATCATCAACGCAGGCAAGGTGCAATTCACCGGTAACAAGATGACCGGCAAGATTTATTACAAGCACACCGGCCACCCTGGTGGCATCAAGGAAACAACTCCGGCGAAAGTTCTGGAAGGCCGTTTCCCTGAGCGTGTGCTCGAAAAAGCCATCCAACGCATGATCCCGCGCGGCCCACTTGGCCGTGACCAAATGCGTGCCCTGCACCTGTATGCCGGCACCGAGCACCCACATGACGGCCAGAAGCCTGAAGTGATGGATGTCGCATCGATGAACCGCAAGAATAAGGCTTCCTCATAATGACTGAAGAAACCAAAAAAGACGCTGCTGCGGAAGCGGCTCCCGAGGCCGTAGTGGAAGCTACACCCGAGAAGAAGGCGGCTAAGAAGGCCCCTAAGAAAGCTGCAGCAAAGACTGAAGCCAAAGATGAGCCCAAGACTGAGGCAGCACCGGAAGTTGCAGCTGAAGCCGAAGCTGCTCCAGCTACTGAAACCGGTACCATTTCCGATCTTGCCGATCTGAAAGACATCGCTGGTGACGCGCCCGCTGCCGACGCTTCGACTGCTGAAAACGTCGTTGTCGAAGCCATGCCGCTTCGTGAGCAAGAGATCGATGATCTCGGCCGCGCTTATGCCACTGGCCGCCGCAAGGATGCCAAAGCCCGTGTTTGGCTAAAGCCCGGCACCGGCAAGATTACGGTTAATGGCCGCGATCAGGAAACCTATTTCGCACGCCCCACGCTGCGTTTGGTTCTCAACCAGCCTTTCACAATCACAGAGCGTGAAGGCCAGTATGACATTATCGCCACCGTCAAAGGTGGTGGTCTGTCGGGCCAAGCTGGCGCGGTTAAGCACGGCATCAGCCAGGCACTAACCCGTTACGAGCCGACATTGCGCGCTGTTGTTAAGGCGGCAGGCTTCCTGACCCGCGATAGCCGCGTGGTTGAGCGTAAGAAATACGGCAAGGCCAAAGCTCGTCGGAGCTTCCAGTTCTCGAAACGTTAATTCGGGAATTCAGGCAATTGCCAATCAAAGAGGCGGTCCGGCAACGGGCCGCCTTTTTTGTTATTGGCAAACTTGCGCGGCTAGCCGTCGCGGTACGTCCGCTGCTCAACTGTCAGGCCGTCTTCCGGCGAATAGATCACGACATTATAACCCGGCTCGGCCCCGCGAAGACGGGTAGACAAGGTGCCTGCGCCGATCATCCTGACTGACTTGTTGTCCGAAGCCCGAACCAGATCAAACGGCACGTGCACATGGCCCGTCAGAATGGCTTGGGCGCCCGCCGCCGCAACAGCGGCAAATGCCCGATCACCGCCAATCGTAGGGTTCTTCATTCCCTCCTCCGCAGGCAGAAGCGGATGGTGACACGAAACAATCTTGTAACGATGGTCGGACTCTAAACTCTCCAGCACTCCAACTGTTTCGGCTAAGGCTTCGTGTCGCACATAACCATCGGACCAGGGGAAACGTGGTTGCGCGCGAACTGTAGTTTTGAGCGGAACAATGACCATCTGCTCGAACTCGAGCACCGCACCGACCGCATCAGCCAATGCGCCATAGCGCTTATAAGGCTGCGTAAACCGCTCCCAAAGATTGTAATAGGGCATGTCATGATTGCCAGGCTCAAGCGCGACCGGAGTATTAAGGCTGCTGAAGAACGCCCGCGCCTGGCCGAATTGTTGATGCGTTGCACGCTGAGTCAAATCGCCGGTGCAAATCACGGCGTCGGGACGTTCAGCGTGAACGGCATCTTCAAACCAGCGCAGGGCGGTATGATGCTCGACCCCGAAATGGATATCACTTACATGGAACAGGCGAAGCGCGGTGCTCATGGATACATTGCTCAAATCCTGCCGGTCAGAATGAGCCAGCCGGAAACTCCGTTCAAACCGCTATAGATCAAATAGCCCCAGACGAGTTCGGGCCAGCCATTCGCCGCGAGCAACATTGCCACGAGCAGAACGCCAAATTCCAAGCCGAGGGCCAATCGCCGGCCAGCCCGGTCTGCAAACCAACTGATCGCACCAATCGCGGGATGTTTACTCTCCATAACCGCCCGGTGAAGCGCGAAATTTCCAATTCCGAGCAAAAAGATGACGAAAATCTCCATACCTTGCTACTGCCCAATCCTTGGTCGGGCCGCAAGCGCGGTTCGTCCCGCAGTTTCCGCCTTCGGTCTGGGCACCGCTGATTTGGTCGAGAGGATGACGCGCACTATCGACACTGTGCTGCATTCCCAACACAGTTGGCGTATTCCAACAATTGCGAAGTGCCTTTCACCCCCCTTCTTTGACAGAGAGGCCCGCAAATGGAGGAAAAGAAATGAAAAAATCCCTTATCGCGTTGGCTGCCGTAGGCGCCATGATGTCGACAACTCCTGCCTTCGCAGGCAATGTGCAAATCCAATATGATGATCTCAACCTGTCCTCCCCTGCCGGACAAGAAGCGCTTGAGCGCCGGATCGACAAAGCTGCCCGTGACGTCTGCGGTCTCGATCAGCAGCGCTCGGGCACGCGGTTCCCAAACCGTGGCGCCAAGAAATGTTTCGACAACGCCAAGAAGCAAGCCACGCAACAAATGGCGGCCGTGGTCGATGAACAACGCCTTGGAGGCTGAGTATTACCAGCTCTCAATAGGCATTCATCCCCCGCGCCCCTTAATTCACGCGCGGGCCCCTAGCCCGAACCGGACCAGTCCCCCGGTTCGGGCTATTCTTTGCAGACGTGGATTTGATATCTAGCTGTTAAGACTTTGCTCAAACTTGCTAGGCGGCGTGGACAAATTTGAGCCTAGGCCCTGCCCTCGGGCAGATCGATCCCGTCCTGTTGCACCGCGCCGACTTTCGAGGCGAGATAAAGCGCCGTGCCCACAACAATCATAATTCCGGTGTAAAATACGGAGTTCGCATCAAGCTGCAAAAGCAACCACACGACGTAGCCGGTCGCGACCGGTATTATGATGGCCCAGCGAAAGCCCATCGTCTCACGCAAGCCTGCATCATTGCGCCGCCACATGACGATGAGCGACCCAATCGTCACGAGAAAGGCGAGCTGTTCGACACTAACAAGCAGCTCCGCGAGCAGCTCAAAAGTACCGGACAGAGCAAGAGCGGCAACGAACGCTCCAAAGAAGCCGATAGCAACAACCGGCGATTTGAAGCGGGGCGACACATAGGCGAAGACATGTGGTAAAAGTCCGCGCCGCCCCATCCCGAACAAGATGCGCGGTGCTAGGAAAAACAGGTTGAGGCCGAGGGTCGCGGTGGAGAAGATCGCTGCGACACTGACCATCAATGCGCCGGTTGGTCCGAGCAAACTGGTCCCCATCGCTGCGAGCGGAATGTCCGCCTGCGAGGCATCGGGGGCAGAGGCCGAATATACCAGCTGGACGAGCGCGTAGAACGCTGCGACCATCGCCAGATTGGCGAACAGCGCGCGCATCAACGTTTTGCGCGGATTCGTTGCCTCACCGGCGGCGTTCACCGCCATGTCGCACCCCGAAAAGGCGAACGCGAGCAGGAGCGCAACGGACTCGAACGCGCTGAACGTTGGGAGCGTGATGTCGGTGGGGATGCCGTTCTGCGTTAGGCCGACAGCGATCAGGATCAGGATTGGCGTCAGTTTGAGTACGGTGCCCACAGCGATCGCCTCAATCGCCCGCACCGTGCCGCTGGCGCTGATCGCGAAAAAGGTGACTGCGGCAAACGTCATCGTCGCAAGGCGAATGACAGGATCGTCAAATACCGGGAACACTGCCGCCAGATACGACACCATCACATGCAGGCTGGCTGACGCGCCCGCCATGCTGCCTGCGACCGCAAACCAGCCCACCTGAAAGCCTACCGCGGGACCAAAGGCGTGCTGCGCATAAAGCTGCGCCCCGCCCGATTGCCGAAAGACGGTCGAGAGTTTGGCAGTGACGGCCAGCATGGTCCCGTAAAGGCAGGCGAACAGCAAGATTGCGATGGGCGAGAAACTCCCGGCCGCTGCAAAGAGCAGTGCGGGAAGAGCGAAAATGCCTGAACCGACGACCCCGTTGAGGCTGGTCAGGATGGCTCCGCCCATGCCAACCACGCGCGGTGGTTTCTCATCGTATGAAATTGTCTGTCCCCCCGGCAGCTGTTCTGGCGGGTGTGCATCATCGATAAGCGCAATGCAAGGTTGCCGATATTTGGATATTGAGCTTCGAAGAACGGCTCTAGGCGGCGTCGACAAATTGGTTGACGCGAGACTCGGCGATTGATTCCAGGCTTCCTTTTGGAGGCGGGCTTGAGCCGGGGTGATCTGAGCGAAGCGGACTGGCGTGTTTTGAAGGGTTTGTTGCCGATCGATGCGGCAAACCGAGGGCGTGGACGACGGCCAGAAGAGAACCATTCGATTATCAACGGCATACTCTGGCGGCTTCGCTGCGGCACGCCCTGGCGCGATGTTCCGCCCAAGTACGGTAATTGGAACACGATCTATCGGCGGTTCAGGCGGTGTAGCGAAGCTGGGGTCTGGGAGGCAGTGTCGGTCACACTGGCCGAGATCATGGCGGACAGCGGCCACTACAGCATCGATAGCACCACGGTTCGCGCCCATGTCTCGGCAGCGGGCGGAAAAAAGGGGACTCGTCGAAGAGCTCTTGGCCGCTCGCGGGGCGGGTTCACCAGTAAGCTCCACTGTCTGGCTGATCGACGAGGACGGCCACTCGCCTTCCACCTGACAGTCGGCGAAGCGGCGGATTGCAAGGCCTATGACACGCTAATCACTCTGCCAGGGCGAGTGCCGCAGGCGTCCTGGCAGATAAGGGATACGATGCCGATGCCATCCGGGCCGATCTTGCCAACAGGAACATCGAAGCCGTCATTCCGGGACGGTCAAACCGCCGGGTGAAGATCGAATATGACCGGACACTCTACAAGGAACGCAACCAGATTGAGCGCTTCTTCGGTCGTCTGAAAATCAACCGCGCCATTGCAACCCGATACGACCAACTCGCCGAAAGCTTCCTCTCCATGGTCCACATCGCATCAGCCAGATACTGGCTCAAATTTGTCCACGCCGCCTAACGTCCAGCCATTGCTTTCACTTTGGACAAATAGGTGCGGCCGATTCTAACTGCTTCGCCGCCTCCCAGTTCTACTGACCAGACACCTAATCCATCGTGCCTGAGGCCGCGAATCTTATCACGGCGCAGAATGGTCGATCGGTGGATCCGGATAAATTCTGTGGGGTCGAGACGTTTTTCGAGACCTGCAATGGTCTGCAGCAACAGATAGGTACGCTCAGCCTCGCCGGGTACGCCCACGTGGAGCCGGACATAATCGCGCTCGGCATCGATCCTGCTGACTTGGCTAACTTCGATCCTAATCAGCTCGCTGCGATGCGGAACCCACAATTCGCTTAACCAATCGCCACCCTTGGCCTCTCTCTCTCCGCGACGGGCAAGGGCGCGTTCTATGGCCCGTTCAAGCCGGTCGGTTGCCACTGGCTTGAGGACATAATCTACCGCATCGAGGTCAAATGCTTCAACGGCAAAGTGGTCGTGCGCGGTTACGAAGATTACCGCCGGACGCTCTTTTGCTTTGGCACTTGCATTGGCGCCTGAATTGGCGCCTGAATTTGCCTCGTCATTGCCGTATATTTCGGCAAGTTTGCGCGCGACTGACAGGCCATCAATCTCTGGCATTGTCATATCGAGCAGGACCAGATCCGGTGTCAGCGCCTCAATCAACCTAAGGGCCGCCGAACCGTCACTGGCGGTACCAACCACATTCAAATCTTTCAGCTTGGCGCAAATCACCTGCATCCGCTCTACGGCAAGCGGCTCATCATCGACGATCAGGGTGCGCAGGGCGTTTTCATTTCCGTTTTCAGACATGGTCACCTCATTGGAAGCCGAATTTCGGTGCAGAACCCATCATCAGTTGGGCCAGCCGATATCGCGGCCTCGTTACCAAAGCGTGCCTTCAGCCGGTCACGCACGTTGGCGAGTCCAATTCCGAAACCAGGCTCTGCGATGTCCTTGGCACCGGGTCCATCGTCGCTGACAGTGATCACCAGCCGCTCATATTCTTCTCGAGCAGCGATTCTGATGGTCACGGGGCGTGTAAGCGGCGCAACGGCATATTTAACCGAATTTTCGACCAGGGGCTGCAAGATCATTCCAGGCACACGCGCATTGGCGAGGGCATCTGGTAAATCAATTTCAGTCATCAGCCGTTCCGGAAAGCGAATTTGCTCAATCTCCAGATAATGTTGTTGCAGCGCGAATTCATCTGCCAAATCGACATCGGAGGTCGTATCATCGGCCAGACTGTGGCGATAAAAACTCGACAAAGTCTGGATCATATTCTCGGCGCGATCAGTCTTGCCAGTCATAACCAGAGCGCTGAGCGAGTTGAGCGAGTTGAAAAGAAAATGCGGGTTCACTTGATACCGTAATGACCGAAGCTCGGCCTCTTTCGCCTGACGCCTGAATTCACCTTCTCTTCGTTCGGCCACTTTGGTTTGCGCTACTGCCAGCATCGCAAAGTATATCGATGCCCAAGCGAGCAGCAAAAAATACCGCCCCAGCGCGATATCAACAATCATTCGCCAACGCTCCCAACCGACCGGAGCCTTAGCAATAAGGACTTCTTGTGAAGGTGTATCTTCGACCAAAGACTCGGCTTCATCACCAACACTGGCGGTTGGCACTTCGATAAAAATATTGCCCGCCTCGTCGCGCCGGATGCCGACACCGCGCTCTTTCCCCATTTTCTCTGCCATTTGGCCTTGAACGGGTGCGAACACCATTTGGTTGACCTGAGCGATCAATACCGAAGCGGGAAGCGCAAGAATGAAAGCCGCGGCGATCTTCATCCATAGCGCGCGCGCATCGAACAATCGAAGGAGGGTCCAAAGGCAAAAAGTAATTGCGAGGCCCGCCAGCGTGACCAGCGCGCGCCGGAAGAGAATATCAGTCTCGAATTCCAGTCCGACGATTGATCCGCGAATTGTTTGCAAGACAAAATAGAGCGTCCACAGCACGGCCATGGAGATGATGACAGTACGCAGCGATACGCGTGCTAGGCTAGGGCTGGAAAGTTCGTGGTTCATATCGTGGTGCCGCCTTAGCTTGATTCTTCATCTACGGGCCAGTTCCGTCGTCGAAAACACGATGCCTTTCGTCGAGCGACATCAGGTGTCGGTTCACAATCAGGCGAGCAGGTCCTCCTCGGCAATCCGTTTTTTCCAGTGTGCCGGTGCTAGCGTATGAACATTATTACCAGCACTATCGACGGCCACGGTCACCGGCATATTTTCAACTGTGAATTCGTAAATCGCCTCCATGCCGAGGTCTTCAAAGCCGACAACTTTGGCTTCTTTGATCGCGCGGCTGACGAGGTAAGCTGCTCCGCCCGTGGCCATCAGATAGGCGACCTTAAACCGGCTGATAACATCCACCGCGTCAGCGCCGCGCTCTGCTTTGCCGATCATCGCCAGTAGCCCAAGATCGAGCATCATTTCTGTGAATTTATCCATTCGGGTGGCCGTGGTCGGCCCGGCTGGGCCAACCGCCTCGCCCATGACCGGATCCACCGGCCCGACATAATAAATCGCCCGTCCTCTAAAGTTCACTGGCAACTCTTCGCCCTTGGCAAGCATATCCTGAATCCGTTTATGCGCGGCATCACGCCCGGTCAGCATCTTGCCCGAAAGCAATATCCGGTCTCCATGCTCCCAGCTGGCGACCTCCTCTTGAGTCAATGTGTCAAGGTTAACCCGCTTTGCCGCGGCATCGGGCGCCCAATTCACGTCTGGCCATTCATCCAGCTTGGGCTGTTCAAGATAGGTCGGCCCAGAACCATCAAGCGTGAAATGTGCGTGTCGCGTCGCGGCACAATTGGGAATCATCGCGACCGGCTTGCCCGCGGCGTGGCACGGCGCGTCATAAATCTTTACATCAAGCACAGTAGAGAGCCCACCCAGGCCCTGCGCGCCGACACCCTGTGCATTGACCGCGTCGAAAATATCAATCCGCAGCTGCTCGATATCATTTTGAGCACCGCGCAGCTTAAGCTGAGCCATATCGATTGGGTCCATCAAGCTTTGCTTGGCAAGTTTCATGCAATGTTCGGCTGTGCCGCCGATACCAATGCCGAGCATGCCCGGTGGGCACCAACCCGCACCCATGCTAGGTATCTGTTCGATGACCCAATCGACGATATTGTCGCTCGGGTTCATCATCTTGAACTTTGACTTATTCTCGCTGCCCCCACCCTTGGCCGCAACATCAATCGAAACCTTATCGCCTGGGACCATTTCAACCGACAACACAGATGGCGTATTGTCGCGCGTGTTGCGGCGAGTGAAGGCAGGATCGGCCAGTATCGAAGCGCGCAGCTTATTTTCCGGGTGGGTGTATGCCTTGCGAACCCCTTCATCGACTACTTCTTGCAGGCTGCGCTCGGAATCGAGACGGCAATTCTGCCCCCATCTGACGAACACATTGACGATGCCAGTGTCCTGACAGATCGGACGGTGCCCCTCTGCGCACATCCGGCTGTTGGTCAAAATTTGCGCAATTGCATCCTTTGCAGCGGGGCCTTGCTCGACCTTATATGCCTCGCCCAAAGCGCGAATATAATCCATCGGGTGATAGTAAGAAATATATTGCAAAGCGTCGGCAACGCTTTCGATAAGGTCTTCTTCGCGGATTGTGATCATGTCGCTCATCGATTCCATACTCCTGCCGGTCGAATGAATGTCCCATAGGCGGGACTTGGCATTACGGTCAAAGCACTTGGCCACTCCCCACTATCATCCTAAAGCGTCCGAGAGATAGAATTGACACGCCACGGATTGACGGGCTGTGTTATGCTGGTAATACAGCGTTTGAAAATAGAGAGCCAGAATTTTGACCACTTTAGAAGCACCATCAGGAAATCACAGCACGGCACGCCGTGCAATGGTCGACAGCCAATTGCGCACCAGCGGAGTGAATGAGGAATTTGTTCTCAACCGGATGAACACCGTGCCGCGCGAAGATTTTGTGCCTGAGGCTGCACGCGGAACAGCCTATATCGACCGCGCAATTACGCTTGAGAACGGTCGCCGGATCGCTGCCCCCTTATTCTACGGTATGGTTCTGGCTGAGGCCCAGCCGAAGCTTGATGACACTGTGCTCGTGGTTGATGCAGGTAGCGGATATTTGCCCGAGCTAATCCGCACGTTGGTTGCCAGCGTTGACGTAATTTCTCCAAACGAAGCAATCACGAAGAGCCGCAAAAAGTCGGCCTATTCATTGGTTTTAGTCGACGGCGCGATAGAGCATGTGCCCGCACCCCTCGCCAAAAGGCTGGCCGATGGCGGACGCATCGTCACCGGAGTGCTTAAGAACGGGGTCACGCGTCTCGCCACCGGTCGCAAGTCTGCAAGCGACGTGGCGCTGCTACCACTCGCCGAAATTGGCATTCCGCGCCTATCTGAATTTGACAAAGCGGCAAGCTGGAGTTTCTAATTGTGAATATTCGGGCAACCAGATTGGCATTCTTGGCTGGTGCCGCCGCACTGGCAGCGCCGCTGGCAAGCCCGGCACAGGCCGATACACTGCGCGAAGCCTTGGCCGAAGCCTACCAGACCAATCCGACATTGCAGTCCGCCCGGGCCCAGCAACGCGCCAATGATGAAAATGTGCCAATCCAGCAATCAAGCGGCTTGCCCTCAGCCAGCTTCACCGCGCAGCATATCGAATTCGTCAGGACCAGCGGCAACAGTTTCACCGCGCCGGAGCGCACCCTGCAAGCAGGTATTGATTTGGGCGTGCCGATTTATTCGGGCGGCTCGGTCAAGAATTCTGTTCGCGCCGCCAGAGAACGTGTGAGCGCCGGACAGGCTGATTTGCGTGCAACCGAATCGTCGATTTTCAGCTTGGTCGTCGCTGCCTATATGAGTGTTATTCGCAACGAAGCGATTGTCGGGTTGACGGCCAATCAAATCGACGTGTTGTCGATCAATTTGCAAGCAACCGCAGACCGCTTCGAGATCGGCGATTTGACAAGAACCGACATTGCCCAATCGCAGTCACGCTTGGCTGTGGCGGAAAGCGATTTTCGCTCTGCCCAAGCCAATCTGATAGGCGCACGCGAGGTCTATATCCAGCTCGTCGGCCGCGCTCCAACCGACCTTCAGCCGCCGCCGCCACTGTCAGGTCTGCCAAGCAGTGCCTCCGAAGCCGTTGATATTGCTTTAGAGTTTAATCCTGATTTGATGGCCGCGAAAGAACGCGCTGCCGCCTCTGAATTAGACATCAAAGTGGCGGGCGCGAGCCGTTTGCCCACTGTCTCCTTGTTCGCCAACACCGATTACACCAACTTTTACGGAACATTGGGCGGGCCGACCTCGAACAATTTCGCGCAAAGCGAAACCACCGCTAATGCCGGAATCTCTCTGCGCATTCCGATTTTCCAAGGCGGCCGGCCAGCCGCGCTTCAACGGCAAGCGACCGCCCGGGCGACTTCTGCTTTTGAGCAAGTGATCGCCGCAGAGCGCGATGTTATTGCCCAAGTTCGCGCTTCTTATTCCAGCTGGATTGCGGCAAATTCGATTATCGTCTCGTCGCAAACCGCCGTTGCCGCCGCTGAATTGGGCCTCGAAGGAGTGCGGGCAGAAAACTCCATCGGCAATCGGACTATTTTGGACGTGCTGAATGCCGAGCAAGAATTGCTCTCGGCACGAGTGCAATTGGTGACCGCGCGGCGCAATGCCTACGTCGCCGGGTTCAGCTTGCTGGCTGCCATGGGCCGGGCCGAAGCACGCGACCTTGGCCTCGATGACGAAGGCCTGCTATATGATCCGGTGGTCAATTTAAACCGCGTAGACGGCGCATTTTGGGATTGGGACCGTGACCCAGATCCGGTCGCTGTATCGACAAGAACCGTTGACATTACAGCTCCTGACGCTGACATTCCACAAAGCGGTGCGGCGGATGCCGAATCAAATATTAACCAATAATCGGTGAAAAGTGGGGGTGTCAGATTCAATATGCGCGAGCAAAACGAATCTTCGGTCGAGGAAATCCTAGAATCGATCAAAAAAGTTATCGCCCGGGATAACCGGACTGGGGCAGTTATCGAGCGGCGCAAGCGCGAGGAAGAAGGCGTGGTCGAGACTAAGCCAGAAGCCAAATCTGAATCCGCCGAAGACGATTCCGATAGAATCTTAGAGCTGAGCACAGCTGAGCTGATCGAAGAAGCGCCTGACGAGGAGCTTGGTGATGAAAAAGTTCCACTAATCACCGAGAAAGCTCGCGACTCAATGCGCGACAACCTTGCCGCGCTGGCAATGCTGGCCGAACCCGGCGTACCTCCGCAAATCGTGCGGAGCGGCGAAACCTCGCTTGAAGGCTTGGTACGCGATTTGCTTCGCCCGATGCTGTCCGAATGGCTCGATGAGAATTTGCCTGGAATGGTCGAAAAGATGGTCAAAGACGAAATTTCGAGAATTGCCGGAAAGCGCGGTTAAGCCCAACTGACTTGGCTATTAAGCCGAACATCTCGGGGGCATGATTGCACTTGCGCGTTTGGGCCCAGGCTTTAGTTCTGCGGCCATGATAAAAACGCTCAAGCTCACAGCCTCGTTCGCGGCACTCGCTGTCTCGGTGCCCGCAGTCGCACACCATCATACCGAAGGCGATTCTGAAGAACCCGTCGCAGAACCCGCCCCGATGAGCGCGCTAGATCTTGTGGCAATGCCCAGGTTGGGCACACCGGCGGTAACGGCAGATGGCAAATACGCGGTTTATTCCATCACGCAAACTGATCGCGAAACGCTGGCTCGGTCAACTATCCATTATTTGAGAGACCTGCGCTCTGCCGACGCTTTGCCTGTGGTGATTGATTTGCGCGGCGACGCAAACAGCTTAAGTTTCGGGGCGGACGATTGGCTCTATTTCTTGTCAGACAGGCCATCGAATGATGCGGAAGAAGGCGCTAATATCAGCACGCAGGTTTGGCGCGCTGCGCTTGAGGTAGACGGGAATGTTGCCGGCCCAATGCAAGTCACCGACTTGCCTGCAGACGTACAGGGCTTCCATATCTCCCCAGACGGGAGCAAGATCGCGGTGTTTGGCGATGTTGGCCGCGATTGCGCCCAATTTGGTTGTGATGGCGATGGAACGGCACATTTACCAGGACCTGGCACTGGCAGAATCTATGATGCGAAGGGCGGTTTTTACCGCCACTGGGATCAATGGGAAACGCCGGGCAGCTACAGTCGTGTATTTGGCTTCAATCTAGTCGATGGTGTCGCAACGGGAGATGGCTATGCAGCCGATGGCCCTAATGATGAAAATGCGCTGATTGGTGACACGCCGACTAAACCGTTTGGCGGCGGGGAGGAAATTGCTTGGTCCGCCGACGGGTCAGGCATTTACTTCGCTGCCCGCCAATCGAACGCAGAAGAGCCGCTATCAACCAATGTCGATATTTATTGGTCTGCATTGGACGGCGACACACCCAAGAATTTGACCTCCGCCAACCTAGCAACAGATACTCTTCCCGCCCCTTCGCCCGATGGGAAATGGCTCGCCTACTTGGCGATGGAGCGGCCAACTTACGAGGCCGATCGCCTTGTGATCCAGTTGCGGAACATTAAAACGGGCGAGACGCGCGCGCTAACCAAAGGATTTGATCGCAGTTTCGGTTCGCTCGCGTGGACGCCCGATTCGCGCTGGATCATCGCTAGCGCGCAAGATGTGCTCGACACGCCAGCATTCAAAATTGACCCGCAAAACGGCAAGGTAGAACGGCTTGATTTGATGGCTGGTTATGAGGCTCATATCGGCAATCTGACACCAATCGCTGGCAATGGGTTACTGTTTACCCGCGATTCTATTGGTGGTCCTGCGGAGCTGTTCCTCACCAAAGATTGGTCGCAAGCCATCCCGATCACCAATATCACTAGGCCGACCATTGGAAAACGCGCTGGAATAGTGACGACCCGGTTCAACTTTGAAGGCGCGGAAGGCGATACGGTTTGGGGTCAGATTACCAAACTGGATGGGTTCGAAGGCGAAATGCCAGCAATTCTCTACGTTCATGGCGGGCCACAAGGCTCATTCAATGATGGTTGGTCCAGCAGGTGGAACCCGCGCGTCCTGGCGAGCCAAGGCTACGCTGTAATCTCCGTCGATTTCCATGGTAGCACCGGATACGGCCAAGAATTCACCGATAGCATCAATCAGGATTGGGGCGGCAAACCACTGGAAGATCTGCAAAAAGGCCTTGCTGCGGCATTAGCGCTCGATACGCAGATTGACGGTGAGCGCACCTGCGCGATGGGTGCGTCCTATGGCGGATATATGATGAATTGGATTGCCGGAAAGTGGGCCGACCGGTTCGATTGTCTAATCCAGCATGATGGGCTGTTCGACATGCGCAGCTTCTATTATTCGACTGAAGAATTGTGGTTTCCCCGCTGGGATTTCGGCGGCTCTTACGTGGAAAATCCCGATGCTTACGAAAAGTGGAATCCAGTCAACCATGTTAGCAATTGGAAGACGCCGATGCTCGTGATCACGGGCGAGAAAGATTACCGCGTCCCGTATTCGCAAGGGCTGCAAAGCTTTACCGCATTGCAGGAACAAGGTGTGGACGCGCAATTGCTGGTTTTCCCCGATGAAAACCACTGGGTCCTGAAGCCGAAGAATTCACTCCAATGGCACAACACCGTGTTTGATTGGCTCGGGAAATATCTAGCTGAAGAGAGCGCCAAAGGTCCGGCTGGAAAATGAGCAAAAAGCAGGAATTGCTCAAGGCTCAGCTTGCACTTGGCAAGATTGGCGGTGAGACAGTTGATAGGCAGATATTTCTATGTGCCGTGTCCGAGAAACAAAAGTGCTGCAAGGCTGACGACGGCAAGCGTGCGTGGAGCTATCTCAAGAAACGACTGAAGCAACTCGGATTGGTCGGACCCAAACGCGCGGATGGATCAGGCGGAGTGCAACGAGCCAAAGCGGATTGCCTGCAGGTTTGCGCAGCAGGCCCTATCGCGGTCGTTTGGCCTGACAATGTCTGGTATCATTCCTGCGACGAGGAGGTGCTTGAGAAAATTATCCAAGGCCATTTGATCAAAGGCGAAATTGTAGAGGAATTTCGACTGCAAAGCGCTCCGGCGATTTGATCTGCTGGGGCCCAGTCTCGCAATTCCCAATACTTCAATCCTCAGTCTTGTCGCGGTCCCAAGTGTCGTCGTCGGTTAGATCGGTGACACTTTCATCATGGCCCGTGCCACTCGATAAGAAGACCAAGCCCATCAGCGCCGATGTCAAAAGCATCATGAAGCCGATACCAAGCGCAGTTGCGATGTAAAAATGCACGGAAACCGAGCTTTCGCCATCATAAAGCAGCGCCAAAGCGATTAAAACCACACCGATGGTGACCATCATCATAAAGCGCATCAGGCGCTTGTAACGCGCCCACGCAAAGGCGGCAGTTTCAGGATTGTCGAGGGGGGATTTGGGAATCATGTGGGCCTCATGCCGTGCGGCAACTAACCTTGCAACCAGGTAGCTGTGAAAGAGATTCGCATTTCGTTATTGTTCATGTCACACTCACCAAGTGAAATAGGAGAGGTCTCGCCCATGGATATCGCGCAACTAATCGCCGATCGCGCAAGTTCGGAAACCATCACTTGCGACGTGAATGACAGCGTCGGGCAAGTTATCGCCCAATTGGCGCAGAAGCGCATTGGCGCATTGCCAGTCATGCAGAACGGTCAGCTTGCTGGAATTTTCTCTGAACGCGACGTGATCTACCGGATGGCAGAAGTCGGCGCGGCGTGCCTTGATCGTCCGGTTGGCGAGGTTATGACCGCGCCCGCAATAACCGTCGACAGATCAGCTAAAGTTGACGAAGCGCTGGGAATGATGTCGCGTAGGAGAATCCGGCATCTACCGGTGGTCGACGATGGGGCGATGATCGGATTCATTTCAATCGGCGATCTAGTGAAATCTCGGATGGACGAAGTCGAACTGGAAGCCGAAGCGATGAGGAACTACATCCAGACCGCTTGAGCGGCGGCACCAAGTTCCCTACATAGAGTATATGGCTGAAACACTGAAACTTACAGAATCTGCTGCAAAGCGCGTAGCCTGGATTGCGGATAAGCAGGCCAAGCCAGCAATCCTTCGTCTTTCGGTCGAAGGTGGCGGATGTTCTGGCTTCCAATATAAATTCGATCTCGCTGATGAAGCGGAAGCAGACGATCTAGTTAGTGAAACCGACGGCGTGAGGCTGGTAGTCGATCCGATAAGCTTGGATCTGGTCGGCGGAAGCATCGTCGACTTTGTGGAATCGCTCGGCGGCGCTGCATTCAAAGTCGAAAACCCCAATGCGGCAGCCGGTTGTGGTTGCGGGTCGAGCTTTGGCATCTAGTGCGGATCGCTACCTACAACATTAATGGCGTGAAAGCGCGCCTGCCGCGTTTGCTGGAATGGCTTGACGAAACGCGACCCAAGGTGGCGTGTCTTCAGGAAGTGAAGAGCCAGGATGAGGGCTTCCCCGCAGAAGAATTCGAAAAAATTGGCTACCACGCGATCTGGCATGGCCAGAAAAGTTTCAACGGTGTCGCGATCCTTGCCGATGGAGTAAAGCCCATCGAGACCCAGCGCGGCCTTCCGCTTCTCACCCCCGATGAGCCCGAGGATATTCAATCGCGCTATCTTGAGGCCGAAGTGGACGGTATCAGAATTGCCTGCATTTATCTGCCCAATGGCAATCCGCTGCCGGGCCCGAAATTCGATTACAAGCTTTCTTGGATGAAGCGGCTGAGGGCGCGGATGGCTGAGCTTTGGGAACTGGAAATTCCGTGCGCCGTCGTCGGCGATTATAATGTGATACCGCATGACGATGATGTGTGGGCGCCCAAGGCCATGGAAAAGGATGCACTGATGCAGCCCGAATCGCGGGATGCGTATCAAAGGCTGCTAGCCGATGGTTGGACTGATGCGATACGCACGCTCAATCCGCGCGGCGGCGTATGGACCTATTGGGACTATCAGGCGGGCGCTTGGCCACGCGACCATGGTTTCAGGATCGATCATTTGCTCCTCACACCTGAATTGGCAGACCGAATGACGGCTGTGGGCGTGGACAAAGAATATCGTGGGCGTGAAAAAGCTAGTGACCACACTCCGGTTTGGGTGGAAATAGCGCCGGAATAGGCAGCAAAAGAAAAGGCCCCCCATTCCCAGAGAGGGCCTTTTCAATTTGCTCAATCAGCGCAGGATTTAGCGATAGAAAATGTGTGTATTAATGGTGGCGCGCGCAGTTTTGCGGTGGCGCCATTTCGGGCTCACATATTTGGCGTGGAAATAAAGCGCATCGCGCACTTCGCTTTCCCAGTGACCTTCATGCGCTATTCGCGCGATAGCCTTCGCCTTCTTCCAGGCAGCAGAACTACGGCTAATGCGAGGCATCCGGCCGTTTTTGATGAAGCTGAACTGCGAACGCTGATGCACAACGCTGCAATAGCTTGAGGGAAAGACATCCGATTCGGCCCGGTTGATAACAACCTGTGCAACAGCGAGTTGTCCAGAAAGCGGTTCGCCGCGTGCCTCGAAATAGACAGTGCCAGCCAAGCATTCCATTTCGCGGGATAACTCATACCCAGCGTCGGTGTTACGAACGAGCTCGCGAAGGTTCGAAGCAGCGGGAACGCTGACAGCGGTTGCGGCTTCAGCAGAATTTTCGGGTGTGGTGACCGGTGGAAGCGGTTGAACCACTTCTTCTGATACAAACAGCGGAACCGTTTCATTGGTCACAGGCTGGGAAATTTCTTGAATCTCGTCTTCAACACCCTGCTGGGCATTGGCACCGGAGATCGCGGTGCTGGCAAAGGTTATGCTGACGGTCGCTGCGATTGCGGCAAATCCAACAAAGTGAGTCTTACGAGCCATAAGTTCTTGTCGTTAGGCGGTGGACGAGCGCTGTCGCAGGCTGGGACCTTTATAGGGTAGTCGGTAATGTAAGGGTCCAGAATTGGCCTGCCGGCCGCCCCCCGTCTGCGTGCTAACTGAATGGCCGAGTGCCATTCCGCCGCCTGCGCATCGGAAGTTCGATGGTGGAAATAGTTTCAAATGAAATTATGTCAACTCATTTATGCTGCACTGCGGCAAAACGTTCTGCATCTGCGATATCCAGCTCCAAAACCCACATATCGGGGTCTTGCTGTGCCCTTCTGGTAAGATACTCTTCAAATTCCTTCGGTTTTTCAGGATCTTGAGTTTTGGTGAGCGCGAACACCCTCGAACCGTCGAGTTGAGGCATACGCTCATACAGGCGATCTGGCTTGCCGCGCTCTGTCATCAAGAGAAGGATTGTACCGGCGTCACGCTCGCCTTTGGACAGCACAGTTGCAAAGCCGCCCTGCGACTGCACGGCGCGAATTATTCCTGATATTTCGAGATGGGCGGGGAGCCGGTCGTCCATTTCAAAGCCTATTCCGCACTATACCCGGGCAAACCCGATAGAGCTATGTGAGACCGCATGAAGGTGCCAGTGCCACGGCCAATTTCGTCGCCCTCTTCATCAATCAAGCGTGATTCGGCGACAAACACCCGCCGTTTACCGCTGACCCAATGACCCTCTGCAATAACCCGGCCTTTTCGAACAGGCTTGGTAAAGTGAAGATTGAAGGATGTGGTCAGCAGGAAGCGATCTGTGACCAGCGTATTGGCGGCATAGAATGCTGCATCATCGAGCATCTTAAAATAGACAGTGCCATGCGCTGCACCCGCTGCATGGTAAGATTGCTCAGTCACATTGAAGACCAATCGCGCGAGACCTTCCCCGGTAATTTCCAAATCGGAATCGAACAGGGAGTTTACCGGAGCAGATGCGTAAAGGCGTTCAAGCGCGCGAAAATGCGTATCCGCGCCGCTTGCCGAGCGACCTGCTGCAACTGGGTCCGACAAATCAGGCAACTGCTTTATCCGCGATATCGGATAAAAGCGCATAGATTGCCTCGGAGTCTACCGCGTCAACCAGCGCTTCGTACATTTGTTCATCCCGCGCGATTCTCGAAATTGCGGCGAGTGCGTACAGATGGCTCGCCCCCGCATCAACGGGTGACAACAAACCAAAGACCAAATTGACAGGCATTTTGTCTGCAGAGCCGAAATCAACAGAATTGTCGAGCTTCAACAACACAACCACCGGACGATTCACAGATCGGCTTCGGGCGTGCGGAATGGCAATTCCGCGACCAAAACCCGTGCTCCCGAGAGACTCGCGTTCTTCAAGAGATTCGAGCACCTCGGTTTCATTTACCCCATATGCAGATGCGAATCGCACAGCGAGTTGTTCCAGAATGGCTTGTTTCGAGCCGGCACCGGTAGTTCCCACGGCCTCGGGCAAAAATCTAAAATTAGCGTCCATCTTTATCAAAACTTTTGTTCAATAGATTCTCCAAGTCCGCCGGCGGATGCGCACCGCACCTCTTCGGTTGGTCCGGTTTGATCAGTCAAGATCGCCTAGAACTGGAGCGATTCAGCAGGGGGTGCTGAATGGAAATTAACGCGGCTCAACCCATCCGATCGAACCGTCACCCCGGCGATAAACCATATTATGGCGCCCGCTTCCAGCATTTTTGAAGAGCATCGCATTGGTGTCGCGCAAATCGAGCATCATGACTGCATCGGCTACGCTGGCTTCGGGAATGTCGACAGTGGTTTCAGCAATGATTGGCGGCGAGTCATCAACTTCTTCTGCCTCAGGTTCTTCAACCGCAAACACTGTATACGCGGCTTCCTCTTCCCGAACAGCGTGATCGGCCTGCTCATGCCTGTCATTCAGCCGACGTTTGTAGCGACGGATTTGCTTATCGACCTTTTCAGCCGCCCGGTCGAATGCTTGATGGGCGTCGTGCGCTTCAGCATGACCTTTTACCGTCAGGCCGTGTATGACATGTGCAACAATATCGCAGCTGAACGCATTAGCCGGTGCTTTGCCAAAGGTAACATTAGCAGAAATCGCTCGGCCAAAATACTTCGCAGCCATCGCATTGAGGCGGTCCGTAGCGTGATCTTGAAGAGCGGCACCTGTTTCTACCTGATGACCTGAGACACGAATATCCATGGCGATTCTCTCCTTTTTCCGGAGGCGGGGGCCTCCAATTGATTATACCGGTTTATCCGGATCTATTTGCCCCACAGAGGTGACTCTATCTGTTTAACAAACGCTTGATGCCGCACGAGTTCTTCTGCCGATGCAAAATGTGGGCGAGGTTCGCGGCGCACTTTAATGATGGAGGCAGCAGCGTGAGAAGCTGGTGAGTTATTGGCTTCGGTTTCGGCAGCAAGCTCAAGACCAATTTGCCGTCCGCCAAGCAACTCGACATACACCTGCGCAAGCAATTCCGCATCGAGCAGTGCGCCATGTTTAACCCGGTGGCTACGATCTACGCCGTAACGCGAACACAGAGCATCAAGCGAGTTCTTTGCACCAGGATGCTTCTTACGCGCTATCTTTACCGTATCGACCATTCGGTCCAGATTGATTGGCTCACGCTGAATCAGCGCGAGTTCATTATTCAGAAAGCCGAAATCAAATCCTGCGTTGTGTGCAACCAGCGGCGCATCACCAATAAAGTCGAGCAATTCTTCAGCAATATCGCGAAAGAGCGGCTTGTCGGACAGGAATGCCTCTGACAATCCGTGAACCGCTTCTGCTCCGGCGGGCATGTCACGCTGCGGGTTATAATAGGAATGGTAGCTTGCGCCGGTTTCGACGCGATTGACCATTTCCACGCAGCCGATTTCAACCATCCGATCCCCTGCCTTGGGGTCAAGGCCGGTGGTTTCGGTATCAAAAACGATTTCGCGCATTGGCGTAAGTATCGGCTCGAAACCCGGTATGTGCAAGAGGCTTCGTAGGTATTTTTTGGCGCTTCACGGCAACCAGCTTATCAATCCGGGCTTCGCAAGCTTTCAATCAGTTGGGCAACTTGGCGCTCTGTCTTGCTAAGCGTAGTGCCGGTATTGATCACATGATCAGCGCGCTCGCGCTTTTCCGCATCAGGAACCTGAATTTCGAGGATGTGAGCAAATTTTTCGGGCGTCATTCCGTCGCGGGCAAGCACGCGGGCGCGCTGAACATCCGCGGGTGCGGATACGACTACAATCCGATCGACCGCTTCATGGCCGCCTTTCTCGAACAACAATGGTATATCGAACAGCACCATGGGCGCTGCCCCATGTTCGACCATAAACAGCTGCCGTCTGGCAGCGACTGCAGGATGTACAATCGCCTCGAGCCGGGCCCTTGCGCTTGCATCACCAAACACCAAGGCTCCAAGGGCTTCCCGATCCAGTCCGCAGGGACCAGTGCTACCCGGAAATTCTGCTTCGATTGCGGGGAGTAATTCGCCTGCAGGGCCCTGCATAGCGCGCACCTCAGCATCGGCATCAAACACCGGCACTCCGGCCTTTTCAAACATAGCTGCGACGGTCGATTTGCCCATGCCGATGGAGCCTGTAAGCCCGATGATCAGCGGTTTGCTCATGCAATTAACCTTTGGCGCAGTTCAGCATCGCGGCCGCGTGGAGGGGCAGCACCGAAGAACAACTCATATGCGGCGGCGGCCTGTCCAACAAGCATTGTAAGCCCGTCGACTGTCTCGAATCCGGCTTGTTGCGCGGATTTGAGAAATTCTGTTTCAACCGGATCTGTAACGATATCATAAATTATGCTGCCCGGCGGCGCGTGGCTAAAGTCAAATGCCAAAGGCATCTGGCCGCGCATCCCGAGAGGTGTAGTGTTGACCACCAGATCAAGGCAGCCATCGCGGTCATCAAATTCAAAGTCGGTTGGCTGTGCGAAATGTGAAATGGGCACGGCATGATGATCGTTGGCGTGAGTGAGTTCACTCAATAACGCCTCAGCCCGGTCAATTCGGCGTCCAGCGACTACCAATACCATACCTTCGCCTTGCAAGGCAGTAACGATAGCTCTTGCAGCGCCACCTGTGCCGAGGATACGCGCCATTCTGAACAAATGGTTGTTGGATAGCGTGCTTCGTAAAGGTTCCAGAAATCCGGCGACATCGGTATTATATCCTTTTAGCGACCCATCTTGCTGCCTGATGACCGTATTTACCGCGCCCACCTTCTCGGCCAATGGATCTAGGGTGTCGAGCAGCGAAATGATCGCTTGCTTGTGTGGCATGGTAACATTGCAGCCAAGCCAAAGCGGGGACTTGCGGCGACGCATCAAAAAGTCGGCAAGGCCTTCAGACGATACGGCTTGGTGCTGATACATCGCCTCGATGCCCGCCTCACGCAGCCAGAAATTATGAATTAGCGGAGATTTCGATTGGACGATGGGATCGCCGATAACTTCGGCATATTTTACGCCTTCCAAGCGCTCGTCAGGACTCATTTGTCCAACAACTCCAGCTCTCGCAGCGCACCGAGCACAGGCAGCAACGGCATACCGAGCACGGTGAATTGGTCACCATCAATCCGGTCAAACAGCTGAACGCCAAGCGCTTCAATCCGAAAAACGCCGACACAACCTGCTACCGCCGGCCATTCTACCGACAGATAGGTTTGTATGAATTCCTCGGATAATTCACGGACATAGAGAGACGCCTTGGCAGCATCTTGCCACAGGACTTTGCCATCTCGAACCAGCGCTGCACCACTGTGGAGTTGCATTTCCCTGCCAGAGAAAAAGCGCAAATGTTCTGCGGCAGCGTCTATCGTTGCGGGCTTATCGAAGCGCTTGCCGCCTACAATGACAAGTGAATCACTGCCAAGGATCACGTCGTTAGAGTGTGATGTGCTGATCGCTTGCGCCTTTGCCACTGCGAGGCCGGTGGCAATTGCTTGAGGCGAGGCACTGCCCATCACTGCTTCAACAGCGCGTTCATCTATAGCTGCTGGAACGCTGGTATAAGCCACTCCGGCTGCATCAAGCATAGCGCGGCGCGACGCGCTTTTGGAGGCGAGGATCAGCATAGAGAATTTCGAATATCTAAGATCATATTGGTTTGGTTCCAACACTTGGGGAGACATCGCGGCGTTCTCGTTCACCGACAAGATTGATTACCGCCGCCGCGGTTTCTTCAATAGAGCGGCGTGTCACGTCGATTACTGGCCAGCCGTTGTCGGCAAACATCCGGCGGGCGAACTTCACCTCGGCCCGAACGCGTTCATCGTCGACATAGGAGGTTTCGGTTTGCTCGTTCATACTCAGCAAGCGGTTTCGGCGGATTTGTACCAGCCGTTCTGGCGCTGTGGTAAGGCCGACAACCAGCGGCTTGGTCAGTTTGAACAGGATATCAGGGGGCGGGCTTTCAACCACAAGAGGAATATTGGCAGTTTTGTAACCGCGATTTGCGAGATAGATACTGGTTGGCGTTTTTGACGACCGCGAAACGCCGGCCAGAACAATGTCAGCCTCTTCCCAATTGTCTGAGCCAATCCCGTCATCATGCGCAATGGTGTAATGTATCGCGTCAACCCGGCGGAAATAAGCATCATCCATCAAATGCTGCCGGCCAGGCCGGCCCTGCGCGGCTTGCCCAAGTTGATCTTCCAATGCGGCGGTTACCGCATCCAGCGCTGGTACGGCTGGCAGACTCAATTGGCGGCAATGGTCTTCCAGCCGCTCTCGCGTTTCGGGATTGACCAGAGTAAACAGGACCAGGCCGGGGTGCTGGGCCAATTCGGGGACTATCCGGTCGAGATGCTGCTTAGACCGCACCATCGGCCAGAAATGACGGACTATATCGGCGTCTTCGAATTGCGCCAAAGCGGCCTTGGCCACCATTTCGAGAGTTTCCCCGGTCGAGTCCGATAAAAGGTGTAAATGCAGGCGGCTCATGAGCAGATTTTATCACCATAACGGGCTGTGGAAACTAACGGGCATAAACCACGGGACAAAGCTGACGACAAGTAGAGGGTGTGATTCCGTGCCCAATGCGAGTCCTGTTCAGGTAGGTTTGTAACCATGCAAAAGGGGTTTTCGACAGGCTGGGGACAGCGTGGATATGTTTTGCTTGACGCGCTAGAGTCGGGATTCGCGACACTGAAAGCTCTGTTCAAAGCGGGAAAAGTCGGGCAAAGCGGCCTTGTCCCCAATATCCACAGGGCCAACAACCTCCATCAACCTATTTATAATACTATATTATTTAGTAAGAGGCTCTCCGATGCCCGGAATTCTTCTCGAAACTTTACGCGGAAAGCGCGCTGATAAAGTTCCGTTGTGGCTAATGCGCCAAGCTGGCAGGTACCTGCCCGAATATCGCGCCTTGCGGGCGGACAAGGGCGGGTTTCTAGAACTCGTTTATGATTGCGACGCAGCCACCGAGGTCACCTTACAGCCGATCCGCAGGTTTGGTTTCGATGGCGCAATCCTGTTTTCGGATATTTTGATCATTCCCTATGCGATGGGTCAGAATCTGGAATTTCTCGCAGGTGAAGGGCCCAAGCTCTCGCCTAAGCTGGTGGATCATGCCCTAAGCAGCCTTGAAGCCGTGCCACAGCGCCTTTCGCCGATTTATGACACCGTTGCGAAGGTTAAGGCTGGACTGGGGCTGGAGACCACCTTGTTGGGCTTTGCCGGTTCTCCGTGGACCGTTGCGACATATATGGTCGCTGGCGAAGGAAGCCGTGATCAGCATGACACCCGCGCAATGGCCTATCGCGATTCCGGTGCTTTTGGGGCGATCATCGATGCCATTGCAAATTTGACTATCGAATATCTGGCTGGACAGGTCGAGGCAGGCGCGGAGGCTGTGCAATTGTTTGACAGTTGGTCTGGCAGTCTATCGCCTACTGAATTTGAACGCTGGGTTATTGCCCCCAACGCAAAAATTGTTGCAGCATTACAGACGCGTTTCCCCGATTTGCCAGTCATCGGATTTCCCAAAGGTGCAGGCGAGAAATTGCCCGCTTACATGCGTGAAACGGGTGTTTCTGCAGCTGGCCTTGACGAGACAATCGATCCAGTGTGGGCCGCGAAGGAACTGCCAGCCAATTTGCCTGTTCAGGGAAATCTCGATCCATTACTATTGCTTGCAGGGGGCAAAGCGTTGGAAAGCGGCGCCCGGCGAATTCTTGAAGCGTTCGTTGATAGGCCGCATGTTTTCAATTTGGGTCACGGTATTGGTCAGTTCACCCCGATTGAACATGTCGAGAATTTGGTAGAATTCGTACGGAATTGGAAATCTTGAGCAGAAGGGCGTGACGAAACCTGCGTCATCGCTTAAGTGAACTCCATGCAAGAATTTCTCGCCCCGATTTATCTATGGCTGAAGGCCGGCCACGTCATTTTTGTTATCTTCTGGATGGCGGGCCTGTTCATGTTGCCGCGGTTCTTTGTCTATCATCAAGAAACGGAAGCCGGTTCTCTAGAAGATACCCTCTGGGCCGAGCGTGAGCAAAAACTGCTCAAGATCATCCTCTTGCCTTCGATTATTATTGTTTGGGTGCTTGGACTGGCATTGATGTCAGCAATCCAGGCGCACACGCAGGGCTGGTTTCATGCAAAGTTTCTGATCGTGATTTTGTTGTCTGGTTATCACGGCTGGATGGCAGGATATGCGAAGAAATTGGCACGCGGAGAACGGCCTTTGCAGGGAAAAGCATTGCGGATGATCAACGAAGTTCCCGGTATTGCGGCGGCAATTATCGTGATTCTGGTCGTCGTTAAACCGTTCTGAGAAATGCGTCGGTGTTCCAACACGGAATCGACAGCAAACGAATTGACGCGGGCTCTATGCCAGCGTATTTGTTTGGCATCACCGGTTGAGGTTTGCATTCAATGCGATCTGGATCTGCTTTCTCCAAGCCCAATGATCTAGTCTTACGACTGACCGGCCAAAAATCACATTCGCCCGTTCGGGCACCCGCTGTTTGCGGGAATGAAAGACATCTAAATGCATCTTAAAGATCTGAAACTTAAAGCCCCGGCTGACCTTGTGAGCATGGCCGAAGAACTGGGCGTCGAAGGCGCCTCCACCATGCGCCGCCAGGATTTGATGTTCTGCATCCTGCGCGAACTGGCCGAAGATGAAGAATATACTTCTGAAATCATGGGAATTGGCACCATTGAGGTGATGCAGGACGGCTTCGGTTTCTTGCGTAGTCCTGAAGCTAATTATCTTGCCGGACCGGACGATATTTACGTTTCGCCCAATCAGGTTCGCAAATGGGGCTTGCGCACTGGCGATACTGTCGAAGGCGAAATTCGTGCACCCAAAGAAGGCGAACGCTATTTCGCGATTGAGAAACTGACTACGGTCAATTTCGAAGATCCTGACCAGGTTCGGTTGCGGACTAATTTTGACAATCTCACGCCGCTTTATCCTGAGGAAAAGCTATCGCTCGATACGCTCGATCCTACGGTTAAAGACAAATCGGCAAGAGTCATCGATATCATTAGCCCTCAGGGCAAGGGCCAGCGCGCATTGATCGTAGCGCCACCGCGCACCGGTAAAACCGTGCTTTTACAAAATATTGCCAAGGCAATTACCGATAATCACCCAGAAGTGTTCTTGCTGGTCCTGCTGGTCGACGAGCGTCCAGAAGAAGTTACCGACATGCAACGTAGCGTGAAGGGTGAAGTGATTTCCTCGACCTTTGATGAACCAGCTACACGGCACGTTCAAGTAGCTGAAATGGTTATTGAAAAAGCCAAACGCTTAGTAGAACATAAGCGCGATGTGGTAATCTTGCTCGATTCAATCACCCGCCTTGGCCGTGCCTACAACACGGTCGTCCCAAGCTCGGGCAAAGTCTTGACAGGCGGTGTCGATGCCAATGCGCTTCAACGTCCGAAGCGCTTCTTTGGTGCCGCGCGTAACATCGAAGAAGGCGGCTCGCTGTCGATTATCGCAACCGCGTTGATCGATACCGGTAGCCGAATGGACGAGGTGATCTTCGAAGAGTTTAAAGGCACGGGTAACTCGGAAATCGTGCTCGACCGGAAGGTCGCTGATAAGAGGATATTCCCGGCTCTTGATGTCGGTAAATCAGGTACTCGCAAGGAAGAATTGCTGGTCGAGAAGGACAAGCTTTCCAAGATGTGGGTCTTGCGCCGTATCCTCATGCAAATGGGTACAATCGACGCTATGGAATTCCTGCTCGACAAGATGAAGGATTCCAAGACAAACGAAGATTTCTTCGATACCATGAACCAATAGTCGAAGATCTAATTATCCTACCAAAAATCAGCGATGAGAACCGGAATAGGAGCGAGTGATGTCTGTCGAACAACAGGTGCGTTCGCTCTTATCCAATGGGGATCAGAAGGGGGCCGTGCTCCTTGCTGAAGAAGCTGCCATTAAAAACGATACCTGGGCATGTTTTTGCCTCGCTGAGTGGAAAATCGCAGGTCAGGGGATGCCCCGCGATATTGACGCTGCTTTTGAGCTTTATCGACGGGCGGCTAGTTTAGGTCACTTGCCTAGTAATTTGAGGTTGGCGCGGCTCTACGCAACCGGCACCGGCACGAAGAACTCGTTTGAAAGGGCGCATGAAATAGTTTCTTCATTTGCGCCGCAGGATAAGTTTTCTGCTGCTGAAATAGCTCTTCTAAGCGGAGAATTAGAAGCCGATTTGTCACCAGATGTGATCCGCGCAACCGGGCCGAACATTACCAAATTTAGCGGGTTTCTTTCCATTGCTGAGTGTGAGTGGATTAGATCGCTAGCAGCGGGATTGGTTCAACCTTCATTTGTAGAAGACCCCCAAACTGGCGAGCGTATTCCTCACCCGATCCGAACATCACACGGCATGAGTTTTGGTCCATTGCAGGAAAATTTGCCGGTGAACCGGATCAATCGGCGCATCGCGAAGTGGTCTGAGACTGATTATTCTTGGGGCGAGCCTTTGCACGTGCTCCGATATCTTCCCGGACAGCAATATCGGCCACATTTTGATGCTCTTCCCGCTGTAACTAATCAGCGTATCAAAACTGCAATTGTATTTCTGAATGATGATTTTAAGGGCGGTGAAACAACTTTTCCTGAGCTTGATCTGAAGCTTAGAATGAAATCTGGCGACATGTTATTATTCGATAATGTTGGCAGCGACGGGAGGCGCCTTGATCTGAGCAAGCACGCCGGCTTGCCGGTGATTGCGGGCGAGAAATGGATAGCAACCCGTTGGATTAGGGAAGAACCCTACCACCCATGGATTAGAGATTAGTTCAATTTTTTGCGGTGTCAGTTCGATTGACATCCGCCTGTTTCACAGTCAGCAACAATTCGAATTTTAGCGGAGGCGGTAACAAAATTTATGCGTCAGTATGTCTATATCAGCACGGCCACAGACAATCTGCGAAACGAAGATGTCTCAGATATTCTGGCTGCCGCGTTACGAAACAATGTTGGCAGCGGGATCACCGGTTTGTTGATTTTTAATGGGCGTAATTTCTTGCAGCTGGTCGAAGGTGAGCAAGAGGCTCTCACCAAGCTGATGGAAAAATTAGCGTTGGATAAACGCCATAACGGTATCGTTCGTTTGGTCGATATTGCGATCGACAAACGAGATTGTGCAGAATGGACAATGAGGCAAATTCGTCTGTCAGACAGCGTTAATGCGCGGCGGGAAGAGCTCGATGCGGTTTTACCAACATCTCTGCAACCGCATATCCGCAAGACAATCTTGAATTTCGCTTCTTTGAATTGAGGTTGCGTGATTGCGAGCTCAGGTAAATCTTGAAGGCTTCAGCGAACTTCCGATAATTGCCATCTTAGTTTCGAGGGTTGAAGCTCTCTGCCTTGCTTCAATGCTCGAAGATAACGGCATATTTGTGCACGTTGATGGTTCGAACCACGCGTCGGTCGATTTTATTTCACTGGCTCTTGGTGGGCACCGCATCCGCATTTTAAAGTGTGACTATGGTAAGGCGTCCGCGCTCATTCGGGAAACGGGGGCTGCCGACAGTTGGGAGTTCTCATTTGGCCACAGAAAAGCGGTAGTACGGCTTCTTTGCTCGTGGGGTGGCTTGCAGTGTGCGGCGGCGCTTTGGTCGTTTGTGTTTGTGCCTCTGTCTATCCTCGCAATGCCAATTAACCCGCAGGGCAGGGGAGATTATTTCTTGTCTGCCGAAATTGCTGATTGATCGGCTTCCAATTGAGCGGCCATGAGCTCCCACAATTTGTTCATCGCTTTCATCGGTCTAACCATCACTTTGAAATCGATGATTTTGCCTTGATCGGTAAAGCGGATCATATCGATGCCGTTAATCGTAATGCCGTCGATTTCATTTTGAAACTCGAGAATTGCGTCATTGCCATCGATTACCTCCCGGATGTATTCGAACGACCCGCTTCCAAGCACTTGCCCGGCCGCGGACAGGTAAGCGATGACCTTCTCACGGCCTTCCTGTGGTGTGTGCACGACTGGGGAGTGGAAGACTGCATTCTCATCGAGAATTTCCATTAACCCTTCTATAGTGCTGCCACTTTCGGCAACCTGGTGCCAATGTTTGATTGCGTTCTGCGCGCTCATCGCATTCTCCTGAAACTCTCTGCACTTGCCAGATCCCAATGGGTCTTGAGTAGATGGCTTTCGACACCATCAAGAAACGCATTTTCCGGCACAAATGTGTAAATTGAATCTATCGCGTTAGAGCGTGCGCCATTGACGCGCTCGCGCATATCTCGTGGTTCGATTTCCCATGGCGAATTAAGGCCCATTGCCACGACGATTTCGCGCAGGCTCTGCAACGTTTGGCTTTGGAAACGGGCCACGCGCGGTCCCTTTTGATCAACAACTAGGCCTTCTTGACGCCATTTCTCCTGCGTGGCGACACCTGTCGGACAATTGCCGGTGTGGCATTGCATTGACTGGACACACCCGAGCGAGAACATGAACGGTCGGGCAGCGTTGCACCAATCGGCACCCAAGGCGAAGGCTTTTGCCATCTGGGCACCAGAGTGAATTTTGCCCGAAGCGGCCACTTTAACACGGTGCTTGAGGCCTGTTCCTATTAGCGCATTGCGTACGAAAATGAGTCCTTCGCGCAGGGGCATGCCTACGCTGTTCGATAATTCCAATGGAGCGGCTCCGGTGCCACCTTCTGCGCCATCAACTGTGATAAAATCAGGAGTGATATCAGTTTTCAACATAGCTTTGGCAATCGCGAACACTTCGTGTGGCTGCCCGACGCAGAGCTTTATGCCGACTGGCTTCCCGCCGCTTAATTCGCGCAAATCGGCAATCCATTCAAGCATTTCGATGGGAGTCGAGAACTTCGAATGCGCTGCTGGCGAGAGACAGTCCTCGCCAACCGGAATACCCCGGGCTTCGGCTATCTCTTCAGTCACCTTGCGGCCAGGCAGGACGCCGCCATGTCCCGGCTTTGCACCTTGGCTTAGCTTGATCTCGATCATCTTAACTTGTTCGCTGGCAGCGGTTTCAGCGAACTGGCTCGCGTCAAATCTTCCGTCTTTAGCTCTGCAGCCGAAATATCCACTTCCAATTTCCCAGATCAGGTCACCGCCATGTATCTGGTGGTACCGGCTAATGCTGCCTTCGCCGGTGTTATGAGCAAAGCCGCCCAGAAGGGCACCTTGGTTGAGGGCTTCGATCGCGCGAGCGGAGAGCGACCCGAAACTCATGGCCGAGATATTCAGAAGCGCCGAAGAATAGGGCCTTTTGCAATCATCTTCGCCGATTTCGGTGCGCCATTCTTTCGGCGCATGGTCGTTGGGTACGACCGAATGGCTCAACCATTCATATTCATCCGAATAAACGTCTAGCTCAGTGCCCATCGGGTGGGCATCATTGTCACCCTTGGCCCGTGCATAAACGAGCGCGCGCGCCTGATGACTGAAGGGACGACCTTCCATGTCGCTTTCGACAATATAGGCCTGAGCGAAGGGCCGCAGATCCTCCATTATCCAGCGGATGCGGGCGATCAGCGGATAGTTCTTTCGCAGGCTGTGACGTTCTTGAAAGAAGTCCCACCATGCGATTGCGAGTAGAGGGGTGAGGGGCAGTAATCCCCACCGCAGCGCCGGTATCGCAGCGGACAATATGGTGAGGATGAGGAGGCTGAAGGGGATCAGATAGCGCGGAGTGAGTAGATTCATTCGGAGACACCCAAGGAATAGGTGACCTGATAGTTTAAGATTTTCACGAATGACTCCTTGGGATTTTCTTAGAATAGGCTTAACCCTTGTGCCTTGGCTTGCCAAACCCAGATAAGGATAAGCGTCACCCAAGAGGTGACCGTTTGATAACGGAGGAATTGCTATGAAGGTCCAGATCGAAATCGATTGTTCGCCAGAGGAGGCGCGGAGCTTCATGGGATTGCCCGATGTATCGAAGGCTAATGATCTGTATGTCGACACCGTGACCAAAGCGATGAAGGGCGTCAGCAACCCAGAGCAATTGCAACAATTCGCTAAACAGCTCGCTCCGATGGGGCAAGTTGGCTTCAAGATGTTCCAGAATTTTGTTGAAGGCGCGGTCGCGGGCGGCCTTGGTGGCACGAAACCTTCCAAGAAAGATTGATCTGACACCCCGCTGGCAGGTGTAATAAATTGATGGACACAATTTACGCCCTTTCAAGCGGAAGTCCGCCAGCAGGTATTGCCGTGATCCGTGTCAGTGGCAGCAAGGCTGGCCCGGCGTTGCAGAGCTTGGCTGGAAAATTGCCAGAAGCACGGAGAGCGAGCGTGGCAACCTTGCGCGATGCTCAAGGCGAAGTGCTCGACCATGCGATGGTCTTATGGCTACCTGGTCCATCAACTGTGACCGGCGAGGATATTGCCGAACTCCACCTTCACGGGGGTAGGGCGGTAGTCGCAGCGGCCGAGAACGTGTTGTCGATGGTAACGGGCTTGCGCAAAGCGCAGCCCGGAGAATTCACCCGCCGCGCCTTTGCCAATGGCAAGATGGATTTGGCCGAAGCTGAAGGTCTCGCAGACTTGTTATCGGCCGAAACAGAACTGCACCGCCGATCTGCGATGGCGATGGTGGGTGGCGCCTTATCACGGCAGATTGAAGGTTGGCGTGAGACGGTTCTGCATCTCTCGGCACAAGTGGAAGCAGCGCTCGATTTTTCCGATGAGGACGATGTTTCCAGTCTCCCAGCGGTGTTTCACCAACAAGTGTCTGATTTTAAACAAGAACTGGAAACATGGCTGTTAAGGCCCCGAGCGGACAAACTGCGTGATGGATTCAGAGTGGTTCTTGCGGGTCCTCCTAATGCCGGAAAATCCACTCTTTTCAATGCAATGCTTGGCGATGAAGCGGCAATAACAGCAGAAACGGCAGGCACTACCAGGGATGTCCTAGAGCGGCCTGTCGCACTTGAAGGAATTCCGTTCACTTTTGTCGACACTGCTGGGCTTCGCAATGACAGCCAAGATTCGATTGAGGCAATTGGTATTGCGCGAGCGGTCGCGCAAACCGAGATTGCGGATCTGGTGTTGTGGCTCGGACGGGAGGGACAGGGCCCGAAGGGGTCTTGGGAGATTGATGCGAAGTGTGATTGGTTGGATCGTGAGGCGAAGCATTCACCGATCGCCTCTCTGTCCGCTTTGTCTGGTGAGGGGTTAGATCAGTTGATCGGGCTGCTAATCGACTATGCGCGGAGTTCCATGCCGGCTCCAGGCGCCGTCGCACTCAACGCGCGTCAGCATGGATTAATTGCAGAAGCCAAAAACGCGCTGGAGCAATTAGGTGAGCAAGAAGACCCTCTGCTGATCGCAGAGCAACTGCGGCTAGCAAGACTTGCGTTTGATCGTTTGATAGGTCGAACCTCGACTGAGGATATGCTTGACGCGTTATTTGGACGATTTTGTATCGGCAAATGATGTTCCACGTGGAACAATTTTAGTGACCGAGGGGCCTCTCCCTGAGGACCAATGTCTTTGACCATACAATCCAGCTCGACTATCGGGCATCTATGCAGAAATTCGACATCCTAATTATCGGCGGGGGACATGCAGGGGTAGAAGCGGCTTCGGTTGCGGCGCGCATGGGTGCGCGCGCTGGGTTGGTAAGTTTCGATCTTAATGCAGTCGGGGCGATGAGCTGCAATCCGGCCATCGGCGGATTGGGCAAAGGCCATCTTGTGCGCGAGGTTGATGCTTTTGATGGCCTGCTCGGCCGCGCCGCTGATGCCGCTGCAATACATTACCGAATGCTCAATCGCTCGAAAGGCAGTGCTGTTTGGGGGCCGCGTATTCAGGCTGACCGGCGCTTATTCAAGCAGGCTGTACAGGGAATGATCAAGCAGCAGGGCGACCTGCAGTTTATTGAGGGTGAAGCAGCTTCGCTGTTGTTTTCTGGCGATAGCGTGACGGGAATTTCCCTTGCTGACGGAACTTGCATTTATTCCCGTGCTGTCATTCTGTGTACCGGCACGTTCCTGGGTGGGACATTGTTTCGCGGGGAGGAACGGCTGACCGGTGGGCGCATTGGCGAAGATTCTGCAAAGAAGCTTGCCGCGCAAATGCGGGAGGCGAAGTTACCGATGGCTCGGCTCAAAACTGGAACGCCGCCGCGTTTGGATGGCCGCACCATCGATTGGGCCGCGTTGGAGGAGCAGCCCTCTGATGCCGATCACTGGACTATGTCGCCCATGACCTCGGCTAGAGTTAACCCGCAAGTTTTCTGCGCTATAACTCGGACGAACACGCGGAGCCACGATATCATCCGCGCCAATTTGGATCGGTCACCCCTGTTTTCAGGGGCGATCGATGCGCAAGGGCCGCGCTATTGCCCATCGATTGAGGACAAGATCCACCGGTTTGGCGATCGTGACGGACACCAGATATTTTTGGAGCCAGAGGGGCTCGATACGCATTTAGTTTATCCCAATGGAATTAGCACTTCGCTACCAGTTGATGTTCAACTGGCGATGTTGCGAGCTATGGAGGGGCTTTCTCGCGTCGAGATGGTTGTACCTGGCTATGCGGTTGAATATGATCATATCGATCCGCGAGCGTTAACAAGCGGCCTTGAGCTTCGCCAAATGCCGGGTCTGTATTGTGCAGGGCAAATCAACGGAACTACTGGTTATGAGGAAGCTGCTGCACAGGGCTTGATTGCGGGTATGCATGCTGCTGCAAAAATCCTTGGAAAATCCCCACCTGCGCTAGACAGGGCGAATTCCTATATGGCCGTAATGATAGATGACCTAACCCTCCACGGCGTTTCCGAGCCGTACCGGATGCTCACATCGCGTGCTGAGTACCGGCTTAGATTGCGTGCTAACAATGCGAGTTCTCGTCTAACACCACTTGCCATTGCATCAGGTTGTGTGGGTGAAGGGCGCAGCGAATGGTTCAATGTTCGGAGCCAAAAGCGGGCTCTCTGGTCGGCCAAGTTTGGGAAAGAGGTTCTGGCAACCGAATTGCATAATGCTGGCCTACCCGTTCGCCGAGATGGCGGCCGGAAGCCGTTGAGCGAATGGCTGAGGATAAAAGGAGTTGGACTTGCCGAGCTTACCCCTTGGATAGGGGGGGACCTGTCTTCCGACCTCGATCTTGCGAGTGAATTGGTCGAAGATGCTGCTTACGCGCCTTATCTTGAGAGGCAGGAATCAGAACTTCGCGATTTAAGGGCGAGCGATGCGGTGAGCCTTCCGGCAGACTTCCCTTACGAGAAGGTCCCTGGCCTCTCCAACGAAATGATTGAACGCCTCTCCAAAGCTAGACCGAGCACGTTATCTGCAGCGGGGCGGGTCTCTGGTGTTACACCTGCAGCGCTTTCAGCCTTGCTCGTTTATGCCCGCCGACTAGAGCAGATTGCAGCATGATCCGGGGTGAGGATACCGCCAAGGCATTTGTTGCCGAGCGTTGTGACACAGAAGCGTTCGACAAGCTTGAGCGATTTGTCGCTGCGTTGCGCGAAGAGAATTCATCCCAGAATCTGGTTGCAAACCCGACGCTCGACATCGCCTGGCAGCGGCATATCGCTGACAGTGCGCAGCTACTTGACCATGTTTCACATGAAACAAAAGGTATATGGCTTGATCTCGGCACCGGAGCAGGTCTGCCTGGAGTAGTCATTTCGATAATGCGACCGAAATGGCCAGTTGTTCTGGTAGAATCCCGTCGAAAGCGAATTGAATGGCTGGAGCGTATGCGGCATGAATTGATGTTGCCGAAATGCGAGGTGGCGGGCATGCGACTTGAATTGCTTGAAACTGTCCCGGTTGCGGTCATTTCGGCCCGTGCATTTGCTCCTTTGCCCCGTTTACTAGATTTGTCCGCAAGATTCTCCACAGCCAAGACTACTTTTCTGTTGCCCAAAGGGCGGTCGGCGGCGCAAGAATTGGAAACCTTGCCGAAGAAGGTCCAAAAGATGTTTCACGTGGAACAGTCTCAGACCGATGATGAAGCAGGCATACTGATTGGGAAGTTAGCGAAAGGGGCGCGGACAAAGACATGATCACAATCGCAATTGCCAATCAAAAGGGCGGAGTTGGTAAAACCACCACAGCCATCAACATCGCCACCGCGATGGCTGCAACCGGCTGGAAGACTCTGCTGATTGATCTTGATCCGCAAGGAAACGCTTCAACTGGCATGGGTATTGAGAGTGGCAACCGCCCACGTTCGAGCTACGACGTTTTGATCGACGAGATGGCAATTGCCGATTGCACCCAACCGAGCACCATTCCCGGTCTAGACGTAGTTCCCGCGACAGTCGATTTGAGCGGGGCCGAAGTTGAGCTTGTATCGGTTCAGGACCGCACAAGTCGCCTCGGTACTGCTCTGGCGAATCATCACGATCACGATATTTGCTTCATCGATTGTCCGCCATCGCTCGGCCTCTTGACGCTGAACGCCCTTGGCGCTGCAGATACCTTGATGGTTCCGCTGCAATGTGAATTCTTTGCGCTCGAGGGGCTAAGCCAGCTACTCAAAACCGTTGAACAGGTTCAGCAGCGCTTCAACCCGGACTTAGGAATTATCGGTGTCGTTCTGACCATGTTCGACCGCCGCAATCGTTTGACCGACCAAGTCTCGGACGATGTGCGCGATTGTCTCGGAAATTTGGTGTTTGAGGCGGTAATTCCGCGCAATGTCCGCCTTTCGGAAGCACCAAGCCATGGACTGCCTGCCTTGGTCTACGATCACTCCTGTGCCGGGAGCCGGGCTTATATCGCACTGGCGCGGGAATTGATTGGACGTTTGCCTGAGAAGAGGAAGGCCGCATGAGCCGCGAACAGGATCAATCCGCAACCAGGCCTATTGATAAGAAGCGGAAGCTTGGCCGCGGTCTAGGGGCGTTGCTTGGCGAAACCCGCCGTGAAGAGCCGCTGGTCCGGCAAAATCCCAATCAGCGAAACTCGGCTGCGCAGCAAGACGAAGGTGGGGGCGCGCCAAACTCTGGCTTGGCTTCATTGTCAATCTCGCTAATCGAGCCACTACCGGGCCAGCCCCGAACCAAGTTCGATGGGACCGCTTTGGATGAATTGGCAGCCTCGATCGCCTCGCGCGGGGTCATTCAGCCTATTATAGTTCGCCCGGTCGATGGCGGACGGTATCAGCTTGTTGCCGGTGAGCGTCGCTGGCGCGCTGCGCAAAAGGCCCAGTTACACACTATTCCTGCGATCATCCGCGAGTTGGACGAGCGCGAGGTGATGGCACTTGCTTTGATCGAAAACCTTCAGCGCGAAGATCTCAATCCGGTCGAAGAGGCGCGTGCGTATCAGCGGCTTTCCGATCAGGAATCGATGACACAGGCCGAGATTGCTAATTTAGTTGATAAATCTCGCAGTCACGTCGCTAATATCCAGCGCTTGTTGGCACTTCCTGTTGATGTCCTTGATTTGGTTGAAGATGGTGCGCTGACCATGGGGCACGCGCGGGCATTGATCGGCAACGAGAATGCTGGCGAATTGGCCAAGCAAGCGGTTGCCAAAAAGCTATCGGTCCGGGAAGTCGAAAAACTTGTACGCGGTGGTGAGGAACAGCATGGTGAGACCGCTCGCCGGCAAGCCAGACCGTCGCGCGATCCCGCCAAAGATGCAGATATTGCTGCGGTTCAGGCCCATTTGGAGGAATTTCTTGGCCTTTCGGTTAAGATCAAGACCGATACCGACCCGCGTTCTGGGGCCGTGACAATCCGCTATCGCACGTTGGATCAGCTTGACCTAATCTGTCAACGCCTCACTGGTGGCGATATTTAACATATAGATCAATGTGTTGAGAGCATCCTGTTGGCTATGATGTTCCAAATGCTGCGATGTTATGCGGCGACTCTTGCCCAGAGATTCACGTGGGCCTATTACCCCATCTCTTGATGGGCGGCGCATGTTAAAAAATTACAAAATAGGGAGTTGCTGAGCGGTGGGTTCTGATATCCAGGTTCAGAACGGAACACTCCTGCAGCGCTTTTCGTCCGCGGCGCTGATGAATTTCGACCGGTTTGCGGCGATCATTGTGCCTGTTTTGGCGGCAATTGCATTATTTGGATTGGCCTCGTCGGGCTCATTCCAGATCGCGGACGGATTGCTGTTTGATATGGTCACGCGGTCCGAATCCGGACAAAAACCTGCAGTCGTGATCATCGAACAAGATGCCGATTTCGTTCGGCGAGACGGTCAAGCTTATCAGGATCTGATCACAGCCGCGTCTGAGGCAGGTATTAGTCGGATTGGATTCGCCAGTGATCCGGGGAACCAGGCCATTTCAATGGCGACTGAACTTCCAGTCGTCATTTCGCGAAAGGCTAGAAAGCGGCCCGCAAGCAGCGCATGGGAGTTTGTTACCTCAAGCGACGAAAAAGCCGATAATGTCACATTCGGCGCTGCGCTAGTAACCTCTCCAGAATATGGGATATTCAGACGGCATTGGCGCGGAATTGGAGGTGCAGAAGGTAGGCTTCCGCTATTTGAATCTGCGCTGGCAGATATCGACCCGGATGGCGCGCCAACCTACGTCCGCATGCCGCGCAGTCAGAACATCCCGAGGATATCTGCCAGCCAGTTGCTGGCAAAGAACTTCCAAGGTCGTGAATTGGCTGGCCTCACTGCCCTCGTGGTCCCACCCCGCGACCATGCCGAGCGACGGCTTGCAACTTCGATGAATCCGTCAACGGGAGAAATGCGGGCAAGCGTTTTTAGTGCTTATGTTACACAAGCATATCTCGATGGCCGCTCAGTTCGTCCAGCTGGTATGTTATTGACATTTCTAAGCCTTCTTGCAGCATGTGCCTTGGCCCGAGGAGCCCAAGATATCTTTGCCGAAAAGCGGCTAATTCTTCCGGTCGCAGCGGCTGTGGCTATTGGGGTACTCGGCGCCAGCTGGGTGGCGTTGCAATACGCCAATGTACTGTTGCCCGCATCAGCAATGCTTGCTGGTGTGGGAATTGTGACAATCTGGTACCTGTTACGCCGAGAGAAGTTGCAGGATCGCAGGTTGGGTGAAATCCTTGAGCAAGCAATCAACCTGTCTTTTCGCCGTTCGGCAATTCAAGATCATGGACGGCTCATCGAATTCTTCGGATCGACAGCCAAAATCTTGGGAATCCCTAAGATGGTCCTTTTTACGCATTACCGAAACCAAGCCCCCGAGATTCTTAGCGTGCAATCCGCATCCCAAGCGAAGCTAGCCCTCACAGGGCGTCACAGCACTCAGCTGCTTAGGCGGGCCGATAGGTCCAGTTCTCCAGTACCAGCCAGCTCCCTGGCGCCTCAATGGACCCAAGATACCTATTTGGCCTCGCTCGGCACTTCTTCTGCGCCTTTGTATTGGCTCTTTGAGCTGCCCAGTGGCGCAAGCTCAGTAGGCATCGGCAGGATTGCTTCAGCTATGGCGTCGAGCATCAAGGATATCCAACGCTGGCGCAGCGACCTGTCGTCTGGTTCCGGTGTTCGCAAACAAGCCAAATATCTTGATGACCGGGTGGCAAGCGCGGCCAATTTGATCACCATCCAAGGCGAACAAATCCGTAATGGATTGGATTCGCTCAATACGGCGGTCATGATTTTCCATATGATCGGATACCCAATTCAATCCAATACGCGGATGTCGAATTTGTATGGAGAGGCAGAAATTAGTCTGGCCGATTCAAATTTGACCGATGTGATTGCCGCATTTACCCAACTTGAGATCGAACAAATAGAGCGGATAATCTCCGATATCCTGCTGAATGGAGGGGAAATGCGCATCCCGATGCGAGAAATCGGAACACGGCAACGAATTCTGCGAGTTGCTGCCCCCACCAGGCAAGACCGGGCATGGGAAAGAGTCATTGTTATCGAGGCAATTGATATTAGCGACCTTGATCAGCTTGCCGAACTCCGACTGGCAGTCGGTATGTTTATCGACAAACAACTGCGCAATGATTTGGAAGCCATTGGCTTGGGCGCAAACATAGCGGCCGATCCTAGGCTAAAGCCAACAGCGTTGGCCAAAGTGATCGGACGCATTCGGGATGTTGCCACTAGGGCCACTGACAGGCTCGAAACAGTGGCTCAATTGTTGAGCGATTCACCAGTTGATACGCCTGGGCCCTGCTATCCAATTGACGCGCTTAAGGCTGTGACCAAAGCCATAGATCGGGCCCGTCCGCTGGCCAATGAAATGCAGGTTCAAATCGACGCTGATCTGCCGGGAATCAGCGGCTTCACTATGGCCGAGCCGCTAATGCTTTCGGATATGGTAGAGGCAATGCTGCGGCTGGTGATCTTGGACACCACGCTTGGCGGGACGGTGAAAATTTTGCTCGATGAACAGCCGGATCAGAGCTGGATTAGAATTCAAGGTGGCTTTGGCATTCCGTTCGAGCGGCTTTGCGAGTCCTTCGATGCATCTGCTAAAGATGTGCCATCCGAATACCAAATTATTGCAGCCGGTATCTTAGAGGCACTGGCATGGCGGGGCGGAGTTTCCTATTGGAGTGCCGTCGGCACGGGATACCGCTTCAACATTCAATTAAGGCGGATAGGATGAACGGCAAATCGATATTGATCATCGATGATGACGATCTGCTGTGCGATATGATTGCTTCACTGCTTGAGCTTGAGGGGTTTGCCGCGACGATTGCACATGATGGCCAAGCTGGGCTCGAAATGCTGGCCAAGCGTCAGTTTGATTTGATCTTACTCGATTTGGTTATGCCAAAAATCGATGGCATCCAGTTCCTTCGCCAAGTTCCAAGCCGATTTCCCGATGCGCCGCCAATTGTTGTCATGTCTGCTTCCGTAACCGCTCAAATATTGGAATTGGGTCAGGACCTCGGGATTGCTGGCATGATCCGCAAGCCAGTAAGCACGAACCTCATAGTCGAAACTGTTCAGTCGGTTTTGAAAAAAGCCAATGAAACAAAGAAGTAGCCTAACCTCAGGAATGGGTGGATGATCCTTCCCATTTTCCCTGAGGGAGGCCTGGCCAGTTCGGTTATTACCACCGTTTGGGTTGGCGTTTTTGTTCTGTGTTTCTTCAACCTCCGCTTTGGCTGGGTCTTGTCCGGCTTGGTTGTTCCAGGCTACTTGGTCCCGCTCTTGATTGTGAAGCCCTTGGCGGCCGGTGTCATCGTTATCGAAGCAGTCTTGACCTATACAATTGTCTGGGTGTTCTCAGAGAAAATTGGACGCGGCAAATGGCCGAGCCTGTTCGGCCGTGACCGTTTTATGGGCTTGATCCTAGCCAGCGTCGCGGTTCGGATGACATTAGACGGGTTTGTGCTTCCAGAAGTCGCAGAATGGATGACGCAAAATTGGAACCGAGAATTTGACTGGCGCAGCGATATGCAAAGCTTCGGCCTCGTCATCATATCGCTCATGGCAAACCAGTTCTGGAAGCCTGGAATAATACGCGGAATGTTCTCGCTAGTCGTGGTGACTGCGTTGTCGTTGTTGATCATCAGATATGGTCTGATGGAATTCACAAACTTCCGGATCAGCGGCGTTTCTTACCTATACGAAGGGTTGGCCAGTTCGGTCTTGGCGAGTCCCAAAGCCTATATGATTTTGGTTCTCACCGCCCTTTATGCGTCGCATATGAACGTTAAATATGGCTGGGATTTCTCGGGAATCTTGATCCCGGCGCTGATTGCCCTGCAATGGTATCAACCGACAAAAATCCTTGCATCTTTTGGTGAGGCTATTGTCATTTACGCAATTGCCAGAATGCTGCTCAAAACCCCTTGGCTTGAAAATATGACGATCGAGGGTGGGCGCAAGATGCTGTTGTTTTTCAACATCAGCTTCGCATTGAAATTGATTGTTGGCCACGCGATCGTGTATTTTGCATTAGATGTCAAAACCACTGATTTTTATGGTTTTGGGTATCTCCTATCGACACTCTTGGCGATCAAGGCCCACGACAAGAACATCTTCCCACGCTTGATGCGATCGACCTTGCAGGTCTCTTTTGTCGGGGCCGCTATGGGTAATCTTGCAGGTTTCCTACTTGCCCTAATTCTGCCCCAGGCGGCGCTTGGAGGGACAAGAAGCACCGACGATGCAGCAGCCGAGGCAATCAAACGGCAAGATGAGTTTATCGTGGCTGCCGTCGGTGATGCATATTCGCGCGTCGTCAGAAGCGAAACAGCGGCACTTAGCATTAAATCCGCCAGAGCTCTTGGTGATGCAATAGAGTTGCTCGAAGCTGGTTTGCCACCAGTACAGGCTGGCGCTGTCGCTTCTTCCGGTGGCTGGCGGGTCGAAGTGTTGTCGAATGGCATAGTCGCCTTACGAAGGGAAGACGGGATAGGGCGGGATGTTCTGTTGTATGATCCGGCGGCGGAAGAGAATTTGGCAATTACCGTCCCCGACCCCACTCTGACGCCCGGTTTGGCGCATGCTGCGCAGCGGATATCTGAGTTAACTGATGCGCGCTGGCTGGTCTTTACTGCGCCGCGCGCGCCCGGCTCCATTCCTGCTCAGACCGTCCTTCAGACATTTCGGCAATCCGCCTCGAGCAATGAAATGCTAGTCGGTTTTGATGGCTCGAACGAGATACCGATTGTGTCGTTTGTAGATCGCGCTGCAATAACCACAAACCTTCCAGAGTTACGTAAAGCGATACCAGAGCTCGTTACCAGGTTTGACGTATCAAGAATTGACCAAAATGAAGACGGCTCGCGTGCGGCGTCGCGGGCCGTTCTAACGCCTGCTTCGATTAACGAACTGAACAAAGCGCTGATTCCTGATTCTAATGAGCTCGGGCAATGCGTAATCCCCACGGAAAGTCCGATCACCGAAACCCTGACCGATGTCGAAGAATTGGCATTCCTGCGTTTTGAAGTGGCTGAGCCGCTACTGAAAGATTTGGCAGCTAGCGTTGCCCCTTCCGTTTCTATCAATAATTCGCGAATGCTGGGGCTCGCTCTGGAGATGTGCGCGATTGAAGACCGTCCCAATTGGCTGTTAACTTCCAGGGATGGAGGCGATGGTGCTTATTTGTTCACCGCTTCTGGAGGAGGTGACACAACAATTTTGGGGTTTCTGCGACGCGAATTGCGGCAAGAAGGTGCGGCAGAACCGGTCGCCGCCATGGAATTTGTCAGCGCCGCTCTGTCCTTGCAGTGGGGAAGTGGCGCGGGCTCCGTTTTGTTGGCGCCAAGAGAGCTACAGTATGACGGAAAGCAATCTCACGCTTTCGGTGTGATCAACCAAACTGTCATTCGTCAATTGGAAGACAGGCCGGCGCTAACGTTACAAATCCGCCCCTTCCCGCAAAGGGCTGGCCCGCTGAAGGGCGACCCAAAAGTCATCATCATACCTTTGCATATTGGCATCTCTGCAGAAGAGAGGGGGCGACTTCGGCAATATGCATTCAACGCTGGTTTCAGTTCTGCATTTGCGGAGCGTAGCAAGGCTTTCGCTGGATATGAGGCATTTCCACTGACTGCTTTGCGGTATCTGAATCACTCGCAAAATAAGCGCGCCGCGGTCTTGATGATAAATCCTGACAAAAGCGAGACTGACTAATGCGCTTGCGCGACCTTACCGTGATCGCGGCTGTTTGCGGATCAGGCTTCGCTTTATTGCTTGCTTGGTCTGTTTTTGGTGATGAAATTACCGATTTGGTTGTCCCGAAACCAGAAGAAACGCGCGAAGAACTGGCAGCGGCCAGTCGGACATTGGTTTACCGGTTGTCTTCGGAAACTCCGACAAGATTTGCCTTTACACAGCCAGCGAGCTTAATCCGAATAATCTCTCAGCCGGTTATTGCCCCAGAATCTTGGGAAGAACGAGACAATTGGACATACGGTTATCGCGTGACGTTGAAGGATGCACAGGGCGCATTGATCTACAATAGGGACATCTTTTCGCTCTCTTTGCGGCCCGACAAACTTCTTCCGTATAAGCGCCCGGTGCGGATATTTCGCGGGAAAGATAAGGGGCTTATTGCCCTGCAAGATGATGCGGTTCTGGTTAGCGATCCGGCCGCCTCCTCTATTGAAATCTCGGCAATCGAATTGGGTGAAGGGGTGCAGAAGATTGATGTGAGGACTTATGAACGTGTTTCGTTTATTGGTTCCACAGCTTTGGCAGCTTTTCGCCGCCGTAGTCCGGAAGAACAAGCCAATCTTGCGAAGGCCAACGCCTTACCGCCAGAATTCTTAACAAATTCGGAGCGCGCCAATCTCTTTACCAATCGTTGGCGCGTTCTTGGCCCTATGGGTATCGATGGACGCGATTATTCCGTGCATGTTGTCTATGAAGGAAAGGCAATTAGCGATGACGGGGAGGAGCAATGAGAGCAATGCCGCGATTCTCGCGCGGAATTCTGATTGTCAGTATGGTTATTGTGGCATCTACCCTAGCTTATCAGCTATTTCGTCCGCTGAAAGACAGCGCAGCATTTGCTGTGCCGACGGCAGCCGAGTTTGACCGAGCCGAGGCATCCTTCCTTGACCTGCTGGCCGAAAAGCCAGGCGCTAAGATTCCCACGGGATTACTGAAGACAAATATTTCTGACTGGCCAAACAGCACACTTTATCGTGAAAAAGAAGGGGAATGCCTTGGGCGAGGCGGGTATCTTCTGCGCCGCAGACCGCCGATTGGTTTGGCGCTGACTGCCCCTCACCGTGCGTCTGACCGGCACACTGGCACGCTCGCAATTGCGCTTTTTGGCGAAGGTGAAGCCGCTGCTGTCGCGTGGAATTCTGCGCCCCGCCGTCCAACAAAAGATTGCAAAGGAGGGGGCGATCCGGCGCGTCATGAAACGCATTATTTGACCGCTTTTTCCAGTGCTTTCGCGAAGAAATACCCGCAAGGGCGGGTTGTTCAGCTTCATGGATTCGATCGAATGCGGCGCGAAACTACTGTGGCCCGCAATGCCGACATTATCGTAAGCGATGGTAGTGATGAGCCATCCAGCCAATTGCTAGATTTGGCGGATTGCCTTTCGATCAATCTTCGGCCGCTGCGCGTCGCGGTTTACCCGATGGAATCAAAAGAACTGGGTGCGCTGCAAAACAAACAAGGCCAGGTGCTGCGTGCGGAGGGATTTAAGGGGTTCGCGCATATTGAGATAGCAGCTGAGACGAGGCAATCGCTTATCGACGATGGTGATTTACGCGCTGCGTTCCGCGCCTGTCTTGAAAGCGGTCTCAAGCGTGATGTGGCTGGCCGTTGACGGATAATATTCACAGTGGTCTTCGTGGCACGCTTAGCGCTGATATCGCTCCCTTGTTGCTGGGGGTATACCAAGACATTATCGATGAGATCGCCGCCGCCTCAACCGATGCGGATGATAATTCTGGCGGAGTGCATCTGACGACACTTGTTCGTTTTGCCACATCCCAATTGTCAAAGATTGCGACAATGCACGAACTTGCGGCACTTTACAGCGCCCGCTTCAGTCACGCCCAAGATGATTCCGAGCGCAACGCTGCTATTCTAGACTTTGCTGGTAAGTTGGGTGCGGATCGCCAGCAATTGCGCCGAGACGCAAAAGCGCTGAGTAATTTTTTCGATGGGGACGCGGTCACGGAACGATACCGTCGCAGAGTTGGCGAACGCGAAAGAGCGCTGGCATTCGCACTGGAGCGGGCAGGACATGAGGCGGGTGAATTGCTTGCCGGTAATGAACTGGAGCACTCATCGGAATTGTTTAGCCGCGACCTAGCTACTCTCCTAGAAAAAGCGCGAGCATATCAGGGTGATAGCCGTGTAAGGCAGGCGGCGCATCGTGCGCTTAGATTGGTGGCTGAGAAATCCACCAAGCGGCTCTCAGGTTTTTGGATAGATATGGCCGTCCGTGACACGCGCAGGGTCGCCTTGGACGCGGACGAAGCTGCTTGGGCCCAGTGTGATGCCATCAGCACGTTACTGGCATTGTCTCCTCAATCGTTGATTTCTGTTTTGGAGAAGCGGCTTGCAGCCACAAGTGATCGCGGGAGCCCGACACGACAAGATAATCGCATATTCGTACGCCGTCATATTGCACGCTTGCTGTGCACATTCGCCGGCAAGAACAAAAAACTCGACACCTTTCTGAAGCGATTGGTGAACGACCGCGATGGTGCCGTGCGCCAAGCCGTGGCGGAAAGCCTGCCTCTGTTACCTCCCAAGATCTTGCACGGACACATAGCGCGCTTGCGTGTCGATCGCGATCCACAAGTAAGAGCGATGGTGTTCGCTGACGTTCCAGCCACGGCTGATGCTTGCGGCATTGACGCCTACCTCCCGCATCTCGTGCGCGTTCTATCGCGTGATGAGGACACCTTTGTTCTAAGAATTGCTATCGACGGGGCCTTTGGCTTGGGCCAGTGGGCTGCGGCATCAATCCCTGACCGTTCAAGCGAGGTCATCGGGATTCTGCGCAGTTCACTGGCGGAAGTGAAACAACGCATTGAAAGCCCCAAGATCCGGCGATGGGCGAGCGAAGCATCTGAGAAGCTATGGTTGCTATCAGACAAAGAGGCACGAGCAATTGCTGCCGTCTTAACTGCGCATTCGGCACGCCTCAAAGAAGGGCAGTCGCGCCTGGCGTCTGACTTACAAGAGCATGTCTTCGAGGATCCCGATAAGCTTGGGCGGGTAATGGCAGTGCTCGCACAGCAGGGGTTCGGTTTTGATCTGACACAAGGTTCCAGGCCAAAATTGCAGAAGGGCGACAAATTCAGCCGCCGACTGTGGCGGACATTGTTTGAACTTAGGATCAGCGCAACCGACAAGCGGCAGGCGTTCCTTCATACTATAGGGCGCTCTTACCGCGGAACGATCTCGGCGCCATCCGCCCGGCTAGCAGAGTTGGCCCCGACCAAGGTCCCTGGCGAACCACTTTTCCAGAGCGAGGATGGCAATTGGCGTAACTTTGTTCCGTTGCTCGATCAGGTGCTGGGCGCGATTGATCTGGGTAAGCCTATAAAGGTTTATACAAGCGAAGGCATCACTACAATCACCCCGCCAACGGGAGTTCTGCGGCGGTTCAAAACCTTCTGGTCAATCAGTGAGAAATTTGCGGCATTGGCAGATCTACGCAATCGCACTGGTGGTGAATATAGCGCGGCATTGCGAAAATACGGCGTGGAATTGGAATTTGCGCCGCACTCGGACGCGTACGTAGTCGGTGAATCGGGTCCGGAAGTCCCGGCTGACACCAGCGTAACCCGCTTTTTTAGCGCTGGAGGAATTTTGGCCGCAGCACCAATTTTCTGGGACAATGCGGTCGCATATTTCGCCACAGTTTTCGCCAACACGCTTGCGCAATTGGCGTTGTTCCTCGTGATTGTCTGTTTGTGGTTTTTTGGACGGCACATCGTGCTCGGCTATCATGCCAAGCGCGTTCGCAAAGAAATTCCGCTAATGCTAGGTGGCTGGGGCACGCGCGGAAAATCCGGCACCGAGCGGCTTAAGGCCGGGCTTATCAATGCGCTTGGCGCTCCGCTTGTCTCGAAGACAACGGGCTGTGAAGCGATGTTCCTGAATGGCGAGTCATTTGGTGAACTAACCGAGATGTTCCTATTCAGGCCCTATGACAAGGCGACGATCTGGGAGCAATATTCCCTGATCAAGATTGCGCGCCGACTAAAGGCGCGCGTTTTCCTTTGGGAATGTATGGGGCTTAACCCCACCTATGTGCACGTTCTCCAGCAGGATTGGATGCGAGACGATATTGGCACGATAACGAATACTTACCCCGACCATGAAGACGTACAAGGACCCGCGGGCCGGAATATCCCCGAGGTCATGTGCGAGTTTATACCGCAAGATTCAATCTTGCTGACTACCGAAGAAGAGATGCTGCCAATCCTGCAAGAGGGATCAGACAAGGTCGGGACGCGGCTTAGGGCAATTAATTGGAAACAAGCGGGTTTGATCCATCAGCGCCTTTTGGACCGTTTTCCGTATGAGGAGCACCCATACAATATTGCGCTTGTAACGGCGATGGGCGACGAGCTGGGGCTGGAAGCCGATTACTGCATCAAGGAAATGTCCGACCGGGTCGTTGCCGATCTAGGTGTGCTCAAAACCTATCCGCGTTCGCTGATAGACGGGCGTATACTTGAGTATGTAATGGGCAATTCTGCCAACGAACGGTTCGGTGCAATGGGCAATTGGGACCGCATGGGATTCGCTGAGCATGATTTGGCCAAAGATCCCGAAATATTTGTCACTACGGTGGTCAATAACCGCGCTGATCGTGTCCCGCGTTCGAGGGTGTTCGCCCGTTTGTTGGTCAACGACATCTCGGTTGACCGGCACTTTCTGATAGGGTCGAATATTGAAGGCTTGGTAAGTTTTATCGCCGAGGAATGGGACACTTACGCGTTGTCCGTAAACTTGGAGGATGGTTTAGGGACTGCAGCTGAGCAATTCGACCAATTGGTGCGGCGACAGCGCGTTCCGATCAATCCAGAGCAATTGTTAGGCCGATTACAAGCGATGGTTGACGGGGTGGGGGGAACCGCCGATCCCGCTATTCTGTCCAAGGCTTTTGAAAGTCAGGAAATTGCGCAAATCCTCAAAGACCACTCCATCGAGCATGGCGATGACATCGCCGCATATTTCGAGCAACAGGCTGGATTTTTTTCAGACTACCAAAAGTTGCGCGGCGCAATTTCTTCATCGCAAGCTGCCGACCAGCATCTGGCTGAAGTTCGCGATTTCCTGAAGCGCGTCTTCATGGCCAAGATCGTCCCTGTCCGCGATTTCTATATCAAGGGGGAGGCTGTTGTCCGCCTGATAGCTCGCAATTCGCCCCCTGGCTTGGTCAATCGGATCATGGGTATGCAGAATATCAAGGGCACAGGGCTTGATCTTGTTTACCGGTTCCAAGCCTGGGAGGCGGCGAATAAAGCCTGCGAGCAGGCGTTAGATAGCGATGCTGCCACCAGCGAAAAAGGTATTGCTGCTTTGGCCGCATTTCAGGAATTTGGCGCGCTGAGCGATACGAAAGTAAAGGAAACAATTGCCCGTCTCGCGGAGCGCCCAAACCTGCCACAAGCATTTGGCAAGCCTCAGCTTGAAACGATCTTGTCACGGCTGATTGAACAGCAGGCGGCTTATCAGTCGGTTAGTCAGACAGACGAACCCGAGAACGGAAAAGGCTGGGAATTTCTTGGCAAACCGAAGAAATATTTCCTCGAGCTGGCAGAAGGTATCCTTGACGGCGGCGATGCTGTAAATCGCAAACGGGCAGCAGATCGCATTTATGAGGCTCTAATTGCCGAGCAAATCAGCAGTGGCCGCGCAGCAGTCGAATTGAAATATATCACAGCACGGCAGAAGGGTGGCTGGATGACAAGCGCGTTGGACTCCATACGTAATCGTTTGTCCGGTTGGTTGGTTAAAAGCGATAACCGATAGAAAGTTCGAAGCGTGGCGCGTCTTCGCGATAGCGGGGATCATTAGAGCTGCGAAACTCATAACTAGCTCGGGCACGACCATAAAATCCGGTTAGTTTCCCGTAGGCCAATCCGATTTCCGGAGCTACCATCGAGTCCTTTCTCAAGATGTCATTTTGGCCATCCGGCACCGCACGATTATCGTATTCCCACGCTCGCATCGATATTTCAGGGCGGAGGCGGAGTCTTTTGGCGATCGGCAGGCTGTAGCTGAATTTGGCCGTGTATCGCTCGTACCCACGTCTGGGATTGTCGCTGTCAATATCCTCGGCTCGCAGATCAATCCGCGCCCAATGCCAACTGCCAAAGCGGCGATTATATTGGGCATCAAAGCGCATTCCACTGCCGGAAGAAGTTGTGGTTCCGTCATAGTCGCGGGTTCTGTATTCAGCACGCAAACGGATGCGATTGTCATCGTCTTCATATTGGAACTCAGCACCAGCACTCGTTTGATCGGCGCTACGAGATTCAAGCGTAACGATGTTCTCCGATCGCCGTGCATAGACGGCCAATGTCACGGTATCGCTGACCGAATGGGCTATCGTCAGCCCGGCGCTGGCGCTTTCTCGGGTCTCTCTGTTTTCGTCGCTGAAATCAAATACGGTGGCCGAAAGGTCAAACTGTATTTCGGTTTTACCTCGTGTCCATTCGAAGCCTGCTTCTGCCCTGGCACCGGCACCTGAACTCTCAACATCTTCGCCTTGAAACACACCGCGTTCGGCTTGAACGGCGCGGACAGAAAGATCGCCACTGATCTCAATACCGTCTTTGCTGCTGGCAGGGTTTGCCGCGCATAAGAAGATGGCCGAAAGAGTCCAAGCCAATGTTTTATAGAAATTAGTTGCTGGCGTCATGATGCCAGCCCCGCCTCGTTCATCAGCTTTAGGCATTCTTGCAATCGTAGCCCAAATTCATCCGGCGTGGCTTCAATCAGCATGGTTTCGCAACGCGCAGAAGCCCTGCTTAGGTCTTGCTCGCCAAACGAACCCGCTGTTCCGGCCAGCCTATGGAGCATGTGCCGTACTTGCGAGATCGCCGCAATATCTGGCTCTTTCGCCTTGGCGGCAGCTTCTAAAATTTCGATCGTTTCAGCCTTGCGCAGCTTGTAGCGAAGACGCAATGAAGCAGATAGCGGTTGGTTCGGCGCGAGAACATGTCTGACTTCCGATGGATTCCAGGCTTCGATGGTTGCCGAAAAATCTGCCAGGCTCACTGGTTTTGCCAGATAAGCCTGCATCCCCGCTTGCATATATTCGCGTAGTTCGTCCTGCGCCGTTGCTGCGGTAACTGCAATGATCGGCAGTTCTTCCGGACTGAAGCCGTGCGCCCTCAAGCGCCGGGTCAACTCCACCCCACCTAGCACCGGCATCATCGCGTCAGCCAGTAGAAGGGTAAAAGGTTCTCCCTGCGCTTTCTTGGCAAGGATCATCTCGTAGGCCTCTTGGCCATTATCAGCATGTACCAGATGGATCCCCGTTCGGCGGGCAACCATGCTCATGAGTTCACCAACAATCGGATTGTCTTCGGCCAATAAAACGCGCGGCGCGAACCCCTGGCTTGGCAGAGATTCGCACGTTGCCTGAGGCGATTGTGTCTTGGTTTGCGCGCGGCCCATAGGCTCTAGTGCGCGAATTGTAGTTAATATCTCGCTAAGTGGCGCTTCAAAGAATCCATTGGCGGCTTGCAGCTATAAATCGGTCCGCTGAATCGCGTAGCCGTCAATTGCCTTTGACAGAGCGCACGCGCTTGGTTGGAACGCTCTTGATGGGCACTCGTTTGACTGGTTGCGGCGCTGGCTTGACCACGGGGCGTGCTGGCACGTCCTCATATGTAACAACCTGAACATGCACAGTTTCTTCAGTCACATATTCACGCACAACCGCGTGTTGGGGCACTTGAATCATGACTGGCACCAGCATCATAGGCTGTGCATAGTACCCAAAACCACCCATGTTCTGGTGAGTATAGCGAGCAAGATAGTCTTCGCAGAACGCCCATGCTTCTTCGCTGTCACGTCCGCGATCGTCGGTTGCCGCATCGATAGCCGCGCCGACCGCCAGTCCGGCAAGGCCGCCCACTCCGGCGCCGATTAGCGAACCAGCCAAACGATCACCGCGGCCAGCAACTCGGTTGCCAATTACACCGCCAGCCACCGCGCCGACGAGGCCGCCAATGATGTTGCCATTCCGGTCACGGCGCAACTGACCGCCATTATAACGCGTAACGCATTCTTCAATCCATGCGCCGCGATCAAACTGCGCTTGATGGGGTATAGGGTGCTGAGGATAGGCGTGATGCGGTATTGCCACCATTGGAGGCATCCCATGGGCGGGCATTGCGTGGTGGGGCATGGCATGAAGGGCCCGGTGCGGCCTATTGGCGTGCGGAGCATCGCTATACTCGTATTCCGCCTCATATTCGCGTTCATACACGACCGGTTGTGGCATTGCCTGAGGTGCTGGCTGAACCACAGGCTCCTGGCGATAGGTGACGGGTGGTGGCTGTGGACCTTGCGCTGGAGCTGCTTGAGCATATTCATACGGTTTCTGCTCATAGGTCATTTCAGGCTGAGCCAGTGCCGGCGTTGCGGCCACAAGTGCGCAAGCCGAAGCGCTGATCGAGACGAGATAACGGGCCTTCATGGCATTCCCCTTGGCAACAGAAAGCCGGTCGATTCCCGGCGTTAACCGAAAATCTACCATCGCATCGCGCAGAAACCCAAGCTTTGAAGCGTGGCTGTCCCGTTTCGGGGCGGTTAGATTGTGCCTGCCAATCGTGCGGCCAACAGTTCGACGCCAGCTGCATCTTCTGCATCAAAACGAGCAAGGTCAGGGCTGTCGAGATCGATAACCGCGCACACTTTGCCATCGCGCAAGACGGGGACGACCAGTTCGGAACGGCTGGCGGAGTCGCAAGCAATATGCCCCGGAAACGCATGGACATCCTCGACCAGCTGCGTCGTACCTTCGGATGCCGCAGTGCCGCATACGCCTTTACCCATCGGGATCCGGATGCATGCTGGGCGCCCTACGAACGGCCCGAGCACTAACTCTTCACCCAGAACTCGGTAGAAGCCCGCCCAATTGAGCTGCGGAATGAATTCCCACATTAGAGCGGCAACATTTGCCATATTGGCGACGCTATCCTGCTCGCCGGAAACTAGCGCTTCGGCTGCGCCGGCTAATTGGCGGTAGCGTTCGGGCTTGGAAAGGCCAGTATCGGCTGAAAAATCAAACATGTCTCCAATCTAGGTCAAAGGGCCATTGCCGCAAGGGCGGACTGTGTTTATCCATCACTCTATGAGCACAAAACGCAAAATCCTCCTGTGGGTCCTCGCTATTTTCGCCATTCTCGCGATTGTCCTGTTTTGGTTGAGCCGCGGTGATACCGCTAATCTGAGCGTAGACGAAGTTACCGGCGAGGATCCGGTGCTGGAGGATCCCAATTCTGAAGCCTTCCCGACCATCAATATTGCAGAGCCAATTGGCTGGAACGATGGCGAGAAGCCGGATGCAGCTGAAGGCCTGGTTGTTAGCCGGTTTGCAGAGGGGCTTGATCACCCCCGTGTGATGCACTTGCTTCCAAATGGTGACGTCCTGGTAACGCTAACCCGCTCACCTAAAGCCGATGAGGACGGCGGCATTGCTGCATGGATCGCGAATATGCTGATGACGCGCGCCGGAGCCACCGGCGACTCGGCTAATGAGATAGTCCTCCTTCGCGACACTAACGGCGATGGCGTATCGGACGAGCGATTCGTTCTCACAGATGAACTCGATTCGCCATCCGGCATGGCTTATAAGAATGGCACTTTGTTCGTCGCCAACCATGACGCTTTGCTCGCCTTCCCTTTCACCGCGGGTGACACCAAAATCACTGGCGGCGCCCGCAAATTGATGGATTTGCCCGGCGGCGGCGGACATTGGATGCGTAACGTCGAGCTCAATAATGATGGAACGAAAATTTATGTCGCAGTTGGTTCGGATACCAACATCGGTGACAAGGGTATGGAAGCCGAAAAAGGCCGCGCGGCGATCTGGGAGCATAATCTCGAATCGGGGAAGTCGCGGATTTTCGGGGCGGGTTTGCGTAATCCCAACGGTCTCGATTGGAGTCCGTGGACCAATGAGCTTTGGACAACTGTTAATGAGCGCGACATGCTCGGGTCCGATCTGGTGCCTGATTATCTAACTAACGTGCCGCTAGGCGTGCACTATGGCTGGCCTTGGTTCTATTTCGGTGATTACGTTGATCGCCGGGTCAAGGAACCGATGCCACAATCTTTGGTCAGCTATACGCGGAAGCCTGAGTATGCGCTTGGTCCCCATGTTGCAGCGCTCGGTTTCCGCTTTTCAAAAGCAGGCCACCGCATGGGCGAAGCCTTCGGTCAAGGCGCGTTTATCGCGCGGCATGGTTCGTGGAACCGTAAGCCAGCCTCGGGCTATGATGTGGTATTCGTTGCGTTTGATGATCTCGGCAATCCGACAGGTAAGCCGTTGCCGGTTTTGACCAACTTCCTGACGGGTGAGGGTACAACGCGAGGCCGTCCGACATGGGTAGAATGGGCGCAGGATGGAGCGTTGTTGGTCACCGACGATACTGCTGGCATTATCTGGCGTGTGTTCAATCCTAAGTCAGAGCCGGCCTTTGCGGTCAAGCGGTTGAAGGGTGAGTCTCTGGCTCCGCGGACCGAATTGACAGGCGATCCGCGAGCAGCCTTTACAGAGGAATTTGCCCGGAAGGTCGCGATACCGACGACTAGCGATTAGGCGCGAGTTACCTCATGCGGTTCAGCCGGCAAGTTGGTCTGTAGTCAGCGCATAGAATATGTCTGAACCCGCAGTGGCTGAGGCTTTCAAGCCGGCTGCTTCCGGGACGACGTGGTCGATGAAGAACTGCGCAGTCACCGGCTTGATCGCGGCCAACGATGGTGCTTCACCGCTCTCGACAGCGCGTTTTTGAAGCAGCATCTGCCAGCCCGCAACCGCAACTGCCGACATGGTGCAGAAGGGCACGCTACCCGCCAATTTGTCATCCAACGAGGCAGTTTCGCGCATCCACTCTGCAATGGCTGCGCAATCCTGTGCCAGCGACGCGAGCGCTGGTTCATCCGCCGCAGCCTGAGCAATATCGGCCATCAGGCGGGCATAAACCTCACCATTTTCAAGGCCGAGCTTACGCGTCACTAGATCAGCCGCCTGTATACCATTCGTGCCTTCATAGATGGGGGCGATGCGCGCGTCGCGGTAATGTTGTGCTGCGCCGGTTTCTTCGACAAATCCCATACCTCCGTGAATTTGCACGCCGATGCTGGCAACATCGATACCCGTATCGGTGCCCCAGGCCTTAATCATCGGAACGAGCACATCGCCGCGCGCCCCAGCAGCGGCATCGCCCAACGTGCCGCGGTCAACCTGGCCTGTAGTGTAATAGAGCAGTGCGCGCATCGCTTCGGTCAGGGATTTCATTCGCAGTAGCATCCGGCGGACGTCGGGATGTTCTATAATCGCGACAGGAGCGCGGTCCGGCGAACCGGCGCGTGCCGACTGGACGCGGTCCTTGGCATAATAGGCCGCCTGTTGCAGCGCCCGTTCGGCTATCTGCACACCTTGGCTGCCAACATTGATCCGCGCATTGTTCATCATCGTGAACATCGCTGCCAGACCGCGATTTTCCTCACCGATGAGCTCGCCAATACACTCGCCATTGTCGCCGTAACTCATCACGCAGGTCGGAGAGGCATTGATCCCCAATTTATGTTCAAGGCTGACGCAGCGCAGGTCATTTTTGCTGCCCAAAGAACCATCATCGTTCACGTGGTATTTGGGCACAATGAACAATGAAATTCCGCGGGTGCCCTCAGGCGCGCCGGGTAGCCGGGCAAGCACCAGATGGATTATGTTCTTGGAAAGCTCGTGCTCCCCCCAAGTGATATAGATTTTCTGGCCGTTGATCAGATATTTGCCCGCATGGTCTCCGCTTTCGATTGGCGTTGCGGTGGAACGGAGGGCGCCGACATCGCTCCCTGCTTGTGGCTCGGTTAAATTCATTGTGCCCGACCATTCGCCGCTGACCAGCTTGGGCAAGTAGACCGACTTTTGTTCGTCATTGCCGTGGTTTTCGACCGCATCGATTGCACCGACCGACAGCATCGGGAGCAAAGTGAAGGCCATATTAGCCGCACCTAAGTTCTCGATCACATTGCAAGCGAGCGTGAACGGCAGGCCTTGGCCGCCAAACTCTTGCGGAGAGGCAATCGCGTTCCAGCCCTGCGCAACATATTGATCATAGGCCGCATTGTAGCCATCGGGTAGGCGGACTATGTTGTTTTCGAGCTTCGCCCCTTCGAGATCGCCTATGCGATTAAGTGGAGCAAATTCGCCTGCGGCAAATGCGCCCACACCTTCGACAATCGCCTGCACCATATCCTCTTCGGCAGCAGCAAAGCGCTCACTTTGAGCCAATTCCGCGATCCCGGAATTGATTTTGATTGCTAGCAACTGGTCCTGGGTAGGAGGTGTGAAAGGGGTCAATTTCAGTTTCCTTGAAAGGTATTGTGAATGCGCAGGAACAACGATTCCCTTGGCTTTTTGTGCCCCTCACTTATAGCGCGGCGGCATGGGCGACAAGAACGCTACGGAATCAATACTTGCTGACGCTGCCGGAATCGCCCGTGCGGCCGAAATCCTGCGTTCGGGGGGCTTGGTCGCAGTGCCGACGGAGACGGTTTATGGTCTCGCTGCCCGCGCTGACAATGAGGAAGCGGTCGCCAAGATCTATGCAGCAAAGGGGCGGCCGAGCTTCAATCCGCTAATTGTTCATGTCCGCGATGCTGAACATGCGCGAAGCTATGCAAATTTGACTGGCAGCGCATCATGGCTGGCAGAATTGGAATGGCCCGGGCCACTCACTCTCGTTGTTCCGTTGAATCCAGATGCCGGTTTGGCTGACGCGGTAAGCGCTGGGCTGCCAACGGTGGCGCTGCGTGCCCCAGCACATCCTGTAATGCGGGCATTGCTAGAGATTTGTGAGTTCCCGCTTGCTGCCCCTTCGGCAAACCGCAGCGGCTTTATCAGTCCGACCAGCGCTAGCCATGTGGCGGCGTCGCTTGATGAAAGAATTGATCTGATCCTTGATGCCGGACCATGCGAAAAAGGGCTTGAATCGACGATCCTGGCTGTTCGCGAAGATGGTAGTTGGGAGGAGCTGCGGCCCGGCCCAGTCGATCTGGATGCTTTGCACAGACACTATTTTGACCGGGGATTGGAGAGAGGAGCTAGCGGAAATTCAATCGAAGCGCCCGGACAGCTCGCGAGCCATTATGCCCCCGGCAAGCCAGTCCGGCTCAACGCCGAACGCGCGGAAGCGGACGAATTTCACATCGGTTTCGGGGCAGTGGCTGGCGATTGCTCGCTGTCAGTTTCAGGCAATTTGGCCGAGGCCGGGTCCAATCTTTATGCTTGTCTGCATGAAGCGACCGGTTCCGATTTGCCTCGGATTGCTGTAGCTCCGATTGCTGACACCGGATTAGGCAAAGCAATCAACGACCGTCTTCGCCGGGCATCGGCCTGATCACCGCGTAACGGGCTCCACTGGTACGCCAGGCATCAGAACCTGCATCTCGGCGTAGGTTTTCTGCGCTTTTTCGCAGGCCCTGCGATCGCCATCGGTGCAATCTTGCTGCTCCTTTTCATACTGTCGCTGCAACCTGCCTAAACGCTCCTCTCGTTGACGGATTTCCCGGCCGCGTTTTTCATCTGCTTCAGATTGACTGGTGGTGGCGAGATCGACTGCCTTGCTCGCCACCCGAACCGGTGCGGTGGCTACATCTAAGGCCGCCTTAGCCAGGCAGCCTGACAGCGTCAGCGAGCTGGCCACAGCAGCTATAATCAAGAGGCCGCGCATAAAGGTTCTCCTTTGACGCGCGGCCCTATCACAGAATATATGAACAAGGCGATTATTCGGCTTGCCCGTCTCCAGATGTTGCCTCAGGCTCTGATTTCGCTGCGGGTGATTTGCAGGTCACTTTGCCAGAACCCATCGAATTCACTTCGCAAGTCGCGCTACCGCTGACATTCACGTTACCCGATCCCGCAATGTTGGCCTCGACTTTGCCATCGGAGGCAAGGCTGACGCTGCCCGAGCCAGCGATCGAAACCTCTGCCGTTTCAACTTTCAGTCCCGCAAGATCGGTTTCGCCCGACCCCATTACAGCGACTTCAAGTGAATTGGCGGTGCCGCTTACTTTCACTTTGCCTGAGCCCGCCATAGCAACTTCAAGATCCTCGGAAGAGATTGCTGAAACCTCAATCGTGCCGGACCCCGCAATGTTAATATTTGCTTGGCTTGCCATAGTCATCGCTTCGATACGCCCGGAGCCGGCCATATTCAAATCTTCTGGTGCGGGCATCGTGACGCGGACTGTGGCCTTGTCGTCGCCATCCCAAATATCTGAGTCGCGCATCACGGCGAGCGTCCCGCCTTCCAATGTGAAGCGCATGGCCTCGACTGCCTCGCTCTTACCTTCAACCGTAATTCCCAGAGTGTCGCCTTCGGTAATGATAACCGTATCAGGACCAAGCAACGCGACCCCGGTCGGAGCATCGCCGGATTGGTCAAGTTCGGCGAGCGGCACGCCTTCGTCACCATTGATCGACATGTTGACGTTGCATGCGCTGAGGCTCAGCCCGAGTGCCATAACCGCCGCAGGGGCCATTTTTTTGAGAAGTTGATTAAACATTGGATCCTCCATAGAACTGTATTGCACACATAATACAGTGAAGGCGTTTAAACAAGGCACCACAATGAAAAGGGCCGCCCTTTCAGGCAGCCCTTGTCGGATTGGTCAGGCGGTTCGTCGATCAGCTATCATCGTCGCCATTGTCATAATATTGCGGGGCGTGCTCGCGCAGGATATCCAGAACCTTTTCCAAGGCAGTAGGCTCGTCGGTCTTGTCCATTGCGGCCAATTCGCGCGCCAGACGGCTCGATGCAGCCTCGAAGATCTGCCGTTCAGAATAAGATTGCTCGGGCTGATCATCGGGGCGGAACAGATCGCGGGTCACTTCGGCAATAGATACCAAATCGCCTGAATTGATCTTCGCTTCATATTCCTGAGCGCGGCGGCTCCACATGGTGCGTTTGACCTTGGGCTTGCCTTTGAGCGTTTCCATGGCCTCTTTTAAAGTCTTGTCGCTCGACAGCTTGCGCATGCCAATGGCTTCAACCTTGTTGGTGGGAACACGGAGCGTCATGCGCTCCTTTTCAAAGCGCAGAACATAGAGTTCCAGCGCCATTCCAGCGATTTCTTCATTTTGAATTTCGGTGACACGGCCGACACCGTGCTTTGGGTAGACGACATAGTCGCCGACATCGAAGGCGAGAGCCTTGCCAGCCATAAAAAGTCCTTTCGTGCGGTACGGTCACCTTAAGGACAGCCAAAATCTAGCTTAGGCCGTATCGTGCGACTCGGTCCAATCCTAATCTTGTTGTCGAAAAGTGGTTGCGCCCCTTTTCAATTATGCACCTTCCACCGAGGTTACGTCGGTGCGGTGAATAATTCATATAGCACGAGCGCAACAAAATTGCGAGTCGGTATTGATTGGCAACGTATCGCGCCCTGATTCTCACGAGAATCAGGGTTTTACCAACCGCAATACGGACATAAACCTAGTCGCCTTCGCCCGGCTCGGGAGAGAAGAACTTTTCCATCTTGCCTTCCACGCCTTTAAAATCATCGGCGTCGGCTGGTGGCTCCTTCTGGGTAGTGATATTGGGCCATTCAGCGGAATATTTGGTATTGAGCTCAAGAACTTTTTCGAGACCATCTTCTGTATCAGGCAAAATGGCCTCGGCCGGGCATTCTGGTTCGCATACGCCGCAGTCAATGCATTCGCTGGGATTGATAACCAGCATATTCTCGCCTTCATAGAAGCAGTCCACGGGGCAGACTTCTACGCAGTCGGTATATTTGCACTTAATGCACGCTTCGGTGACGACATATGTCATGGTGGCGTGTTCCCTTTATCCTGTAATGATTTGGCCTCTGCTATGGCACCTTCCTCCTGTGGGTCAAGAACGCGATAGCAAGCCTTAGCGTCATGAACCGATCCGCGCCGCGTGGGCAGCTGTAAAATTTCAACGATTCGTACAGTCTTGCCTAACGCCAAGGTCAGAATATCTGATTCGGTAATCGGAAGGCTTGCACGAATAATTCGGGTGCCATTGCAGCGGCTGTGCCCCTGCTCGATCAGTCTTCGTGCCTGACTTCGCGTTTTTACGAACCGCAAGTAGCACAGGAGCCGATCAATCCTCATCGTGTCTGTGACTTACCGAACCAGATCTGCCAGAGCTGAAAATGCACTGCCTTCACGAGGGCCGGCATTTGCGACATGCTGTTGCTTGCGCCGCGTTGGCTTCCATTCCCAAGTATCAGGTGCAGGCGGTCCGTAGGCCCCCTCTTTCAAAATACGTACCGGCTGGATGCGAAAGCCAGCCGCGCTAAGTAACCGCTTGAAGCTATCCTGCGTAAGCCCTGTTGAAATCGCAAGCGCCGGATCAATTCGAAAACGCCTCTTTCCTGATTGAGCCTTTGCCTCGTGCGCCGCACGCATGATCTTCTCGGCAATATCGATCCGCACTGCTTGCTTGCCAGCGGACCGATATCCCGATGGGTGCTTGCCAGCACCTTCAATCACGGGCTGCATGTTCTCCTGTAAAGGCCTGCGATCTACGCCCAACGCATGCAGAATTTGGCGGGGCGCAGGCTTCAGCAAAGCGGGTGCAAATATATCCAGCGCGCCAAATGTGACACCAAGACGGCGAAGGAACGGCCTGACTTCTTTGGGCAAATGCTCCAGTCCGGCCTTCTCGCGAGTCACAAAACCGTGACCCGCAATCAGTGTCAAAAGCAATGCGCGCGCTTGCGATCCAGCATCCTTATCGCGAGTTGCGGCCTCCATCTTGTGGAGCGGCGCAACCGGCTCGGTCTTTTTGGAAAGCCATTGCTCCAGCCCTGATGCCATAGCAGCGCGGTCCGTTTCTGTCAGGGCATCCAGATCTCGCGATAAGTCGATCTTGGCAGCAGCTGCACCCACACCAATGTCCAGCGACGCGACCTTCTGGTTGCCCCACCAGATTGCTCCCTTGCGGAGATGCAAACCTTCCAGATTGCCAGCCAGCAATTTCCGAGCGCGCTCACCCAAAATACGCGGCAATGCTTTTTCACCAGCGGACAGCAGCATTTTGCGGTCAGAATGGTTGGCAAGCGGGTCGACGGTGAAGCGGAACCCCTCAACCTTGCCGATCGGTTCGTCTTCGACACATAATGCACCGTCTTCTGCCAGCTTAACCGGCAACATTGCGGGATCCTGGCCCAGAGTTTTCATCAGGATTGCAGTCCTTCTATTCACAAAACGTTCGGTCAGCCTGCCATGAAGCGCGTCTGACAATTTAGCCTCGACCGCCATCGCGCGGCTGGCCATTTCATCCCGTGCCAACACCCAGTCAGGCCTTTGACAAATATAAGCCCAACTGCGGATCGCGGCTATCCTGCCCTGGATAGCATGGATGTCGCCTTGCATATTGTCGAGTTCGGCAATGCGGGCGGCGGCAAAATCTGCGCCGATGTAGCCGTCATGCAGATCCTGCCAGAGCCGCGCGACGAAGCGCGAATGCGTTTCCGCCCCTTGCTGGCGAAAGTCGGGTAGTGAACAAACATCCCAGAATCTACGCACTTGTGACGGCCCCTTGACGTCTGACGAGAGCGACTCGTCCGCCAGTCGCTTCAACACTGCGAGATCAATTGTCTCGGGCATCACTTGCAATTGGGTCTGATGGGGAATGCGTTCCAGATCGGCAATCAACGTGGAAATTGAGTCAAACCTCGGCTGCGAATCTCGCCAAAGCAACTTGGTCATTGGGGCGAAGCGATGCTCCTCAACCGCATAAATTTCCTCTTCGGTGAAATCGGCCGGTTCGAGGCCTTTCCCGCCAGCGCCGGAAAGCATGCCGAAAGTACCGTCGGTTTGGTGTCTACCTGCGCGGCCAGCAATCTGGGCAATTTCCGCTGGAATAAGCCGGCGCTGGCGGATGCCATCAAACTTTTTGAGCGAGGCAAAGGCGACATGGTTGATGTCAAGATTAAGACCCATTCCGATGGCGTCGGTGGCGACGATGTAATCAACCTCACCTGATTGGAACATCGCGACTTGCCGGTTGCGGGTTTCGGGACTTAGCGCTCCCATCACAATCGCCGAGCCACCGCGAAACCGGCGTAGCATTTCGGCTACGGCGTAAACCTGCTCCGCCGAAAAGGCGACGATGGCACTGCGCGGCGGCAAGCGGGACAATTTGCGCGGCCCGATATGGGTTAAGGTTGAAAATCGTGGGCGGCTGATGATTTCGGCATTTGGCACGAGCGCGCGAACCAGCGGCTCCAGCGTCGCAGCGCCGAGCAGCATCGTTTCTTCCCGCCCTCTGGTATGGAGCAGGTGGTCGGTGAAAACATGCCCTCGTTCGCGGTTGCCGCCCAATTGGGCTTCATCCAGTGCCACAAAAGCGAGCTTGCCATTGGTTCCGCCCGTGCTTTTGGGCATCGCTTCGGCGGTGCAGCAGAAATATCGGGCGTCTGGTGGCTCGATCCGTTCTTCGCCAGTTAGCAGTGCGACTTGCGCTGTTCCCTTAATTGCTACGACCCGGTCATAAACCTCCCGCGCCAGCAAGCGCAGCGGAAAACCCATTGCGCCACTCGAATGTGCGCACATCCGTTCAATCGCAAGGTGCGTCTTGCCCGTGTTGGTCGGGCCCAGCACCGCTTTGATCGTGGATTGGTCGGAAAGGCGAGAGTTCACTTGGCAAATGTGGCACTCGCTTGCCGCTGCTGCAACCGCTCATCGCAAAGCCTCAACAGCCTATCTGATTGCAAGCTAGGATATTGGTGATTTAAACCGTTGTTAACTTTAATTCTCCAGAGAAAGCGTCATAGAAGACCGCGTAGGTCGGGTCGCATCAATGACAGCCGCGACCTTTGAAGGAGGGCGCGTTGTTTAAGTCGCGCAAAAGCGAAGAGGCCATTCTGGCTGGCGACGATCATGGCGGCGGCGATGTCTCTTGGCGCGCGGCATCTCTGTCGCATGCACTTCTGTTAGAAAACCAACCACCCAAAGTTATTCAGCGCGCGCGGAAGCTCAGCGACAAATTCGACGAATGGCGGTTTTCTGCATCTGAAAAGATGGAGAAACTTGATCTCGCCCCCGATTTGGCCGAGGCGATTGGGAGTGGCCGATGGTTTCGCGGTGTTGGGACATTAGTTGGTCTATCTGCTCTCGCACTTGCGATGTGGCCCGATTTTTCACCGCTCGAAGCAGCCCCTGCCATGGAATTGGATGATTCTGCGCGCGATGAATTCCGCAGCCAGATGATTATGCCGCTCGCGCTTGGAGCAGATAGCGGCCGGCACATGGGGGCAACCCCGTCAGTCAAACAACTTGAGAATGCGCCAGAGCGCCCGCAGCTCGAATTTTTGGCGACCCTCGCAAAGGGCGACAGTTTTGGCCGGATGCTCCAGCGCTCAGGCGTGGGGTCCGGCGATGCGCAAACGGTGAGCGAGCTTATCGCCCGCACCATGTCGCTAAGTGACATCGAGCCCGGAACACAGATCGACATTACTTTGGGCAGAAGGTCATCAGCTGGGCAAGCTCGCCCGCTCGATGCGATCAATTTCCGTGCACGGTTTGATTTGGCCCTGCAAATAGACCGCATTGACGGCAATCTGTCGCTAAAACGCATTCCAATTCAGGTGGATAACACTCCACTCCGCATTCGCGGTCTCGTTGGCAGCAGTCTTTATCGCTCAGCCAGAGCCGCAGGTGCACCGGCCAGCGCCGTCCAGCAATTCCTGTCCACGCTGGGCGACCAGATCGATATGGATCGTTCGGTCCGCTCTACTGACACGTTTGATATTATCGTGGCACATAAGCGCGCCGCCACTGGCGACCGTCAGGCAGGCCAATTGCTTTATGCAGGGATTGATCGCGGCGGTAAGTCACAAACACAATTGATGCGATGGGGCAGCGAGGGACGCTTCTTCGAGGCATCGGGCGTTGGCGAACAGCGCAGCGGCTTGCTGGCACCGGTTCCTGGGGGAATAAGTTCAGGCTTTGGGATGCGTCGACATCCGATCCTTGGCTATCGCCGGATGCATTCCGGCATGGATTTCCGCGCTTCGAGCGGCACTCCGATTGTTGCGGTAGCAGATGCACAAGTAGTCGGTTCGGGCCGGATGGGTGGCTGCGGTAATGCTGTCCGGCTCCGCCACGGCGGCGGTATGGATACGCGCTATTGCCACATGAGCCGTATTGCCGTTCGCAGCGGCCAATCGGTCCGGCGCGGCCAAGTAATCGGCTATGTCGGGTCAACCGGCCTCTCGACCGGCCCGCATTTGCACTATGAAATGTACCGGAATGGCCGTGCGGTTAACCCTGCATCGGTTAAATTTGTTACGCGCGCACAATTGTCGGGTGCCGAGCTCAGCCAGTTCCGTGCGAAGCTGACGCAATTGAAACAAGTGGAGGCAGGCGCTGCTCTGGTCGATTTGAAGCCTGCGGCACCACAGGAAGACGTGCCTGTCCGCGAAATTGACAAGATAGCCGTGCCGAAAAAGGTGCCTTAGACGGCCACGAGTGCAGTCCCGATTGAACCGCCGGCAGAATTGCGGCACAGGGATGAATGATGACCGGTTTTTTTCCAGATACTCGCCTGCGCCGCATACGCTCCACCGGATGGAGCCGTTCGCTTCACCGGGAGACCACCCTCACGCCTGCCGATTTAATCTGGCCGCTATTCGTGACCGAGGGCACAGGTGTCGAGGAGCCGATCGCCTCGCTTCCCGGCGTGTCCCGCTGGTCGGTGGATTTGATTGCCAAACGCGCGATGGAAGCGATTGCGCTTGGAATTCCGTGTATTGCGCTGTTCCCCAACACACAGGCGGACCGGCGGTCTGACGACGGGGCAGAGGCGCTTAGTCCTGACAATTTGATGTGCCGAGCCATCCGGGCAATTCGTGAGGCATGCGGTGATCAGATCGGTATTTTGACTGACGTCGCGCTCGATCCGTATACCACGCATGGGCAAGACGGCCTGCTGGATGATGCAGGTTATGTAAGCAATGATGCGACTATTGAGGTGCTCGTCGAGCAATCGCTCAACCAGGCAGCGGCGGGCGCAGATATTATCGCCCCGTCGGATATGATGGATGGGCGAGTCGGCGCAATTCGCTCGGCATTGGAGGCGGAAGATCACGCCAACGTCCAAATCATGGCCTATGCCGCCAAGTATGCTTCTGCCTTTTATGGCCCATTCCGCGATGCGGTTGGCTCCGGCGGGTTGCTCAAAGGTGACAAGAAATCCTACCAAATGGACCCCGCCAATGGTGAGGAGGCCTTGCGTGAGGTCGCGCTCGACCTGAGCGAAGGTGCGGACAGCGTGATGGTCAAGCCGGGCCTGCCCTATCTTGACATAGTCCGGCGGGTAAAAGACCGGTTTGAAATTCCTGTCTTTGCCTATCAAGTCAGCGGCGAATACGCTATGATTGAGGCAGCGGCCGCGGCTGGAGCAGGGGACCGTGACGCGCTGGTCCTGGAAACACTTATGAGCTTCAAACGTGCTGGGTGCACAGGCGTCCTGACCTATCACGCGGCGCATGCGGCAAAGCTTCTCAATGGCTGACTTTCGCCATGAGACATCTCGCCTGATCCTCCGCGACTGGCAGGATGATGATTGGCCCGATTTTTGGCAGAATACCAATACACAAGCGGTGATGCGCTGGCTGGGAGGCGTATGTAATGAAGAGAAGCGCGCTGGGGCACGGGCTAGGCTCGAAAGCTACCGTACGGAATTCGGACACACATTCTGGGTAGTAGAGCGAAAGGAAGATGGCGCAATTCTAGGATTTTGCGGCCTGAAGCGCTGCAATCAGGCTGGCGGCCCGATCGGAATGATGGAGGTCGGCTGGCGCTTGCGCGAAGATGCGTGGGGCAAGGGTTATGCGAAGGAGGCCGCCGCAGCCTCGCTAGACCTCGCTTTCAGCGAGTTCGCCGCGGAAGAAGTTGTTGCGCTGACAGTTGAAGGCAATACGCCGAGTTGGGGCCTGATGACACGATTTGGCATGCGCCGGCGCAAGGATCTCGATTTTGCGAACGCAGAATTTGATCCCGAAACAGGGCTAATCATCGTCTATTCGATCGACCGCGATGCGTGGTTCTCTTCCGATGCCTGATATCGTCGCCGAAACCGAGCGGCTTGTTCTGCGGACGGTGGATGATGACGATGCAGAATTGCACAATCGCCTGCTCAATACGCCTGCTATGATGGCGCGGCTCGGCGGCGTCATGGAGATGCATGAGATTGAAGCGAGACACGCTAAAGTAATGGCGCTCTATGCTCGCGAAGGATTCGGGTTTCTTTTCATGATCGAGAAAGCAACTGGCGAAATGGTCGGCTATTGCGGAATCAAGCGGGTCGACAGTCCACACGCCTCCAACCAGGGTGACCATGAAATGGGTTGGTTGGTTCGTGAAGATCGCTGGCGCAGAGGCTATGCCGAAGAAGCGGTGCGGGCCATTATCGACTGGGCCTTTGGGCCTGTCGAAGCGCCGCATCTTGTGGCGCTTACCAGCGAAGCCAATATTGGCAGTTGGAAGCTAATGCAAAAACTCGGCATGGAGCGGCGCAAAGACCTCGATTTTGACGATCCAGCCTATCCGCCTGAAGACCGCACGACCATTCTATACAGCCTCACTCGCGCACAATGGCAGGAGCATATCGCATGACCGCAGCACGCCCCGGTGTAACCATCGTCCCAATTCACGGTAAAACGCCCAAAATTCATGACAGTGCTTTTGTCGCGCCGGGATGCGTTATTATCGGCGCCGTGGAGATCGGGGCGGATAGCTCGATCTGGTACAATTGTGTACTGCGCGCCGATGTCAGCCGGATTGTCATTGGTGAGCGGACCAATATTCAGGATGGCAGCGTGGTCCATTGTGATCCCGAGCGGCCCGGTTCTCCTGATGGCTCTCCCTGTATCATTGGCGATGACGTGTTAGTTGGCCACATGGCGATGGTGCATGGTTGCACGATTGAGGATCGCGGCTTTGTCGGGCTCGGCGCGATTGCAATGAACAATTCGGTGATCGGATCAGACGCAATGCTGGCTGCAGGCGCGATGCTGACCGAAAACAAGGTAATGGAGCCGCGCCAGCTTTGGGCTGGCCGCCCCGCTAAATTCCTGCGCGATCTGCCCGAACCCGCGATTGCAGGAATGCGCATCGGAGTCGCGCATTACACCGAGAATGCGAAGCACCACGGCGCAGCGATTGCGGCGATTGATTTGTCAGACTGAGGGCATCGGCTCGTATCCGCTGGGTAATCGCTGGCAAATGCCCGCAAAATTTTTGCCACTAAAGCATATGTTGCGCCGCGCAACTCGGCGGAGCGATCCGATTCAAGCCCCGCCACGAGCGCTCATTCACTTAGCCGGTTGGCATCTTTGTCGCATATTTCATCATATGAGGGAGGAAATCGGCCTTGCCGACCTCTACGCCTTCCTTCCGCAGGATCGCGTAGGCAGTTGTCAGGTGGAAGTAGAAATTGGGGATCGACCAGTCGCGCACATATTGCTCCGCAGTCATTGTGAATTCCATCCCGTTGGGAAGGTCAACGACCAGTTGATCGGTTGCACTAACCAAATCGCCTTCGGTGATCGCTGCAAGGTGGGTGTCCATCTGGGCAAGTGTTGCGCGCGCATCAGCGAAACTTGCGGCATTTTCGTCGCGCGAATTGAATTTTTGACCGGTGAGGCGCTCCATCGCTTCGCCCGGCTGATTCGACAGGAAGCGAATTTGCACGGCCAGTGGATGCATATCCTCAGTCAGGCTCGCCTCTAGCAGCGTGCCGCATTTTTCATGCAACTCTGCCTTGGCAAGCAAGCCGGAAAGCATGGCTAAACCTTGGCGGTAAACCGGGATAGTTTGTTCATAGAGTGTCATGGAAAAGCTCCTTGGATTGGTAATTGTTGGCCCGCATATTCCATTAAGTTCGTATTTGCAACTTAATGGATGCTTGGCTTCGTGGGTATGGCCACTGCATAATTCGAGATTGCGACAGAGGGTGAATCAAAGCATATGTGGGCCGCGCACCTGAACCAATAAGGGCCAAGGCGTTGCTTCATCTTGAGGCAAGCTGGTTCTGCTAGCTCCGAATTGCCGGCGGGTTAATCCGCTCGAATGAAAATTTAAGGAACCCGTCCATGAAATCCACTCTCTTTGCCGCTTCTTTGCTCCTCGCTTCTGGCGCTCATGCGCAAGAAGTTGAGATGACCCCAACAGCTGAAACGGCGCAGCCAGCTGAGGAGGCTGCGGTTGAAGCGGCAGCTGCTCTAACCATCGATTCGCCTATCGCGGATCTGATGGCGGATGAGCGCGCCAAGGCGGTTGTTGATGCGAATGTCCCCGGAGTCGAATTGCACCCTGCCTATGACCAAATCAAAGGAATGAGCTTTAAAGAAGTGCAACCGTTTTCCGGCGGTGCGATCACCGATGAAATGATCGCTGCAATTGCTTCAGGCCTTGCCGAGCTCAGCTGAAGGCTGTTTCCAGATTGAAAAAGGGGCGCGAACCTTAAGCGGTTCGCGCCCCTTTGTTTGGTAACGAGAGGATGCCTAGCTCTCGCCTTTATCGTCGCCACCTTCACCAGCCTGAGCGTCTGGCTTTTTCGTTATCGGTTTCGCAGCCTTCTTTGCAGAAGCCTTCTTTGCTGGCTTACGCTTGGGCACGCTTTTGGGCGGGGCCGGACTTACTTCGAAGCTCGGTTTCCCACCTTTCATGGTGACATGGACCTCGCCGCCATCGGTTAGTTTTCCGAACAGCAATTCTTCGGCCAATGGCTGTTTGATCTCGTCTTGAATCAAGCGACCCATCGGGCGGGCGCCGTACATTTTGTCGTAGCCCTTCTTCGCCAACCATTCGCGCGCGTCGGTATCAAATTGAATGTGCACGTTCTGGTCCGCGAGCTGCAATTCGAGCTGCAGGATGAACTTGTCGACAACGCGGCTGACGGTGTCCGTGCCAAGATAGGCAAATGGCACAATTGCATCCAGGCGATTGCGAAATTCCGGCGTGAACATCTTTTTCACCGCCTCGGTCCCAGCGTCAGCCTTCGATACGTCACCAAAACCGATACCGCTGCGCGCCATATCGGAAGCGCCGGCATTGGTGGTCATGATGAGCACGACGTTGCGGAAATCGACTGTCTTGCCATGGTGATCTGTCAGACGGCCATTATCCATCACCTGAAGCAGAATATTGAACAGATCGGGATGAGCCTTCTCGATTTCGTCAAGCAGCAACACGCAATGCGGGTTCTGATCGATCGCATCGGTTAGCAAGCCGCCCTGATCATATCCGACATAGCCAGGAGGCGCACCAATCAGGCGCGATACGCTATGGCGTTCCATATATTCGGACATGTCGAAGCGCTTGAGCTCGATGCCCATAATGCTGGCAAGCTGTCGGGCAACTTCGGTTTTGCCGACGCCGGTTGGCCCGCTGAACAGGAAACTGCCAATCGGTTTGTCTGGGTCGCGCAATCCGGCGCGGCTCAACTTCATCGCGGTCGACAGGCGGCCGATCGCTTCGTCCTGACCGAAGACGACGTGTTTCAGATCGCGACCGAGGTTTTCGAGGGCCTTTTTATCATCCTTGCTGACCGATTTGGGCGGGATGCGTGCCATCGTCGCAATGACTTGCTCGATCTCCCGCGCAGTAATTTTCTTTTTCCTACGACTTGGCGGGACAAGCATCTGCATCGCGCCGACCTCGTCAATGACGTCGATTGCCTTATCGGGCAATTTCCGGTCATTGATGTAACGCGCCGACAATTCGACCGCCGTTTTCAGTGCGTCGGGCGTGTAGCGAACCTTGTGATGGTCTTCGAACGCGCTGCGCAGACCCTTGAGTATTTTGATGGTATCCTCAATTGTGGGCTCATTAACGTCAATTTTCTGGAACCGACGCAGCAAAGCGCGGTCCTTTTCGAAGTGATTGCGGAATTCTTTGTAGGTGGTTGAGCCGATGCAGCGGATGGCGCCGCTACTAAGCGCTGGCTTCAGCAAATTCGAAGCATCCATTGCCCCGCCGCTGGTCGCACCAGCGCCTATAACAGTATGAATTTCATCGATAAACAGGACCGCATGCGGCATCTGTTCGAGCTCGTTGACAACTTGTTTGAGCCGCTCTTCGAAATCGCCGCGGTAGCGTGTGCCAGCAAGCAGTGCGCCCATATCAAGCGAGTAGATAACCGCTTCGAGCAGAACTTCAGGCACGTCGCCCTCGACAATCTTACGCGCCAAACCTTCAGCGATAGCGGTTTTACCAACGCCAGGGTCGCCGACATAAAGCGGGTTGTTCTTGGAGCGGCGACACAAGATCTGAACCGTCCGGTCCACTTCGGGACCGCGACCGATAAGCGGATCGATCTTGCCTGCCTCTGCCCTTTCGTTGAGATTGACGGTGAATTGATCGAGCGCAGTTTCCTTTTTGCTCGTCTCGCCGCTCTTTTCTTCGCCGGGTGTTTCGTCTGCGCCTTGCGGAGCGGCTGGATCCATCGGCTGGCCGCCCTTGCCGATACCGTGGCTGATAAAGCTGACCGCGTCGAGGCGGCTCATATCCTGTTGTTGAAGGAAATAAACTGCGTAAGAATCGCGTTCCGAGAACAAGGCGACTAGCACATTTGCCCCAGTTACAGTGTCATTGCCCGACGATTGAACATGCAGGATCGCGCGCTGGATAACCCGTTGGAAACCGGCGGTCGGTTGAGGATCTGAATCTTCCTCGGTTTTAAGCGATTGATATTCTTGGTCGAGATAGGTCTCTACTACTTTGCGCAGTTCACCCATTTCGACACCGCATGATTTCATCACTTTTGCAGCATCATCATCATCGATCAGCGCGAGCAATAAATGTTCCAGCGTGGCATATTCATGCCGGCGGTCCGAGGCATTCGCGAGCGCCGAATGGAGCGTCTTTTCGAGGTTTTGGGCAAAGCTTGGCATTCAGCTATCTTTCGGCATCAGGAGCAAAAATTCCCTTCGAAGGGACTATGGAACAGACATGGTTAACCAAAGCTAAACCGATGATCGGGGGCAAAGCTTACGGGAAATTCCGCCTGGCATCTGTAATATAGATGGGAAGAGTTCGGGCGATTGCGACCGCTCACCATTAAGAATCTCTTTTGCCGAATAAAGCGTCTGCGGCTGCCATATGCGCCGCCGCCTTGTCGCGGTGCATTTTAACACGCGTGATTTCGGATTCGAGTAGATTGATCCGCTCGGCCAATTCATCTTGAGAATAGGGCGCAAGATCCTCTGCAGAAAGTTTGCCAGCAGCGTCGCCTTTGCGGCGGGGACGATCATCTTCTTCCATTGGCGGGCAGTTTCGCAAGACTGCGGGCTTGCTGTCAATACGCGGCGGGGTTAGTTGCGGTGCATAGCGTTGTTCTGTCGCATGGGGGCAACAGGGCTATGTTGTCATAGATATTGGCGATTTGGGGTCTAGTCCGTGGGTAATTTGCCAGAAAATGTTCCTCAAACGATGACCGCCATGGGCTTTGATGTGCCTGGCGGCCCCGAAGTATTCCGACCGCAAACTCTGCCCGTTCCTATTCCAAGCGAGAATGAAGTTCTTGTCAAAGTCGCATTTGCCGGAGTGAACCGTCCCGATGTTATCCAGCGCATGGGACATTACCCTGCGCCACCTGGGGCCTCGCCCATTCCCGGGCTTGAGATAGCAGGCGAAATCGTTGCCAGCGGAGAGAGCGTGATTCCGGATGCCACGGGCCAACGCGTTTGCGCGCTAGTGACTGGCGGCGGCTATGCCGAATATTGCCTCGCCAAAATCGAGCATTGCCTGCCGGTCTCTGATGGATTGTCCTTGGCAGAAGCTGCGGCGCTGCCTGAGACTTTGTTTACTGTGTGGCACAATGTCTTTGAACGAGGCTGGGCGGGGGAAGGTGAGACATTGCTCGTCCATGGCGGAACCAGCGGCATCGGCACGATGGCAATCAAACTGGGCAAGGCATTCGGGTTGGATGTAATTGTCACTTGCGGGAATGATGCAAAATGCGCCGCGGCAAAGGCGATCGGCGCGGATCACGCAATCAATTACAAGGCTGCCGATTTTGTTGAAGAAGTTAAAACGATCACCGCTGGCAAAGGTGTCCAGCTGGTGCTCGATATGGTCTCAGGCGATTATGTGACGCGCAACCTAGCCTGTCTGGCGGAAGATGGCCGCCATATCACAATTGCGGTGCTTGGCGGGATGCAGGCCGAATTGAATATGGCGCAGATCATGGTCAAACGTTTGACGCTGACAGGCTCTACCCTGCGGGCTAGGCCTGACGAATTCAAAGCCTTGCTGTGCGACGAGATTTCTCGCACCGCATGGCCGTTAGTCGAAACCGGCAAAATTCGGCCCGAAATGGATCAGGTTTTTGCCCTGGCCGATGTAGGCGCTGCTCACGCGCACATGGAGGCCGGTGATCACATCGGAAAGATTGTGCTGGAAGTCGGGCAAGGCTGAGTGGCTAACGCTCCACGGAGATTATTGCTTCAGCAGGCGAGCAATTCAAGTTCTCAAAACCCGGACTGTCGATCTTCCTACACTCGGTTGCCAGAATCTGTTAGGTTTTAGGATGCCACCCAATCGCCACTAAAGAGGGGCCCCAGATTAGGCGGCAGCGTAAAAGCTTGCCGAACTGCGGGTGATGCCCTAGATCAACCCATGAAGTGGCCGCTCCGAAAGGGGCGGCCCTATTATTTTTACGGAGATTCAAATCGTGGCCCAAACCCAGCCCAAACCGCTGATGCCGCATGCAACTGCCACTTGGCTGATCGATAATACGTCGCTCGGCTTTGAGCAGATTTCGGAATTTTGCGGTCTGCATATTTTGGAAGTTCAGGCGATGGCGGACGATCTTGCCGGCAGCAAATTTACTGGCCGCGACCCGCTCCATTCGGGCGAATTGACGCAGGCAGAGATTGATAAGGGTCAGGCCGATCCAACTTACAGCTTGGTTATGCAAAAAGCGCCGGTTGAAGTGACGCGGACTAAGGGCCCTCGGTACACGCCAGTGTCCAAGCGTCAGGACAAGCCTGACGGCATCAACTGGCTGCTACGTAACCATCCGGAAATTTCCGATGCGCAGATTTCCAAATTGATCGGGACCACTCGCAACACAATCAACGCGATTCGCGACCGGACTCACTGGAACATCCAGAATATCCAACCGAAAGATCCGGTCACTTTGGGTCTGTGCGCGCAGCGCGAGCTTGATGCGGTGGTGGCGAAGGCTGCCAAGAACATCAAACCTGTTGAAGGTGAAGAAGCGGTTGATGAGGTTCCAGTGGCCAAGGGTCCAACCGACCGTGAGAAGCTGATCGCCGAACTGCATGCAGAGCGCGATGCAGCTGAGAAAGCCGTGTCAGAAGCCGCTCAAGAAGCCGAAGCTGCGGCCTGGCTCGAAGCAAAGCGTGCCGAGGAAGCTGACGGCACTAGCGAAGGCTAATTTCGCGCTATTAACGGTTCGGCTCTGGTTCCAAAGTGCAGGAATGCCGCAAGCCGCGCAATAAATTGAAATAATTCAGCCGCTGCCCCTTGCCCGGGCCGCGCGCTTGCGGCATTTTGCTTACATGAATGTAAGTAACGTGCAAAACCCGTTCGAAACAACGCCCTATCATCACCCTAAACCGTGGGATATGCCGCTCGAACCCATGACGCTGCCCGATATGTTCGCTCGCAGCGCATTACAAACGCCTGATGCTCCGCTGATCCATTTTATGGGCCGCAGCTTCACCTACCGCAATTTGCATGAAGATGCGCAAAAATTTGCGCTGGCGCTAAGGGGGCACGGAATTAAGGCGGGTGACCGTGTGGGCCTGTTCCTGCCCAATGTTCCAATTTATGTTTCGGCCTATTACGGCGCGATGATGGCGGGCGCGGTGGCGGTCAATTTCTCTCCGCTTTATAGTGTCGAGGAACTGTCCCAGCAGGTCGCTGATTCCGGTACGAGACTGCTAGTTACCGTCGATGTGCCCGAATTGTACGGGACGGCAGAGCAGGTGCTCCATCAATCTGGATTGGAGACGCTAGTGGTCGGGGAACTGGCTGCTATGCTTCCTCCGGTCAAGCGGATCGCAATGAAACTGTTCGCACGTTCCAAACTGGCGAAACTGGCAAAAGATTCGGCCGTACTGCGGTGGAATGATCTTCTGGCGGGCCCAGATTGGAGCGGCTGGACTGACGGCAAGTTACCATCATTGCCGCAAATTGAGCCGGCTGATCTGGCGTTGTTGCAGTATACTGGCGGCACTACCGGTGTGCCCAAGGGCGCGATGCTCAGCCACGCGAATTTGTCGATGAACGCACAACAAGTGGCTGCCATCAACCCGTTTGATAACCCGCAGAATGAAGTGTTCATGGGCGGCTTGCCGCTGTTTCACGTTTTCGCCAACACGGCATTGCTCAATCATGCGGTGGTCACTGGCGCGTCGATTGCGATGGTACCGAGGTTTGATCCGGGGCAAGTGCTCGCAACTATACAAAAACATGGCGCGACGGGATTCCCTGGCGTGCCGACAATGTTTCAGGCCTTGCTAGACAATCCCAAGCTTGACGACACCGACATGTCATCGCTGAAAGTGTGCATTTCCGGTGGCGCGCCGCTGTCCGCCCCGCTGCGCGAAAAGTTCGAAGCTGAAACAGGTGTCCGGATGGTTGAAGGTTATGGCCTGACTGAAAGTTCGGGGGTCGTCTCGGTCAATCCCTATGCAGGAACGCGTAAGCCCGGCACGATCGGTCAGGTCGTGCCGGGCACCCTAATCCGGTTTGTCGACAAGGAAGATCCGTCTAAGCCCGCGTCTGAGGGAGAACCGGGTGAACTGGTTCTCCGCGGCCCGCAAATGATGGGCGGATATTGGAATCGCCCAGAAGCTGCCGCGACAGCCTTTGTCATTATCGATGGCGAGTCTTGGCTAAGGACAGGCGATATCGCTGTTCAAGACGAGGATGGCTTCATCCAGATTGTCGATCGCAGCAAGGATATGATTGCTGTCGGGGGCTTTAAAGTTTTCCCTAGTCAGGTTGAGAATGTCTTGGTCGAACATGAAGCTGTCAAAGAGGCCTTGGTGATAGGCATGCCCGATGATTATCTTGGTGAGACACCCTACGCCTATGTCACTTTGAACGATGGTTTCGAAATTACGGGTGACGATCTTGCGGCGTGGCTTAACGGCAAAGTCGGCAAGCACGAGCGGGTGGGAAAAGTGATTATTCGCGACGATTTGCCCAAGACTATGATCGGAAAGCTTGATCGCAAGGCTTTGCGTACTGAAGTTATGCCGCCAGCCAATTGACTTGGGTTCGCGCTTGTAAACTTCGCGCCTTTGAGCAGTAGCAGAGCCTAGTTTGCGAGGGTAAGCTTTGGCTCTTCTTCATTGGTAGCCGCTCCGCCCGTTCGCGTTTCATTTTTCGGAGCGGCAACTGCCTTGCTAACGCTTTGCGGTGCAAACTTGCCTTCAACAACTGCGCCTTGTTCGATGGTAAGCGCCTCATAATGCACATCACCATGGATCTTTGCGGTTTTCAAAATCACCAATTCGCGCGCGGAAATGGAGCCCTTCAAAGTACCGGCCATGCGGGCAGTTTCGGCTTCTACAGCGCCCTTCACCACGCTCGCTTCACCCTGCACAAGCGATGCACATTTGATGTCGCCTTCAATTCGGCCATCGACATGCAATTCGGTCGTGGCGGACACATCACCTGTAATCGTGACATCCGCTCCGATGACCGAGAATGTAGAGTTTCCAGCCATATTCCTACCGGACTGTTTGGCGGATGGGCTGACGCGGTGCGGCTGCTCGGGCTTCTTCGAGAACATGGGGAGCTTTCTCCAAAAATGGTCGCGGATTTACCGCTCGGTCATTGATTCGCACTTCGAAGTGAAGGTGCGGTCCGGTCGAACGGCCGGTGCTGCCAATTGCGCCGATGATGTCGCCAGCGGCGACTTGCTGCCCCAACGCGGCGTTGAATTTGGACATGTGAGCGTATCGGGTCAACATCCCGTTACCGTGAGTGATTTCGACGGTTTTACCGTAGCCGCTCTTCCAGCCGACATGGGTAACCTTACCCTTAGCGGCAGCATGGATCGGCGCGCCGATGGGACCTTTGAAATCAAGGCCGGAATGCATCGCGCCGCCGCCGTTGAACGGGTCACGCCGATAGCCGAAACCAGACGAAATCAGATTTGCACTTGCAGGCAGGAATTGGGGTATGCCTTCAAGCCCGCGTTCGAGCGCTGCCATTCGGTCCATACTTGCCCCAAGCCGTTCAAAGCGCGGGTCAAGCTTTGAACCGGAACCGCTCGACAATTGTTGAAGTGGACCACCCATCGCGGATCTATCCGGCGCGTTCTGCATCGCTTTGGGATCAAGGCCGAGGCTACGAATCGCGTTTGCGGCCCGCGCCGCGCGCCGGTCAGCATAGCGGGTCAGCCGTTCAACCAGAACCAGTTGGCGCGCTTCGATTTCGGCAAGGTTCCTTGCTTCTGGGATTAGCGCGCTCACTTTAGAGACTGTTTCACCGGCCTCCGTTGAAGAATCGGTGACCGTCTCACCTTCTTTGGCCATTGCCGCATCTTCTGGGAGAACAGCAGAGGTTGCTGCTTCTAGAAAGTCTTGCCGAGCTGCCAAATCGCTGGTGACTTTTCCTATATCGCTAGCATATTCGTCAAAACGTTCTTCAGATGTCGCCACCTTGGCTTCGCGTTGCAGCAATGATGCGCGGTCTGCTTGCGCCTGATATTGGCTCCACGCCATAACCACCATCGATATGGCCCAGCCAAGCAACGCGGCAACGACTAAGGCTGCTACAGCCTTTTGCATTCCGGATGAAATTTTGATGAAGCGGACTTGCCCCTGCGACCGCATGAAAAATTCGCGATCAGGAAACCAGTCAGCCAAGCGGCTTGCCATTCCGCCAGCAGTTGCGTTCTTGTCCAAGATAGTTCCTACGACCCTATATTCTTTTAGAGTGGGGCAGCTAGCACGCGAATTGAAGAGGGTCGAATCGCGTGATCTATCGGAGAGCCGAGTCGAAGGAATCGCACGGTAAAGCGTGTTTTTAGCGCATTTCCTGCAATTTTTTGGGAACGAATCGGGCTTATCGCTGTTTGTGGCCCCGAAATTTGGATTCTGTTATCGTGAGATATGCGTGCTAAGCGCGTTGCGATGAGATTTCAGCGCTGCACCCAAAGTATTTCGGTCCGGTCAGGTCTAGAAACACAAATCTTGGCGGTATTGTAAGATGCGGATTGGCCTTCTGGGCGGCAGTTTTAATCCGGCGCATGGCGGGCATCGGCGGGTTTCCTTATTCGCGATGGAAGCGCTTGGCCTCGACGAAATCTGGTGGCTGGTGTCGCCGGGAAATCCGCTGAAACCGAAGCAAGGGATGGCGCCTCTTGATGCCCGCTTCCGATCTGCTCTGGTCCAAGCACGCCGCGCGCCGATTCGCGTCACCGCGATGGAGCAGCGCCTGCAAACCCGCTATACCGTTGACACGCTGAAAGCGATTAAGCGCCTATACCCGAAACAGGACTTTATTTGGTTGATGGGGTCCGATAATCTCGCGCAGTTCCACCATTGGCGACAGTGGAGGGAGATAGGGCGTACAATGCCGATTGCGGTAATTGCACGTCCCGGCTATGATGCAGATGCTATCGCCAGTCCCGCGATGGCTTGGCTGCGGCGCTACCTTGTGCCAGCATCTCGATTTCGAAACGGGACCCAAAGGAGCGCACCGGCACTGGTGACTTTGCGATTTGACCCGGATTCTCGCTCGGCAACGTCAATTCGGCGCGCTGATCCGAACTGGGCGTCACACTATTCTACCTATCCACCGCGCGACCAAGTGACTCACAGAAAGCTTCTTCCGGAACAGAGCGACCAAACCGCATGACGCATTTCGCATGATAATCGTGTCGCTCATGGCTCTGCCAACACCATCATCTATTCATAAATCCCGGAGTATAAATATCGCCTATGCAAAAGGCGCAAACCTCTTTTTCGGCCCATGGCGGCCTCACCTCAATGTCAGAAAACCCTATGTCAGATAATTTTATGCCAGATAGCGAATTGCCTCAAATCGAAGCTGAACCAGGCTCGCCATTGGCGGTTGTTTTGAAGCAACTCGACGATGATCAGGCCCAGGATATTGTTACAATCCCGCTTGCGGGCAAGTCGAGTATTGCGGATCACATGGTCATCGCATCCGGCCGGTCGACACGCCAAGTAGCGTCCATGTCGCAAAAACTGGCAGAGCACCTTAAGCGCGCTGGACATGGTCCGGTGCGGCTCGAAGGCTTGCCCGCCGCTGATTGGGTTTTGATTGATGGCGGCGATGTGGTTGTCCACCTGTTTCGCCCAGAAGTGCGCAGCTTCTATAATCTTGAACGGATGTGGGCATTTGGCGATGCGCCGCCTGTCGCAAGCGGGAACGCCTAAAATTTCAGGCAGAGCTTAAGGCCACAGGAGGGAACGCGAACAATGCTGCTGCATGTGATCGCCCGCGGAAAGATCGCGCGTTCTCCCGAGGCTGAACTTGTTGCTCGCTATGAAAAGCGGATTGCTTGGCCCCTAAAGCTGACAGAATTGCCTGAAACAGGTGGGCGCATACCCGATCCACAAACCCCGATTCAAACAGTTCTGCTCGATGAGCGCGGTAAGCAATTCGATTCGGAAGCGTTCGCCGACATGTTGGGCGGATGGCGTGATAATGGCATGCGTGAGGTACGCTTTATTATCGGTGCAGCAGATGGCCATTCTGCTGATGAGCGAGCCGAAGCCAACGTTTTGATGGCATTTGGCAAAGCGACCTGGCCGCATTTAATGGCCCGAGCGATGCTGCTCGAACAGCTTTACCGCGCAACCGCCATACTTGCTGGCCATCCCTATCATCGCTCCAATTAATCAGGCAGAATGGGCGAGTGAGGTATTTTAAGTCACTTCTTGCAGCAACTCTGGCGTTACCCTTGCTGGTGGGCACCATTGCCTTTGCCCAGCGCGAAGCAGTGTTTGACGATTCATCGGACTCAAGGGCGGCCTTGAGCAGGGCCCTGGCCGAATCAAAAGAAGCAGAAGCGCGAGGCGCTAAACTTGAAGCTGAGGCACGGTCCGCAACCCAAGCAGCGGAAAAAACCGCGACAGAAGCAGCCGCGCTGGCGGCGCGCATCCAACAGGCTGAAGCAGGGATCGCCGCAGCGGAAGCGCGAATTTCGCTCATCAGTGGAGAGCGGGCCACACTAAGCCGCCGCCTCGCACAAAGGCGCGGCCCGCTGATTCGATTGACCGGAGCGCTGCAGAAACTTGCGAGGCGCCCGCTTGCATTGTCCGCTCTTAGGCCGGGCAGTTTGCGGGAGACCGTTTATCTGCGTGCATTACTCGAAAGCACGATCCCGCAAGTGCGGAAAAGGACTGCTGCACTGCGAAGCGAAATTGATCGTGGCCGAGCGTTGGAACTAGAAGCGAATCAGGCGCTAGCCGCGCTCAAACGAAGCGAAACACAGCTCGCTGAACGTCAAAAGCGATTGGCTGGATTGGAAACGCGCCAGAGGTTAATTTCGCGGCAAGCGAGCGGCGATGCGGACCGTGAAAGCGAGCGTGCCCTCGCTTTAGCGGAAGAGGCTCGAGATCTCGACAATCTTGTGGAACGGCTGGATGCAGCAGGTAGCCTACGTAAAGAGCTAGCGGCTTTACCTGGGCCGACAATGCGCCCTGCGCGGCCCCAGAATTCAATAGCAAAAGTTGATGTGCCTTCGCCCGCGTCTAGCGCAACTGCCCCGGGGGCTAGCTTCCAATTGCCGGTAACAGGCCGGACTGTGGCGGGATTTGGCGAATCCACTTCTGGCGGGGTCAGAAACACGGGGCTCTCTCTTTCCCCAAGGGCTGGCGCGCAAGTAATTGCTCCGGCTGAAGGAAGAGTTGCTTTCGCCGGGCCTTATCGTGGTTATGAGCGGATTGTCATTCTCGAACATCCGGGCGGCTGGACTAGTCTGATTACTGGCTTGGCCAGAAATGATGTGGAGGTTGGTGACGATTTGGTAGCTGGTTCCCCGCTTGGTGTTGCGGGGGTTGATGCTCCGCTGGTGACTTTGGAATTACGCAGAGATGGAACGCCCGTGAATCCGCTCCAGTTCATTCAATAGTGGCCCTCGCGATCAGAGGGGCCTAATAATTCGAACCTCTATCGCCCCAGCACGAGACGCCCTGGAAATCGTCATCTTTCATTCACATGCGGTGCGCGATATGTACGGCTGAATTGAAAGGCCACTATTGATGAAATTTGCTGCCCTTGTTCGCGCCACTGCGCTCGTTTCTGCCGTAGCCTTGATTCCTGCCACGACCGCTGGGATGGCTCAGGTTGACGGGCGGGCAGGCCCTGAATTTGCGAAGCTTTTCGCGACCTATCAGCAGATCAAGGCGAATTACGTCGAGGAAGTTGATGATGAAAAACTGATACGCGGTGCGATTGATGGAATGCTGTCTTCGCTTGATCCGCATTCTGGTTATCTCGACGGGTCGGATCTCCAGCGTCTGAATACAATGATCGACGGTAATTATTCGGGGCTCGGCTTGTCAGTCATCATGGACGACGGCGCGGTCAAGATTATTTCACCATTCCGCGGTAGCCCGGCCGAGGAAGCGGGGCTGAAGGCAGGCGATTACATCACGCATCTCGAAGGCAAGTTGATCTATGGCGGCGACCTTGACGATGCCGTCAGTCAGATGCGTGGCCCGGCAGGAACGCCGATACGTTTGTCTATTTTCCGCCCTGGCCGGGATGAGCCGTTTGATGTGACCGTCGTCCGCGGTGTGATTGAACTTGAACCTGTTACGTCCAAGCTTGAAGCAGGCAACATCGGCGTCATATCGGTCAATGAATTCTCACGCGACGTCGGCTCCGATGTATTCTCCGCCTATCAGGGATTGCAGAAAGAAGCATCAGGCAGAATGAGCGGGCTGGTGCTCGATTTGCGCTCCAACCCCGGTGGCTCGCTAGATGAGGCGGTCGCCTTGTCTGATCTGTTCCTTGATAAGGGGCGGATTGTTTCTCAGCGTGGCCGTGCCACTGGCGAAACAATCTATTACGATTCTGAATCTGTGTTCCGTGGCCAGATTGCCAAGGGTGTTCCGCTGATTGTGTTGATTGACGCAGGTTCGGCTTCGGCGTCTGAAATTGTCGCGGGCGCATTGCAGGATCACCGCCGGGCGGTGGTCATGGGCCAACAAAGCTTCGGCAAAGGCAGTGTGCAAACGCTTCTACCACTTACGCGCGATTCGGCGCTCAAACTGACCACCGCACGGTATTACACGCCAGCTGGCAAGTCGGTTCAAGAAGGCGGCATTACGCCTGACATCAAAGTCCCGCAATTGTCTGATCCCGATCTCGAACGGCGCGCCAAATTCCAACTGCGAGAATCGGATCTGCGCGGCCATCTGGTCAATGAATTGGCGCTGGAAGATAGAGAGTTGGAGGCTGATAAGCTTGCCGACCCGCGCTTCAAACTGACATCTGCAGAATTGAAGGAACAGGGTGTCGACGACTTCCAGCTTTATTATGCCTTGCAGACACTACGCCGGACATCACCCAACGCGGTTGCCAGAGCGAAATAATCGGGCAATGGCCCCCATATGAATGAAGTATATGACTGAGAACCATTCGCTGAAACTCGCGCAACGGTTGGCATTGGCCGTTCCAGCCCTGTTGCTGGGTGGCGCATATATTTCGCAATATGGTTTCGGACTGTATCCTTGCGAAATGTGCTGGTGGCAGCGGTGGCCGCATTTTGCCGCCCTAGGTTTCGCAACCTTGTCCTTTTTCGCTCCGTCCAAGGCGCTTTTGCCCAAAACTATGCTGACAGCGCTTGCGGCGATTGCGGTGATTATCTCGGGCTTGATCGGCGGGTTCCATGCAGGCGTCGAATATGATTGGTGGGAGGGCATCACCGGATGCGCGACCACCATTCAGGATACGGGCGGCAACGCTCTTGATGCGATTATGAATGCTCCGCTGGTCCGCTGTGATGTCTCACCGTGGGATTTCATGGGTGTTAGCCTCGCGGGTTGGAACTTCCTGATATCGGTCAGCGTAGGTTTGATAATACTTGGCCTTCTGGCCCGGGTGAAAGGCAAGCAAGCATGAGTAAGCCCGACATTGAAAGTATGATCCGTGTCGATCAGGCTGGGGAATTTGGCGCGACCCGCATCTATCAAGGTCAATTGGCCGTAATGGGTGATCGCCACCCGCTTTCGGCTGAAATTGCTGCGATGGCCGCGCAAGAGGAGAACCATCGGGCCAAATTTGATGCGTTGATGGCGCGCCGCGGCATTCGTCCGACCATCCTTCAACCGTTCTGGTCCGCTGCCGGATACGCGCTCGGTGCGGGAACCGCTTTACTGGGCCCCGAAGCCGCGATGGCGTGTACTGCGGCGGTAGAAACCGAAATTGACAAGCATTATTCCGACCAGCTCGAGGCGCTGGCGGGCGATGATGCCGACCCAGAATTATCAGCGATGATCGAGGAGTTTCGTGAAGAGGAGCGCGAGCACCTCGATGCCGCCCTGGCTGCCGGCGCCGAAAACGCACCTGCTTATCCGTTGCTTTCTGGCGTTATCCGGTTGGGCTGCCGCGTGGCGATTAAATTGGCTGAGCGGGTTTAACCTGAAGATACAGATGCTTGGTGGGAGCTGCTTCCCACTGCGCGTCGCTTAATATATCATTCACTCCGAAGCGCGCTTAATGGTGTCAACATTCAATCATGGGACCAGACCGATGAAACGCATATTTGCTGCAGCTCTTCTCGCCTCCGCTATTACTGCTGGCTCGCCATTGGCGGCTCAGGATGGCGCGGGCGATAAGGTCAATATGGTTATCATTTATGGCGATGATGCTTGCCCTGAATCGACCGAAACCGAAATCACCGTTTGCGCCCGCAAGGCCGAGGGTGAGCGCTTCCGTATTCCCGAGGAACTGCGTCAGAGCGACAGCGGAGAGAATGTTGCCTGGGCACAGCGGGTTGAAAGTTTCGAAACCATCGGCGCCTCGGGCACCTTGTCATGTTCGCCTACTGGTGCTGGCGGTATCACTGGTTGCACAGATGCGATGATCAAAGCTGCCTACGCAGAAAAGGCGAACAGTTCCTCGGTGCGTTTCGGCCAATTGATAGAAGACGCCAGGGCAGAGCGTCTTTCGACAATCGATGCCGATGCAGCAGACGAACAGGAACGTGTTGAGGTCATTGAGAAAGAATATATGGAACGGCTCGAGAGGGAACGCGCTGCAGAACTGCCCGATGAAGCGAATCCAGATGCGGAGGCGCTACCCGCTCCTAATACGATTGGCCCCAAAACTTCGGATGACGAATAGGCAGAATTAACCTTCTTTGGCTAAGGCGCGCATCATGAGCACGCCAATCAAAATTCTCTCGATCTTCGGCACCCGTCCCGAAGCCATTAAATTCTTCCCGCTGGTTCATGCCCTCGACGCGGATGAGCGCTTTGATTCGCGGGTTTGCGTTTCGGGCCAGCATCGCGGGATGCTCGATCAGGTTCTGGAAATTGCCGGAATTGTTCCGCATCACGATCTTGATCTGATGCAGCCCGATCAGACGCTAGATGCGCTGACCGCAAATTTGTTGACCGGCATTGGCCAGGTTCTTGATGAAGAAAAGCCCGATTGGGTGGTGGTGCAGGGTGATACTGCGACAGCCATGTCGGGCGCGCTTGCCGCCTATTATCGCAAGATCCCGGTTGCTCATGTCGAGGCCGGGCTGCGCAGCGGCAATATCCACCATCCTTGGCCTGAAGAGGTCAACCGGAAGATCGTCGGCAGCTTTGCGGCGTTGCATTTTGCCCCGACCGAGACTGCAGCCAATGCCCTGAAACGCGAGGCTGTCGATCCGGCGGGCATCCATGTCACCGGCAACACCGTTATCGATGCACTGCATTGGATTACCGGTGAGATCGAGAAAAAGCCTGACTTGGCAAGTAATCTGGCCGAACTGGAGACCCGCTTTGCGGGCAAACGAATCATCGGTGTCACCAGCCACCGGAGGGAGAACTTTGGCGGCGGTATGGAGGGTATTGCCGATGCGATACGCCGGATTGCTGCCCGCGATGACGTGGCAATGATTTTTCCCGTTCATCTCAATCCCAATGTCCGCAAGATCATGAATGCTGAACTGTCGGGGCTGGACAATGTCGCCCTGATCGAACCGCTTGATTACCCACATTTTGCGCGGCTGCTCGATATCTGCACCCTGATGCTAACCGACAGTGGTGGCGTGCAAGAAGAGGCTCCGGCGCTGGGGAAACCTGTATTGGTCATGCGCGAAACAACGGAGCGACCCGAAGGGGTGGAGGCCGGAACGGCGAAACTCGTCGGCACAGATGCCGATGTGATCGTACGAGAATGCAATCATTTGCTCGATAACGAGGCAGCTTATGCCGCCATGTCCAAAGCCCACAATCCCTTTGGCGATGGTCAATCAGTAGGGCGCATTGTCGAGGCGTTGGCTTCGGCCTGACCCGCGCTGAGAACCAATCGATAATCAAACGCGCTATCGTTACCGCAATATTTACCCTCTGCGCGTAAGTCTGCTGCAACAGTAAATTAGCAGCAGGATCATCATGCGCGGCGAAGAAAAACCACAAGTTTGTGTCATCGGGCTTGGCTATATCGGCCTCCCGACGGCGGCGATTATTGCGCGGGCCAATTGTCCGGTAACCGGCATCGATGTCTCGGACCACGTGGTTGAAACCATCAATCGCGGTGAAATCCACATTGAAGAAGTTGATCTGGACGGCCTCGTCCAAGGCGTAGTCCAGCGCGGAATGCTGAAAGCTTCGACGCAGATTGTGCCAGCGGATATTTTCGTGATCGCGGTCCCGACGCCGTTTGAAAAGGACGGGCACCATACACCTGATACAACCTATGTGATGTCCGCCGCAACCGAAGTCGCTGGCGTGCTGAAGAAGGGTGATTGTATCATTCTTGAATCAACCTCGCCGGTTGGCACCACCGAAAAGATGCGCGACCTTATTTCCGGCCTGCGTCCCGATCTAAAATTGCCGGGCAAGACTGACGAGACACCCGATGTCGCCATCGCCTATTGTCCGGAGCGCGTACTCCCGGGGAAAATCCTCGAAGAACTCACACATAATGACCGCTCAATCGGCGGGATTACTCCGCGCTGCGCCCGCAAAGCGCTAGCGTTCTACAAGCGTTTCGTACGCGGCACCTGCGTTACAACTGATGCGCGCTCGGCTGAAATGACCAAATTGGTCGAGAACGCCTATCGCGATGTGAACATTGCCTTCGCTAACGAGCTATCGATGATCTCGGACCATATGGGGCTTGATGTGTGGGAAGTTATCAAGCTCGCCAACCGCCATCCCCGCGTCAATATTCTGCAACCCGGCCCGGGCGTCGGCGGACATTGTATCGCGGTCGATCCTTATTTCATCATGCATGGCGCGCCCGATCAATCACCGCTGATCCGCACTGGCCGTGAAGTGAATGATGGTAAAATGCACCATGTTGTCGAGCAAGCGAGCAAGCTTGTCGAAGAGAATCCTGGTGTGCCCGTTGCGTGCCTCGGACTGGCGTTTAAAGCTAATATCGATGACTTTCGTGAAAGTCCGGCGCGCTTCGTCGCTGCCAAAATCGCGCGTCAATTTGGTGATCGAGTCAAAATCGTCGAGCCTTATGCAGCCGAACTACCGCGCGAATTTGATGGCACAGGCGCGGAGCTGGTTGATATCGACTTTGCGTTGGAAAACTGCGGAATTCTGATTGTGTTGGTTGACCACGACATATTCAAAGTCGTCCCTGCAGAGGAACGTCAAGGCGCGCTGGTCTATGACACACGCGGTATTTGGCCTGATGCGAATGCCAAACTGGCAAAACCGGGCCTCCGTTTGGCAAGCTAGCCGTTAGACACTGTAATATTTGCGGTACCATTCGACAAATTGGCGGATTCCCTCGCGGAAATCGGTCTGCGGCTGGTATCCGGTCAGGCTCTTGAGCAGGTCGGCGTTTGCCCATGTGGCTGGCACGTCACCCTTTTGCATGTCCATGTAATTGCGAATCGCTTCCTTGCCGCATTGCGTCTCGATCTCGTCGATAAAATCGGTCAGCTTAACCTTGTCGCTGTTGCCGATATTGACCACGCGGAACGGCGCGGCGGGTGACAGGCTGTCGCCTTCGGCAATATCGTCCTTGGTCTCGGGTCGGACTGGTACCGTGTCGATCAACAAGCGAATTCCGCGCACCAGATCGGTCACATAGGTGAAATCGCGATACATTTCGCCATGATTATAAATATCGATCGGGGTTCCATCGAGGATACCCTTGGTGAATTTGAACAGTGCCATATCAGGGCGGCCCCACGGGCCGTAGACGGTAAAGAAGCGAAACATTGTGGTCGGCAAATTCCATAGATGGGCATAGGAGTGCGCCATCGATTCATTGGCTTTCTTGGTCGCTGCATAGAAGGTTAGCGGGGTTTCGACGCGCTCCAGCTCGTCAAACGGCATTTCCTCGTTTGCGCCATAGACCGAACTGGTGCTGGCCATCAGCAAATGATCAACGCCCAATTCGCGTGCGCATTCCATGATGTTGAAGGTGCCAACGATGTTGGAATCGAGATAGGCGCGCGGGTTCTCAAGACTGTACCGGACACCAGCCTGGGCGGCGAGGTGGACGATGACATCCGGCTGTTCCGCTAGCATCAATTCGCGCAATGCATCGAAATCTTCAAGCATTCCGATATGCGCGCTGAAATGTTCGTTTTGCAGCAGCATCTGGTGCCGCCGCTCCTTGATCCGCACATCGTAATAATCGGTCATCCCGTCAAAGCCGACGACCGCAAAGCCTTCCTTCAACAACAATTGAGAAAGATGGAAGCCGATAAATCCGGCCGATCCGGTGACGAGAACTTTGCGCATGAAGGGGCCTTTGGTTGTGATTGTGCGTGCGACTATTTCGCGCCGAAACCGCCAAGAACGACGCGGATTGTCTTGAGCGCAATCAGCATGTCGAGCCAGTGGGAGATATTCTTGACGTAATAAAAATCATAACGGAGCTTGGCGTTCACGTCGTTGATTCCGGTTACGTGGCCTTGATTGACCTGCGCCCACCCGGTCAGTCCCGGACGGACGATATGGCGATAGGAATAGAATGGTATTTCGCCCTCATACCATTCGGAAAGGCTGATTGCCTCTGGCCGGGGACCAATCCAGCTCATGTCACCTTTCAGGATATTCCAAGCTTGCGGTAACTCGTCGATCCGCACCTTACGCAAGAAACGGCCAACGCGTGTTATCCGGTCATCCTCAGCCTTAGTCATCGAATCCTGGCGGATGGACTCCTCGTCGTCGCCAATATCGCGCACGTGCATTGTCCGGAACTTGACCATCCGGAACGCTTCGCCACGAAAGCCCATCCGTTCCTGAATGAACAGCACCGGACCTTTGGAATCCAACCTCACGACCAGTGCAATTATGGCCATCAGCATTAATAATGCCGGCGCGAGTAAAATCACTGATACAACATCAATGGCTCGTTTCAGGGCCATATAGGGCAAGTTTGGAATGAGCGATCCAAGCACATTTTCGCTCAGCCGATCGATCCGCACCTGCCCGGTCTCAAGCTCCATTATCTGCCGATAATGGTAAACCGGAATCCCGCGTAGTGCGGCCTTGGCAAACAGGCGCTCCCACTCATCCTCATGGTCGAAATGCAGATCGCCGACCAACGACCCCTCCATGTCGCCATTGTCGACCTTTGCCTCGAGCAATTCCAACGAATCGATCATTATCTGGTTTGGTCGCGTCGAGAGTTCGGAAACGCGGCCTCCGGCAACAATATACTGGGTCCTGCTGCCAAGCCGGGTAAGTGCAGTCAGCACATAGCTGGTGACCAAGGTTGCAATGAAGCACGATCCGATAAGCGAGACCGAGTAGGGTACACGGATTACGAAAATGACTGAACTGGCACCAGCGAATGTCAGAAAATTGACCGGCAACACGTAAGACAATCTGCGTGCCTTGGCGTAGCGGCGGAGTTTCGCCAAGATATACCAGCTAGCGATGCAAGCCGCGATAACCGCCGGCGCCGTACTTTGAATTATTGGAGAAGTCAGGCTGGGAGAGCGCCCTGCGAGCCAAATCAATAAAGGCACAAGAGCGCCGAACAGTAGATAGCACGCGAATTGTATACTTTGGCGCGCCAGCGGATGGCTATCTTGAATAGCCTTCGCGTCGGCTTGTTGCATCAGCATCGCGAGTCCCTTCCGGCAATTCCCAAGGATATGACCGCTTCGGGCAACATCCCGGAAACTGTAGTCAACCTAGTATAACGACCGCAATCGCACAAGAAACGGCCGTGACAAACGGCCCGTGGCTTACTCAGTATACAGCTAGCTCATCCTCGAGGAATGCGTTGCTCTTCACCGATTTATCGATCTCGATCAGGCTTGAAAGCAAGCGTGCGAGATAGTCGAGCGGCACTGCATTGGGCCCGTCAGACATCGCATTGGCAGGATCTGGGTGAGTTTCCATAAACAGGCCAGAGATACCGACAGCAGTCGCAGCGCGCGCCAGCACCGGAACAAATTCACGCTGACCGCCGGAGCTTTTGCCCTGACCGCCAGGCAGCTGCACTGAATGGGTCGCGTCGAACACTACGGGGCGACCCGTTTCGCGCATTATCGCGAGGCTGCGCATGTCGGAAACGAGATTTTGATAGCCGAACGAGGCTCCGCGTTCGCACACCATTATGTTATCGCCATCGCCGCCCGCTGCTTTTGCTGCGGCAACCGCTTTATCGACCACATTGACCATGTCGCCGGGCGCCATGAATTGCGCCTTCTTGATGTTCACAGGAATACCGGCAGCGGCGACGGTGGAGATGAAGTCTGTCTGGCGTGCCAGAAATGCAGGTGTCTGCATCACATCGACCACTTGGGAAACAGCAGAAACCTGCTCCTTCTCATGCACGTCGGTAAGGATAGAAACGCCGATCTCACGCTTAACTTTAGCAAGAATTTCAAGGCCTTCATCCAGGCCGGGGCCGCGGAAGCTGGTACCCGAAGTTCGGTTAGCTTTGTCGAACGAGCTCTTGTAGATGAAGTGGATGCCGAGATCGTCGGTGATCTTTTTGATCGCTTCGGATGTGCGCATAGCCATTTCTTCGGATTCGATCACGCAAGGTCCCGCGATCAGGAAGAAAGGTTGGTCGAGGCCGATATCTTTGCCACAAAGTTTCATGGTATTCTTTCTAAATTGGCCCGGTGGGGCTGCGCCAGCTATAATCTGCCCCTTTATAAGGGCTTACATGGCGTCTTGATGAATGTGGGTGTGCTTTGCTGAGCCTTTAGGGCAAATAGTTCCAATTGAAAACAACCACTATTCGAGGCCCATGATTTTGAGCGATTCCTCAATATGTGGAATATCGCTGGGGTTGTTAAGCTCCCAAATCTCCCATTCGGGTGATGCCACTTCGATTGTGCGGATCTGGACGCCAATATCAAGGAAGCGCAATTGCTCCAACCCTTCCAGCAATTCGAGCTTGGATGGATTACTCGCCACATATTTGCGCAAAGCAGAGGGGCGATAGGCATACAGCCCGACATGCAGGAGCACCGGTAGATTGTCGTCATCGGCCTTATCGGCATCGAAGAACGGGATTATTCGTTTGGAGAAATAATGGGCATTACCCGCCGATGAAAGAGCTCCGAACGTTCCCCCGACGATATTCTTTTTTTCGTCAGCCACCAGCTTGTCATACAATGCCCGGGTGCAGCGGACGACGGGGGTGGCGACTTCGATTGAGTCATCAGCGCGCATTGCTTCTATCAAGCTCTCTACGAAGTAATCCGGTATCAGCGGCGCATCGCCTTGCAGATTGACCACAATATCGGGTTCGGTTTCGAGATTGTCGAGCAGTTCAGCGCAGCGCTCGGTTCCGTTGCGGCAAGAAGATGATGTGAAAATCGCTTCGGCACCGAATGCGCGGGCGGCACCCAGAATCTCTTCGCTGTCTGACGCAACCACGATTCGGTTGCCTGACGGAACGCGTTTGGCGGCTTCCCAACTTCGCTCGATCAGTGATTTGGCCTTGCCGGTCGCGCCGTGCAATTCCGCGAGCGGTTTTCCAGGATAGCGCTGCGAAGCGTATCGAGCAGGAATGACTATCAGGGTTTCGCCGGACATTATGGCACTTTCAAATTTGTGGAGGCTTTCAACGGTATTAGAGGGCCGCCGCTCAGCCGACAAGCTCAGCGATGGCAGCGCGATAACGGTCAATCACTATACTGACGTCAAAATCTTTCGCCATCAAGGCCCGGCCAGCTTCACCCATGGCGTGCTTGTCCGAGCCGGGCATCCCAGCAAATCCCAGACACGCGTTGGCCAAGCTGGCGGTATCGCGAACCGTGCACAGCAGGCCAGATTCTCCATTTTTCACCACTGCACGGCAGCCGGGTACATCGGTGGTGATTATCGGTCGCCCCATCGCCGCCGCCTCTATCAGCGAACGCGGCGCACCTTCCCGGTATGATGGCAACACTACACAATGTGCGGCTTCGATATGCGGTTTGACGTCATCGGCGCGGCCGAGATATTCAATAGAACCGTCGTCGAAATAGGGCTGGAGCTCGGCCTCGGAAATCGCAGTCCGATTTGCTGATCCCATCGGGCCAAGCAACTGAAAGCGGCAATCTGGTCGCACCTCACGAACTATCCGCGCGGCCTCGCAATATTCCATCGTTCCCTTATCGCGGATCAAACGTGACACCATCAGGAAAATGCAATCCGGGCTGTCAGGTAAAGGACTGGCGGTGAAACTTTGGAGATCAATTCCCGACCCTGGCAACATGCGCAATTGTTCGGCGCGGAGCAAACCATTGGAGGTCAGGAAATCACGATCATCATCATTCTGAACGAAGATGATGGGCAGCGCACCCATCCCGGCGCGGTACAGCGCCTTTCCAACCATGAAGAGGGGTTTTGATCCCAGAAACAGGGTTCCCAGCCCAGTCACATTGGGCAGGAACGGGACACCAAGAGTCCGCGCCGCCATTGCACCGAAAATGTTGTTCTTGACCGTATAGCTCAAAACTACATCCGGTAGGAGCGCGTGGAAATGTGACCGGAAATTGTCGATCAGGGCAAGGCTTGAAACCGGGTTTAACCCATCAACATCCATGTCGAGTTCGGAAAATTGCGCACCCAGGCCTTCGAGCTTTGCGGAAGTCGTATCGCGAGGCGCAAGAACTGTTACGCGGTGGCCATCGGCCAGCAGAGCCTCGACTAACGGCCTGCGGAAATTCCAGATATTCCAGCAGGCATTGACCGTCAGGACGATATGCATCGCTCTACCCCTCCTCAACGCCATTGACGATCAAGCCGCGCCTGCGCGCAGACAATCGTGAATGTGGATCAGCCCGACAAATTGCCCAGCAGCATCAAGCACGGGCAGCGCGCTGATGTTGCGCTCGTTCATGATCGCCATCGCCTCTGTCAGCAGCATTTCAGGCTGCGCTGTCTCGGGGAATTTGGTTGCGGTGTCGCCTGCACTTCTGTCCATCAACCCGTCTAGATTGCGACGAAGATCACCGTCTGTGATGATCCCGAACAAAGTCCCGTCAGGATTGACTACACCGGCTACGCCAAGGCCCTTTGCGCTCATTTCCACCAATACATCACCCATAGCCAGATCCGCCGCGACGCTCGGCATCTCGTCACCGATGTGCATTACATCTCCAACCCGAACAAATTGCGCGCCCAGCTTCCCTCCAGGGTGGAACACGTGGAAATCTTCCTTGGCGAAACCCTTCATTCGCATGACCGCCACCGCTAGCGCATCGCCCAATGCTAAAGTGCAGGTTGTTGAAGTTGTCGGAGCCATGCCCACGCTACAGGCCTCAGGCGCATCGGGCAGCAAGAGCGCGACAGTGCTCTGCCGTGCCAGTGTGCTGTCCGCGTTCTTGGTGATTGCAATCGACGGAATAGAAAAGCGCGTTAGATAGGCGAGTAGACCGTGCAGTTCGGTAGTCTCTCCCGAATTTGAAATGACGATGCAGACATCGTCGCGCGTAATCATCCCAAGGTCGCCATGGCTGGCTTCGCTAGGGTGAACAAAGAATGACGGGGTGCCGGTCGACGCTAGCGTCGCAGCAATCTTGCACCCGATATGGCCGGATTTGCCCATGCCGGAGATGATGACCCGGCCCCGCGTCTCGCACATCAATTCGGCAGCATTGGCGAAATCGTCACCAAGGCTATCTGCCATCTGGGTGAGCGCGTTCACTTCAGTGCGGATGACCTGCGCACCGTTCTCGATCGTCATTTTGCTATCGGACAATTTTTTCATTCCAATTCTGAATATTCGCCCACTTCCGATATATTTTACGGATGGGCCCCTGAATGTATTTTTGATCGAAAATCGACACTGCATAGGACGCCGCAATCATTACGGCGATTACCAAGGTGAGGACGAGCGGCCAGATATTCTGCAGCGGCAGCGCGTCAAACGCAGTTTCGCCGATTTTCGAGTGCAACAGGTAAAGCGGGTATGTGATCAAGCCGGCGGCTCTTGCCCAGCCGATACGCACTTGCGCCCGGTCCGCCAAGACAAGAATGCCAAATACGCCGATCAATGCAGCGAGGATGACGGCCCCCGCCATACCGTCGAAGCCGAGATTGATTGCGCGAACATACGCACCGGTTACTGCCAGAGCGCCCATTCCTGCGATCGCAGCGATCGGAACAAGCCTTCGGCGTTGCGTGTCCGTCAGGGCCTGGAACGCGATGCCAATGACGAACAGCGCCAGATAGCTCGTTTCGTTCAGCATGAACGGTGAAAGCGCAAGCAACAGGAGCGAGCCGTAAATCATGATATGCGACTGGAAATTCTGCGCCCTGAACAGGACGAACACAAAGACGATGGCGTAAAAAAAGATCTCGTAAGCGAGCGTCCAGTAAACTCCATCGATCGGCTTAACGCCCAGATAGGCGGGCACGACCGTCAAATTGACCAGATATTCGACCAGCGACACCGATCTGGCTCCGGACAGGTGAAGAACCAGCGCGCTTGCTGTCATGCAAATCACGAAAGTCGGCCAGATCCTGAAAAACCGCGATTCAAAGAATTGCATCGCGGTTTTACCCACCGATGAATACGCGATCACAAAACCCGAGATAATGAAGAAGAAGTCGACCCCCATATACCCGTATCTGGCAATCCCGGTTAGCGCCGCGGGCGCTTCCAATCCGTTTTGCACGGTTGCGTAGGTGTAGACGTAATGGAATAGCATGACCCAGAACGCACACAGGAACCGTGCGATGTCGACTAGATCGTATCGCTTTCCAGCTCGCTTAGAGGAGACTCCCAAGTCTGTAATCCCTGATGTCGGAGGCGGCCTGCCTCGTGGGCGATATTCGCCGATATTGATGTAAATTGGGCCGTTAGCAGCTTCAGTCGATCAGTGTCAGGCCCATTTTGGCCAGCTCTTCATCGCTTTTGCAACTGAACATCCAGTCGCGCCGGAATTTGTCGGCCGTAATGATGTCGCGGCGGGCAAAACCGTCTTCCTGGATGTGAAACCAGCGATATCCGTGCGACTTGAGCATTTCCATCATTTCCGGGACGCGCTTGGCGCGGCGCAGCACTTCGCAAACCATGTCGGGCTTGTATTTCGCGAGGAATTGCTGCGCTCCGTCGAACACTTCCATCTCGAAACCTTCGACATCGATTTTCAGCGATACCTCGCCCTCGAGATCCAGATGGAGATCGTCCAGACGGCGCATCGGAACGGTTACGCCGTGATCGGTGCTCCAGCTGATGTCCACCGACGATGCCAGCTGGCCGGATGATTGGGCGAACGGGATCCGGAGCTCTCCGTTTTCGCCGCCAACAGCGACGAGGTGTGGCTGAACCCGGGCGCCCAGGTCATTGTGGAGCACGTTTTCCCATAGGAGGAGGTAGTTTTCGCCCACTATCTCATAGGCATAGGCCTGAATTTCCGGATTTGCGCGCGCTGCGGCCAGCGCAAACAGGCCGGTGTACGAACCGATGTCGAGAAAAACCGAGCTATGCCGCGCAAAAGCCAGCGCCGCCTGAAGCGCGAGCCGGTCCTGCCCAGTATCCAGCTTTCCGCCGCCCCAATAGAGTTCCTGCGCAACATGGCACCGGTCAGGCCGTGCCAGGACAATTTCGCCGTCACCCTCCAGATCAAGCTTCGAAAGGGGCTTTGCAACCGGGAGTCGCTTCTTCCAGTTCTCTCCGGGCAGCGCCTTTGCAATGGGCAGGGCCACCGAGCCGATCACGGGATTGACTAGCGCAGAACGCAAACTGCTTTTGAGAGTTTTCCTAATGGACATGGCCTAATCTAACCCCCGCACTGACAGGGATTTCGTGTCCCCGACGAATACGAACAGACCCTAGCTTTTGATTAGCTCACTGGCAATTCGGCTGAAGAAAAGGGGCGGCGCTCCTCGCCTATGCTTAGCTGCCAAGTCCGACCTTACGCAAAAATCTCTTAATACGAGCCTTGAAAGTGTCGGTGTTTAATCTGACCGAACCGGCCACTGGAATGAAGCTCTCCGGCAGATCCATCGCTTTCAGGGCAGCGGGAAGGACATCTTCGTCGCGCTTCATTGCCTGATCGTAGTCGATGATCCGCAAAGCATTTTCACCGAAGTGTTTGCGCCACAATGATTTGATCGCACCGAAATCAGCCAGCCAGCTGTCTTGCTCAACGTAATTTATGCTCGCCGGGTCGTTCGATAATTCGCGATCGGCATGCTTCAATATCTGCTTGCGGAACGATTTCAGAAAAGCCGCCTTGTCGCGCAAGACAAGTATCGGGACGATATCGAGCATTTCTGCGCCCAGGATCGTGTTCAGTCGCTCCACCTCATCATCGTGCCGCAGCAAGGACAGCCCTTCAGTCGAGACAATCAGCGCTTGTTTTTGATTAGCTTGCCGAAACTCTTGGAAGTTCGCTGCGGCTGCGGCCAGGGCCTTGTCCGTCTGCTCGATGCCGTATTTCGCCCGAGAGAATGCCTCGCGATCTGCACGCAGAGCGATTGCGAAGAATTCAACATGATTGTCCGGTTCGTAAGCACCAGTGAAATAGGCGAACCCGTGGCTGACCAGCGTCTTTCGCTGCGCGCCAAGATAATGCTGGAGCGACGAGGATCCGGTCTTGTGGGTCCCGATATGAAGATACAGGCGCTGTCTAGCCTCAACCATTCTTAAATCCTGCATTTGCCCCGAAAACGCTTGAATCGATCCCTGTGCTCCTGCGCGCCAAAGCCCACAGCAAGATGTTCCACCCGACATTGGCGGACAGGTTTGCGATGGCGGCCCCGGTAATGCCGTATCGCGGGATCAGCAAGATGCAGAGCACGACGTTAAGGACAAGTGCGACCAATGTCGTACGCATAACGAGAAACTCGTTGCCTTGCATGACGAGCAATGTGCGTGCCATGCCAATTGCAGCGCTGAATGTGAAACCTGCAGCAATCAGCAGTGCCGGCAGTGAGGCCCCTTCGAACGCTGTGCCAAACAGCAATGCGAATAGGTCTTCTCCGGCTATTAGCAGAATGAGAGGCAGCGGAATGGCAGTGAGCAGGGCGAGCCGCGCCAGATGCGTCGCGGTTCTAGACAGGCTTTCGTGATCGCCGCTTCCGGTGAATTTCGCAAATCGTTGCCCGGCCAGCATGTTGAGCGCGATATAACCGAAACTGGCCAGCATCGCGATCTGCAGAGCCGCCCGGTACAGTCCAACCTCGGCGGGCGCGACATAGCTGCCCAAAATGAGCATATCGACATATCCATTGAGCTGCACCAGACCCGCGCTACCGGCAAGGGCTGCGGCACTGGCGAACCACGCTTTGCGTTCGGCTGGATCTGGGCGGCGAGTGACTGCGCGTCCGGTCAGGCGGGTAAGGATCAGCTGGCCAATCATCGCCGAAGCAATCGCAGCAATTGCCAGAGAAGCAAACAGGATCGGCAGGTTGGACGAGAGCGTGGAAGATCCGAAAGCCCACCAGCCTATCGCCACGCCCATTAGAAGCAGCGACGGACGGACCAGACTTTCCGGAAGCTGCGCAAGGGCAGGTCGGTCTAGCCCCCGCATCGATGCCATTCGCATGGCAGAGATTTGATCACAAAGAAGCGCGACGAAGAGCAAGCCGATAGCAGTGAATGCCACGGGCTCCAGCGCAGAGGCGATTTCCGAACCGGTGAAATGAACCGCCGGGACTGCAGTTGCAGCGGCAAAGGCGGCGAAGACAATTGCAAGCCGTGCGCCAAGGCGCGCCATCGCCCGGGCTTCGCTGTCCAGTTCATGCACCTGTGAGACTGCGCGCAGCAGCATGGTCGACCAACCGTTTGAAACCGGGACTGCTGCAATTGCCATCAGCGTGACGCAATAGGCGTAAACCCCCAGTGCATCGGGGCCGTACAGCCGCGCAATCGCGACGGAAACCAGCACGGACAGACCCGTTCCGAACACCCGTATGCCTGCAACAGATGCGGCCTGTTTGATCAACGTGCGCAGCATCAGGCGGGCGCCCGCTCTGTCTGCCGTCTGTACCAGCCCTGAAACATCAGGACGTTCCACAGCATAGTTTCATGGTCCCTCTTGCCGGACAGGTGTTCACTCCAGTGCCTTCGAATCGTTGCAGTGTCGAGCAAACCGCTTTGGTCAAGCGCATCTTCTGACAATTCGCTTTCCGCCCAGTCGCGCAGACCGGTCCGGAGCCAGCGCCCCACGGGTATCGCAAAGCCTGCCTTGGGCCGGTCGACCAGATCGCGCGGGACATAACGGTAAAGCAATTCCCGCAATATCGTTTTACCTTCGCCGCTACCGGCCCGCATCCCGGCTGGAAGGCTCCAGGCAAAGCGGAACAGGTCACGGTCCAAGAATGGAGTGCGTGTTTCCAACGATACCGCCATCGCGGCCCGGTCGACTTTGACCAGCACATCGTCGGGCATGTAATTTGCAGTATCGATCAACATAGCGCGATCGGCGAAGGGCAATGCGGCTGCGCGGGGGTCCAGCCTGTGCGGTAGAGCGGAAAGGCGCGCGTCGACCGATAGGATCGCAAGCGGATTGTCGGAGGTCGCCAGCAGCCGGTCATGGAAGGCGCTCTCATCGGGCATGGCCATTACGCGAGCAAGTTTTTGTAGCTTTTCCGAAGCCCGTCCGGCGGCAAGTTCCTTGGGCGAAAGAGGACCGGCGATCTTGATCAGGGCTTCGATAACGCTGGCGGGTAAGGCGGACAATCCAGCGCCCGCGATCTTCCGGACCGGGCCCGGCAATCGGGATGCTTGCCGCCAAACTCTCGGCCCTTGAAAATAGCGGTTGTAGCCGCCGAAAATTTCGTCGCCGCCATCTCCAGACAACGCTACAGTGACATCTCGCCGGGCCATTTGAGCAACCAGAAAAGTGGGCACCTGGCTCGAATCGGCGAAGGGTTCGTCATGCACCGCTGATATTTGCGGAACCGCGTCTTGAACTTGCGCCGGGGTTAGTACCAGTTCGGTATGATTGGTACCAAGATGCTTGGCGACGGCTGCGGCGGCTGGCGATTCGTCGAACCCGTCCTCAGCCATACCGATCGAGAATGTCCGCACCGGATTGCTCGCGGATGCCTGCATCATCGCGACCGTCAGAGAGCTGTCGATGCCGCCGGACAGAAACGCGCCCAATGGCACGTCGGAGACCATGCGCCGGGCGGTGCCTGCGCGCATCAAAATGTCGGCGTGATCCACCGCGCTGCTTAGCGAGCCTTCAAATGCCGCGCCGCGGGCAGCCAGGGCGTCGCCGGTCATATCCCACCAAGCGACCGGTTCGGGCAAGCTGCCCGCGGTGATGTCATTCTGCGTTAAAACCAGTCTATGCGCGGGCGGCAATTTAACTATGCCTTGCCAGATGGAGGCAGCGCCGGGGATATAGGAATATTTGAAGAAGTCGCCTAGCGCGTCCAGATTCATTTTGGGCGCAAAGCCAGGGATCGCTTCAAACGAGCGCAGTTCGGACCCGAACAATAGGCACCCCTGCCATAATCCATAATAAAGCGGTTTTTCCCCGAAAGCATCGCGGATCAAACTCAGTTCACGCGATTGCCGGTCAAACACCGCCATGGCAAACATGCCGTCGACTTGATCGAGTGTGGCTTGGATTCCGTCGCGCGCAAAGCACTCAACCAGCACTTCGGTGTCCGAGTGACCGCGCCAAGCGATGGCACCGTGGCGCCGCTCCAATTGCTGACGGAGCGCAGGAAAATTGTAGATTTCGCCATTATAAGCGATCACAAATCGGCCATCTTGCGAATGCATCGGTTGTGCGCCGGCTGGCGACAGATCGAGGATCGAAAGCCGGCGATGGCCAAGCCCAATTTGAGCCTCATCGTCAATCCACAAGCCTTCTGCGTCTGGCCCGCGATGGGTAATCGCGCCCGCCATCGATTTGACCAACGGCTCGAGCTTACCCCTACCGAAGCGATCAATTGGCCCAAAAAGTCCTGCTAGACCGCACATTATGTCTTATCCTCAGGTTCGGCGCTAGGAGGTTGCCGGCGCTCCTTTAAGAGATGTAAGCCTTAAGGTCGACCTTTCGAAAGCCACAATAAAGCAATTTTACACTAAGCAAATTTGGGTACGGGCATATTATGTGCGGCGGCACCCAAAAGCTCTTCCCACTGATCAAAGACGTGCTCTGCGGAATAGGCGACGACCGTATCCGGTGCTTGCTTGCCCATTCTTTCGCGTAACGCTTGATCTTGCATCAGCTTGGTCATTGCAGCAGACAAAGCTGCGATCTTGTCATCTCCTGGATCAATCAGCAGGCCGTTGAGGCCTTCTTCAATCAGCGCGCGCGGCCCTGCACAATCCGAAAACCCGATTACCGGCCTGCTGCTTGCCATAGCTTCAATTGCGACCATAGAAAGCGATTCATAGGTCGAGGGAACGGCCACGAAAGCTGCCTTCGCATATTCGGCGGGAACGTCCTTCAGTACGCCGGGCAATTCAATCCGCTCTTTGACCGGCGAAGCGGCGATTTGGGCTTCAACTTGCGGGCGCGTAACACCGTCTCCGACAAATCGCAGCCGCCAATCGGGAAACTTCCCTGCTATCCGCTCGAAAGCTTTGATAAGGACATCCTGCCCTTTTTCGACCCGTAATCCGCCCACGCACAAGATGATTTTCTCCGGTAAAGCTAAGCGTGCGGGCGCGAAGGCGTGCATATCAACCGGGTTTGCGAGAACCGCAAGATTGCCGTGATAGCTTATGGGGTGCTCGGCCTTGATGACTGGCGAAACTACGGTCTTCGCGTAAGACAGGCGCTGGGTCAGGCGGGTAAGTGCCTTTTGCAGGGGGCGCGCATCAAAATGCGCACCCGCAGTGTGCTCGCTTAGGATCATGGGGATGCCGGTGCCAAGTAGTCCGAAGGCAATCGGAACGTAGGTGGAATGCATGAATGCGACAGCGGCATCTGGCTCAATTTGGCGGGCCAATGCGCGAATACGGCGCATAATCATGGGCATGTTGAATCGCGGCGTCGGAACGCCCGGGTCGCCCGCCCCCAACAGATGCACGGGAATGGCGGGGTCTAGGTCATAGAATATCTTCTGGTCAGGTCTGTCGAACGTGGCGACTTGCACGTCATGCCCACGCTTTGTCAGCGCGTTTACAACATCGACGAACACCCGTTCAGCCCCGCCGCCCGCGATTACCAGACCTTTTATAACGAAAAGCAACCGCATTTGTTTCAACCAGCCGTAGGCAATGCGCCGGTAATGCCTTGAAGGTCCGGCCTAGTTGGATAGGTGACCAGCACTTTGGAATCCTCGTCCAGATCCTTATGTGCTTTTGCAGGCATCCCGGCGATGACTTTCCATTCGCCATCGATTTTTTTGGTCACCACTGAACCGAGCGCAAGCACGCAATATTCACCTATAGATGAACCCGCGACAAATTGGACATTCGAGCCGACATAACAATTACGGCCGATCGAAACCGGCGCTGTCTTTTGCCTGTTGTGCGTCCAGATATTGGAATTGCGCCCCGCAAATACTACCGACTCGCCAAAAGTTACCCTGTCTGTGAAGTCGATTTTATGGTTGACGGTAATGACAGTGCCCTCGCCCAGAATCAGGCGCGGATCGAAATCCCCAAGTACCAAGGGGTCTAAGATCGAGTTGATCTCGTTAAAGCGGAAAATGTGACATTTATTTCCGATATCGACGACCGCGCCGCCGAATATCTTGTTCGCAAAACCGAGGATCACATCTGATCCGATCCGCAAATCCTGATTGCGGTAGAACAAATTGAAATGGCCGATCCGAGTGCGGTCACCAATCGAGCATTTGTCTGCAATAATTGCACTGAGCCCGATTTTAACCTTCTTGCCGATTTTATAGCCGAAGAAAATCCGGTAGAACCAGACTTTGAGAATGCTGGGAAACGGTAATATCAAAAGCGCAAATATCAGGCGCATCTTCATCATCAGTTCCCTTCCTAAAGCAAGGTATCCGCAAGTTGCTTCTGCAGGGGATTTTCATTGTAATTGAGATAAGCCCTTGCTGCAGCGGGGCCGATACGGCATCTGACGCAGCGAGACAACCACACATCGGAGCACCTTAGGGCATGTGGCCTTTCCTACTTTTCGGAAGCATGTTCGCTGCGGCGGCGACACTTGGCCGTCCGGGACGCCCAGCGATGGCGATGTGGATCGCAGTTTTTGTCACTACGGTCTTGTTCGTTGGCTTGCGGCATAATGTCGGGATGGATTGGAACAATTATCTCAGGATGATCTATTCCGCGGAGAACGCCCAATCATTTGGTGCGCTGCTTCGTGTGTCAGAACCGTTTTACGCGCTGTTGCTAAGCTTCGGCGCCTGGACTGGTGGGGGCATATATGTCGTCAATCTAATTGCCACTTTCATTACGATGTGGGGTGTTTTCTCCTTTGCCAAGCGCACGCCCGAACCCTGGCTTGCGCTGATGGCGGCAGTGCCGATGTTCATTGTGGTCGTCTGCATGAGCGCGAACCGTCAGGCTCTCGCTGCTGGCCTGTTGATGCTGTTGATTGCAAATTGGGCGCGCTTCGGGGTGGTGGGCCGTTCCATCTTCATTGTCTGCTGCGCAGGCATTCACGCCAGCGCAATCATCATGCTGGCATTTGTGGCGATCGATTTGAAACTTCCCAAAACCGTCAAGATTGCCGGGATCGGTATTTTCAGCCTGCTCGCGCTCTATTATTTGCAGCAAAGCGGCTACGGCGAATATTATGACACAGCCTACGGTAGAGGCCAAACAGAAGCCGTGCAGTCGAGCGGGGCAATATTCCATGTTTTGATGAATGCGATCCCGGCTGCGCTTTATTTTCTTTTACCGGCACAGCGTGCAAAATTGTTTCCGACTGTGCTTTTGCGGAACATGGCTTTCGCTGCGCTCTTTACCGTGCCCCTCGTATTCTTTGCGTCTGCCGCGGCAGGACGCATCACACTCTATTGGTTCCCCGTTTCGATGTATGTCTGGGCTGCTGTTCCGCAGTTGGTTGCGCCGCACTTGCGCAGACCGGTCAGGCTGTTGATATGTGCGGTGATGCTCGCGATAATGTACGGATGGCTGGAATATGCCAATTCCTCGCTCGCGCATATTCCATACCTCAATGCGCTGTTCATTGATTCTTGGCAGTTAGACATCGGTGTCTTGCCGTGAAGCCTGCGAACCGGTTGGCTCGGCTCGATTCGGTTCGTGCAATCGGTGTTTTATTGGTCATCGCTTACCACACTTCTTACCGCTTTGAGCCGCAGCAATCAGACTTAATTGGCCGAACGCTTCGGGTTATCGGCTGGATGGGCGTCGATTTGTTCTTTGCGCTGAGCGGGTTCTTGATTGGCTTGATCCTGTCAAAAGAGAAAAATCGCCGCGATATCGGGATGTTCTTCCGCAAGCGGTTTTTCCGGATTGTGCCGATTTTCGTGGTGGCCGTGATTGTCTTCGGGGCAGGTGACTGGTTGCTCGCCGGCGGAAAAAATTTGACGCATATCTGGAAACCGTTTCTGTTCCTTACCGGATACATGCTGCCGTTTCAGGGCGAAGCTCTGGTTCCTTATACCATCACTTGGTCACTTTCTGTCGAAGTCTCTGCATATATCCTGCTGGGTCTACTCGCGTGGTATTCTTGGAGCCGGTTCAAACTCGTCTTAATCACAGTCGTTCTCCTGTCATTGCCTCTGCGTGTCTGGCTTGCCTTCGGACTTGGGTGGGAGGACCATATGGTTGGCTTGTTCCCGCCCGCCCGATTCGATGCTATCGCTTTGGGGGCGCTGGCGGCGCTAGGGTTGTTCGACAAATGGCTGACGATTCCAAGGCCTGCTTTGGTGTACGGTATTGCCACAATTGGGACGATTATCCTGTTTCGCTTTGCGACATGGTATCCACCGTTCATTGGAACGATCGGGTATCTGATCTTCGGTTTGGCTGCCGCCCTTTGGGTGGCGGCTCTCGCCCGTATTGAGGCGCCGAGCAACCGGTTTATTGCCTCTGCAGCGAGCGTGGGTCTGGTATCCTATTTCATGTATTTATTTCACTTATTCTTCATCGAGGCGCTGCTGCTCATAGATGCGCGTTTCGAAATCGAGTTGGGTTTTTGGCCTGCCTTCGTCATTGCCTCGGCAGCGACCTATGGTGCGGGTCTGATATCGTGGCGGGTATTTGAAAGTCCGCTTAATGATTATGCTGGGAAGCGGCCAGCATCAGACCCTTCACTGGTGCCTTAGCTACAACAAGCAGCCGCTAGGATTGCTTCGATTGTCAGCGGCCCGCCGGGCTCAATTGCATCCCATGCCATTCGCAATCTATCACCAGCGCCAGCAGGGTCGGCTATGCCCTGCAGCGCGGAGAGCAGCCCCTCCAAATCACGCACAAGCAGATTGGGCCTGTTGTAAATCAGATCATTTTGAAGCGGTGTCATGTTGACGACAATCGCAGGCTGCCCGACCCGCAACGCATCGGTTAGCACCGTCGAGGGGCTTGTCATCACGGCCGAGAATGACCCGAGCGCGTCATAGGGCAGACTGTCGGGCCAACGGGTGAAGCCAGCGGCTTTGACAGCGGCCAACAGCCTCGCGCGCTCGGCAGTAGCTACAACTTCAATGTGCGGATGAGGGCGCCACAGAATTTTCTCTGGTGGCTGGCCCATTCTTGCGGCGGCCTGAGCGGCCATCTGGATGAGGGCGATATCGGCATCAGCGCCGTTTTGGTGATAGGCCGGGTGGGACAAATGGGTGTAAGATGTCAGCACCGCCCAGCGCCCGTCGCCGCTACCTAACCCTGCGCGTAATGGCGGGCATGTGGCAGGGATGTAAGTGCATCTTTGATAGGCGGGTAAAGTGGCGCCAAGCTGAGCATCTGCGCTTGTCTGGAAAATCGCCGCATCGGACAATCCGGCGAACGGCCAACCCACATTGGTTCCGTGAACAACGTGGATGGTCTGAGCCCCGCAGCTCTGCATCGCCAATTCGAGGATCGATGTATCGGCAGTACCCGTATGGCCGAACAGGGCCGTTGCCGGAGATTGGCTGGCTGCTGATGGCCCAACGGCTGATGGCCCAACAGCTGATTGCCACCATTGAGCTTGCGCAGTTCCTTGTATCATGCGGTATGCCATCGCGATCCTCTCCCGCATTGGGATAGGGAAAGGAACCGCTCCGGTTGCGGAGACTCCGTTTGCTAGCCGCGCGATGGTTTGGGGAATCGTGCGAAGTAACGCTCTGACATTCATCGGTCTTCGGACATCGATTTCACCGAGTTGCCCTTTCGGGTCCAATGCGCGCAGCGCCGCTTTGACACCGGCCGACGGCCTTCCCAACAATAACAGCAATTGTCGTTGGTTATGGTCATCCAAATGCTTAGCCAATGCACCCCGCAGATGCCGTGTACGTGTTGTATCTTCCGCATGCAGAGCGATGACCGTCCCGCCAGAAATACTATCGTTAGCAAAATTCCCCAATGTGCGAGGAGATGAGCCACCATAGCGCAACAGCAGCCATAGGGCAGAAAGCCAAGCGAGCTTGCATGCGACAATATGCAGCACCGTATTGCCAATGTTCGACGAGTTTGCCGCAATTCCTAGCTCATACTTCAAAGACTGAAGGGAGGCATCGCCGCTGACATCGTTTGGTATAGCGGTCGCAAATGATTTGGCAGTGCCATCGGAATTAAGGGCTGCTCTCGCCAATTCTTGCCCCGCCAGCATCGCCACTTTGTCTGCATTCGTTGCGTTGGCTGCTAGTTCCAATTGCCAAATGGCATCGCGGACCCGCGAAACTGCCTTGGAGACAATCACAGTGCTGGTGATTTCGGCATTGTCCGGATCGAAAGAGACATGGTGTGCTCCGGCAGGTGCCGCTGCGGCGATACCGGCCTTCCATCTGCCGCTCGGAGCTTGCTGGGCAAGCAAATATCTCATTGGCGGATCACTGCTTGCTCAACTCTGCCAGATCCTCAAACAACGTTTCCATCGCGCTACGCCCCTGCTTTAAGAACCGATCAAGATTGGCGGCTTCATCCCCGTGCCATTGCGAGGCGCGCTCAATCAGCGCCTCACCGATATGCGCGGGATTGGACACTATGCGCCACGGTTCGAGTCCTGCATCGGCAAGTGTGGCTTCAATTTTATGCGTATTGGATGACAGTGCGAGAACCGGCGTGCGCGCCCCCAGGCAAAAGATCAGCATATGGAAGCGGCCTGTCACAACCAATTCCTTCGCCGCGACTTTCGACGTGGTAACGTTACGATGGGGTTCTTGTGTCCTGTAATCCTGCAGCGTCGCTCGCATCGCCTTCATTGCATGGGCGGGCTTAAAGATCGCGCTCTTGCTTGGGTCATAACGCGTCAGCCAACGGGCGATTGTCAGCGGCTTCATATCGAGCTGGACGAGGGGCAATGGTTCTGCACCGAGTGACCACATCCGCTGGTATAAGGCGAGAGCTTTGGGGCCTTGGACGCTGTCGCAATATCCGGTGCCCTCACGCTCCGCCGAAGGAGGAGTATGATACAGCGCCAGATCGGGAATGCGGCGCGCCTCAATTCCGTGCTTTGCCAATTCCGCCTGGCTGGCACTTTCGCGAACGGACACGATATCAAAGTTGTTTAGCGCCTGAAGGCTTGCGTCGCTATTGGCTTGCCAAGTCGAATTGATCAGCGCCGCTTTCGTCCCATTGTCATGCGCGAACTTACCTACCTCCAGCAATTTGATGCCGGCAGGCCGGTCATGATGGATAGTGCCCTCCCCATTGACGAGGACAAGATCGGCGCGGGCAATCGCACTGGTTATCGCATCGTCCGCGCGCCAATCGCTGTGAGCAGGGCTCTTGGCGATGATCTCAATTCCCGAACGCCGTGCCAAATTATCGATAGTTTCGATCACGGTGGTGCAGCCGTGATGCCGGTCAACCCGTGTGTCGTTCAGGAGAACTGCTTTGCGCATGATTGGTTCTAGGCTCCGGCTTGCTGTTACAGGCGACCGTCGCTCTCATCCTTGCCGAATAAGCCCTTAGCATCAAAGAACGCCGAGTTGCTTTTGCCGTAAGCGCGCATTGCTGCGGCGCCCTTTTCAGCGAATTGATGATGGCCCACCGCGAGGATGACAGCGTCGTAGGTGCCTGCCTCAGGCTCACATGTGAGCGGACGTATGCCGAATTCTTGTTCGGCTTCATCCGCATCGATCCATGGGTCATAGACATCAACTTGCGCGTTAAACTCGTCCAGACGGTCAATAATTCCGGCGACTTTAGAGTTGCGCAAATCCGGGCAGTTTTCTTTGAAGGTCAGGCCCAATACCAGCACCCGCGCATCGACCACCGGCACACGCTTTTTCAGCATCAAGTGCACGACGCGGTCGGCGACATAGGCGCTCATCCCGTCATTTACGCGACGTCCTGCCAAGATCATTTCAGGATGATATCCGACCTGCGCTGCCCGGTGGGTAAGGTAATAGGGGTCCACCCCGATACAGTGGCCACCAACAAGCCCAGGAGTGAAGGGCAGGAAGTTCCATTTGGTCCCAGCCGCTGCTAGAACTTCACGCGTATCGAGGCCGAGCTTTTCGAACAGGATCGCCAATTCGTTGACTAGTGCGATATTGACGTCGCGCTGGGTGTTTTCGATCACTTTGGCAGCCTCGGCTACTTCGATCGAGGCGGCTTTATGAGTGCCCGCAGTTATGATTTCACCATAAAGCGCATCAACTGCGTCGGCGACTTCGGGAGTCGACCCGCTGGTAATCTTTGTTATCAAAGGAAGGCGGCGCTCTTTATCGCCGGGATTGATCCGTTCAGGACTGTATCCGGTGAAGAAATCAATATTGTGTTTGAGGCCTGAAACGCGCTCCAGCACCGGAACGCAATAATTTTGGGTGCAACCGGGATAGACTGTAGATTCGTAAATCACCACTGCACCTGCCTTCAGCGCGCCGCCCACTGTCTCGGAGGATTTTAGCAGCGGGGTCAAATCGGGACGGTTGGCGTCATCAATCGGGGTGGGCACGGTGACGATGAAAATATCGCAATCGGCAAGGTCAGCTGGGTCGCAGCTGTACGAGAGATGCGAAGCTTCAGCCAGTTCCTCGGCGACTACTTCCAGCGTTTCGTCATGACCCTGTTTCAACTCGGCGACACGTTTTTCACGAATGTCGAAGCCCAAAACTGCGCGCTTCTTGCCAAATTCGACTGCAACCGGCAGGCCCACGTAGCCGAGGCCGATTACCGCAATTTTTTTACCGCCTAAGTCCATCAATCTTAATCCTAAAGTTGAGGCAAGCGGACACAATTTTACGATTGTACTATGCGCCCGTTTTCGCGCCGCTGCGTTACGGAAGCGCGGCCTCCAGTCAAGGCCGCAATGGCTTGACAGCAAGGAAAGCTGCTAAGAGAGCGGATAAATAGACCTCCGTGGCCATAATTATAATGGGTCAGAATCCGGGAAAGCCCGAATCATGATGAAGATCATACGCAGTCAAAACGCCCGCTCTGCCAAGGTGGAATTGACCTATGGCTGGGTTGCGTTGGCATTGTTTGCTGCGGCAATTGCGATCCTGGGTGGTAGCTCCCGCACCGATGTGGTTCAACTGGTCGGGCTGCGGCCAGCGGCGGCATTGTTTTTGATACCGGCACTATTCTTCCTGTCGCGCCAGAAGCTCGCACGGTTGCGTCCGCCCGTAATTTTCCTCGGCTTGCTAACCATCTGGACCGCGCTCCAACTCGTTCCTTTGCCGGCGGGCGTATGGCAGTCTCTACCTGGCCGCGAACCCATTACAGCTTTGGGACAACAGCTTGGCCAAGCGGATGTTTGGCGCCCAGTTTCGATGGTGCCGTCACGCACGCTTAATGCGCTGGCCGGGCTCATTGTGCCAGTTACGGGCCTGCTGCTGATCGCAGCGATGGGCGCGGGCAGGCGCACAACTTTCGCTGTATTGATTGGATTGGGCGCGCTGAATGCAATGCTCGGCATTGCGCAAGTGGTCGCTGGCCCTGAAAGCGCACTTTATTTTTACAGTGTCACCAATGCCGGCTCGGCTGTCGGGTTCTTCGCCAACCACAACCACAGTGCGGTCTTCTCGGCGATTATTCTCGTTACGATCGCGTATTTCGCCACAGATCGGCAATTTAGGATACATCATCAATTGCATCGCTTGGCATTGGGCGCTTTGTTTCTGCTTCTACTGGTCGTTGCGCTAATTGGTGGATCGCGCGCTGGCTTTTTGACAACGATTCTAGCGCTATGCACAAGCGGCACCTTATTTTGGAACCGGTGGCGCACCGATAAAACGAAGTCGGGCACCCTTACGGTGCCGTATGGAATTAAGGCTCCTATTGCCTTGGGCTTTGGTCTGCTTGGCATCGCGGGCATGGTTGCATTGTTTGTGATGTTTGACCGGATTCCTGCCTTGAGCCGCGTTACTGAGGCGACGGCATTTGAAGATTTGCGCTGGGATCTGATCCCGGTCTTGCGCGAAATGGTCAGCAGTTACTGGTTACTGGGTTCAGGGTTTGGTTCATTTGAAGAAGTTTACCACATTCATGAGCCTGCCGAGCTGATGTTTTCATCATACGTCAATCAAGCACATAATGATCTGGCTCAATTGGCAATCGAAGGGGGACTTCCCGCTTTGTTGATCTTGGCTGGATTTGCTGGATGGTTGATCGTGTCTCTTCGGCGAATTTTTAAATCCAATTCCGAAGAGGGGCGCAGCTCAGCCGCAACCCTGATTTTCTGGCTGGCCGTGTTGACCATGATCGTCTTTGCAAGCCTGTTTGATTACCCGCTTCGAGCACCCCTGTTTCAAATGATTGCTGTCTGGCTGGTCGCTGCCTTTGCTATGGAGCGATCGGTAGGGGTCTGATTGAGAGCCGGCGGTGAAGGGTTTAACATCACCAAATACAGGGTATTGAGGGGAAAAAGCGCTTTGCTTATTAGCTCGTGATGGTTAAGGCGCATGGCTTGCGGGACTTAAAGGGTATCATGACAGCTTTGACGAAAACGATACTGCTATCGGTTGCGATGGTCCTGACTTTGTCCGGTTGCGCGAAAGACCGTGCATTTGGTTTGGCACCAAACATTGAAGTCGCGTCTCTCGCGGAATTGCCTGCCCCATCTACAAATAAAGCTTACACGGTCGGCGGCCAAGAGCAGCTGGAAATTATCGTGGCCGATGCAGAGCGTCTCAGCGGGACTTATCTGACGGATGCCGAAGGCTACATTGCCTTTCCCCTCGTCGGCGATCTTTATGTATCGGGCAAGACGCCTAATCAGGTCGGCCGGATGATTGCCGATCGCTTGCGCGGTGAGTATATAATTGACCCACAAGTTCGCGTACGACCCTCTGAGATTGCAGTACCAACGATTTCCATTGGCGGGGAGGTCGAGCGGCCTGGTACCTATCCGTCCGCGACATCGCAAACTTTGCTTCGTGCGGTTAATAATGCCGGGGGATTGTCAGACATAGCGAAGGTTGACGATGTGCTCGTCATGCGCACCATCAATGATCAGCGCTATATCGGCGTCTACAATATCGAAGCAATCCAGCGCGGGAACTATAATGATCCGCTAATTTACCCTGGCGACATCGTTACCGTTGGCGATTCAGTCGCTAGGCGCAATTTGGAAAATATCCTGCAGTTCATTCCGCTGCTGTCGACGAGTGCGATCCTCATCGATCGCGCAATCAGATAATCGCGAGCTAAAATGACTGATACATCAATTTCCGCCATGGAAAAGCTAACGGCTTCCAGCCAGGTGAACGAGGCGCAGGCATCTGATTCCTTGCGGATCGATCTTGAGCGGTTTTGGATACAGGCACAGCACCTTAAATATTGGCTTGTTGGGATTATCCTTTTGGGCTTGCTGGCGGGCTTGGTTGTAACGTTGTTATCAACCGAACTATTTCGAGCAACGACGCGGATTGAAATTTCGTTGGTCGAGCAAAATGTGACATCTGTCGCCCCGTTGGAGAATGCATCGCGCACAGGCCAGATTGCTTATTTGACGACACAATACGAATTACTGGAATCGAAATTTCTGGCGAAACGAGTTGTTGATGCAGGAAATCTTACACGAGACAGTCAATTCCTAGAGGCGTTTAACTTGAACGAGTCTGGTAATGTCACCTCGCGTCGAATCGAAAGTATTCTGCTGAGCAGCGTGACGATTGATCCCGTGCCGAACTCCAGCCTAGTGGACATTCGTGCATCAAGCCCGAGCGCTGAAGTCTCAGCTAAGATCGCCAATCTATGGGCAAGTGAATTCATTGAAGCGAATTATGAAAAGCGGTTTGGTGCAAATATTGAGGCGCGGACCTTCCTTGAAGGTCAAATTGAAGAATTGCGCGAGCGATTGGCCGTTTCTGAGCGTGAGTTGATTGATTACGCCAATGCTAATGAGATTGTAATTCTAGCGATCCCGTCAGAAGGCGGCGGATCAGAAACTGCGACCCAAACATTGGTTGGTGCCGAACTGGTCGCTTTGAATCAGGCATTGGCGGAAGCCACCACGCAACGGATCGAAGCGGAAGCCGCTTTGAAATCCGGATCACGTAACGTGTCGGGGGCTGCAGCAACGGCCGGGCTTCGCAGCCGTCTTGCAGAGACACGCGCCCAACTGGCTGAACTTCAAGCAAAATTTGGCCCGGGCTATCCAGAAATCCAAGCCAAGAAAGCTGAAATAGCCTCGCTTCAACAAGCATTGGCGGGCGAGGGGGCTGTCGACAACCAAGATGCACAAGCTGCATTTCGCAAGGCCAGCATGCAGGAACAGAGCCTGCGGTCACGGATGAACGCGGCCAAAGGATCCTTTCTCGGCCAACAGGGCCAAGGCATCCAATATGGCATTTTGAAACGCGAAGTTGATACCAATCGGCAGATCTATGACGCGCTATTGCAACGTTATAAGGAATTGGAAGCCGCCGGCGCCGGCAAGAACAATATGACCACTATTGATCAGGCTTCTGCTCCGAGTGATCCTTATGCTCCTTCCCTGTTCCGAAACTTGATAATCGGGCTTGTTGCATCGTTGTTGGCGGCAGCCGCGCTGGTCTACCTTCGTGAAACGATGGATCAGACAATTCGGGATCCTTCTGATGTGAGCCGCAGACTAGGCCTTTCGCCTCTCGGCCTCATTCCGCGGACTGATTCGGACAATATTGTCGATGAACTTCAGCGCCGAAGTTCTGAGATCAGTGAGGCGTATGCTGCTGCCCGAACCAACATGGCATTTCTTACGCCGCAGGGCGCGCCGAGATCGATTATGCTCACCAGCACACGGCCCAATGAGGGTAAAAGTATCTCGTCAGTTGCGCTGGCACGCAGTTTCGTCCAACTCGGCAAGAAAGTATTGTTGATTGATGCCGACTTGCGTCATTCCGGTCTTAGTGACTTCATTGGGATTGATGCGAATCCTGAGCATGGCTTAAGCGCCATGTTAAGCGGGAACACCGATCTGAAATCGTCCGTGGTTGCGGTTAACCCTCACGGGTTTGATATTCTTCCTACAGGTCACCGCCCGCCCAATCCGGTTGAATTGCTCGCTGGCCCGGGCCTTGGCAATGTCGTCCGGAATGCACTCGAAACCTACGATCAGGTCCTCGTTGACGGTGCGCCTGTGCTCGGCCTTGCGGATGCTCTTGAAGTCTCCAAAGCTGTAGATGGGGTTATCTACGTAATCGAATCGAATGGTGTGAATACACGCGCCATCGAAACAGCCCTGAGCCGTCTTAAATCGGCTAACGCCACAGTCTTCGGCGCGCTAGTAACCAAATTGGACCAACGTAATTCGGCCTACGGCTATGGCTACGGCTATGGCTACGGTTACGGCTATGGTGACGGTGATGGTCGGGACGATCAGAAATAGTCGCGGGCCTTTTATGGCTCGATTGAGTATGGAAGAGGCGTGAAAAGCGCATGAGTAGCCAAAAAGTATTTCGCCTTGCGGCTGCGATTGTGATTGGCCTCACGCTTGCGACATTGCTGCTCCTGCAATCATTCAGCAGTGTTTTGATGCGCAAGAATCCCGCACTTGCAGTTCAGTTGCTGCCAGTGAACGGATTGGCTCAGGAGCAATTGGCGGCACGCCAGTTTATGGGCGGGGTCAAGGAAGCCTCAGACATAACACCATCGGCACGCACTGCCGCATCAATGGCAACAGCTGCATTTGGCAACGACCCACTTAGCCCAAAGGCGCACGCAATCTTGGCATTGGCTGAAAATGATGCTGCCAAGCGACAGGGAATACTCGAAGCTGCCACGCGTTTGAACAGGCGGGACTTGCTTCTGCAAGGCTTGGTACTCGAGGGGCAGGTCGAACGCAGAGACTACTCCGGGACGCTTGAAACACTTGATGCGATCATGCGCGTCCATCCGGAACAGAAAGCTAATTTCTTTCCCATCCTGACTCGCGCATTGGAAGACGATAGTGCGCTGTCTGCGCTTTCGGGAATTCTTGACCGCAAGGCTGAGTGGCAGGAGGAATTTCTCAAATACGCAGCCTCGCAGCCTGATGCTTTGGCCAATCTTGCCGAACTCAGGCTTCTGCGCGGAGCGGTGGATCCTGAGGTCGATGCACGGCTTATCCGAGGGCTGGTTGCCGCTGGATCGATTGAGACGGCTTATCGCATTTTTGAAAAGGCAAACGGTGTTGCGCAACAAGAGCGGTCAACTTCGCAATGGCACCGGACATTTGCGCCTTTCGATTGGCGGCTGGAAGACCAAGCGGCCTTCCGGGCACAGCCTGATCCGAATTCCAATGCGCTGGAAATATTTGTACGCAGCGGGAAGGGTGGGGTCTTGGCCGAAAGGTGGCTACAAAACCCGAACGCCCCCCTCACCGTGACATTGGCGCACTCGATCGAGCCAGCAGCGCAAATAAAGGATGTCCGGATGCAGTTTAGCTGCGCCACCTCGGCCGAGCCCTATTATGAACGTGCGCTCCGTATTCGCACAGACAGTTTCGACGTTCCTTCGCCGCCAGCAGCCTGCAAGTTTGTTAAGATTGCGATCTATGCTCGTTCATGGTCTGGCAGTTCCGATATCCGCGGCACCATCGACCGTCTTGATATCAAAACACCTCAACCCACTCGATAAATTCGCAGTGATGTGTCCTGTCTTCTAATCGAGCGCGATATCCGGGGCGTCTTCCTGTTTCATCCCGACAACATGATAGCCCGCATCAACATGGTGGGTCTCACCAGTCACACCGGAGGATAGATCGGAGAGGAAATACAATCCTGATCCGCCGACATCATCAATCGTTACATTGCGGCGCATGGGCGAGTTTAACTCGTTCCATTTCAGGATGTACCGGAAATCTCCGATACCACTCGCGGCTAAAGTCTTAATCGGGCCGGCAGAAATGGCGTTTACCCGAATATTTTGCGGACCCAAGTCGTTGGCAAGATATTGCACGCTGGATTCAAGCGCAGCCTTGGCCACGCCCATAACATTGTAATGCGGGATGACTTTCTCGGCCCCGTAATAGGTCAATGTCAGAATAGAGCCGCCATTTGGCATCATTTCCGATGCCCGCTTGGCCACCGCGACCAGAGAATAGGCCGAGATATTCATAGTCATCTGGAAATTTTCGAGACTTGTATCTACATATTTTCCACGTAACTCATTCTTGTCAGAAAATCCGATTGCATGGACTACAAAGTCAATTGTGTCCCACCTGCTCCTGAGTATCGCGAATGCGGTATCCAAGGCGGACATTTCGGAGACATCGCATTCAAAGGTGAAGTCCGACCCAAGCTGCTCTGCCAGCGGCTTGACCCGCTTGGCAAGTGCGTCACCCTGATACGTAAAAGCCAATTCTGCACCATGCTCGCGCAATTTCTTAGCGATACCCCAGGCGAGCGATTTGTCATTGGCTAGGCCCATGATCAGCCCGCGTTTTCCTTGCATCAATCCGGTCATTGCGAACTCACCCCATTTTCTTGTGCTATCTCTTGCGCAGTTTCCGACACCGGTCCGAAAGACTCATTCTCAGGATCGGCCAAAGCAGCGTTCAATTCCGCACCCACAACAACCCCTAACCCTACCAACCAGAAAAAGAAAAGTGCGATCATCATCCCGGCAAGGCTGCCATATGTTAGGTCATAAGAGAAGAATTGTGTCAGGATCGGCGGCAGAGCAACAGTTACGCCAACCCACCATGCCGCAACCACAAGCGCTCCTGGCCATTTTGGATATTGTTTGCTCCGGTATGGGGCGGGCGTTAGCGTCTTGAATAATAGATAGATGGATCCAAAAAGGCCAAGCGCGGGAATGATCCGTGAGATCGAAAGTTCTGAAACCACGTCACTAAGCAATGGCAAATATGCGGCAATCACTTGCTGCGCGGTTCCGATGGCGACCTGAGCAATCAGCGAGAGCATGAGCATCACCACTGCCGCCATAATGACACCAAATGAAAGCAAGCGATAACGCCAGAATGCCAATGTGGCTTCTGTTCCGTATGCTCGGCGCAGTATATCGCGGATTGTCTCGACTAAGCTGGAGACGGTCCATAAGCCGACCAGTCCACCAATCCATAGCAGCCATCCACTACGCGCGGCCACAACGTTACGTGCGACCGGCTCGATCACGTTGCCAACAACTGGCGGAAGCGCGAACAGGATGGCGTCTATTGTCGCGGCGCGCTCGCTTTCTTCTCCGATGGCAGAAAAGATCGCTGCGCCCAGAATGAAAAAAGGAAACAGCGCTAGCATCGCCATATATGCGAGATTGCCGGCATGAATGAAACCGTCATTCCATGCGCCCGAGATTGTCCGCTTCATCACTTCGAAGAAGCGAGAGCCAGGCCCCATTTTATTGGTTAGTCCATTTCGCAAAACATCGCGCTTCCGGCGCCGCGCTTCGGGTGACAGCGACGTTGCGCGGCGTTGCTGAGGCTGAGGAACTTGTCTGATGATTGATACTCTTTTGAGAGGCAGACGGTATTAAACGCCCATATCAGCTCGCGGGTTACTTGTATCGTGCCAGCCCTCAAGACGTTTGGCCAGTTCCGGTAAGTCCTTCGGTAAGAATATCTCCAGAGTCACCAACTGGTCACCGCGTGAGCCACCCTTTTTGGAAAAACCCTTGCCTTTTAGGCGTAGGACTGTCCCGCCATTGGTCCCGGGTTGCAACGTCATCATCACCGGCCCATCGACAGTGGGGACCTTAACTTTTGCCCCGTTTACGGCCTCATCCAGCGTAATGGGCAAGTCCATCCGGACTTCACTGCCATCGCGGCGAAAGAACGCGTGTTTGTCGATTGAAATGATGACGATTCCATCGCCATTTCCGCCCGGTCCGGCGCTACCTTTGCCTTTAAGCCGCATTTGGGTGCCATCCTCGACACCTTCGGGCAGCTTCAAATCAATGGTCTTCCCGTCAGACAGAGTAATCCTTTGATCAGCCCTGGTCGCAGCATCGGTAAACGCGACGCGAAGTTTATATTGGATGTCAGCGCCTTTTTGCGGCGGCGCCGATGGGCGTCGCCCAAAACCAGACTGACCATATCCGGCCTGTCCTGCGGTACCGCGCCGCTGCCCGCCTCCTCCTCCAAATAGCCCTTCAAAGATATCACCAAGATCCACACCTTCGGATGAGAAACCGTCAAAGCCTTGCGCGCCATAGCCGCCCTGTGGTCCTGACCCGGGTCGTCCGCCACCCATACCCGCGAAAGGGTTCGCTGGATTGCCATCTGCATCGATTTCACCACGATCAAATTGGGCGCGTTTGTTTTTATCCGACAGCAAATCATAAGCCTGCGTGACTTTGCTAAACTGCTCTGTCGCCTTCGGATTGTCTTTGTTCTTGTCGGGATGCAACTCTTTGGCGAGCTTGCGATAGGCGCTCTTAATATCCTGTTCGGACGCGCCGCGTGAAACGCCAAGGGTGGAATAAGGATCGCTCATACTGTGTTAGCTAGGTGCGACGGTCGCAAGGCGCAAGCAGAGTCATGCAACTTCCGGTGCTTCCACCGTCATCAATTGGCCTGTAGGGAGGCACGATGACCAAAGATCAACTGCAAAGCGCTGTCCCGCAATCAGACCCCTTCGGGATTTTTGACGAATGGCTCGCCGAAGCCCGCGAAACGGAATTGAACGATTCGAATGCAATGGCGCTGGCGACTGCAACAGCTGATGCCGTTCCATCAGTAAGGATGGTCTTGCTAAAGGGACACGGGACAGACGGATTTACATTTTATACCAATGCGCACAGCCGGAAGGGCGATGAGATCTTGGCCAATGCGCAAGCGGCATTGCTATTCCATTGGAAATCGCTCCGCCGCCAAATCCGTATCGAAGGGCCGCTAAGTGAAGTGTCCTCAGCAGTCGCGGATGAATATTTTCACAGCCGGTCACGCGATTCGCAATTGGGGGCTGTGGCTTCTGACCAATCGCGGGCGCTGCCTGACCGGGCCACTTTCATTGATCGCTATCAGGCCGCCGAAGCCAAATTCGCTGGCGGAGCAGTGGAACGTCCGGCACATTGGACAGGTTTTACCGTCAAACCCGTTGCCTTTGAATTCTGGCTCGATCGCCCCAATCGGCTGCATGATCGGCGCCGTTTCATCCGTTCGGGCGGCGAGTGGACCAGCACGTTGCTTTATCCGTGACAGAGCCGTTCGATAAACACGCCGGCCTGGCCCGAAGCGCTGCGCTGGCTTCGATTGCAGTCGCAATCTTTCTGGTTGCAATCAAATTCTGGGCCAGCGTTGAAACCAGTTCTACCGCTATGCTCGGAAGCCTTGCCGATAGCGCACTCGATTTAATCGCAAGCATAGCAACTCTGGTGGGAGTCTGGATTGCGGCGCAACCTGCAGATGAGGACCACCGTTTCGGGCACGGCAAAGCCGAATCGCTAGCGGCGATGTTCCAAGTAATGTTGATCGCGCTGTCCGCTGCAGCCATCGGCTTTAGAGCGGTTGAGAAGTTGGTCGAAGGCGGGCGAACCAGCGCTGCGGCTGAAGGTATTGGCGTTTCAGTGGTTGCAATTGTTGCTACGCTCGGGCTCCTTGCATGGCAGCGCTATGTCATTCGCCGGACTGGTTCGGTTGCGATTTCTGCTGACCATTTGCACTATCAGTCGGATCTTATGCTCAATCTGGCAGTGATTGCCGCGCTGGCGCTTGATCAGTTTGCAGGGTTTGGCCTAGCTGATCCGCTGTTCGGACTCGGCATTGCGGTTTGGTTGCTGTGGGGGGCATGGCGCGCGGCGACCGAGGCAATCGACCATTTGATGGACCGGGAATGGCCTGATGAAAAACGACTACGTTTCGTCGAATTGGCGGCCAAGCACCCCGAATTGAATAACCTGCATGATTTGCGAACCCGCACCAGCGGGACACGTGATTTTGTCCAGTTTCACGTTGATATGCCTGCGCAAATGACAGTTGAAGAAGCGCATGACATTATCGAACGGGTCGAGGCAGATTTGGAAGGTCACTTCCCTAATATGGAATTGCTGATCCATATCGATCCGGAGGGGCATGTGGACGAACCGGGCAACCTGCTGGTCGAAGATGATGAATTCAAGAAGCTAGGAAAAAGCATATGAGCCGGATCGCCATCCCATATTTTCATGTTGATGCTTTCGCTGACCGGCCCTTTACCGGCAATCAAGCGGCGGTGATGGTTCTTGAGGAATGGCTGCCCGATGATGTCCTCGTTGCAATCGGTGAAGAGAACAATTTTGCGGAAACAGCCTTTATCGTTCGCGACCAAACAGAAGCGGCCGATTGGGAGCTACGTTGGTGCACCCCGACTTACGAAATTGCCCTATGCGGCCATGCTACACTTGCCAGCGGGCACGTAATCCTAACTCGCGACGGAGGGAGTAGGGTAACATTCCGGACCCGTAAATCGGGCATCCTAGAGGTTCACAAAAGCGAAGGCGGGTATGAAGTGGCATTACCCGCCATCCCTACGCAGCCTCGCGTGCACCCTGAAGCAGCCGCATTGTTGGGGGGCGAACCATTGGAAGTGAACCAAAACCCAGACCTCTACAATTTGTTCCTTTACGGGAGCGAGGACGAAGTCCGGGCGCTCAAACCTGATCTCAAAGCCTTGGGTGAATTCGGGGTTGATCAGTTTATCTGTACTGCCCCCGGCGATCGCACCGACATCGTCAGCCGTGTTTTTGTGCCGGGAGCCGGAGTTGATGAAGACAGCGTCACCGGCTCTGCACATGCGGTTCTAACCCCTTATTGGGCCGACCGACTGGGCCGCAGCAGCTTTACCGCCCATCAGGCATCACAGCGAGGCGGGGATCTAACCTGCCGGCTTGAAGGTTCGGGGGCAACTGCGCGAGCTTGGCTTGGCGGCCAGTGTGTGACCGTGGTCGAAGGAACCTTTTACCTTTCGGGGTAAAGCTCAACGATATCGAGCAAATGCTGCAGCATGGCCTTGCGCTCTTCCGGATTGGAATGACCGAGGCGAACCACGGTCAGCCTTTGTTCGGGCGACACCAGAATATACTGTCCCATATGACCGATTGCAGCGAACATCGTCTCGGGCCCGCGATCCTGCAATTTTTCATCGCGGTCCAGACCCGAGTCCCGGTTAAGCCAGGTTTGCGCGCCGTAAAATTCCGAACGCGGGCTGGGCGATGTCATGAATTCAATCCATTTGCGCGGGATCAATTGGGACCCGCGATAAGAGCCCTTATTGCGGAGAAATTCCCCAAATCGTGCCCAATCGCGCGCATTTGCGTGCATTAAGCTGCCTCCGATCAGCGTGCCGCTTGCGTCATACTCGGGAACCATCGATTCCATAGCGAGTGGAGCAAACAGGCGTGTCCTCAAATAGTCATCGACAATTGCCCGCCGTGTTTCCGAATCCTTGCTGTTAGTCAGAACCCGTGCTGCGATATCGGCTAGAATAACTGTGGTGTTACTCGAATATTCAAATTGTGCACCCGGTTCAGCCTCTAAAGATTCAGCAGTAGCCCAATCGGCCATGTCGTCTCGCCCATCCATGAAAAGCATCCGGACTTCGGACGATTCGTAGGGCGGATCGCCCGCTTCTGTATGGCGTAGGCCAGACCGCATCTGGAGTAACTGCCGCAACGTGATCTCTCCGCGAGGTTCTTGCGGGCGGTTCCACCGCGGTTCCGGCACTGATTCGTCGAGGCGCAACCGGCCATCCGAGACCAGCATCCCGATCATTACTGCTGTGACAGTCTTGGCCATCGACCAACTGACGAAGCGCGTATCCTTATTGTAATCCGGCCCGTAACGTTCGGCGACGATTTTGCCGCCATACATCACCACTAAGGCGCGGGTCTCACCAAGCCCTTCCTTAGTGAACAGATCATCTATTTGACGGGCTAGCTGGTCCTTCGGCGCTCCGGCCTCATCCGTAACAGCCGCCAATGCTCCGTCGGACAGGGGAGCGTCGATCATCGGCACGTCGGAACAAGAAGCAAGGGCTGGCAGCAGCACAAAGCTCGCGATAAGGGAGAGGCGGCGTAAGTTCATGCCGCTTCACTCGCTGACAGGATTTCACTTGGCAATGGCTAAATCAACGGCACGACCAGCAAGCAGAGCCAGGACGCGTGGCAACCGCAAATATCTTTGGCCATTCCTAATTGTGGTCGCCGCGCTTGCGGTTGCAGCCTTTACCTATCGCGCTCCGATTACCGGATATGCGGGTGCAGGTGCTGCCTATTCCGCCCGCGTGGCCTGTTCGTGCCGGTTTATCGGCAATCGCAGTATGGAAGATTGTGCAAAAGACAAGTTACCGGGAATGGAGCTGATTTCGCTCAAAGAAGATGCCGATGCAAAAAGCGTTACCGCAGTCTTCCCATTGATCGCGTCTGAAACCGCGACATATCGCAAGGGCTATGGCTGTATCCTGGAGAAGTGGGAAGAATGATTGCCGGCCGGCCGGCTAGTCAGTCTGTTCGCTCAATCCAACCGCCGCCAACCACCCGTTCACCAGCATAAATCACTGCCGCTTGCCCGGGAGCAACGCCGAATTCAGGCTGTTTGAAGCGGATCGTTGTGGCCAAGCCTGCGCCAAGCGGCCCGTCCAATTCAATAGGCACCGGCTTCGAGAGAGAGCGTACTTTTGCTGTAAGCGCTGTGTCAGGCAGCGGGCCAATGCGGTTGGTTTCGATGATCTGCGCCGAATGAACTGCGAGCATGGCTTTGGGGCCAACGCGGACCTCCGCATTCGCGGCATCGAGACCGACGACGTAAAGCGGCTCTGGCAGGCCACCGATTTCCAGGCCTCGACGCTGGCCCACCGTGTAATGGATCACGCCCTTATGCCTGCCCAGCTCTTCACCCGTTTGCGCATGCACGATCGCGCCAGGCTGCCCGCCTTCGGGCCGGACTGACCTGACAATCTTGGCGTAATCGCCATCGGGGACGAAACAAATGTCCTGGCTGTCCGGCTTCGCTGCATTGCGCAATCCTGCTTGTTCAGCCAACTCACGCACCTGGGCTTTCGGCATACCGCCGAGCGGGTACCGGATAAAATCCAGCTGTTCGTCGGTGGTGGCATAAAGGAAGTATGATTGATCGCGCGCCGGATCGACGGCGCGATGCATCTCAGCGCCAGCGGCACCAATTTTTCGCTGGACGTAATGACCGGTCGCTAGGCAATCCGCGTCCAATTCCTTCGCCATCCGTAGCAAATCGGTGAATTTCGGACCCATATTGCACCGTATGCAAGGAACGGGCGTCCGTCCCGCCAGATAATCATCGGCGAATTGTTCGACAACTTCTTCGCGGAAAGCACTTTCGTGGTCGAAAACATAATGGGCAATTCCCAGCCTGTCAGACACCGCGCGGGCGTCGCTTATGTCATCGCCAGCGCAGCATGCACCTTTGCGGCCCGTGGCTGCGCCATAATCATAAAGCTGCAGGGTAATTCCGATCACTTCGGCCCCAGTTGATGCGGCCAGTGCGGCAACCACTGAAGAATCGACCCCGCCTGACATGGCGACAACAATTCGGCAATCTGCCGCCGGGCGCGGCAAATCAAACAGGCTAGCGCTGTCCAGCGCAGAATCGAGGATCGTATGGGTAGGCATGCACGCGCCCATACACGTCTAGGCGGGGTTCTGCCAGTTCGGCTTTACCTTCTGTTCGGTATTCCTAACGAGCGATGAAGCAAGACTTTACCTGATCTTGACTTTCGCTGACTAGAAGCATTCACATGATCGACGGACAATTTCACCAAGCTGGCTTTACCGCGCCTGCAAAAAGCACTGGTTTGCAATCGCTTGAATGGCCTGTGCTGGCAGCGAAACTTGCCGCAGCGCATGATTTGCGTGGCGCATTTATGGGCCGGATTGCCGATACAACCGGCAACTTTTCGCGCTTCACCAGCGGCACGCATACAGCCGACGACCAAACAATTAACGAAACAAAGCCATCCGTTAACCTTGTAGGTTCAGCGGATGAAAAGCGCTCTGGGAGCAGAGCAGTGGCAACGAAAATTGATTACCCATCAGTTTTCGAAACCAATATGGCCCCAAGCGACAGAGAGTTGTGATGATCGAGAACCAGAAAATCCGTCCCGCCAAGGTCATCGGCCCATTGGGTGAGCCCCTGACGATTGACGACCTGCCGCCGCCGGAAACAAAGCGCTGGGTTGTGCGCCGCAAGGCGGAGGTAGTCGCTGCGGTTAATGGCGGCTTGCTGACGATTGATGATGTGCTTGAACGATACACTCTGACGCTTGAGGAATTTGCTTCCTGGCAGCGCGCGGTTGACCGTTCGGGAATGCAGGGCCTGCGCGTGACCCGGATTCAGCACTACCGCGATTTGTATGAGCGCCAGTTAAAATACTGAGCGATTCCAATCCGATTTTATAAATTAGCGGCGCGATTGGCCAATGGCGCCTTTTGCCGCTAAGACTCCTGAATGTTCTCAGCAACTTGCTCGGGAACGTTTTCTGATGTCCAACCGTTAATTGGCGTCAGATAAGACAAAGCAGGAGGAAATTATAATGGGTTGGATTATTGCATTAATCGTTGGCGGCGTTGCCGGTTGGCTCGCCAGTCTCGTAATGAACCGCGATGCATCAATGGGCATTTTCTGGAATATCGTTGTTGGTTGTATCGGTTCGGTTGTTGGCAACCTAATCGCGAACCAATTCGGCATTGCAGGTAGCGTACAAGAATTTTCCATCACTGGCTTGATTGTAGCCGTTGTTGGCGCAGTTGTGCTGCTCGGCATCGTGAACCTCGTCCAACGTGGACGCGTTCGCTAAGTCGCAGCTTTCAAGATGAATTCGAAGGGGCGGGGGCGTAAGCTACCCGCCCTTTTTGGTTGGTGGTGGCAAGACTGCAACAGGGATCGGACTGTTCGTCGGTCAGACAAGTCACCGGTCGAGCATTCATTTGCGGATGCAGGCTCAAAAGCCTAGGGATTTCATGAAAATTGCGCCCGTATATTGCATCTGGTGATTTATGCGCATAATACACCTAACACATTTGGTGTTATTGACGATCAGGACCGGCCATGAATTACGAAACAACTGTGCAAGCCGATAACCCCGCTGATGGCGGTGCATGGTCTGGTGCGGAGGACGCGCTAGATAATGAGGTCAGTTCGAAGACGGGCAAACGTAAACTTATTATTGGCCTGATAATTATCGGTCTGATCGCAGCTTTAGGGTTTGCATATTACCAAGTCAGTAATTCAGCTACCGCTGTTGGCGCAGGCGACGATCAGGCTGAACAGGCGGCTTCCGTAACAATTATCAAGCCGGGCCGAGCGACTATTGCAGGCGAAATTCAGGCCACCGGGACGGTGGCCGCGCGCCGCGAATTGCCAGTGGGCATTGCCGGCGAAGGTGGGCGCGTAGTCTCGGTTCCTGTCGATGCCGGTGATTGGGTCAAGGCCGGACAGGTCTTGGCCTTTATCGACCGCTCGGTGCAAAATCAGCAAGTTGATAGCGCCGCCGCACAGGTCAATGTGGCGCAGGCCGATGCAAATTTGGCCCAAGCTAATCTCGACCGCGCTTTAAAATTGGTAGATCGCGGCTTCATCAGCAAGGCTGATGTTGATCGTTTGACCGCTACCCGCGACGCAGCCGTTGCCCGGGTCCGCGTTGCAAATGCACAAGTCCGCGAGACCCGTGCCCGCAACGCGCGCCTTAACATTGTCGCCCCTTCTTCGGGACTTGTGCTGGAGCGGATGGTCGAGCCTGGCCAAATTGTCAGCGCAGGGTCTGGTGCATTGTTCCGTATTGCCCAAGGCGGCGAGATGGAGATGATGGCCCGGCTGAACGAAGTTGACCTTGCCAAAATCTCGGCCGGTGTTCAGGCGACAATCACCCCCACCGGTTCGCAAAAGAGTTTTGCCGGACAGATCTGGCAAATTTCACCTATTATCGATGCGCAGGATCGGCAAGGAACGGCGCGAATCGCGCTCCCTTACGCGCCAGAACTCCGCCCGGGAGGCTTTGCGCAGGCTACAATCAGCAGTGGCACGGTGGTTGCACCGATGCTGCCCGAATCCGCAGTTCTGTCAGATGATAAGGGCAGCTATGTCTTCATCATCGACAAGGATAACAAAGCCCAGCGCCGCGACGTCACGACTGGCATGGTCACGCAAGATGGTATCGCTATCGCCAGCGGGCTCGATGGCACCGAATCGATTGTTCTGCGTGCTGGCGGGTTTTTAACCCCGGGCGAAGTGGTCAATCCGAAGTTAGCCAAAACTGACGGGAAGTAAGCGCCATGAACTTCCAGAACATGTCTGCATGGGCAATCCGCAATCCAGTAATTCCGTTGGTTTTTTTCCTCGCCATCCTCTTGGCGGGAATGCTCAGCTTTGCCCGCATGGACGTAGTCAACAATCCGGAAGTTGAATTCCCCGCGGTCAATGTGTCAATTTCGCAACCGGGCGCCGCCCCGACCGAGATCGAGAACCAAATTACCCAGCGGGTGGAATCAGCCGTACGTTCAATCAATGGCGTAAAAACTCTCAGTTCCAGTGCGAGCGAGGGGAACTCCAGAACTTTTATTGAATTTGAAATTGGCACAGACCCCAACGATGCTGTCGCCGAAGTTAAGAATGCGGTTGATTCGGTGCGCAGCAGCCTGCCTGACGGCATTCTAGAGCCGCGGATCAGCAAGGAAGAAATTTCTGGCGGGTTCCTTGGCATTTATGCCGTTGAAGCTGACGATATGACAATCGAGCAGCTCAGCTGGTTCATCGATGATTCGGTCGCCAAGCGATTGCTCTCGATTGAAGGCATGGCTGATGTTGGTCGTTTCGGCGGCGTTGACCGTGAAATTGAAGTCATCCTCGACCCAGGTAAGATGCAGGCGCTTGGTGTCACGGCCAGCCAGATCAATCAGGTCTTGCGCCTCGATAATTTTGACGCGGCGGGAGGAATGGCTGAGGTTGGCGGAACCCGCCAGTCAGTCCGCGTTTTGGGCAACGCCGACACAGCTTTCGATCTGTCGCAAAAACAAATCCGGCTGGGTGATGGCCGGACGGTGAAGTTAACCGATGTGGCCACCGTGCGCGATGGTTTCAGTGAGCGGACCTCAATCAGCAAAGTCCGTGACAAGGAAGTGGTGAACTTCTTCATGTCGCGCGCCAAAGGTGCATCGGACGTAACCGTTTTTGAAGCTGCCTTGGCCGAAATTGAAGGTATTGAGGCGGACAATCCCGGCATTAAATTCATTCAGCTGTCAAACAGCGTGAAATACACCGAGAGCCAATATGAAAGCTCTATTGCGGCTATGGTCGAGGGTGCAATTCTGGCCGTTGTCGTCGTGTTCTTCTTCCTGCGGGATTGGCGGGCGACGGTCATTTCCGCTATTGCTATCCCGCTTTCGGCAATTCCCACCTTCTGGTTCATGGACCTGCTCGGATTCAACCTCAACTTCTTGTCCCTGTTGGCGCTTGGTTTGGTCGCCGGGGTGCTGGTCGATGACGCGATTGTGGAGATCGAGAACATCGTTCGCCATATGCGGATGGGCAAAAGCGCCTATCAGGCCTCGATTGATGCTGCTGACGAAATCGGCCTCGCTGTGGTTGCAACCTCGTTCTGTATTGTTGCGGTGTTCCTGCCAGTTGGCTTGATGCCGGGCATTTCAGGTCAGTTCTTCAAGAACTTTGGCATTACAGTGGTAATTTCGGTGCTGATGAGCCTCGCGGTGGCGCGATTGATCACGCCCATGCTGGCGGCCTATTTCCTGCAGGCAAAAGGGCATGCGGAGCATGGTGAAGGTCCATGGATGGACAGATATATGAATGTCCTGCGTTGGACGCTCGACCGGAGCAAGATGGCGAAGGTGCGCGATAAAATTGGCGAACCACGGCGCGGGTTCTTCTATCATTTGCTGAATACGCTGGTTTTGTTGATTGCGCTTGTGATCCCTGCCGTGGCTGTGTTCTTCTTCTACCTAGGCATTCCAAACACGAGCTATGATGGCCTCGCGTCACTCAATGTTCCTGATACACTTGCAAGCGCGGTTGTCGCAGACAAGGAATCCTTCCTCTGGAGCTTGATTGATAAGCCGATCGCCATTCTGGAATTGGTTCTGGTCGTTGGCGTCGGCCTCGTTGCACTGATTGTCGGGCTGAAGCTATTACGGCTGATCGCTGATTTCATTGGCAAGATAACCAGCGCCAAATTCTCTCAATCCTATCATTATTTTGAGGCACGATTCTCTGATCACCGTGTGTGGATGCTGGGCGTGGGCTATTTCGCATTCCTGCTGACCATTTTGCTGTTCATGAATACGCCGGCCCAATTCCAGCCGACGATTAACGACGACAATAGCCGGGTCGAGATTGAAATGGTGCCCGGCACCACCTTGGCCACGACCGAGCGAGTTGCTGACCAGGTTGCCGCTATTCTTTACGAGCAACCCGAAGTCTTGCGAGCACTCGAACGTGTTCGTGAAGGTCAAGCGACTTTGTATGTTGCGCTGAAAGAAGACCGCGAAAAGACATCGATTGAATTCGAGCGGGATCTTGCGCCAACCTTGGCTGCCATCCCCGATGCCCGTGTGCGCTTTGCCTCGCAATCGGGCGGTTTTGGCAGTGGCCGTGATATGACGGTGATGCTGGCTGGCTCCGATCCTGAACTGCTTGAAGCAACTGCCGCCACATTGGTCGAGCAGATGAAGGGGCTCGACACGCTAGTTGCTCCGCGCATTAGCGCCGATATTAATCGGCCTGAACTTATCATCCGACCACGTGCAGATATGGCTGCGGAATTGGGGGTCACAACTGCAGCCCTTAGCCAAACAATCCGCATCGCTACGATGGGTGAGATCGAACAGAACGCAGCAAAATTCTCGCTGTCTGACCGGCAAATCCCAATTCGCGTAAAGCTTCCTGCAAAATCGCGACAAGACCTCAACACAATCGCTAATTTGCCCGTACAGACTGCGCGTGGCGGTTCGGTTCCTCTTGAACGGGTTGCGGAGATTTCGTTCGGTTCCGGTCCAACAGTTATTCAGCGTTACAATCAGAACCGGCGCGTCTTGGTCGGTGCTGATTTGGCCCAGAACGTGGTCAAAGGAACCGCACAACAGCAAATAGATGCGCTGCCTGTACTCGCCGACTTGCCGCAAGGCGTAATCCGTGACGTCGTCGGTGAAGATGAGTGGCAGCAGGAATTGGCTGATAATTTCCTGATCGCTGTGCTTTCGGGGATTCTGCTGGTGTTTGCTGTGCTGGTGCTGTTGTATAAGAGGCTGATGTCGCCGCTGGTCAACATGTGCTCGCTTGCGCTGGCTCCGCTCGGCGGCATTTTCCTTGTCTGGTTGGTTGGTCAGCCGGTCTCTATGCCCGTGATGATCGGCATTTTGATGTTGCTCGGCATTGTGTCGAAAAACTCAATCCTGTTGATCGATTTCGCCATTGAAGAAATGAAGGCCGGTCAGGACAAGCTGACAGCAATCGTTGATGCTGGTCACAAGCGTGCTCAACCTATTGTCATGACAACCGTTGCGATGACCGCGGGAATGGTCCCGACTGCCCTGTCTCTGTCGGGCGACGGAGCATGGCGTGCACCGATGGGCACCGTGGTAATCGGCGGCCTAATCCTTTCGACGATCCTGACTCTGCTGATTGTGCCAGCCGGCTTCAGTTTGGCCGACGGGTTGGAAAAACGGATGGGTCCTTGGATGCGTATGCGCTTCCTAACCTACAAACCGGGCGACAATCATTATGACCAGGCGACGCTCGAAGGATCATCAAGGCCCGCGCCAATACCGCCCACGGATGGCCACCCCGCCGAGTGAGCTTGAGCAATCGCCGCATAAATCTGCCTGCCGGCGCGCCGATGCCGCCTGATACTGCGCGGCGGATGCGCATAACCGCCACGCTGATGCTGGTTGCGATGGCCGGGTTGTTCATCCTGTCGCGCCAATATCTCGGTATCCACCCCAGCTGGGGCTATGTTCACGCCTTTGCCGAGGCCGCGATGGTGGGCGGTCTGGCGGATTGGTTCGCGGTAACGGCGTTGTTTCGCCACCCGTTGGGGGTGCCTATTCCTCATACAGCGATTATTCCGGCCAATAAGGACCGGATTGCCGACAATATGGCGCAATTCCTGCGTAGCAATTTCTTGATCCCCACGGTTGTTGCACGGCGGATGCAGAATATGAATATCGCTCGCGCCGCAGGCGAGTTTTTGGTGCAACCGGCCAAAGGTTCGCAATCACGGATCGGGTCCGGCGCAGCCGAATTGCTAGCGGGCGTACTTGAATCACTCGATCCCGAGCGGTTGGGCGGACAAGTGAAAGTCGGCCTTAAGGCGCAAGCGCGCAAAATCGAGATTTCGCCGCTACTTGGTCAAATGCTGACCACTACCATCGCTGACAAGCGCCATCTCCCGCTTATCGATGCTCTGGTGCGTTGGTCGGGCCTTACGCTTGAAGACAATGAGGATATGGTTCGTGCTATGATCAGCGAGCGCGCCAATGGGATCATCCGTTGGACCGGTCTTGACGGGCGGCTATCCAGCTCGGTGCTCGACGGGCTATACAAGCTCCTCGCCGAAGTGCTGGTCGATCCCGAGCATCCCCTGCGCGACAAAATCGAGGAAGGGCTTGAGCAGCTCGCCCGCGATTTAATCCATGACCCGCAAATGCGCGCTAAGGTAGAGCGGATGAAGAACGAAGTCCTTGAGAACGAGGCGGTTGCGCGCTGGTGGGAAGGGGTTTGGGAACGGATGCGTGCCGGAATGATCCGTATGGCGCGTGATCCCGACACAGTCTTGGGCGGCCAGATTGGCAGCAGCTTAGCCGAATTGGGCGAGGCGTTGCGCGATGACCAACGATTGCAAACGCAAGTGAACCGCTTTGCCCGCCGTACTGCGGTTGGCGTAGCAACGCGTTATGGTGACCAGATCGTCCAGTTGGTGTCCGAAACCGTGCGCCGCTGGGATGCGCGGACGCTAACAGACCGGATTGAGAGTGCGGTCGGGCGCGACTTGCAATTCATCCGCATTAACGGGACGCTGGTTGGTGGGCTGGTCGGGATTACCATCCATTTTATTGATGGGTTGTTTTAAGCCAGTCTAAGATCGAAACCAGTCAGCTGATCCTGTTAAGAGCGCGCTGTAGCGAATACGACGGAAGTGCCCCAATAGGACCTCACCGGCTTGCCATCGGCCCCAATTGCTGGCTCGAAGCTGGCGCGGGATTTGATCAGTTTACAAGTCGCGTCGCGGAAAATGGGGTCGGAGTATGATTCCTGAATGATGCAATCGGTGACCACGCCTTCTTGATCGATATCGAGGCGAAACCGGACAGATCCCGACAAACCTTTTCTCAAGGCCCCTGCCGGGTAGCCGCTGCTTCTGATCCACTGAGAGGGATTATTTGACGGCTTGGGTCCGGAAATCCGGGTCCGCTGAACTTCAGGGTCGTACCCCCATGTGCGGACAAGATCATCCATACATGTATTAATCGCCCTCATCGCTCCCTCCAGTGTGCCCAGCTGAAGTGAGACAGGCTGCTCCACGCCTTTGACGATATCGAAGCTACGAATTTCTGCGGCCCGCTCGCTTTCACGGTCAATGGCCGCTTTGCGTTCTTCGGGCGAGGCCATGTCCATATCTTTATATTCTGCATGCGGGACAAGACCTGTGCTGAACTGCCATGTCGTCGCGCCATTATCCGACTTCCCGTAAAGGATATTAGGAGCCTCACCTGGTTCATCGCCTGGAGCGAAGCGGTAATCAAAGCCTCTGCCCTTCGGCGCTATCGACTTGCCCGATACCAGCATCTCAAAGCCTGGGCCCGGTATGTAGCGGACGAACTGGGCAATGATCTTATCGTCCCCTTCGCCGAAGATCCGGCCTAAACGGCAGGCCTCCGCATCGTAGCTTAAGGCCCACTTCGAGGTCGGTTCGAGCTCAAGAGGAGCAGCATGGAGCACACCAGAACTACTTGCGGCGAAAATTGCTATTGGGATGGATCTGAACATTGTGGCTACACCCTTGAGTTAGAGATTCTGTACGGGCAAGTGTTCAAAATATACAAAAAGGCGGCCCAGTCAAAGAACTAGGCCGCCTTTTTCTCATAGTTTACGGTAGCTTAAAGCTTATCAGTCAATTCCGGCACAGCTTTAAATAAGTCGGCGACCAAGCCGATATCGGCGACTTGGAAAATTGGCGCGTCTTCGTCTTTGTTGATCGCGATAATTGTCTTGGAATCTTTCATCCCGGCGAGGTGCTGGATCGCACCTGAGATACCGATAGCGATGTAGATTTCCGGTGCGACAATCTTGCCGGTTTGGCCGACCTGATAATCATTGGGGACATAGCCCGCATCGACTGCGGCGCGCGATGCGCCGATACCCGCGCCCAACTTGTCTGCCAGCGGCGTAATCACTTCTTCGAAGGTCGCTGCGTCTTTCAGCGCGCGGCCACCGGAAACAATGATCTTCGCGCTGGTTAATTCAGGCCGTTCGCTTTTGGCGATTTCGGAACTGACGAAGCTGGATGTACCCGCATCACCGGGGCCAGAAACAGCCTCGATGGTGCCCGAACCGCCAGTGGTTTCGGCTTTGTCGAATGCGGTTCCGCGAACGGTAATCACCAGCTTCGCATCGCTGCTTTCAACCGTGGCAATCGCGTTACCGGCGTAAATCGGACGGGTGAAAGTCTTGGGACCTTCAACCGAAAGAATGTCGGAGATTTGCATCACATCGAGCAGAGCTGCGACGCGTGGCGCGATATTTTTGCCGTTGGTTGTCGCAGGCGCGAGAAACGCATCGTGGTGCCCCATCAAATCGGCAACCAAGGGTGCGACATTTTCAGCCAATTGATTTGCGTAGGCTGCGTCGTCAGCGAGGTGGACTTTGCCCACTCCGGCAATTTTCGCGGCTTCGTCGGCTACGGCGGCGCAACCAGAGCCGGCAACCAGCAGATGCACTTCGCCCAGCTTGCTTGCAGCTGTAACCACAGCCAGCGTTGCGTCTTTTACCGATGCATTATCATGTTCGACGAGGACTAGAGTCTTCATTATACGGCTCCCAGTGCTTTGAGCTTGGCGACTAGCGCATCCACATCTTCGATTTTTTCACCAGCCTGGCGAACCGGCGGCTCGCTGACATTGGTGGTCGTCAGACGCGGGGCAATATCGACACCGAAATCGGAGGGCGTTTTGCTGTCGAGCGGCTTCTTCTTCGCTTTCATAATGTTGGGCAAAGAAGCGTAGCGCGGTTCGTTCAAACGAAGGTCGGTGGTGACGATGGCTGGCAGCGATAGTTTGACAGTTTCAAGACCGCCGTCGATTTCGCGGGCAACGATGACGCTGTCACCGTCGATCTCAACCGTGTTGGCAAACGTGCCCTGCGGACGGCCCATCAACGCAGCGAGCATTTGGCCAGTTTGGTTGCTGTCATCAGAAATCGACTGTTTGCCAAGCAGGATCAGTCCGGGGTTTTCATCATCCGCGATAGCCTTCAGAATTTTGGCGACGGCTAGCGGCTCTACCTCTTCATCGGTTTCTACCAGAATTGCTCGGTCTGCGCCCATTGCGAGCGCAGTTCGCAGCGTTTCCTGCGCCTTGGCCGGTCCGACTGATACGGCGATGATCTCTTCAGCCTTGCCAGATTCCTTGAGGCGGATGGCTTCTTCAACCGCGATTTCATCAAACGGGTTCATGCTCATTTTGACGTTTGCCAAATCGATGCCTGTACCGTCCGCTTTGACGCGAGGTTTTACATTGTAATCGATAACCCGTTTGACGGGTACGAGGATCTTCATGGGATACCTTTCCTCTCTAAAAACTTCTTGACCGGACTAGCTCGCGTTTACGTAAACGTCAAGTAGCGTACCGGGTGTCGGTAGCTAAACGCCTGACCCGCCGCAGGTATCCCGAAGGCCCTGCTGCGGGTCAGAAACAGATCAGGCTGCCTTCTTTACTTCGGCAACAATCTTCTGTGCCGCATCACCCAAATCATCTGCGCTGACGATGGGCAGGCCGGAATTGGCGAGGATATCCTTGCCCTGCTGAACATTTGTGCCCTCAAGCCGGACTACTAATGGCACTGACAGGTCGACTTCCTTCGCAGCGGCGACGATCCCGTCAGCGATAATGTCGCACTTCATGATGCCGCCAAAGATATTCACCAAAATGCCTTTAACCGCCGGGTCGGACAGGATCAGCTTGAACGCTGCGGTCACCTTTTCCTTGGTTGCGCCGCCGCCCACGTCGAGGAAGTTGGCCGGGAACGCACCGTTCAGTTTGATGATGTCCATCGTCGCCATGGCGAGGCCTGCGCCATTGACCATGCAGCCAATGTTACCATCCAGCTTGATGTAGGCAAGATCATGCTTGCTCGCTTCGACTTCAGCGGGATCTTCTTCGGTTTCGTCGCGCATCGCTTCCACGTCTTTGTGACGATAGAGCGCGTTGCCGTCGAAGCTCATCTTGGTGTCGAGCACCAGCAGTTGAGCGTTGCCCGAAGAATCTGGTTTCGTCTCAACCAATGGGTTGATCTCGAGCATTTCCATGTCGAGGTCCATGAAAGCGGTATAAAGTTGCTTGGCCAGTTTCTGGCACTGCTTGTTCAGATCGCCGGACAGTTTGAGAGCAAAAGCAGCTGCGCGGCCATGATGCGGCATAAAGCCTTGGGCGGGGTCGATCGTGATCGTTGTGATCAGTTCGGGTGTGTTGTGCGCCACATCCTCAATATCCATGCCGCCTTCGGTCGATACTACCATAGCGACTTGGCCAGTTGCCCGGTCGACAAGCATGGCGAGGTAGTATTCCTGCTCGATATCAACGCCGTCGGTGACATAGAGGCGGTTGACCTGCTTACCTTCATCACCCGTTTGGATGGTGACGAGAGTGTTGCCAAGCATGTCCCGAGCATCCGATTCAACATCGGCAATGCTTTTGGCGAGGCGGACCCCGCCTTTCGCGTCAGGGCCAAGCTCTTTGAATTTCCCTTTACCGCGGCCACCAGCGTGAATTTGCGATTTCACCACATAAAGCGGTCCTGGCAGCTTTTTCGCGGCTGCCACAGCCTTTTCCACGGTTAATGCTGCGTGACCGGCTGGGATGCCGATTCCGTATTTCGCCAGAAGTTCTTTTGCCTGATATTCGTGAATGTTCATGGGGTGTCCGACTTTCGCCTGTTGTGGGCCGAGAATTAATGAGAATCTGCTGTGCGCATAAGCATGGTTGAGCGCGCTTGAAAAGTGCCAGCTTGCAAAGTCTGGCTACTGACCCCAACAGCGAATGAACATGATTGATCGTTCCCGCCTTGAAGAAATCGTCAATGAAGCTGGCCGGATTGGGCTTGGACTCTATCCTGGTGACGGGCACGCAGTCAAAAGCTGGGAGAAAGAGCCCGGTAGCCCAGTGTGCGAAGCTGACATTGAGGTAGATGGGTTCCTGCGCCAGCAATTGGGTGAATTGCTGCCGTCCGCGGGCTGGCTGTCCGAAGAATCAGCGGACGATCCGGATCGGCTGAACCGCGGTCTGATTTGGCTAGTCGATCCGATTGACGGAACCAGAGACTTCCTGCGCGGTCGCAGCGGGTGGTGTGTATCGGTAGCGTTAATTAGTGCCGGCAGGCCATTGATAGGCATACTTGATGCTCCGGCACGCGGAGAGAAATGGATCGGCATTGCAGGTCAGGGGGCCTGGCGCAACGGAGAGCGTCTGAAGGCCTCGACCCGCAGACAGCTTGTTGGTGCGAGAGTGCCGGCTGATCATTTATCTGATATCGATCAGATATTGACGATGGTTGATAAACCCAATTCCATCGCGTTGCGGATTGCGATGGTCGGTGCAGACGAGGCCGATCTGGTGGCGACACTGCGCTGGGGCTTTGAATGGGATATCGCTGCAGCCGCATTAATTGCGCGGGAGGCGGGCGCGGCAGTTAGCGACGCCTATGGCCAGACATTCGATTACAACCGACGCGACCCCAGGGCCTTTGGCTTACTGGTCAGCGCACCCGATATTCATGCCGCTGCGACCCAGCATTTGGCCGACCGGGCAAAAGCAATCATCGGTGCGTAAACTTATGTGCGAATCGGCATAGCCTTCAACGAAAAGGGCCGGCCAAACTGGCCGACCCCCTTGTCCAATTGTCCAATTGTCCAATAAATGATTGGAAATTGAGAGAAGCAGATTAATTCCCAGCGCGTGCTGCATTCACGTCGTCTTGCGAAATCGGAATGATCTTGATCTCAACACGGCGGTTAAGCGCACGGCCCGAATCTGTAGTATTGTCCGCAATCGGTGCGGTTTCGCCAAATCCCTGCCAACGAATTCGTGCCGAATTGACTCCGCGCGAACTAAGATAGTTTGCAACTGCTTCAGCACGTTGTTCCGACAGGCGCTGGTTATAAGCATCGGAACCGCTCGAATCGGTGTGACCATAAACGTCGATCAGGCTGTCAGGATAGGTTTGAAGGCTGTTTGCAACCCGGTCGAGAGTATCACGGAACGCGGTATTAATTGTGTAGCTGTTGACCGCGAATGTTACGCCATCTGGCAGATTGACCAAAATGGCATCGCCGCCATCAACTTCGGACACATCAACGCCTGTACCGGCTGTCTGCTCCTTCAGTTCCTTGATCTGCTGGTCCATTTTGTAACCGACCACGCCGCCAGCAACGCCGCCAACCCCGGCGCCAATGATGCGACCCGTTTTGCCGCCGATTACGCCGCCAAGCAGGCCGCCAAGAACCGCGCCGCCGACGCCGCCAATACCTGTGCGGGATATCTTCTGTTCACCGGTGTTGGGGTCTGTGACACAGGCAGAAACGGTAACGAGGGATAGAGCCGCGAGGCTCGACATCATAAATCTAGATTTTTCCATGGGGTATTCCCCTCCTATTATTTTGAACCTGTTCCCGAATTCGGGCCAAGCGCGGTCCAATACGCCGATGTAGCATTAACCCATCAGGAACGCCTAGGTTCCGCGGAAAGTCTGTGACGCGAATTTACTTTTGGCAAATTGAAAGAAAGGTTTAGCAAGTCCGGCGGCTATTGCCTCGCACTCCCGGGCTGGCGAAGCGCGTAAATTGTGCTAGCGGGGCGGCGTGACCCCATTTCCTTGGCCTGACCTCATCATTATTGGTGGCTTGATCATCATCAACGGCGTGTTCGCGATGTCCGAACTCGCCATTGTGTCTGCGCGCACCGCGCAATTGCAGGGGGCAGCCGATAAAGGCAGCAAGGCCGCCGAAACTGTTATGGAATTGGCCGCCGACCCCGGCAAATTCCTCTCGACAGTGCAAATCGGGATCACCTTGATCGGTATTGTGGCTGGTGCCTATTCTGGCTCCAGTCTGGGCGGGCCAATCGGTGAGCGATTGGCCGCGATTGGCTTACCAATTGAATACGCTGATAATGCAGGATTCGCGTTCGCCATCGTTCTGACGCTGTATTTCAGCTTGGTGGTCGGAGAGCTCGTACCCAAGCAGTTGGCTCTGCGAGCTGCAGTGCCAATTTCGCTGGTCATGGCGCGTCCAATGGCGATTCTGGCGAGATTCGCCGCTCCGGTAGTGTGGGTACTTGATTCCTCATCTGGCCTTTTGATTCGCCTGTTCGGGATACGTCCCGGGGGACAATCTTCAGTTACTGCCGAAGAACTACACATGATTTTCGCCGATGCGACACGGTCGGGTGTGATCGAAAGCGACCAGCACCAAATTCTGACTGGTGCTGTACGGCTTGCCGAGCGCCCTGTGCGCGAAGTGATGACGCCGCGTACAGATGTGGACTGGATAGATATCAAAGCCGACGAAACAGAAATTCGCGCCACAATCGATGGTAGCCCGCATTCGCTGCTGCCGGTGGCGGATGGCTCTCCGGACAAGATTCTGGGAGTCGTTAAAGTGCGCGAAGTGCTGGCCAAATTGGTTGCAGGCAAGCCGGTCAACCTGAAGCGGCTAATGCGCAAGCCCGAGATTGTGCCTGATCAGCTTGACGCGATGGACGCGCTCCGCAGCCTGCAACAAGGCGAAGTCGCGATGGCCATGGTTCATGATGAATATGGCCACCTTGACGGGATTGTTACGCCAATCGATCTCCTGACGGCCCTGGTCGGGCAATTTGTCAGCGATCAGGATAATGGTGACCAGCCGTCAATCGTCGAAAGGGGCGATGGTTCGCTGTTGATCTCGGGAAGCTTGTCTGCCGATGATCTCGCGGACCGGCTGGGCCTCGATTACGGCGATGATCGTGAATTCGCGACCGCCGCTGGATATGTGCTGTCGGTAATCAAAAGATTGCCAGCAGAAGGCGAAGTTTTCGCTGAACAAGGCTGGGGCTTTGAAGTCATCGACATGGATGGCCGAAAGATCGACAAGCTTCTGGTGACGAAGATCGAGGAAGCCGAGTAGCTTTTTGTTTGGCGCCTCAAACGCCGGGCACGTTTATTTGTTTCGCCTTCAAGCTGCCGTTGGCCGCGCGGTAGCGCGAAGCCAAGGAGCGCTAATGCATTCCGCTCAGCGCCCAAGGGCCCAAAATGGCATTATCAGCCCGGAATGACAGCTTGCGAGTTTACTCCATCGCCTTCGGGTGCAGCAATAATATCACGGGTCACACTGCCTTTGGCGACTGTGTTGGTGCCAGGATCGCCGACCGAAGACCGGATGCCGGGCGCGGCTGTTCCTGCGCGGTCTAGCGCGCTGGTTTCAACCGAGCTGCGCGGCGCGGGACCGCCGAACAACACTTCCAAAGCTTGCTCTGCCGCGGTGCCATCTGCCGGGCGCGGTGCGCCCGGGGCTGGTGGTACCAGGCTGAAATCTGGCGGAACCACCAAAGGAGCCTGACGCTGCACAGCAAATTCATCAGGACGCTCGCGGCCCATAATGCCGCCGCTGCTGCCGCATGCTGCCAGCATGGCGCTGCTTGCGCCGAGAAGGATGATAGTTGTCGACTTACGCATATTAGCTCTCCACGGCGGTATTCGCCGGTTCACTCGTGTTTGTTGAGTCCTTATCGCGCACGAAGAAGGATCGGGCAAGGATGATCACTACGCCAATGGTGATAGCGGCATCAGCAACATTAAAAACCAGAAACGGACTGAACCCACCAATGTGGAAATCGGCAAAGTCGAGCACATAGCCCATGTTGAAACGGTCAACGATATTGCCGAGCGCGCCGCCAAGGATCAGCGACAGGCCAAGAATATCGCCGAACGCTTTCTCCCGCAGCATCCAAACGAATACTACGACTGCGATAAGCGCGGTTAACAGCACAAGGCCCCAGCGCATTTCTGGGGAGGTTGCCGTGAACATACCCATCGACACGCCGTAATTATGCACCCTGTGCAACGCAAAAAATGGCAGCAGGTCAATCCGCTCGCCCAGCTTCATCGCCAGTTGCGAATCGACAATCCACTTTATCCATTGATCAGCGGCGAAAATTACTAACGCAATGATTAGTCCGATAGTGCGGTTCTTGGTGAGAATATCGGTCATGCTGCGTCCAGTTCTGCAACAACGCTGTCACACCGGCCACACAACGCACCGTCCTCGGTAACCTCGGGCAGTAAGCGCCAGCAGCGGCCGCATTTGTGGTCGGATGTTCGGGTGACTTGCACGCCATCCCTTTGGCCGCGAGTGACTGACGCGGCGATGAACAGGTCTGCCAAATCGGCATCGCTGAAACCCTCTGGCACCAGATTCGTGGGAACAATTACATCTGCTTCCAGCCCAGAGCGGATTGTTTTCTCGCGCCGGAGAGGCTCGATTGCCTCCATCACTGTTTCGCGAAGATCGCGCATTGCATCGAACCGTGCAGCCAACGTTTCGTCGGCCCAGTCGGACGGCAATGCGCGCAATTCTTCCAGATGGATGCTGCCGCGTTCGGGGAAGCGGGTGCTCCACACCTCCTCTGCTGTGTAGACCAGCACTGGCGCAGAATAGCGGATCAGCGCCTGGAACAAAATGTCGAGCATTGTGCGATAGGCGCGCCGTTCCAGCCCGCCCGCCGCATCGCAATAGAGCCGGTCCTTGCGGATATCGAAGAAGAAGGCCGACAAATCCTCATTGGTGAATTCGGACAGCGCGCGGACATATTCATTGAAATCGAAATCATCGATTGCAGTGCGTAGCGTGGCATCGAGTTGCGCCAGCCGGTGGAGCATATAACGCTCCAGCTCGGGCATATTGGCAGTTTCCACGCCTTCTTTATCGTAATCAAACCCGTCGAGCGCGCCGAGCAGATAGCGGAAAGTGTTGCGAAGTTTGCGGTAGGTATCGCCCACGCCTTTGAGGATTTCATCACCGATCCGGTGGTCTTCGGTGTAATCAACGCTCAGCGCCCACAGCCGGATAATATCCGCGCCATATTGCTCCATTACCTTCAGCGGATCGACCGTATTGCCAAGGCTCTTGGACATTTTCATGCCCTTGGGGTCCATAGTGAAACCGTGGGTCAGCACTGCCTTGTAAGGCGCACGGCCTCTGGTGCCGCAGCTTTCGAGCAGCGAGGACTGGAACCAGCCGCGATGCTGGTCGCTGCCTTCCAGATACAGATCGGCGGGGGACTGCAATTCGGGCCATTCATCCGATTCGAGCACGAAGGCATGGGTCGAGCCGCTGTCGAACCACACGTCGAGAATGTCTTTGACCATCTCGTAATCATCGGGGTTGCGATCAGGGCCGAGGAATTCAGCGGCGCGGCTTTCTTCCCATGCGTCGACGGTGTCATTTGCGATGGCCGTCTGGATTCGGTGATTGACGGCTGGATCGACCAGCAATTCGCCGCTTTCACGGTGCACGAACAGAGCAATCGGCACGCCCCATGCGCGCTGGCGGCTGATCAGCCAGTCGGGGCGGCCCTCGACCATAGAGCGCAAGCGGTTGCGGCCTTTCTCGGGCACGAAGCGCGTGGCTTCGATTTCGGACAGCGCCCGCTCGCGCAATGTCGGTGCAGCGCAGAGCGTTTCGTCGGAAGGCTGGATTGCGCCGCCTTCGCCTTCCCAGCCCTTTTCTTGCGGCGTCTTGGGCGAGATGTGCTCCAACGCCTCGTCAATCGCGATGAACCATTGCGGGGTGCAGCGATAGACGACCTTGGCTTTGGAACGCCACGAATGCGGATAGCTGTGGTGATAATCGGCGCTGGCGGACAGCAGCGCACCCGCCGCGCGTAGATCGGAGCAGATCGGCCCGTCTGGCGCGTTGAACGGCTTGTTGATGACGCTGCGGCGGCGTTCCTTGCCGTCTGCATCGACATCACCTGCGCCGAGCCACAGCCAGTCGTCGCGATAACGCCCGTCGCCCATGACGGCGAAGACCGGATCGATGCCGTTTGCCTTGCACAGGTCGAAATCGTCCTCGCCGTGATCAGGCGCCATGTGCACGATACCGGTGCCGCTGTCGGTGGTGACGAAATCGCCCGCGAGCATGGGGCGCGGCTTGGCGTAGAACCCGCCGAGATGGTGCATGGGGTGGCGGACGATGGTTCCGGCGAGGTCGGAGCCTTTGCCGCGCCAACCAATCTCATAATGGTCTGAAGTAATGCCGATCCGCGTCGCGAACTGATCGACAAGCGCTTCGGCAATCAGCACATCAGAGACGCGAGCCGATTTCGCAACTTCCCCATCAGGCTGCGTGTGAATGTGCAGAAACGCATAATCAACGTCGGGGCCATAGGCGAGCGCTTGGTTCACCGGGATGGTCCACGGCGTCGTGGTCCAGATTACCGCGTGAGAGCCGACCATGTTGGATAGCGGCCCTTCAACAATCTCGAACGCCACATCGATCTGCGGGCTGTCAGTCAGGTCAGCATATTCGACCTCGGCATCGGCCAGCGCGGTTTCCTCGACCGGCGACCACATCACCGGCTTCGCGCCGCGATAGAGCTGGCCGGTCTCGGCGAATTTGTGCAGTTCGGCGACAATCGCGCCTTCCGCCTGCGGGCGCATGGTCAGATAGGGCTTGTCCCACCGGCCATTGATGCCGAGCCGCTTAAGCTGCTCGCGCTGAACATCGACCCATTTCTGGGCATAGGCGCGGCATTCAGCGCGGAATTCCTTCGGCGGAACGTCGTTCTTGTTGAGCTTCTTCTTGCGGTAGAGCTCCTCCACCTTCCATTCGATTGGCAGGCCGTGGCAATCCCAGCCGGGCACGTATGGCGCATCTTTGCCGAGCAAGCTCTGCGTGCGCACGACCGTGTCTTTCAGCACATGGTTCAGCGCATGGCCGATATGCATATCGCCATTGGCGTAAGGGGGGCCGTCATGCAGGATGAATTTCTCGCGCCCTGCACGCGCCGCGCGCAGTTTTTCATACAGGCCAGTTTCTTCCCAGCGCGCCTGAATGCCCGGTTCCTTCTGCGGAAGGCCGGCTTTCATCGGGAAATCGGTCTTCGGCAGGAAAACGGTCGGGCGGTAATCGCGCGCTTGATCGTCTGCTGGCGTATCTTTGGACGTGTCTTGGGGCATAGGGCAAAGCCGTTAGGGCAATTGCGTGAGCGGATAAAGTGTTTGCTTGCGTCTTTCTGGCGCTATTGTCGCTCGCGGCGTTTCTCCAGCGCGGCATTGGTCGCGGCGATCTCGTCTTTGCTGCGCCGGTCGGAGCTCGGATAGAGGGCAGGAGCAATCGCCCAGGTGTCATCGACCCAGATATAGCCGTTAAAATCACGCGGGATGTCGCCCAATTGTTCGGGCAAGGTCAGGCCGGCAATCGGCTCGCCCGCGCTTTCCGGCCCACTGACGATGATGGTGCCGCCAAATTCTGCCATCCGCGCAATCAGCTTGTTGGGCCAGCCCCAGAATTTCCATTGCTCATCCACCGGAATGATCATGGTGCCGCCTTTGCAGCTTTCGGGCAGAAAGCTGGTCCAGCCGGTCAGCACATAATCGCTGGCGCATTGCTTTGCCGCTTCGGGGCTGAACGCCCATGCCTCGGGGTAAATTTCCTTGATCCGCGCAACCGGAGCGGCATCGCCAAAAAACACATCGGTGCGTTTTTCAGGATCGCGCCCTACCAGCTTCAGCTTGGTTGCGAGCAGGTCAGCTTCTGTATGATCATCAGAGCCGAAATTGAACACTAAGCGATTGGTCGAAGAAACCGATTGCAGGAATCGTTCCAGCGGACGGATCGCGCCCACCCCCTTGCCGCGCAATGGGAAAGTCTTGCCGCTATCTGCAGTGTAGCCATATCCTGCGTCGAGCGCGCCAAGCTCCTCCATCGTCTTGCTGCCAACCGGCCCTGAGCCATCTGTCCGGCAATCGAGGCTTGTGTCACCAAATACAGCCAAATCGCCATCTTTGGTCATGGCGAGATCGATTTCGATCAGCCGCATACCAAGAATTCCCGCGTGTTTCGCCGATGGGCCAGTGTTGTCGATGAAATCGTGCAGCGGCGGTTCGATTGCGGCCGCAGTGCAATTATCAGGCCCCAGCCTGGTATCGTGTGCCACTTGCGCAACGCCGCGCTGGGCCACCAGCTTAACCGAGCCCCCCGGCGCTTTGGCCAGCCAGCTGGCATTGACGACAGTCAGCGCGACAAATCCGAGCGCGGCCAGAAACCCCAGCCGTGTGAGCCATATTTTCATTCTAGAAACCCTACCCCAAATCTATCCCAGCAATTCTGCAGCGCGGGTGCAATCGCGCTCCATCTGCTCCATCAGTTCCTCGAGCGAATCGAACTTGGCCTCACCACGCAGGAAATGGTGAAACGCCACTTCTATCTCCTGCCCGTAAAGGTCACCGGCGAAATCAAAGAAATAGGGTTCGAGCAATTCTTTGGGCGGCTCGAACTGGGGCCGGATACCGATATTAGCTGCACCCTTCAATTCTTCGCCGGTGGTAAGAATCCGCCCGGTCACGGCATAAATGCCGAATTTGGGCCTGAGATAATTCTCCACTGAAAGGTTGGCAGTGGGATAGCCGATTTCGCGCCCCCTCTTGTCTCCATGCTGGACAATACCCCTGATCGCGAATGGCCGCGTCAACAGCCGCGCTGCCTCTTGCGGGTTCCCTGCGCGTAACGCCTCGCGGATGCGGCTGGAGGAGATGACCTCATCGCTGTCACCAACAGGGCTGATTGTGCGCGCTTTGATGCCGTGTTTCGCGCCCACTTCGCGCAGTATATCAGCATTGCCGCCGCGGGCTTTGCCAAAGGTGAAGTCTTCCCCCGTCACCACTCCAGCTATAGCCAATCGTTCGGCCAGCAGATCGCCAATGAACTCGCCCGCTGTTGTGGAGGCAAGCGCGTGGTCAAAATGGAAAACGAGCATCGCGGTCGCGCCAGCTTCGACGTATAGTTCCTGTCGCTGTTCAAGCGTGGTCAGACGGAAGGGTTCGATATCGGGCTTGAAAAAGCTGACCGGATGCGGATCGAATGTCGCGACGATTGCCGGTCGGCCTTCTTCACGCGCCCAGCGGATTGCCTCGCCAGCAACTGCTTGATGGCCCTTGTGAAACCCATCAAAATTGCCGAGCGCCAGAATTGCGCCGCGCAGACTTTCAGGCGGCGCTTCGCGGTGGTCGAGCCATCTCATTCGGCGGGATCCACCGCCTCTGGGGTGTTCAGTGCGGCGGCTGGCGCAGGCATAATCCCGGCGGTCAATACGCGAATTGCATTGCGGCCCATGACATCGCGGATTTCATCTTCACTGAAACCTGCTTCCATCAAGGCTTGTGTGACCTGGACCAGTCCCGACGTGTCGAACCGCACGGTTACTGCGCCGTCATAATCGCTGCCCAATGCAACATGCTTGATCCCGACCAGATCGCGGACATGCTTCATAGCCTTGGCGATTGCTGCGGGTGAGGTGTCGCATACCGCGCCTTCCCAATATCCGATGCCGATAATGCCTCCGGTTTCCGCAAGGCCGCGGATCTCGTTATCGTTCAAATTTCGATTGACCTTGCAGGTGGCCTGCACACCGCCATGGCTTGAGACAACCGGACGGGTCGCGCTTGCCAACACTTCGGCGACGCCTGCCTTGCTCAAATGTGCGATGTCGACGATCATGCCGATCTGTTCCATCCGTGCCATCACTTCGCGGCCCATCGGCGTAAGACCGCCTTTTTTGAGGCCATGCATTGATCCGGCCAGTTCATTGTCGAAGAAATGGGTCAGGCTGGCCATGCGAAACCCTGCCTCGAACAGCAGGCCGAGATTTTCCGCATTGCCCTCGAGATTGTGCAGACCCTCTATGCTGAGCATCGCCCCGACAGGCTTGGTATCAGTGGCCGCATCGCGCGCTTCGAATAATTCTGCCAGCGTTTCGGCGTTTGAAATTTTAAGCAGCGCGCGGTCCGACCCCTCTGCGGCTTTGTCCAGTTTTTGGCCATGCCATAACGACCGCTGCAGTAGCGAATCCCATGTATGTGTCGGCTGCAACTGGCCGATCACCAGTCCGGTGATATTATCGCTTTCGGCGCTGTTGGAATCGTAATTTTGGTCCTTCGGCGTTTTGGTCACGCTGGAGAAAATTTGCAGCGCGACGTTGCCATCCTGCAGACGCGGCAAATCCATCTGGCCTCGCTCGGCCCGATCGAGCAGATTACGCTTCCACAGTAGCGTATCCGAATGCAAATCGACGATAGTCAATGTGTCATGCAGCGCCTGCGCTTCGGCCGAAATTTCGGGCAGCGGCTTGCCATCGATCCGGTTCATGTCGCGTTCGATCATTCCCGGAGCAAGTATGAAGAACGCGATGGTGCCAATGACCAGCAGGCCGATCAACGACAGGAGGATTTTGCGGATCATTCGCTGCGTTCCAATGTACAGAAGGAATAGGCGGGGCGATCACTGGTTGCAGGATGATCTTCGCTTCGAACGATTGTCCATTCTGGCCCAAGCGGCTTCATAAAAGTATCGCCGTCATATTCGGCATGAATTTGGGTTAGCTCGATCCGGTTGGCTAGCGGGTGAAAGACATCATAAATCGCCGCCCCACCTATGATCGCGACTTCTCCGGGGCCTGCCAGGCTCAGCGCCTGTTTGGCTGAATGTGCGACCTCCGCGCCTGCGCTGTCCCACCGCTCCCTGCGAGTCAGCACAATGTGGCGGCGACCAGGAAGGATGCCGGGCAAGCTTTCAAATGTCTTGCGCCCCATGATCATGGGGCGGCCCATACCATCTGGTCCCATGGTAAGGGCTTTGAAGTGTTTCAAATCAGCCGGGAGGTGCCAAGGCAAAGTGCCATCCTTGCCGATCACGCCATTTTCAGCGCGGGCGTAAATCAGGACAATGGTTTGGGATTGCGCTTCACTCATCAATCGCGTCCGATCCGCGTTATGTGACCCATCTTACGGCCGTCACGCGCCTGTTTTTTACCATAGAGGTGCAGATGCGTGTCCGGTTCTGACAACAGATCAAGCGCAGTCTTTGCTTGCTTGCCGACCAGATTCTGCATCTGGATTCGCGGCGCAGTGGTCGCCGTATCACCCAGCGGCAATCCGCATATCGCTCTGATATGGTTCTCGAACTGGCTGGTGACCGCGCCTTCGATGGTCCAGTGTCCCGAATTGTGCACTCGCGGAGCCATTTCATTGAAGATCGGCCCCTCATGCGTCGCAAAGAATTCGCAGGTCAGCACACCGACATAATCCAGTGCCTGCGCAATCGAGGCGGCTAATTTGCGCGCCTCCTCGACTTGCGCGCAAACTCTGTCGCTGGCAGGCAAGGTCGAGCTGGCCAAAATGCCGTCTATGTGGACATTTTCGGCGCTGTCCCAGAAGCGTATTTCGCCATCATGACCGCGAACTAATATAACTGAAAATTCGGCGAAGAATTCGACGAAGCCTTCATAAATTGTAGCGGTGTCAGGCAGTCGCAGACCTTCTGCATCGCGGCTGGAGTCAATTCGCCACTGGCCCTTGCCGTCATAGCCGTCGCGGCGGGTTTTGAGGATGCCGGGCGCGCCAATCCTGTCAATCGCCGCGATCAGGTCGTTATGCGAATCGATCGTGACATAGGCGGCAGGCTTGCCGCCGAGTCCTTCGACAAAGCGTTTCTCATTCAGCCGGTCTTGCGCAGTTTCCAGCGCTCGCGGGTGAGGGTGGAGCCGGTCTTCAATGGCCGACAGCGGGTCAACCGGGACATTCTCGAATTCCCAAGTTATCACATCGCATTGCTGCGCAAAAGCATTTAGCGCGGCGGTGTCATCCCATTTGTTAAAGAAGAAATCATCGCTGACCTGCGCCGCGACAGATTCGCGTTCGGGCGCAAATATCTTGCAGTGATAGCCCAATTGCGCGGCAGCCATCGCCATCATCCGGCCAAGCTGCCCGCCACCCAAAATCCCGATTGTTCCCCCGGCCTTCAGCATCGCGTTGCCGCCATCATTCTGCCGGCCGCTCGGCTACGGCATCGCTGCGCGCTGCGCGCCAAGCTTTTAGCCGATCGGTCAACGCACCATCATTGGTGGCGAGGATTGCAGCGGCGAGCAGTCCAGCATTGGTTGCGCCAGCCTCACCAATCGCCAGCGTGCCAGTGGGAACACCAGCTGGCATCTGCACAATCGACAGTAAGCTGTCCAAGCCCGAAAGCGCTTTCGACTGGACGGGGACACCTAATACCGGAAGATGCGTCATCGCGGCGATCATGCCGGGCAAATGCGCGGCACCGCCTGCACCGGCGATGATGACTGTAATGCCTTCTTCAGCCGCGTTCTTCGCAAATTCCACCATCCGGTCAGGCGTGCGGTGCGCAGAAACAATCCGAACGTCGGTTTCAACGCCCAATTCCTCAAGCACGCCGGATGCGCATTGCATGGTCGGCCAATCGGATTGACTGCCCATCACGATAGCAACTTTAGCCATCATTTATCCTTCAAATAATAGCGTTCGCCAGGCTGCATATCATCATCAAATTCATAGATGATCGGTTCGCCAGTCGGGATTTCCAACCCGGTAATGTCATCATCCGAGATGTTCGACAGATGCTTCACCAGTGCGCGAAGCGAGTTGCCATGCGCGGAAATTATCACGGTCTCACCGCTGGCCAGAACCGGCAAAATGTCGCTTTCCCAATAGGGCAGCACACGCTCAATGGTTAGCTTCAAGCTCTCGGTGTTGGGAATATCAATTCCTGCATAACGCGGATCGGCCGCCAGATCATATTTGCTGCCCGCTTCCATCGGCGGCGGCGGCACATCGAAGCTGCGCCGCCAGATATGGACTTGTTCGTCGCCGTGTTTGTCACGGGTTTCTTGCTTGTTAAGCCCGGTCAGTCCGCCATAGTGGCGTTCATTGAGCCGCCAATCCTTGATCACTGGGATCCACAAACGGTCGCATTCGCCCAAGGCCAAATTCAGTGTCTTGATCGCTCGGGTCTGGAATGATGTGAACGCGGTGGTGGGCAATACACCCTTCTCCGCCATCAACACCCCGGCGGCTTTTGCCTCCTCGATGCCCTTCTCGGTTAGGTCGACATCCCACCATCCGGTGAAGCGGTTTTCAAGGTTCCACTGGCTTTGGCCATGGCGGACAAGAATTAGGGTCGGCAAGAGGCGTGCTCCTCTAGGTTTTCAGAAGCAGTTGCAACTAGCTTTCGCGGCCTGTTTTGGGAAGGGCCGATTTGGTAGATGCCTCGTCGCGGCTTCCGGTCATTTCACGCGCCTGTGTCTTGCGCCGCCGCAGGTTCTCCCGCAGCTTCGCCGCCAAACGGTCTTCACGGGACAAGTTTTCGTCATTGTCTGTGGTTCTATCATTCATTTCGAAAGCTATTGCAGCCTATCGCCTGTTTGCTCAAGCCCAGTGAGGGAGTTCACGCGCATACCGGCTTGACTTTCGGCACTGTCCCGACAATAGGGCGCGCCTTGTTCTAGAGTGCTGCTGTAGCTCAGTGGTAGAGCGCGTCATTGGTAATGACGAGGCCGGGAGTTCAATTCTCCCTAGCAGCACCATCACTTCCGCTTAGTGTGAAACGGTTCCCTTGTGGGGGTGCACAAAGCTTGAAACGGCCCGATTGCGGACGGTGGAATGCCAGATTGGAGTTCGGCTGAATCGACCCAGCTGAGTCAATCCGCCACCTCATCGTAGCTGGCCCTTGCTTCATCGATGTTCGTCAGGTTCTCAAGGGCCCAAATGCCAAGCGCATTGACCGGTTCGCGAAAGGATTCCCCCATATTGGTAAGCGTGTACTCAACCTTTGGCGGGATCGTCGGGTATTGTTTGCGGTGGACAAGCCCGTCCCTCGCCAGTTCCTGCAAGGTCCGGCTCAGCATTCGCTGCGAAATCCCCAAGTTCCGCTTCAATTCGTTGAAGCGCAGCGTTCCGTACTGAGCGAGCGAAATTATCACGAGCACGCTCCAGCGATCACCAACTCTGGCCAGGACCTCGTTGATACGCTTACAATCCGGGCACTGCCCGGCACCTTGTGCAAGAACTCTTTCTGAAGGCGGCTCGCATTTCAACATAGTGGTTACCTGCATGTAACTTAGGGTCAGAAATGTCCCCTCTTGCTGAGGGCATCAGTTCCGAATAGCGCGTTGGTATCAGTATTATACTGCCATTGCCAGTACGGGAATAACAGGACACCAACGATGCCAAACAAGACACTGATCGATCTGCTGAACTGGCGATATGCTACCAAGAAGATGGACCCGGCCAAGTCGGTTCCAGAGGACAAAGTCGATGCAATCATCGAAGCGATCCGATTGGCACCAACCTCAAGCGGTACACAGCCATTCGAAGTGGTCCTTGTGACCGATCCGGACGTTCTCGCACAGATACGCGCCGCAGCAAGCGACCAATCGCCGATCACCGATGGCTCGCACCTTTTGGTGTTTGCCGCGTGGGACAATTACACCGAGGCGCGCATCGACGAAGTGACTGATCTGAACATCGAGGCGCGCGGCGATATTCCGCTGATCCATCAATATTACGGAAACCTCAAATCCAACTACGTCCCGCGCAGCGCAGAGGTGAATTACGCGCATGCCGCGCGCCAGGCCTATATCGCTTTGGGAATCGCGCTGGTCGCTGCAGCAGAACAGGAAGTCGACTGCACGCCGATGGAGGGATTCGACCCCGCTTCGGTGGACGCCATTCTGGGCCTGAACGGACGGGGCCTGCGCTCAGTCGTGCTCTTGCCGCTTGGTTATCGAGATCCGGCTGGGGACTGGTTGTTGCCCATGGCCAAGGTGCGCAAACCTCGTGAGCGCATGGTCAAAAGGGTCAGCTGACCCACAGCAGGGGAGGTATAAATGTACGGTTCCAATTTCGAAAGCTGGGTCGCGATGGCGATCATTGTCACTTCGGTGCTCACGGCCTGGACGATGAACTATCGCGCTCCGAAGGTCCGAGCATTCGGAACCTTCCTGGCTGCGCTGGGCTGTTTCGCGGTTGTATTTTGGTTTGCAGCCATTCTGGGAACAGATGTTTTGGATAATCCCAAACCCAATCAGACCCCGATGGATTCAGCCAAACCCGCGCTGATGTGGATTCAGGCCACTATCGCACTGATCGCAGCGCTGATGCTGTCGTGGACGGCCGTGAAGCAGCTCGGAAGTACCACAGAATTGGATCTGCCGCTGGCAAACGAGCCTGATCGTTACGGGCGTGTCTCGCGTATCCTCCATTGGACAACGGCGATATTATTCATTTCGTTGTTCCCGATCGGGATGTTTGCTTCCATGATCCCTGAAGATACCTGGTTCCGTAACCAGTACTATGTCGTCCACAAGACGATCGGCGTGCTGGTATTCGCCTTGTTGCTGGTCCGGCTGGTATGGAACCGTCGATCTAAGCGGCCTGATCTTGACCCGTCGCTTAAGCCCACAGAGCGAAAGTGGGCTCACCGCGTGCACATCTTGCTGTATGTGATGCTGATTGCCATGCCAGTCACCGGCTATGTCATGACCAGCTTTCATGGCTTTCCGACCTATTTCTTCGCGTGGGAGCTCGACCCCCTTTGGGGCAAAAGCGATGCCTACATAATCTGGGGCACATTTCACAAATACCTGCTGCCCTATTTACTATACATCATACTCGGCGCTCATATCCTTGGCGCCTTGAAGCACCATTTTATTGACCGCCACAGCGGTGCTCTCAAGCGAATGGTCGCTTGAAACAGCGGGAGCGTGTGATGAGTATGAAATCCCTGTTCGATGTGAGCTGCAAAGTCGCGGTGGTAACCGGTGGATCAAGTGGTATCGGTGCAATGATGGCCCGTGGGCTGCTGGAAAATGGCGCGAAAGTTCACATTTCCGCGCGAAAAGCAGAACGTCTTGAAGCAAAGGCCAAGGAGCTGTCTGAGCTGGGCGAATGTATTGCGATCCAGGCTGATATGTCGAAAGTCGAGGGGATCGAAGCGCTGGTCACGGAAATCAGCAAGCGTGAGAGCCAAGTTGACATCCTGATCAACAATGCAGGCGCCAACTGGGCTGCACCACTAGAGGACTTCCCTGAAAAAGGCTGGGACAAGGTCATGGACATCAACATCAAATCCATTTTCTTCGCAACACAGAAGTTCCTCCCGCTATTGAAAGCGGCCGGCAGCAGCGAAGATCCCGCGCGGGTGATCAACATTGCCTCGATCAATGGAATCAGGAATTCGGGCATGCCGACTTATGCTTACTCAGCCAGCAAATCAGGCGTAATTCATCTGACAGAGCATCTGGCAACCGATCTGGCATCCAGCAGCATCAATGTGAATGCAATCGCCCCAGGCCTTTTCCCAAGCGACATGACGAAACAGATTATCGAAGATGACGATATGACAAAATTCGCGCTGTCCCAGATTCCGCGCGGAAGGATGGGCAAGCCTGAAGATATTGCTGGCACGGCAATATTCCTGTGTTCCCAGGCATCCTCGTGGATGACAGGCCAAACGATAGTGCTGGACGGAGGCATGATCTCCACCGCTTAGGATAGTGATTTCCAGCCCTGAGCAGCCTGATTGGCGCGTTTCAAACCTAATCGAAATTCAGAACGTCCGCCTTCTACCCCAATAACGGCCATTCAGCAGTGCCTTGGATTTCGCCAGAAGCGGACTTTCGGTTAATCCAACTTTTCAGATAGAAGCGGCCTGTCAGCTAACGACCCGCTTGCGGACGTTCGCCACCCAATTTCCAGGAGTCTTAATTGAGATCGAAACGGTCCATGACTTGCCGCTCTGCCTGGATGCGACTTTCGATCCGTTCCAAGCCAGCCTGGGTAACGCTTCTTCGTGGCTCGACTGAAAGAGCGCGGAGATAGTATTCTCGCGCAGCCGTAAGATCGCCTTTTCCTTCACGACAAAGACCAATGTTAAACAACACCGATAATTGATTGGGATTTGAAGCTTCAAGCCCTCCGAATGCACTGCATGCTCCCAAGGGGTCGGTTTTAGTCAAATGTATTGCGTCTTTGAAGGAACGCGCGTCGTCCTTTGACAAACCGTTGCGTCGTTCGAGGATGCGGAATTCGGTTTCACGATACTGTGGTGCCAAATCTAGCCGTGCCGCATAGGAATATTGAGCTGCTAGCGAACCCAACATCTGGTCAGGATCAGGAACCTTATCTTCATCTTCACAGTAAGACTGGGTTGCCTCTAAATAGTTTGAATTCTGATAGAGCAGATCACCATTTGGCGCGACGATCCGTAATGAGGGCGTATAGCTCACCGTCATATTTCGACATTCGTAGACTTCTACCACATGCTCAACACACTTCTTTGCTACCTTCTTGGCGCAAGTCTTCACCTTCTTGGGACTAATGGAATAGTCGTTGACCTGGGAACGAGCAGTTCCGCTCAACACCGCAACAGTTGAAAGTTGATCTTCCGCGCTTGCTGCTTCATCGCCATCAACAGCTTGAATATGCCCGATGCCAAGTAGATGATTCTTGAGTGTCGCAGCGGGTACGATGGAGAACCAATTCTTCCCATGGATCTCCACTTCTGCCAGCAAGTCTGTCAATAAGAAGGAAAGCTCAGGACCAGCGTCACCGCCAAAGCCTTCGACTGCAATGGTATGGATTTCTGCATCCATGTCAGTGCCGCTCGCATAGACACCCGCTACGGGAAGAGTCTCTGCTCTAGCTACCGAGCATGAGCACAGTATTGCCGCAGCACAAATAACGTTCTTCACTTCCATGCCCTCCACCCAATCTCAAGCAACCTAGGCAAGGTCGCCAAGAACCCCTTAATCAATGTTGAATTTACCGTTCAGGAAGTGTGCCGATCCGCGGAAATTCGACTTTCAGCTAATTCAGCTGGGTGCCCGAGTGTCCGCTCTCCACCGCAATTGACGCCGTTCTGCGGTGGCAGGAACCGGCCCGATAGCGGGCGTTGGTTAAGCCGCCTAGCCAAAGGCCATGCAGGTATCGCGCAGGTCGAATTTCTGAATCTTATTGGACCAAAACACTTTCGATAGGAAAACGGCAAATCCGGAACTCAGTATAGTTTGGGAACCGCGTGGGTCGTTGGCCAATCGACTGACCGTTCAAGGCTTTTCTCTATGATATTATAAGCCTTTATTCAAACTACCCCTTGCTTTGGTAATGACGAGGCCGGGAGTTTAATTCTCCCTAGCAGCACCACCACTTCCGCTTAATGTTAGAACGGTTCCCTTTTGGGGACTCAGCTAAGCTTGATGCTTGTGTGGGTGTCGGGTGGGCGATGCTATGAATAGGAAGGTTGCTTGCTACAAGGTCCAAAAAGTTGCTTGTGGCTGGATTGTTAAATTGCTTTGACTCTCCGACCTATTCTGCGATTTGCATGTATGCTTACGCGCCACGGGGAATAGGGTTGGATAATACAGCACATATACCAGTGAAGGAAGGTTCTGATCGCGCTTTTGCATTTCTTTTTGCGCTGATTTTTCTAGTGATTGCAGTCTATCCTTTGGCGGATTCAACCGGCGGTGTCAGGGTTTGGGCTTCGGCGATTGCATTGCTGTTGTGGGCATGCGGCGCATTCATTCCGCGAATTTTCCATTATCCCAATCGGTACTGGCTCAAGCTGGGTATGTTACTCGGGCGGATAACGTCACCGATTATTCTTGGAATAGTGTTCTTTGGCTTGGTAACTCCGATTGCACTTCTATCGAGACTCATGGGGAGTGACCCGTTGCGGGTCGGGCTCGCAGTGAAGCGCAAAGATACCTATTGGATCGAGCGTGAGCCTGCCGAAGGTAAACCGGGCGAAGGTGAGGCGGCAACGATGTCGCGGCAATATTGATGGTATTTTTATGAAGACATTGGTCGAGTTTTGGCGCTTCCTGCTCGTGCGTAAGAAATATTGGCTGTTGCCGGTATTTCTGGTGCTGGCGCTGTTTGGCGCGCTGATTGTTATGACGCAGGGGACCGCAATTTCCCCGTTCGTCTATACTTTGTGGTAACATAAACTGTGATCGCAATTTTAGGATTATCGGCGTTTTACCACGATTCTAGTGCTGCGCTGCTGATTGACGGAAAAGTAGTTGCAGCGGTCCAGGAAGAGCGATTTTCGCGCATAAAGAACGATGCTGGTTATCCCGAGCATTCGATCAATTATTGCCTGGCAGTAGCGGGTTTGAAACTTTCCGATGTCGATCACATCGTCTTTTACGAGAAGCCCTTTCTCAAATTTGAGCGTCTGCTCGATACTTACCTTACCTTCGCACCGCGTGGTGTACGCTCGTTTGCAACGGCGATACCAGTGTGGATCAAGGAAAAGCTATTCCAAAAGAGCGTGCTGCTCAAGCAGTTCGAGAAGCACGATGAGGGCTGGACAGATACCGGCCAACTCAAGTTCAGCGAGCATCATCTGAGCCACTGCGCGAGCGCCTTTTTCCCATCGCCATTTGAAGAAGCACTGGTGTTGAGCGTTGACGGTGTGGGCGAGCGGACAACGACATCGGTGGCTGTCGGGCGTGGCAATAATCTCAGCATTAAACGCGAAATCCAGTTCCCGCATTCGCTCGGGCTGCTGTATTCAGCCTTCACCGAATATATCGGGTTCCGGGTCAATTATGACGAATATAAGGTCATGGGTTTGGCTCCCTATGGAGCGCCGATTTACCGCGATCAAATTCTTGAACACCTGATTGATATTAAGCCTGATGGCAGTTTCTGGATGGACCAAAGCTATTTTGGCTATGCGACTGGTTTCAGCTCGATCAATGCCAAGTTCCGCGACATCTTTGGTCAGCCCCGACGCCATCCTGATGAACCGATTGATCAATTCCACATGGATATTGCGCGCTCGGTCCAAGTTGTGACTGAGGAGATCGTACTGCGAATGGCGGCGAGTTTGCAGGAAGAGTTTGGCATTCGGAACCTATGCCTCGCTGGCGGCGTGGCGCAGAACAGCGTCATCAATGGGATGCTGGCCAGAAGCGGACATTTTGATCACGTTTGGGTGCAGCCGGCAGCAGGAGATTCTGGCGGATCGTTGGGCGCCGCGCAAGCCTATTGGCACCTTGCAATGGGCCAACCACGTTGCATTTCAGATGCTGCCGATGCCATGAATGGTGCCTGCTTAGGACCTTCGTTTTCTCAAATGGAAATTGAGAGGTCGTTGACGCAGCTCGGAGCCGAATTCGAGGCTCTATCGGATGAGGATTTGTTCCGGACGGTCGCCAGCGATCTTGCTTCTGGCAAAGCGGCTGGTTGGTTTGATGGCCGGATGGAGTTTGGCGCGCGTGCTCTGGGCAATCGGTCAATTCTAGGCGATCCGCGTTCGGATTCGATGCAGGCCAAGATCAATCTGCGGGTGAAAGGTCGTGAGAGTTTTCGCCCGTTCGCTCCCGCTGTTTTGGCCGAGCATTGCGCTGAATGGTTCGATCACCTTCATGACAGCCCCTATATGGCGATGGTCGCGCCAGTTGCGGCGAGCAAGCTGGAACCGGTCACGTCGGAGGATAGTGGCCGCACAGGGTTCGATAAGTTGAAAGTGCGCCGTTCGGTGATACCGGCGGTGACCCATGTCGATGGCTCTGCGCGCATTCAAACCGTAACAGCCGAAATGCGCCCGCGCTTTCATGCATTGATCAGGGCGTTCTATGAAGAAACTGGCTGTCCAATGGTTTTGAACACCAGTTTCAATGGCCGTGATGAGCCAATCGTGTGCACACCTGAAGATGCTTATCGCTGTTTTGTGGATTCAGGCCTGGACTTGCTGATTTGTGGCAATTGCGTTGTGCGAAAACCCAGCTAGGCAAATCTGATCTGGCAGCTTGCGCATTGTTTGATCGACTTGAGTGTCGTGTTTATAATGGACTGCTCTCGGCTCGATAGGCTAGCGACGGCGAAATGAGAGATGAAGAGAGCCGGGATGAAAAGCTTAGCGATGGATCGGGAACTACTAATATCGACTGGCATCGGTTGTGGTGTCCTGTGTTCCTATTGTCCGCAGGTGACGATTGGCCAAGCCTATAAGAAAGTCAGCGGTCCCTCGTCTCTAAGCTTCGATACCTATAGAACTTGCGTCGATAAGCTCCCTGAGGATGTCATCGTCAACTTCACGGGGTTCTACGAACCGTTCCTCAATCAAGCTTGCACCGATATGATTTTGTATGCGGTGGAAAAAGGACATGAGGTCAGACTTTCCACTACGGTGATGGGCTTGACCGCTGAACAGGTCGATAGGTTCAAACATATCGAGTTCGTAAAGTTTGCGGTGCATCTCCCAGATACCAAAGGGCTGACGCGGATAATTGTTGATGACACTTATATGGCGGCGCTTGCGCGACTGATCAAAAGCGACATTTCGAATATCGGATTCCATGTGCATGAGGGGCAGGAAGGCCCCGAAGCGGTTCATGAGACTGTAGACGCGCTGCTGATTGAAAATGACATTGAACCGGAAAACAGGTGGATACTAACCCGCGCCGGAAACATCGATATTGATGGCGTTGCCCCGCCGGTCCGGCTGACTGGCGAGTTGGCGCTGTGTCCGCGCCTCTATGAAAATGTCCTGTTGCCTAGCGGCGATATTGCTCTGTGCTGCATGGATTGGGATCTGAAACATGTGATCGGAAACTTGCTTGAAACCGAGTATGAGAACCTTTTCACGGGCCCGCAATTCAAAGAAGTTCTGCGCGCATATTCCGATGACAGCATGGATATCCTGTGCCGGACTTGCGAAGTCGCTCGTACGAAAAAAGACGTCCGGATAAGCGAGTTTAAAGCCTATGTCGAAGCGCAAGGCGGCACTTCGGTTGCGGGTGGAGCGATTTCCTCGTGAGCGCATTAGAGGCGCCTGTGCGGGCTCTTAGCCGCTAATGTCTGTCGCCCAGAAGTTCTTCGGTGGGTACCGAACTACTGCCATAGTGGTGTTAAATACGCTGGTTTTTCTGGTGGCGCTCAATCTCGCGCTATGGGCCGTGTTTGCGGTAGCTGATCATCGGCCCAGCATGATTGACACCAGTTCGCGACTATCGCCGGATGGGTATTTCCATGAAAATGGAACCGCGGTTGATAACGGCAAGCGGATGCCGACGAATCTGACTATCTTCGACTACAAAGCCTACGAAGGCGTGATGGCCGAGCGTGAAATTGGCGAAATGCTGGATGAGTATTACGATCACTATCAAGATGGTCTGAAATATCAGCCCTACACGCAATATGCACCGCGCGTATTCGAAGGCAAATATCTGAATGTCGAGCGAGCGCCGAATGGATTGACGGTCCGCCGCACGATCAATCCACCAGCTGAAGAGAGGACCGGAAAGACCATTCGGATATTCACTTTTGGTGGCAGCACAACATTTGGAAGCGGCCTCCCGGATCAATATAATTGGCCAACCCGTCTAAGCGAAATTCTCAATGCAAGGGCTAAAGCGGCAGGGTCGGACGTTCATGTCGAAATCACCAATTATGGCCGGGTCGGTTTCTATCCCACGCAGGAACTGCACCTGTTCATGGAAGTTTTGCGAAGCGGAGAACGTCCCGACATCGCCATCTTTCTCGACGGGCTGAATCTGGGTGAAGATGATGACACTACCGGCTTGACCAATTTCTTTGCGAAAGCGGTGAACGAGGCGCAGCAGCCAAGCGGCGCGCGGTGGGAATGGTTGCCCATGGCTCGCGCCGCCAAGGGTGTCCAAAATCGTTTGAAGCCGCAGAACAGCGAAAAAAGCCCGCCCCCTTCGAAAGACGAACGATTAGAGCATATGCATGAAAGATTTGTCCAATTCAGGACAAATGTAGAAGCTGTTTCTGCGCTCTATGGCGTGAAGCCGATCTTCTTCCTTCAACCTGACGCGCATTATAATTATCCGGTCCATCTTTATGGGCGGGGCGAGATGGTGGTGAATCCTCCGCGCCGCGCTTTCAAAGAGCGCCTATACGCTCGGCTACGCGAGGATGACGGCTTCATTGACTTGACGGGATTGTTTGAGGACTATGGAGACCGGAAGGCAGTCGTGGACTCAGCGCATTTCTCCCCCAATTTTGCGAACTTCCTCGCCCAGAATATTGCAGAGCGTCTCGATCTCGCTGGTATCGGTGATAGAGATCGCTCGAATGTCGTCGCTACCGGAATCCCAAAGAGGCATTAGACTGAGCTGCCAATTCCCGCGTTCGGGTTATTTGCAAGCACGCGAGCTGTGTTGCAGCCAGCCCGAGATAACCTGAGCCACGCGCTTGCATGAGAATTACTTGCCAAAGCTATGCGTATTATCCATGCAAAGCACCATGGACGAAACCGACAACTCCCTCACCCCATTGCACTCCAACCACGTCAAGGTGACGCGCATTGTCGCGTTACTTTTCGCGATCCCGTTTGTGATTGCTTCAATCGTGCTTGAGGTCGCGGACATTCTGCCATTTGGCGTGTTTGTAGTTCCTGTGTTTTTGATTGCGGCATTCTTGGTAATCCGCATTCCACTGCGGCGTTATCATGCGCGCGGCTATCAAATGTCCGACGACCGGTTGCGGGTTGTTCGGGGGATCATGTTTCATTCGGACACTGTCGTACCATTCGGCAGAGTCCAGCATATCGACGTCAACCAGGGGCCGCTGCAGCGCGCTTACGGGATTGCCACCCTGACGGTCCACACCGCTGGCACCCACAATGCTTCGGTGCATCTACCCGGGCTCAACAATGAAGACGCTCTGGCAATGCGAGAGACCATTCGCGCACATATCAAGCGTGAGACGATGTGAGCGACATGGGAGAAACAGAAGGGCATCAGGAGCTTGAAGACGCTCGCCTAGGAGTTCCTTTGCGGACCAACCCGCTCAGCTTTGCGGCAAATGCGGTGGCCAGTTTGCAAAATGCCATTTTTCCGATGGTGGCGGTGTTTTTCACAATGAATGACAAGCCTTGGGCGATCTTTGCAGCTCTGGGCATCGGTTTGGCCATCGCCGTCATTTCGACAGCAGCATCTTATCTTTCGTGGCGGCGACTAACTTATATTGTCGGTCAGGAGGACATCCGCGTTGAGAGCGGCATTTTATCGCGGGCGGCACGCTCTGTTCCTTATGAACGAATTCAGGATGTCAGCCTTGAACAAAAATTGATCCCTCGCATATTCGGATTGGTTCAGGTCAAATTTGAAACAGGCGCAGGCGGCGGTGATGATTTGTCGCTCACCTATCTTTCGGAAGCCGAAGGCGAACGGCTGCGCGAAGCGATCAAGGCGCATAAAGATGGTGCGGTTCAAATTGACGGCGAACAGGCAGCCGAGGAACCAGCCGCAGAAGTTTTATTTGCGATGGATGAAAAACGCTTGCTGAAATTCGGGTTTTTCGAATTTTCGTTGGCGGCATTCGCAGTGATTGCCGGTTTGTTCCAATATGCCGAGACATTTGCATCAATCGAATTGTGGAATGCTGATTTATGGGCCGGATTGCTCGGTGAATCGGGCAGTTGGGTTTCTGGACTCGGCTTTGGCGCGCAAATTGCGGGTGTCTTCACTGGGTTGATCGCCTTTGCTGTGGTCGGGTCGATTTCCGGGTTGGTGCGTACATTCTTGCGCGATTGGGGCTTTGTTCTTGAGCGGACCGAAAAAGGCTTCCGCCGCCGCCGTGGCCTGCTGACGAAAACCGATGTTGTGATGCCAGCGCACAGGGTTCAGGCCTTGAAAATGTCAACCGGCATTTTTCGTCGCCGCTTTGGATATTATGGCCTGAAATTCGTAAGTCTGGCGCAGGACAGGGGCTCTGCCAGCCATGACGTCGCGCCGTTCGGAACGCTGCAAGAACTCTATCCGATTGCATCGGTTGCCGGCTTTGCGATCGAGCCTTCACAGGGCACGGATTGGCAGCGGGGAAGCCGCCAATACCGGATCGATAGCGCCATCATCGTGCTGACCATTTTTGCAATAATTGCTATCGGTGTAGGTTCGGTATTTTATGTGTCGGGTGCGGTTTCTCCGCTTTGGGCATTATTGCTGCTTGGGGCGGGTTGCTTACTCGCTATGCAACAGATGTTTATGTGGCGGTTCGACTTTAACGCCATCGACCGCAGTCATTTTTTCGTCCGTAGAGGCTGGCTTTCGCCCAGACTGGATGTGGCGTCACGGATCAAGCTTCAGTCGGTCGAACTTGCTCAAGGGCCAATTGCGCGAAAGCGCGGTTATGCATCGCTGCGTCTAGGGCTGGCTGGCGGGATGCTGAATTTTGAAGGTCTGCCCGTTGATCGTGCGCATGAATTGCGCTCGCAAATATTGACCAGCCTCGCTGGAACCGATTTCTCTGAACTGGCAAGCTGATCTTTGTTTGGTTCCGGGCGCCGACGGTAGGGCCTGCTTTTATGCTCTCAGATCGTGCCATTCCGGGTTGTGTTCGAATTTCTTGGCGACGTAAGAGCATTGCGGGACGATTTTAAAGCTCTGCTCGCGTGCGTCGGACACCAATTGTTTGACCAGTTCCGCGGCCACGCCGCGCCCGCCGATTTCCTTGGGAACTATTGTGTGTTCGGCCACCCGGGCACCATCGCGCAAGACCCAGGTCAGGCGCCCTATCGCGTCGCTGCCTTCCAGATGCGCTCGATATTCGCCTCTGTTGCCATTTTCGTTCCGGGTGATTGTCAGGCCCTCTAGAGTCAAAATCATTCTCCTTCTTGCGCTTAACGCCCGTGTGCGTAAGGGCGTTCCATAATGAGTGTTATGCAATTCTTGTCCGACAATACCGCATCGGTCCACCCCAAGCTTTGGGATGCGATGCGCGGTGCCGATGCACCCGATGCGCCCTACGATGGCGATGCTGTGTCAAAGCAACTGGACGCGGCGTTTGGTAATCTGTTCGGGCGCGAATGCCGGGTGCTGTGGGTCGCTACGGGCACGGCAGCCAATTGTCTGGCGCTGTCGAGCATGGTCCAACCGCATGGCGGCGTAGTGTGCCACCGTGAAGCGCATATCGAAATGGACGAGGGCGGCGCACCGGGGTTTTACCTGCATGGTGCGAAGCTGATGTTGGCCGAGGGCGAGGGCGCCAAACTGACCCCCGGGGCAATCCGCGCAGTAATTGACCCTATTCGCGATGATGTTCATCAGGTCCAGCCGCATGCGATTTCGATCACGCAAGCGAGCGAATATGGACGTTCCTATCGACCAGAAGAAATTGCCGCAATTGCCACATTGGCCAAGGAACGCGGGTTGGGCCTTCATATGGATGGCGCGCGGTTCGCCAACGCATGCGCATTTCTAGGCGGTTCTGCTGCTGAGGCTGCGTCAAGATCTGCGGGCGAGGTTGACGCGCTCAGTTTCGGCTTCGTCAAGAATGGCGGAATGAGCGCAGAGGCGATTGTGTTTTTCGATACGGCGCTAGCTGATGTAGCGTATTACCGGCGCAAACGAGCTGGCCATTTGCAGAGCAAGGGCCGCTATCTCGCGGCGCAATTGCTGGCGATGCTGGATGGTGATTTGTGGCTTGAGAACGCCCGGTCTGCCAACAACGCCGCGCAGGAAGTTGCGTCGGTTGCTGCAGACCGGCTTATTCATCCGGTCGAGGCGAACGAGATATTCCTGCGCTGCACACCGGCAGAGCGAGCCGCTTTGCGCGCGAAGAATTTCGACTTTTACGATTGGGGCGCTGATGCGGCGCGGCTCGTGACAGCGTGGAACACCCCGCAGGAACATGCGGTTGCTCTTTCGAAAGCTATAGCCTCGCTATGAACCCGAGCTCATGAGCGAGAACAATCCGCACACTTTACTGCGGCCACAGATCGCACTTCCCTTTGTCGTGGTGGCGTTGATTTGGGGTAGCACATGGTACGTTATCACTGGTCAGATCGGCGATGTTCCGGCCAGTTGGTCAGTTACTTGGCGGTTTGCTCTGGCGACTCCGGCTATGTTCACCGTCGCATTGGTGATGCGCAAAAGCCTGAAGATTGGCCGAGCGGGGCATTTGCTCGCAATGTTTATCGGTCTCACCCAATTTTGTCTCAATTTCAATTTTGTCTATCGGGCTGAATTGCACCTGACCTCGGGCGTAGTGGCAGTGATGTTTGGGCTTTTAATGGTGCCCAATGTGCTGTTCGCGCGGATTTTTCTGGGTCAGCAAGTCACGTTGCGGTTCGTGCTTGGCAGCTGCGTTGCAATTGCCGGAATCGGCATGTTGCTGCTGCATGAGGCACGGCTCTCGCCAGTTGGCGGCAATGTTGGGCTTGGCATTTTGTTGGCGATAGGCGGGATTTTAGCCGCGTCGATTGCTAATGTTATCCAGGCAGGCGAGACTGGCGCGAAACTCTCAATGCCAAGCCTCCTCGCATGGTCGATGCTCTATGGCACCATCATCGATTTCGGATTGGCTTGGTTCACTGCAGGACTGCCGGTTTTTCCGGACCGCTGGCAATATTGGGCAGGAATCGCGTGGCTCGGGCTGGCCGGATCGGTGGTGACGTTCCCGCTTTATTACACGATTGTCCGCCAAATCGGCGCAGGTCGGGCGGCGTATAACAGTATTTTGGTGATTATCGTCGCGATGCTGATCTCGACCTTTATCGAAGGCTATCAATGGTCGTGGCTATCAGGCGGAGGCGCGGTGCTGGCACTGTTCGGGCTGGTGTTGGCGCTTCGGGCGCGGAAGACTTAAAGCAACCCTCGAAGTCCTTCGCGATAGGTCGGATATTGCGGTTCCCACCTCAACAACCGCTTGGCTTTGCCATTAGCGACGCGGCGGTTTTCCGCATAGAAGCCGAGAGCCATGTCGGACAAATTGGCCTTTTCAAGCGATTGCAGCGGCGGCGGATCCACCCGCAACAAGCGGCAGGCTTCTTCGATTACGCAGTTCTGCGCGCACGGCAGATCGTCGGACAGATTATAGGCACCTGCTGGCCCATCAAGGGCCGCTATCACTCCAGCTACAATGTCCTGGACGTGCACGCGGCTGAAGACTTGCCCGGGCATATCAATCCGGTTGGCTTTGCCGGATTTAACCCGGTCAAATGCGCTGCGGCCCGGGCCGTAAATGCCGGGTAGGCGGAGCACTCTGGCACCAATTTCAAGCCAGCGCCGGTCGCATATAGCGCGATCTTTCCGGCGGCCGCCGCCGGTCGGGGCACTTTCGTCAACCCACGCGCCCTCAGCGTCACCGTACACTCCGGTAGAAGACAAATAACCTAACCAGTCATGCTTTAGGTCAGCCGCGTATCGGTCCAGCACCGGGTCGTTGCCACCCGCTGGCGGCACCGAAGAGAGGACATGGGTTGCCTGCGATAAAGCTCCGCGCACTGCTTCCTCATCGCCGAAGTCGACATTTCCGGCGCTGCCGGTCGCATCGACGCGCCAGCCGTGCTCGCGCAAAGCCTCAGCCAGACGCGAAGCGGTGTAGCCCAAGCCAAAGATGAACATTCTTGCCATCGCTGCGTTGTAGGGATTGGACCCCGAAAAGAAAGCACCTACAGACACATCCTATGGACATAATAACAAACCCCGAAATGGCTGACGCAGCCCCGACCCCGCACCAACCGCCAGTTATCAGGCGCGAAGATTATAAGCCGTTTCCCTGGTTGCTGCCGGTCACGCGGCTGAACTTTGAATTGGGTGTGGAGACAACGCGGGTCACATCCACTCTGTCGGTGGAGCGCAATCCTGCGGGCGATGCATCGCCAACCATTACGCTCAATGGTGACGGGATTTCGGCGCTGACCATAAGAATTGATGGCAAGCAGACGTCTGAGTGGACCATGGATGGTGGCAATTTGCTGCTGCCGCTGCCCGGTGCCAGCCACGAAATTGAAATTGTTACCGAAATCGATCCCTCGGCCAACAGCCAGCTGATGGGGCTGTATGCCTCAAACGGGATGTTGTGCACTCAATGCGAGGCGGAGGGGTTCCGCCGCATAACCTTCTTCCCTGACCGTCCTGATGTCCTGTCGACTTACACAGTGCGGATGACAGGCTCGCAGGACCAATTTCCGGTCCTGCTGTGCAACGGTAACAAATCTGCCGAGGGTGTTGGCGAGAACGGGACGCATTGGGCCGAGTGGCACGATCCGTGGCCCAAGCCGTCTTACTTGTTTGCGCTGGTCGCGGGTGATCTGGTGGTCAATCGTGGCAGCTTCACCACCATGTCTGGCCGCGAGGTTGAACTGGCTATCTATGTCAGGGATGGTGACCTGGACCGGACGGGTCACGCAATGGCCTCGCTAATCAAGTCGATGAAGTGGGACGAGGAGACCTTCGGCCGCGAATATGATTTGGATGTTTTCAACATCGTCGCCGTCAGCGATTTCAACATGGGCGCGATGGAGAATAAGGGACTCAATGTCTTCAACACTAAATATGTGCTGGCAGACCCCGACACCGCTACCGATGGCGATTTTGACGGGGTCGAAGGCGTAATTGCGCATGAATATTTTCATAATTGGTCAGGCAATCGGATTACCTGCCGTGACTGGTTCCAGCTGAGTCTGAAGGAAGGTTTCACCGTTTTGCGTGACCAGCTGTTCAGTCAGGATATGCAGGGCGAAGCGGTCAAGCGGATCGAAGATGTGCGGATTTTGCGCAGCGTTCAATTTCCTGAAGATTCGGGACCATTGGCGCATCCGATTCGCCCCGACAGTTTCCGCGAAATCTCCAATTTCTACACTTCGACCGTCTATAATAAGGGCGCAGAAGTCATCCGCATGATGCGAACCATGTGCGGACCGGAGGCTTTCCGCAAAGGAACCGACCTTTATTTTGACCGCCATGATGGCGAGGCGGCAACGTGTGAAGATTTCATCTTGGCGATGGAAGAAGGTGCAGGGCTGGACCTGACCCAATTCCGCCTCTGGTATTCGCAAGCGGGCACTCCCAAAGTTGATATCGCGATGGCCCATGACGGCGATACCGCCACGCTGACCGTCAAACAGACCGTGCCGCCTACTGCCGATCTGGCGGATAAGCTGCCAATGCCGATCCCGCTCAAAATTGCCCTGTTTAACCGCGAGACAGGCAAGCACGAAGGCGAGCACCTGATTGTGCTGAATGCCGCTGAGCAAACTTTCGAATTTGGTGGTTTCGCCCAGCCGCCTGTCCTGTCGGTCAATCGCGGTTTCTCTGCGCCGATTAGCATCGAGCGTGATGTGCCGGACGAGGATTTGGTTTTCCTAGCGGCGAAGGATGATGATTCCTTTGCCCGGTATGAAGCGATGCAGGATCTGATCGTGCGCCATTTGACAGCGGCATCGGGCGGTGCGCTGGATGATTCCGCCAGAGAGGCTGCGCGAATGGCTATTGCTCAGGCGTTCGGCTCGATCCTGAGCGATGATGCGCTTGATGATTCGATGCGCGGTGAATTGGTGATGCTGCCGGGTCTAACCTATCTTGCCGAGCAACAATTAATTGCTGATCCCGCAGCGATCCACACCGAACGCGAAGGGCTAAAAGCATGGTTAGGTGCGCGGTTTGAAAGCGAGCTGGTGTTAATTCATCAGCGCGTCTCGAAACTGCCATTTGGGCTTGATTCGGCGTCACGCGGCGCTCGCAAAATTAAAACGCAGGTGCTGGTCTATCTTGCTGCTGGCAATCCTGAACTGGCGTCGAAGATGGCGGCGGCGCAATATAATGCGGCGGACAATATGACCGACCGGCAGGGCGCTTTGATGGTCTTGACCGGCCTTGGCACAGCAGCGCGCACTGACAAGTTGATTGATTTCCACCGCCGTTACAAAGGCAATGAACTGGTGGTCGATAAGTGGTTTGCGCTGCAGGCTTCCTCGCTCCATCCTCATGCAATCGAGCATGTTAAGGCACTGGCCGAGCATCCCGATTTTACGATGCGCAATCCCAATCGTGTGCGCTCGCTGTATATGGCCTTCGCCGCCAATCCGCAGGCATTCCATGCGGCTGATGGTGAAGGGTACAAAATCATCGCCGATCTGATTCTCGCGCTTGATCCGATCAATCCTCAAACTGCAGCGCGTTTTGTGCCTTCTTTGGGCAGGTGGCGGCGGATCGAGCCAGCAAGGGCTGCGATGATGCGCGCCGAGCTAGAGCGGATTGCGAAGTCCGACAGCCTGTCGCGCGATACGTTTGAACAAGTCACTCGCTCGCTCGGATAAGGATGTGGCTGAGGTCGACACAATCCGCGCCGAATCCCTGAAAGGGTTTGCGCATGGGTTCCTTGGCAGGCGGGGCGGGATTTCCACCGGCGCTGTCGCGGGGCTAAATGTCGGGCTTGGCGCTGACGATGATGACACTTCTGTCACGGAGAACCGGAGGCGGGCTGTGGAGGCGGTTATGCCGGGCGCTAAACTTGCCACGGTCTATCAAGTGCATTCGGCAGAGGCTTTAGCCGTTAAGGAGCCTTGGCCAGTTGATGAGCGGCCCAAGGCCGATGGCATGGTCACCAACCGGCCCGGTTTGCTGCTTGGCATCGTGACCGCCGATTGTGCGCCCATCTTGTTGGCCGACGCGAGCGCCGGTGTCATCGGTGCAGCCCATGCCGGATGGCGTGGCGCACATGGCGGGGTCATTGAGGCGACCGTCGATGCGATGGAAGCGCTTGGAGCGAAGCGCGCTGCCATTGCCGGTGTCATCGGACCCTGCATCGCCCAGGCCAGCTATGAAGTGGATGATGGATTTCGTGCGAACTTTGCTGACGAGGATGCGCAATTTTTTGGCATGGGCAAAATGGGACATTATCAGTTCGATCTCGAGGCCTACGCCGCGTCGCGTCTGGCCAAGGCCGGGATCGGAAGGATTGAGCCCCTCGGCATCGATACTTACGCCGATGGAAACAGGTTTTTCTCCTATCGCCGCGCCACGCATCAGGTCGCCGCAACCTATGGGCGCCAATTCAGCCTGATCGGAATTCCGACCTAGTTTGGGTGATTAGAGCAGGTCGTATCAGTTCACCGATTGCAACAAACCGAACGGATAGTGCCAAAAAGGCGGTTGGCAGCGCCGCCAATCGGGGCTAATAGCGCGCCCAAACCGGCAGTGAACGGTGCATTCGTCGCACCTTCCATCCAGCCGAAGCACGGGGCCCCAAATTTCGGGTGTTCTATTATGTGGTTCGTCTTGATTATCGTTTCGGTTGATTTTTATGTTTGCCCTGCCTTCGTGCGGGGCGGTTGCAGGGCAAGGCAGGCTAATGGCTGATACGACTGGCACCGCAACTCCTGATTTGGCCGTTGAAAACGGTGAAGACGGAGTACGTCGGCGTGACTTCATCAATATTGCAGCTGTGGGCGCCGCTGGCGTCGGCGGCGTTTTTGTAGTGATTCCGCTGATCAGTCAGATGGCTCCTTCGCAGGATGTCTTGGCTGAAAGCAGCACCGAAGTGGACATTAGCGCGATTGAGCCGGGTCAGGCGATCAAGGCGATTTTCCGTAAGCAGCCATTGTTCGTGCGGCGCTTAACCGATGCTGAAATGGGCGAAGCCAACAGCGTCGCGACCGGTAGCCTGCGCGATGCCGAATCGCTTGATGACCGCACCAAGGAAGGTCACCGTGATATACTCGTGACGATGGGCGTTTGCACCCATCTGGGCTGCGTCCCGCTAGGCGCTGCCGATGGCGAGAACAAAGGCGAATATGGCGGTTATTTCTGCCCATGCCACGGTTCGCACTACGATACGGCTGGCCGGATCCGCAAAGGTCCAGCACCGACCAATCTCCTCGTGCCGGATTATGAATTTTCGTCCGACACTGTCATTCAGGTCGGGTAAGAAGGAAGAGCAAGCACCATGAGTTTCCCCTGGGCCCGCGAATATGAGCCAACCAATGGCTTCATGAAATTTATGGATGAGAAGCTGCCTTTGCCGCGTCTTGTCTATAGTGCCGTCGGAGCCGGCTATCCGGTTCCACGCAATCTGAGCTACATGTGGAACTTCGGCGTGCTCGCCGGCTTCTTCCTGGTAGTCCAAATTATTACAGGCGTCGTCTTGGCGATGCATTATGCTGCCAATGCGGAGGTCGCTTTTGCAACCACCGAGCACATTATGCGCGACGTGAATTATGGCTGGCTGATGCGCTATGCGCACGCAAACGGGGCGAGCTTCTTCTTCGTTGTGATCTACATGCATATCTTCCGCGGCCTGTTTTACAGTTCATATAAAGCGCCACGCGAAATGATCTGGCTGCTGGGCGTAGTTATCTTCCTGTTGATGATGGCCACCGCTTTTATGGGCTATGTGCTTCCTTGGGGCCAAATGAGCTTCTGGGGCGCGAAAGTTATTACTGGCTTATTTGGCGCTATCCCGCTGGTGGGTGAGCCGATTCAGATCTGGCTGCTCGGCGGGTTTGCCCCCGACAATGCGGCACTAAACCGATTCTTCAGCCTCCACTTCCTGCTGCCATTCGTGATTGCAGGTGTGGTTATCCTCCACATCTGGGCGCTGCATATTCCCGGCTCGTCGAATCCGACCGGCGTTGAAGTGAAGAAGGAAAGCGATACGCTTCCCTTCCACCCATACTACACCGCGAAAGATGGCTTTGGACTGGGCGTAGTGTTGATCTTCTTCATGGCGATGGTGTTCTTCCTGCCAAATGCGCTGGGTCACCCGGACAATTACATCGAAGCGAACCCGCTCTCGACTCCGGCCAACATCGTTCCTGAATGGTATTTCTGGCCATTCTACGCGATCCTGCGGGCTTTCACATTCGACTTCATCTTGCCAGCCAAGCTGTGGGGCGTGCTTGCCATGTTTGCTTCGATCCTTGTGTGGTTCTTCCTGCCTTGGCTCGATAAGTCGCCTGTGCGTTCGGGCCATTACCGTCCGCTGTTCCGCAAGTTCTTCTGGTTCGGCCTGATCCCGACAATCATTGTGCTAGGCTATTGCGGCGGCGCACACATGACTGTCTGGACGACAGCGCTCAGCCAGATATTCACGGCTTATTATTTCCTCCACTTCTTGGTGATTTTGCCGATTATCTCGTCAATTGAGAAGCCGGAACCAATGCCGTATTCGATCACAGAAGCGGTGCTGGGTTCGGATGAAGAGGCTGTTCTCGGCGACAAAACCTCGCCTGCGGTTTGAGTACGAAAGAAAGTATAGCGATATGATCCGTATCATCGGCGCACTAGTTGGCCTGGGCTTTGCCTTCGTCGTTCTCCTGTCCTTCGGCTTCGACACGTATAATGCGGCGACGACCAAGGCAGAGAAATCCGCTGAATATGTCTTCTATGAAGAATCGCATGGCCCTGATGGCGGCTTCGCTCATGATGGCGTGTTTGGCAAATGGGACTTGCAGCAGCTTCAACGCGGATACCAAGTCTATAAGGAAGTTTGTTCGTCATGCCACGGCATGAAGTTCGTCGCCTTCCGCGATCTTGCCGATCTGGGTTACAATGAAGATGAGGTAAAGGCGCTCGCGGCTGAATGGGTCACCGTTCCCGGTGTCGACGCTGACACTGGCGAAGCTATTGTTCGTCCGGGCTCCCCCACGGACTATATCCCTTCGCCATATCCGAACCAAATTGCTGCCGCCAAAGCCAACAATAACGCGATCCCGCCTGATCTATCGCTGATCACCAAGGCTCGCCATCATGGCCCCGAATATGTCTATTCGCTGCTCACTGGCTACAGCCAGCCATCAGCTGAATTGAAGGCGGAATTCCCAGATTTCGAAACTCCGGATGGGCTGCATTTCAACAAATATTTCCCCAATTTGAACCTTGCGATGGCACCGCCGATTACGGTTGATGGGCAGGTTTCCTACACAGACGGAACCGAACCAACGATCAGCCAGATGTCGGAAGATGTTGCTGCGTTTTTGACCTGGACGGCAGAGCCGACAATGGTCGAGCGCAAGCAGAAGGGCTGGCCAGTGTTGGGCTTCCTGCTGTTCGCGACGATTTTGGCCTTCTTTGCCAAGAAGCAAATCTGGTCCGCGGTGAAGCCCAAGAAGGCGAAATAGACCGCTGCATCCCAGACTAAAATGAACAAGCGCCCCCTGCACCAGATCGGTTCGGGGGGCGTTTTCTTTTGAGGCTAACCCATGCGTCCAGAATTGACTCCTGATGAACTCAAATTACTCATCAGAACTGTCCCTGACTTCCCCAATGCAGGCATTCAGTTCCGCGATATAACGACGCTGATCGGGAACGGCCGCGGCCTTGCGGCGACGGTGCAAATGCTTGCCGAAGCAGCGCAAGCGGCTGGCGCAGCGGGAATTGCGGGAATGGAGGCAAGAGGCTTCATCTTTGGCGCGGCAGTGGCGGTCCAATTAGAGCTGCCCTTCATTCCGATACGCAAGCCGGGCAAGCTGCCCATTGCAACAATCGGTGTTGATTACGCGCTTGAATATGGCAGCGACCGATTGGAAATTGATCCCGATGCGATCGAAGAAGGCGACAATGTCGTGATTGTTGATGATCTAATAGCGACCGGCGGAACCGCAGAAGCGGCCGCAAAGCTGTTGAGGATGGCAGGAGCAAATGTCGAACAATCCTTGTTTGTAATCGATCTTCCCGACCTCGGCGGCGCCAGATTGCTAGAAGATAACGGCGTGTCAGTATTCTCGATAATGCAGTTTGAGGGCGAGTAAGTCCTCCATAACACGACACATTTTGGAAAAAATTGCTGATTGGGACGTTGTAGCTTCGCTCAAGGCGTGTAGAGACTATAGCGGATATGGAAGAGCAAGCACTTGTAATCGCCTTGGTTGGCGTGTTGGGCATTGGTGCCCAGTGGGTCGCATGGCGCACCGGCTGGCCTGCCATCGTGCTGATGCTCGCAGCCGGATTTCTCGCTGGCCCGATCCTCGGCGTATTCGACCCGGAGCATGCATTCGGCGACTTGTTGGAGCCAATGGTCGCGATTGGCGTTGCGCTCATCCTGTTCGAAGGCGGGCTAAGCCTAGATTTCCGTGAATTACGCCATTCCGGGCAAGCCGTTTGGCGGCTTGCGACCATCGGTGTGGTGCTGGCATGGATATTCGGTTCGGTGGCCGGCAAATATATTGCGGGTCTTGAGTGGGAAGTCGCGATCCTGTTTGGCGGCATTTTAGTGGTTACCGGCCCGACCGTAGTCATGCCCTTGCTACGCCAATCGACCATCCAAACGCGGCCCGCATCGATTTTAAAATGGGAAGCGATTGTCAACGATCCAACGGGCGCATTATGCGCGGTGGTCGCGTATGAATATTTCCGCATTACCAACGAGCAACCCACGGCGACCCTGTTCCAAGTCGTTCCGCCAATGATCATCGCTGCGCTGGTGGCAGGGCTGATCGGATATGCCGCAGCGAAGGCGATTGCATGGTCTTTCCCGCGCGGTGCGGTACCTGAATTTCTGAAAGTTCCGGTGCTGCTTACGACAGTTATTGCCGTTTTCGTCCTGTCCAACCAGATTGAGCATGAGGCCGGGCTGGTCGCGGTTACCGTGATGGGCGTGGCTTTGGCCAATATGCATGTGTCCAGTTTGCGTAGCATCCACCCGTTCAAGCAAAACATCGCTGTTCTGCTCGTTTCAGGTATCTTTATATTGCTTTCAGCATCGCTCTCCCTCGATGACTTGGTCTATCTTGATCCACGCAATAACTGGGGCTTCATCGCGTTCCTTCTCGCGCTGCTGTTCGTAGTTCGCCCGGCGACAATTCTCCTCAGCCTGGCGTTCAGTTCGGTGCCGTGGAACGAGCGGCTTTTCCTCGCATGGATTGCGCCTCGCGGTATCGTACTAGTTGCGATCTCGGGCTTGTTCGCCCTGCGGCTGAGCGATCTTGGATATGCCGATGGTAACATTCTGATCGGTCTTAGTTTTGCAGTGGTTGTGGTGACGATCGTCGCTCACGGTTTCACCATCGATTGGGTGGCAAAATTGCTCAAGGTTAAGGGCAGCACAAGGCCGGGTCTGATTATTGTTGGCAGCACCCCTTGGACAAATGCGTTGGCTGTTCAGATGAAGGAACTCGATACGCCAGTGATGATGGTCGACCCCAGCTGGCAGCGGCTGGGACTTGCTAGAAAGAACGGACTGCCCGTCTATCACGGCGAGATCTTGAACGAGGCGACGGAGCATAATCTTGACCTGACGCCGTTTCAGGTGCTTGTCGCTGCAACCGAAAACGAGGCCTATAATGCGCTCGTTTGTAATGAGTTTGCGCATGAGATCGGCCGTGATTCGGTTTATCAGCTAGGCGAGTCGACCCGCGAAGACGACAAGCATGCGCTTCCGCCGTCGATCCGCGGCCGAGCCTTGTTCGAATCCGGCTTTGGCGTTGAAGATTTGAGCGAGCGCCAGCAGCAGGGTTGGGTTTTCCGCAAAACCACCCTGTCCGAAGAGTTTGATTTTGAAGCCGCGCAAGAAAAACTGCCGGATGCAGCGCATATGCTTTTGATCCTGCGCGAAAGCGGGACGATGCGGTTCTTTACCCACGTCGTCCGGCCCGAACCTAGGGCTGGCGATACGATTATCTCCTATTCCCCTCCGCGAGCGAAAACACCGCAAGAAGCGGCAGCAAAGAAGGCTGGGCGCAGCGGCACAAGCAACCAACCCGCATGAGCAAGATATGATCAAACCGAATTTTCAGCCAGCAATTTGGGCGCTCGTCGCTGCGACCGCATTAAGCCTTGGTGCTTGCAAGGACAAATCAAATGGACCGGGCGAAACTCCCGAGCCGATCGCTACTGAAACGGCTCCTACCGAGCAAAAATCAATCCTTAGTCCCGACGCAGCGATTAGGGTCGAAGTCGCTCCGCTCAAACCATTGCAGCTGCGCATTCCTTTTGATGACGGCGGTTCAGAGCTTGGCGATCAGGCGGTCGAAGTCTTGAAAGAAGCTTTGCTGTCTCCACAGATGAAGGCGGGAGGTGCGATAATTTTAGGAGGTCATACCGACTCAGCCGGCTATGACGAAGCCAATCTGCGTGCGTCGGAGCGAAGGGCGGAGGCGGTCCGGGAGTGGCTTGTAGAAAACAACACACCAGCTACGCGCATCTCGGTCATTGCATTTGGCGAGCGTAATCCGGCGCGGCCCAACGCGAATCCTGATGGTACTGACAATTTGGAAAATCAGGCGTTTAACAGGCGCGTCATGCTCGATATCGCCCTACCTGCCGAGCTTGCAGAGAGTGCGGAAGCGAAAGAGAAACCCACTCTGATCGAACAGGTCGCGGCCGACAATTAGGCGCCGCTAGCGACTATCGATAAAACTTGCTCGGCCAGTTCTGGCTGGCAGATCAGCAAATCGGGCAAATAACTATCGTCCTGATTGTACCGCAGCCGTGACCCATCGATCCGCGAGCAATGTAGTCCATGGGCCAATGCAACAGCGACGGGCGCGCAGCTGTCCCATTCATATTGCCCTCCCGAATGCAGGTAAATCTCCGCCTCTCCCCGGACGATCGCCATGGCCTTTGCCCCGGCTGAGCCCATCGGAATTGTTTCTCCGCCAAGTGCTTGCGCGACTGCCACGGCTTCTTTGGCCGGACGTGTCCGACTGATGACCAGACGGGGCTTTCCTTTGTGTTTGATCAGAGGCGCGACATTTTCTGTATCAAGCACGATTCCGCCATCAAGCCCGGGCAGAGCAACAGCGCCCGATGTCGCTACACCATTAATCGCCAAACCGACATGCACCGCCCAATCCGCCCGTTCCTCGCCATATTCGCGGGTGCCATCGACCGGATCGATAATCCAAACTCGTGATTTGCCGAGCCGGTCTTTGGTGTCTTTGCTCTCTTCCGACAGCAACCCGTCATCGGGTCGCTGTGCGCGCAAGGTGTGGACCAGAAACTGATTGGCGGTTTCATCGCCCGCATTGCCAAGCGCTTTGCCCCTCAGCATCCCGCTATCGCGAACTTGTAGCAGAATTTTTCCGGCGATCTTCGCGAGATGCGCGGCGAGCTGGGTGTCAGTCATACTCATGATGTTCCCTATTTCAGCGGCATGATCTGGCTGACGACATAATCGGCGGCTTCGTCCACTGTCATGGCCACCGTATTGACTGTAATCTCGGGCGTTTCTGGTGCCTCATAGGGGCTGTCGATGCCAGTGAAGTTCTTCAATTCGCCGCTGCGGGCTTTCTGATACAGCCCCTTAACATCACGCTGCTCGGCAACTTCCAGGGGGGTGTCGACGAAGATCTCGACGAACTCCGCATCGGGCAGCATCGCCCGCACCATATCGCGTTCTGCACGGAATGGGCTGATGAATGCGGTCATTACGATTAAGCCGGCATCGGTCATCAACTTGGCGACCTCGCCCACACGGCGGATATTCTCGATCCGGTCGGCCTCAGTAAAGCCGAGGTCCTTGTTCAGACCATGCCGGACATTGTCCCCGTCAAGCAGGAATGTGTGGCGGTTCATCATATTGAGCCGTTGTTCCACCGCATTGGCAATTGTCGACTTGCCCGAGCCGGATAGGCCAGTGAACCACAATACACGCGGTTTCTGGTTTTTCATATCGGCGTGATCATCACGAGTAATCGTTGTCGCCTGCCAATGGACATTGGACGCTCTGCGCAGGCTGAAATGGAGCATGCCCGCACCGACAGTGGCGTTGGTAATCTTGTCGACCAGAATGAACCCGCCCAATGACCGGTTGTCATTATAGGGTTCGAATGTGATCGGGCGCTCTGTATGAACTTCCGCAACGCCAATCGAATTGAGCTGCAACGTTTTGGCCGCCAAATGCTCCATCGTGTTGACGTTGATTTCGTATTTCGGCTCCTGAATCGTCGCGGTGACGGTTTGGCTCGCTAGTTTAAGCCAATATCCGCGCCCGGGCTTGAGCGCCTCTTCATCCATCCACACAATGGTTGCTTCAAACTGGTCAGACGCTTCGGGCGGATTACCCGCTGCCGCAATCACATCACCGCGGCTGCAATCAACCTCGTCATCCAGAGTGATCGTAACCGATTGACCCGCTACGGCTTCATACAGATCGCCATCAAAGGTGACGATGCTTTTGACCGTGCTGTTCTTGCCCGAGGGCACAATCCGCACCGCATCGCCCGGCTTCACAGTGCCGCTGCCGATCAGCCCCGAAAACCCGCGAAAGTCAAGGTTGGGGCGGTTGACCCATTGTACCGGCATCCGAAAGGATTGTTCCTGTGCCGCATCATTAGCCAATTCTACGCTCTCCAGGTGATCAATCAGCGCGGGGCCATCGTACCATAGCGTATTGTCTGAGGGCGCAGCAGTGATGTTGTCGCCCTTGAAGCCGGAAATCGGAATGGCAGTGAATGCTTCGATTCCGATCTCTTCGGCAAACGCAGAATAATCGGAAACGATTTGGTTAAAAACACCCTGACCATAATCAACCAGATCCATCTTGTTTACCGCCAGCACCAGATGCTTGATGCCCAGCAGGTGAGCCAGATAGGAGTGGCGGCGTGTCTGAACCAATATGCCCTTGCGCGCATCGACCAGAATAACGGCCAAATCGGCGGTTGAAGCGCCGGTGACCATATTACGCGTATACTGCTCATGCCCTGGGGTGTCCGCGACAATAAATTTGCGCTTTTCGGTAGCGAAGAATCTATACGCGACATCGATCGTGATGCCTTGCTCGCGTTCCGCTGCGAGGCCATCGACGAGCAGCGCGAAATCGATTTCCTGACCCTGTGTGCCAACCCTCTTGCTGTCTGCTTCCAACGCAGAAAGCTGGTCTTCAAAGATCATTTTGGAGTCATAAAGCAGCCGCCCAATCAGCGTGCTTTTGCCATCGTCCACACTACCGCATGTGATGAAGCGCAGCAGAGATTTGTTCTGGTGCTGGTCTAGATATGCATCGATATCTTCAGCAATCAGAGTGTCGGTTTCGTAGGAGGTGTCCTGCGTCATCAGAAATAGCCCTCCTGCTTCTTCTTCTCCATCCCCGCACCGCCTTCATCCTGGTCAATGACCCGGCCTTGGCGTTCGCTGGTGGTGGTCAGCAGCATTTCCTGAACAACCTCGCCCAGTGTTGCGGCTTCGCTTTCAACCGCGCCTGTCAGGGGGAAGCAGCCGAGTGTGCGGAAGCGAACCGATCGTTCGGTGATTTCAGGGCGATAACCCATCACTTCCTCCAGCCGCTCGATGTCATCCGCCATGAACAGGCCGCCTTCATATTCGAATGTCGGACGCGGTGCCGCAAAATAAAGCGGCACGATCTCGATTTTCTCGGCCATAATATACTGCCAAATATCCAGCTCGGTCCAATTGCTTAGCGGGAAAACTCGGATGCTTTCGCCTTTGGCTTTGCGTGAATTGTACAGGTTCCATAATTCCGGCCGCTGTTTTTTCGGATCCCAGCCATGGTTGGTTGTGCGAAAGCTGAAGATGCGTTCCTTCGCGCGGCTTTTCTCCTCGTCACGGCGGGCGCCGCCAAAGGCTGCATCGAAACTGTAATGATCAAGCGCTTGCTTCAAGCCTTGCGTTTTCCACATATCCGTGTGGAGCGCGCCGTGATCGAACGGGTTGATGCCCCGTTCCTGTGCCTCGGGATTTGTCCAGACGAGCAGTTCCATCCCGGCATCCTGCGCGGCTTTCTCGCGCAGCGCATACATATCCTTGAACTTCCATGTTGTGTCGACATGCAGCAAAGGGAATGGCGGGGGCGAGGGATGGAATGCCTTTTTTGCAAGGTGCAGCATCACGGCGCTGTCCTTGCCGACAGAATACATCATCACTGGCTTGGTCGCCTCTGCGGCAACTTCGCGCATGATGTGGATGCTTTCGGCTTCGAGCCGTTCAAGATGGGTCAGGCGGCGCATGGGCGTCATTTCCTGGATATGGGAAGGGATATGGTGCGCTCGCTAGCGCATAAGCGCGCCAAGGCAAGACCAGATTTGCTACTAGAAGGCATGGTAGCGCTGCGTATCAGTGAAGATTGGATCTTAGCCTTCAAGAAATTCCGTTGACGAAACCACCCAGTTGGTGGCAAGCGCGCTCCTCGGAACGGGCGGGTATAGCATAGTGGTAATGCTCTAGCCTTCCAAGCTAGCTAGAGGGGTTCGATTCCCCTTACCCGCTCCAACTTCACATTCATCCACGTTCGTTCTGGTATAGACATACTGCGTAATATCGCGGTATTCTGCCATTATTGCGCCGCAGCCATTCATCCCGAGCCATCTGCATCCACTATTATGTAGGGGTATTTTTGGGGGGTATTTGTGATCGGCCAGCCTGATACCCCCATCGGTGGGGGTATCCTATCGGTGAAAACGGGGATGGGATTCGCGACCATGGCACTTACAGACACTTCGATCCGGAACACAAAACCGGGCTTGAAGCCCCGTAAACTGGCAGACGGGGAGGGAATGTTCCTGCTCGTTACACCTGCGGGCGGCAAGCTATGGCGACTGAAATACCGAATCGATGGGCGTGAAAAGCTCTTGTCGATGGGTTCCTATCCCGAAGTCAGTCTTGCCGAGGCGCGCAACCGGCGACGGGAAGCGAGAGAGTTGATCTCCACGGGAAAAGATCCTTCGAGAGAAAAGCAGCGTTCTAAACGCCGGTCAAAGATCGATGCAGAAAATACCTTCAGTGCAATTGCAGCGGAATACTGCGCGAAGCGTAAGCGCGATGGCCAACGCGGCTGGGCACCGGCTACGGCTACTCGCAGCGAATATCTGTTATCTCTGCTTGAACCCGCGATCGGGCGCCTGCCTATCGCCGAGATCGAGCCAGCCGATATCCTAGCCGCAATTCAGCGCATTGAGGGCAGGGGCAATCTCGAGAGCGCGCGCCGCACCCTTCAACTTTCCAGCATGGTCTTTCGCTATGCAGTCGCCACGACTCGCTTGCGGTCTGACCCTACCCGTGATTTGCGTGGTGCGCTTACCTCTCCCACCGTTACGCATTATGCCGCTGTCACCGATGCCAAGGGGGCTGGAGCGCTGTTAAGGGCGATCGATGGCTACAAAGGACAGGGCTATGTGAAACTGGCCTTACAGCTTGCTCCACATGTGTTTGTGCGGCCGGGCGAGCTTCGCCATGCAGAGTGGGCCGATATCGATCTGGACTCGGCGCTTTGGATTATCCCAGAGGCCAAGACAAAGATGAGGAAGCCTCACTATGTCCCCCTATCGAGGCAATCAGTGGGAATATTGCAGGAAATGTTTTCCGCAACCGGACCGAGCGGCCTTGTCTTTCCGTCTATCCGCTCCCGCTCTCGCCCGATGAGTGACAATACCCTCAACGCTTCGCTTCGACGGTTGGGATATTCCAGCGATGAAATGACTGCCCACGGCTTCCGTGCAATGGCTTCCACCTTGCTCAACGAAAGTGGCAAATGGAACCCCGATGCCATTGAACGGGCGCTGGCCCATGGTGAAAGTGATAAGGTGCGCGCTGCATACCACCGCGGTGCACATTGGCAGGAACGCGTGAAAATGGCGCAATGGTGGAGCGATCATCTTGATCAGCTGCGTAAAGGGGCTGACGTTGTGCCGATGCCGACCCGCGAGGCCAGTTAAACTCCTTGCCGCTTGGCGCAGCCTCAGACTGTCGTTAAGCCCCGTGGGCAAAGGCAATCTAGGAAAATCAAGCGTATGGACGTTCAAGGCTACTTAGATGATATCCGCAAACTCCATGCTAGCGGGCAATCGACCGAGCACAGCTTCCGGCCTGCGCTTGAACGGTTGTTCAAATCGATCGATCCCGCGCTCACCGTAATTAATGAACCGAAGCAAATCACCGAAGTCGGCGCGCCTGATTTTGTATTTCAGCGCGGCGATGTCGCGATCGGCTGGTGCGAAGCCAAGGACATTGGCAAGGACATTAAGAAATTCGCAGCGGGCGATTACAGTAAGGGCCAGAAAGACCGCTACCGCAAAGGCCTTCCCAATCTGATCTACACAAACGGGCTGGACTTCGAATTCATTGTCGATGGCGATGCGGTAGACTTCATCACCATTGCCGACCTGATTCCGACCATGCCCGCAAGGCCCGAAGCATTTGCCATGTTGCAAGCCCGGCTGGCTGAATTTGCCAGTATTACCCCGCTTAGCGTTACCTCATCAAAGCGGCTGGCCGAGCTGATGGCGGGTAAGGCGGCGCTAATAAAGGAAATCATGGGCAATGCGCTGGTGGCCGATATGAAGGCCAAGGGTGCGGGTTTCGGCTCCACCGACCTGATCGGCCAGTATGAGGCGTTCAAGGCCAATCTGATTCATGACATTACCGTGGCCGAGTTTGCCGACATCTATGCCGAGACTATCGCCTACGGCCTGTTTGCAGCACGCCTGCATGATGAATCGCTGGATACTTTCACCCGGACCGAAGCGCTCGACCTCTTGCCAAAGTCCAACCCGTTTCTGCGCGCCCTGTTCGTCTATATCGCAGGGCCAAATCTTGATGAGCGATTGCGCCGCGTGGTCGATGATCTTTGCGCGGTATTCCTTGCTGCCGATATGGAACAGGTGCTGCGCCATTTCGGCAAGGTGACAAAGCGCGAAGATCCGTTCCTGCATTTCTACGAAACATTCCTGGCTGAATATAACCCGGCCAAGCGCAAGGCGCGCGGTGTCTGGTATACACCGGAACCCGTGGTGAATTTCATCGTGCGCGCGGTGGATGAGGTATTGAAAACCGAATTTGGTCTGGCCGATGGTCTGGCCGATACCAGCCGTATTTCGGTGGATTGGGATACCGGACAAAACGACCCCAAAACCGGCAAGCCTGCGACAATCAAGAAAGAAGTTCACCGCGTCCAGATACTCGATCCCGCAACTGGGACTGGCACCTTTCTGGCAGAGGCGGTGAAGCTGATTGCCGAGCGAGTGAAGGGCATCGCGCCGGGTCAATGGTCAAACTATGTCGAGAACGACCTGATCCCGCGCATCCACGGGTTTGAGCTACTGATGGCAAGTTATGCCATGTGTCACATGAAGCTCGACATGATTTTGACAGGACTTGATTACAAACCATCGGACAAGCCGCCACGGCTCGGGGTCTATCTTACCAACAGTCTGGAAGAGGGCGAGCGGGTGGAGCAAACCCTGTTCGGCCTTTCACGCGCTATCGCCGATGAAGCCAAAGCTGCTAGCGATATCAAGCGCAAAACTCCGATCATGTGCGTGATGGGCAACCCGCCCTACAACATCAGCACTGTTAATAACGGTGTATGGATCAAAGAAAAAATCAAAATCTATAAAAAGGGTCTAAGTGAGAAAAAGATAAATCTTGATGATGACTACATAAAATTCATCAGATTTGCTCAAAATATGATCGATAATAACGGTGATGGGATTATCGCTATGATAACAAACAATTCGTTTTTATCTGGTGTCACTCATCGTCGAATGCGATTTGAACTCATGCAAAGTTTTCAAAAAATAACGATCCTCAACCTTCATGGAGATAGCAACAAAAAGGAAACCTCTCCTGATGGCAGTGTTGATGAAAACGTCTTTGACATTCGACAAGGGGTTTCAATCGCAATTTTTCAAAAACTGCATCAATCCAATAGTGACTGTGTTGTGAAAAGTGCAGACCTCTTCGGAAAGAGGGGGGGTAAATATAAGTCTCTAGCTCGATTAGAGAATCAATCTACTAAATTTGAAGAAATTGAGCCAAAATCTCCATACTATTTCTTCACGCCTAAAGATTTTCGCGAGGCAGAAAAATACGATTCTGGATTTCGCATATCAGATCTAATTCCGCTATTTAACACCGGCGTAAAGACTGATCGTGACCCTCTTTTCTTGGGGTTTGAAAAATCCAAAATCCAAGAACGATTCAAAACGTTACTTGGTGGAAAATTCGACACCGAATTTGCTCGAAAATACAGAGTATCAGATTCTGGTAGCTACAAAATCACAAGATATATTACTGACGTTTCGTATGATGAGAGTAAGCTAACAAAAATTCTATACCGCCCATTAGATCAGCGTCATATATATTATGATGATGGGATAGTTAGCCGCGCTGGATATAAAGTAATGAGGCATGTCGAAAGTCAGCCAAATTTACTGCTCGTTCTGCCAAAATATGCGACCGACGAGCCCGGAGCAACAGTCGCTGATTGTATAGCAGGCCACAAATCGTTTGGGGCTTATGACATAAATTACGCATTCCCGTTGTATCTTTATCCAGATTTGAACTCTTTGGATAATGCCGTTGCACTCAATATTCATCCGAAGCTCTACAACAAAATCCGCAAGGCGGCTGGCCTCACTGGGCCGATACCCGCGCCAGATAGCGCTACAGTCGAAAGCGGCGCTTTCCGCGCGGCCAGCGGCGATGCCCGCCCAGATGAAGTGAAGGTCTTCGATTACATATATGGCGTGCTGCACTGCCCCTCCTATCGCGAAAACTATGCCGAGTTCCTCAAGATAGACTTCCCGCGCGTTCCCTTTCCATCATCACCCGAAATGTTTCGCACCTTAAGCGAACAAGGCGAAGCGCTGCGCCGTCTGCACTTGATGGAAGGTGCCACGATTGGCGAAGCGCCCTATTCTTTCGATGGCGAAGCACCAGAGGGGCAGGACTGCATGGTCGATAAACCTCGCTTTGAAGGTGGCAAGGTCTGGATCAATGGCAAAGGCACTGATGGCCAATATTTCGGCAATGTGCCAGAGGTTAGCTGGGGCTTCCCTATCGGCGGATACCAGCCCGCGCAAAAATGGCTGAAAGACCGCAAGGGCCGCAAACTGACCTATGATGACATCCGCCACTATCAGAAGATCATCAAGATACTGGCTGAAACTGATCGCATCATGCGAGGGATCGAGATGCCGCTCGATGAAGGTGCTAAGACTGAAACTAACTGAAACCACCCCCTTCGCCGATCGCACTCATAGCGAGCGTGATTCTGGCTTTTAGGACCAATTGCGCCTGACAGCACTTGTAAGCAGGCCGGTTTGCAAGCTAGCTCTCCAAACAGGGGATAGGCCGGCCAGCCGATAAGCACGCATCCCACGTGCTTCCCCACCTCACCAAGGGAACCGCGAGGGAGGCGGGAGATACGTGTTCGATTCAGAGCCATTAGTTGCCAATCAAGCATTCGCTAACTGGATGGAATTCCTTCAGTTAGCTCTAACCGCCTTCGAAGATAGAATGATCATCGCAAAATCTGCGAGTGTTGACGACGGACTTGCACATCTTTTTAACGCGTATGTTGAATTCTATCTTTCGCTCGTTGAAGCGAATGAAACTGTCGGGCTCCCTCTCACTAAGGCCGACATAAAATCGATTGTATTTGATTTTTGGCCAACGCGTGAGATCGACTTGGGGCTCGAAAGAGCACTGGCAACAAAGATTGCCTACGCGGACAACTTTCGCCTTTCTTCTTCAGGAACCAAAGATTCACGGATTGAGGCTGCTATGATGGTAGCCGCCGAAGTTGAAGGACTTGAAAGCTCAGACCCAGTTGAAACGGTTCGAAAGTCGATTCAGCGCTATCGCCGAAAGATCAAGGGTATGAGCGTATTTCAACTGGACCGTGAAACCCTAACGATCCAGCGGCTTGATGCCGAACGTTCCCTATTAGAAGGATTGCCAGGCAAAAAAGGTAGGCCAAGGAGATCAGACTGAAAATGGTGTCCCGTTTTCACCCGCCGCACTTGGAATAGTCCGCATTCGTTCAATCACGAATGAGGTGTAACTATGCAGTCCAAACATCCCGAAATAACTAAGCTCGCCTATAGCGTCCAAGAGGCTTGTGCTGCCACCAGCCTTGGCAGGACATCCATTTGGAATCACATCAAGGAGGGCCGCTTACGCGCCATTCGCGTTGGGGGGCGAACGCTCATTCCGGCCGATGCATTACATTCGCTAATTGAAGGGGGGGGCTGACCTATGCCCCAGAAAAACGAAACCCCGGCGGGCAAGGCCGGGGCTCGCGGCGACTTGATTGGTATTCGATCGCCCGAAATTCTTAGCAGTGCGGCAACGGCACGGCAATTCGATACTCACCGCGATGCAGCGCTTTTTCTATTAAACGGCGGCTATCTCCTCACTCGCAAGGCCGGGAGCTTTCTCGGCCAGCTTGTGGTGGATCAAAGCGAGCTGACTGAAAAGCAGGCTGACTGGCTGGACAAGTTGCTCGCTAAGCGCGGCCTGCCTTCTGTGACGCGGAGGGGCTAACCATGACTGACAGCACACCTTTGCGCCATGCTGGTTTGCGGCTGGGGCCGTTACAGCGCCTGTCAATTCGCTCGGTTCGCGCTGCGGGGCGAAAGGGCCTGATCGTGGACAGCGGACAGCGGCGCTACAATCCCAGTGGCAGGCGCGCGATAGTCTGGCTCGCTCGTGAGGTTTACCGCGTACCGCTCAAGCGATGTTGCCCTTCGGCAATGGTAGCTGATTGAAATGTGCTGCCACACTCTATCGGGCGCGCGTTATATGGCACAATCCATGCCAAACTCTTGAAATGGACCATTTCGGGGGTTTCCGCCCAACTATCCTACCCAATGAAACTTCACCGGATGGAGGGTGCGGTGAAGTTTCAAATTACGCTAATGTCATGGCACAAAATAGGGGCGGGGCGCGAAACTTTGCGAGCCGAAAAAGCCATGCATTGAACGTCAGCCAAATATCCAACCTGGTTGCAGCGACTGCCCATGCCAATGCACTTGGCCTGCCATTCAATCGAATGATCACGATTCACTGGGAAAGAGCGGGGATCGCCTTGCCTCAAATGCCCCGGGCGACGGGCCGTTTTACCGATCTGATGGCCAAGGCGATTGCTAGGCGTGGAGGCGCGACTGCATGGCTCTATACGCATGAAAATGGAGAGGCAAAGGGCGGGCATTGTCACCTGCTCGCCCATGTTCCGGCTGATAGGGCGAAAGCGATGCCCGCTATGCAAAAGCGTTGGCTTCGCTCTATATCGGGCCGACCATATCGGGCGCGGGTCATTCTTAGCAGACCGATCGGTGGACGGCTGGGGCTCGAAAAGACCAATCCTGATCTTCATGCTGCGAATCTAGCTGAAGCGCTCGCCTATTTGATTAAGGGGGCAAATGAAGCGGCGGCCCAGCAATTTGGCTTGAAACGGTTGGAGGCGGGTGGACTTGTGATTGGTAAGCGCTGCGGCACCTCTCAAAACATTGCAGCCAAAGCGAGGCTCGGCGCGGCTGTCATGAAGTGAAACTTCAAACTGATTACACGGACGGTTGCAGCGGCAGGACCAAAAAAAGTGGTCCATTGGCGCTTTGGCCTGCAATTGATGAAAACCTAGGACCCACGAAATTTACATCGACTTCGGTCAAGCCACCAATCAATTTGGGGGTATTTATGGGGGTATCTGGCAAACGCTGTAGTATCTAAATACCGTAATTCTGGGGTTTATGAGCTTCTATTGGATTCCCCTTACCTCCAGACCGTCCCCTCCAAGATTTCCTGCTCCCCAATGCATCTGTTCGCACTTGCACAAAAAAGGGGAAGCCAAACCGGCAGTATGTGTGTATAGCGCATTATTACAAGTCGCGAGGTGCGGCTGAAAAATAGCGTCTCCCAATGTCATACAGGCAATCAGGCGACCTTTAGACATTGCGAGTCCCATGAATTTTACCGAACTGCCGCCAATCCTTGGCGAAGCGCTGGCCGAACGCGGCTATGAGAAACCCACAGCCGTACAATCTGCTGTAATTGAAGCCGAAGCAGCGGGACGCGATTTGATCGTTTCCGCGCAAACCGGCTCAGGCAAGACGGTGGCTTTCGGGCTGGCGATGGCTGAACAATTGCTCGGGGAAGAAGGCAATGTGCCTTACGGTATTGCGCCGCTTGCATTGGTAATCGCGCCGACTCGTGAGCTAGCTTTGCAGGTAAGCCGTGAATTAAGCTGGCTTTACGCTAAAACCGGAGCGCGGGTTACCACCTGCGTCGGCGGTATGGACGCCTCCAAAGAACGCCGTTCGCTGCGCGGTGGCGCTCAAATCGTGGTCGGAACCCCTGGTCGATTGCGCGACCACCTTGAACGGGGCGCGCTCGATCTGTCGGCATTGAAAGCGGCAGTGCTCGATGAGGCGGATGAAATGCTCGATATGGGCTTCCGCGAAGACCTTGAAGAGATCCTCGATGCGACACCTGATGGCCGCAGAACGTTGTTGTTCTCCGCCACGATGCCCAAATCCATCGTGTCGCTCGCCAAGCGTTATCAGCAAAATGCTCTACGCATTTCGACCGTTGGCGATGACCGTGGTCATGGCGATATCACTTATCAAGCGGTGACTATCTCGCCTTCCGAGATTGAAAATGCCGTGGTCAATCTGCTGCGTTTCCATGAAGCGGAAACCGCGATGCTATTTTGCGCAACTCGCGATGCGGTGCGGCGCTTGCATGCGACTTTGCAGGAACGCGGCTTTGCGGTTGTGGCTCTGTCGGGCGAGCACTCACAACAGGAACGCAACCAAGCGATGCAGGCTATGCGTGACCGGCGTGCGCGCGTTTGTGTCGCCACCGATGTTGCCGCACGCGGTATCGATTTGCCCACACTCAGCCTTGTGATCCACGTGGAAGTTCCACGCGATGCAGAAGCTTTGCAGCACCGTTCGGGCCGGACAGGTCGTGCCGGTAAAAAGGGTACCGCGGTGATCCTGGTGCCGTATCCGCGCCGCCGCCGTGTAGAATCGATGCTTCGCGGGGCCAAGATTAACGCTGATTGGATTGGCGCGCCGACTGCGCAAGACATTCGCGTGCAAGACCGTGAGCGGTTGATGGAAACCTTGCTTGCTCCGGTGGAAGTCGATGAAGAGGACCGCAATTTGGCGCAGCGGCTGATTGCGGAACGCAGTCCGGAAGATATCGCCGCAATGCTGGTGCAATCGCACCGCGCCAAGATGCCTCAGCCAGAGGATCTGATTCCGAACACTCCCGAAGCGCGCAAAGAAGCGCAGCAGGATCGCCACCGTCCAGGATTCGAGGACACAGTTTGGTTCCGCATGGATATTGGCCGCAAGCACAATGCAGATCCGCGTTGGTTGCTGCCGCTATTATGCCGCCGTGGTCACATCACGCGCAACGAAGTGGGCGCGATTCGGATTGGCGGGGATGAAACATTCTTTCAGGTGCCAACTGCGATTGCCGACAAATTCGAAGGCGCCGTTCAGCGTACTTCAACTTCCGAAGACGATGACCGTCCGGTCGTAATTGAGCGCAGCGCCGGCGGCCCGCGCGAACAAGCGCGCCACAACAGCAAGCCCGGTGGCGGCCGCAAGCCTTATGGCGGGAAGCCGCGGCATGATGCCCGTAGTGATGCCCGTAATAATGATAACCGCTCTGGCGGTGGCTATAAGGGCAAGAAGCGTTCTGATGGTGGTGCCTCTTATAGTGGTTCTACTTATGGGGGCGGAGCTTCAGGCGACGGTGATGGCTCATCAAGTGGTGGTGCTGTCCGTCCCGGCAAGTGGGATCGCGAGAAATCAAGCGGTAAAAAGCCTGTCAAACAACGCGGGCCGCGTGTGGAGCGTGGCCATGCCAAACCCAAGGGCAAACCAGGCTATCCCAAGAGCGGCGGACGCAAATCGGACTAAGTGCTGGAAACTAGCGGGCCCCGACCGGCATATTGTCGATTAATCGGGTCCCGCCAATTCTTGCGGCAACGAGCAAGCGGCCTTTGCGGTCGCCTAATTTCTCCAGCAATTCCAGGCTGTCTGCATCGCCCAGATCGGCGTAATCGACCGAGCTGAAGCCGGCGCCTAGCAAAGCGTCCTCCAGCGCGGCCAATGTCCGGCCGACGTGCTGACCATCCTCGATTCGCGCAATCGCCTCGCGCATTTCGCGCGGCAAGGTCGCCGCGGCGGCGCGGCTTTCTTCATCCAGATAGCGATTGCGACTGCTCATCGCGAGGCCATCCGGCTCGCGCACAGTCGGAACGCCGATAATGTCACTCGCAAAGGGCCGCGTGAGGTCGAGGTCGCGGGCGATTTGCCTGATGACCGCCAATTGCTGCCAGTCTTTTTCACCGAAACAGGCGATGTCGGGCAAAACCTGATGGAACAATTTGCACACAACGGTAGCGACCCCGTCAAAATGGCCTGGCCGGTCCGCACCGCAAAACCCGCTGCTTACTCCGCTGACAGTGATGTTGCTGGCGAAACCGGCGGGATACATTTCCTGCACAGATGGTGCCCACAGCAGTGCGACGCCTTCGCTCTCAAGCATCGCAGAATCTTCAGCCAACTGGCGTGGATAGGCATCCAGATCCTCGCCCGGACCGAACTGAGTGGGATTGACGAAGATCGACACGGCAACGTGATCCGCCAACTTCGCTGCCTCGCGCATTAGCGTCAGATGCCCTTCATGCAACGCGCCCATTGTTGGCACCAAAGCGATGGTCTTACCGCCTTCGCGCAATTCGCTGACGGTGTTTCTCAACATTTCGAGGTGATTGACTGTTTGCACGGTTGCGGGGGCTCCGGTAGAAGTAGGGTTCAACGTTTCTAGCCGCCAATATGGCTGTTAAACAACCAGATTACAGGATGCCCACCTTGGCCCACACAACTCCGCACCGAATTACTTTCGCGAATGAGAAGGGCGGAACCGGCAAATCGACCACGGCCGTGCATGTCGCAGTTGCTCTGGCCTATGGCGGAGCGAAGGTCGCGGCGATTGATCTCGATCCTCGTCAGAGAACAATGGATCGTTATTTCGAGAACCGGCGGGAGCTGACCACGAATCGCGGGATTGAATTGCCGACAGCGCAATGCACGGTCTTTCAAGGCGAAACCGTAGAGGAGTTTGACGCGCTAGCGGCCAAAGTTGGTGAGGGGATGGATTTCCTGATAGTCGATACGCCGGGCCGGGATGATCTGTTCGCGCGCCATTCCGCGACCGAGGCGGATACGCTAGTCACCCCGATGAACGATAGCTTCGTCGATTTCGATCTGATTGGCCAGGTTGATGCAGAGACGTTCAAGGTTCGGCGCCTGTCTTTCTACGCCGAGTTGATCTGGGAAACCCGGAAAATGCGCGCGATGCAGAAGCGTAAGGAAATTGACTGGGTCGTGGTCCGCAACCGCAGCGGCCACACCGAGGCCCGCAATATGCAGCGAATTGAAAAGGCACTCGGCGAGCTGAGCAAACGCGCCGGCTTCCGTGTTGCCAAGGGGCTGTCCGAGAGAGTCGTCTATCGCGAGCTGTTCCCGTCGGGGCTAACGCTGCTCGACAAGGGGCATTTGGGCGAATTGGGCACCAGCCATCTGGTCGCACGGCAGGAAATGCGCAGCTTGCTCGCAAGTCTGCATTTGCCGAGCATCGCCAAGGCCGAACCCAGTTTGGAGCTGGCTTAGATTATGTTGAAAATACTATTCTTCGCGGCCATCGCATCTGCCGCCTGCAAGCTGATCTTTGGCCGCTGGCCGTGGCACCTGATGCAGACCAAAAGCACCCGTTCGCAAGCGCTTTTTCGCGCACGAAAACTGCTTGGGGTCAGCGACAAAGCGAATCGTCAGGAAGTTTTACAGGCACATAAACAATTGATCACTATGGTGCATCCAGATCGCGGCGGCACCAATGACCAGGTGCACGAGGCCAATGCTGCGCGCGATCTGTTGCTCAATGAATTGCCTTATCCGGCACCCGAATCCTCAAAGGACCCATAATGCCCCATCATTTCGACCCCACCGTCCTTCGCGAATATGACATTCGCGGTATTATTGGCGAAACATTGGGGGCGGAAGATGCTCGCGCAATCGGACGCGGCTTTGCAACTTTGTTGAAGCGCGCCCAGACCGATGCAGGTGGTTCAGAGGGCGTGAACCCCAAAATTGCCGTGGGCTATGATGGCCGCGTCAGTTCGCCCGTTTTGGAGCACGCTCTGGTTGAAGGCATCAATGCCAGCGGGTGCGATGCAGTCCGGATCGGGATGGGACCAACCCCGATGCTCTATTATGCGGCCGCCTCAGCCGAAGATGTGGATGGCGGCATTGAGATAACTGGCAGCCACAATCCCGCCAATTATAATGGCTTCAAAATGGTATTTCAGGGGCGCCCGTTCTTCGGGGAAGACATCCTGACCATCGGACGGATGGCCGAAGCAGGTGACTGGGATGATGGCGTCGGCACTTTCGAGCACCGCGACATCATGGCCGAGTATATTGATCGCTTGCTGGCTCCGCTCGCCGCTTTCACTGATGGACAATTGGATAGCCTCAAAATCGGTTGGGATGCCGGTAACGGCGCAGCCGGTCCCGCTCTTGAATTGCTGGCCGCCCGCCTGCCGGGTGAACATCATCTGCTGTTTACTGACGTCGATGGTAATTTCCCCAATCATCATCCTGATCCAACGGTAGAGGCCAATTTGGAGGACCTGCGCACGCTCGTCGCGGAAAAGAACCTCGACTTCGGAGTGGCTTTCGACGGTGATGGCGACCGAATTGGTGCAATCGATGGCGAAGGCCGCGTCATATGGGGGGATCAACTGCTAATGATTTATGCAGAAGACCTCCTCGCAAGATTACCTGGTTCCACCATTATCGCCGATGTGAAGGCGAGCAGCGCTCTGTTCGACCATGTCGCCGCGCATGGCGGGAAGCCAGTGATGTGGAAGACCGGACACAGCCTGATTAAGTCCAAAATGAAGGAAACAAATTCGCCACTTGCTGGCGAAATGAGCGGCCATGTGTTTTTTGCCGATGAATATTACGGATATGATGATGCGCTCTACGCTGGTGTCCGTCTGATGGCCGCTGCAGTCAATTTAGGCAAATCGGTTACCCAGTTGCGCAGCGATATGCCGCAAATGATCAACACGCCGGAAATGCGGTTCCAAGTTGATGAGAGCCGCAAATTTGCTGCGATAGACGAAGTTAAGGAGCGGTTGGCTGCGAGTCCGGCTCAAGTCGATGGCACCGACGGTGTCCGTGTGACCACTGATGATGGCTGGTGGCTGCTGCGTGCATCCAACACGCAAGATGTGTTGGTTGCTCGAGCTGAGAGTGACACTGACGAGGGGCTGGCGCGATTGATGGCGCAGATTGACGAGCAACTGTCTTTGTCAGGTCTTGAACGCGGAGAGACTGCAGGGCATTAAGCCCGCAACTGATTTTGATGTAAGGTCCGCAAAATGTTGAAGAAAATTCCCACAACTCTTAAACCCTTGGTCGCAGCCGGTGCATTTGCGCTTGTTAGCTTTACCTCTGCCGCACCTGTCGCGGCGCAGGATGATGTGTCTGAAGATATGCGGGCGCTTGAATTGATGGGCAGCATGTTCGGAACCCCACAGCCGCTGACAGCTGAACAAGAAAGCCGCCTGCCGGTTGCTCAATTGGTGGTCGGACAGATCTTCCCCGAAGGTACCTATGCCAAGATGATGGAAGAAACCATGAAGCCGATGATGGACGGCATTATGGACACAATGATGGGTATGCCCGCTAGCGAATTGGTGAAGCTGACCGGTCTGCCATATGATCAGGTCGACTTGCAGAGTGAAGGCACGATTGGCGAGGCAATGGCGATTATGGATCCGGATTATCAGGCTCGGGCCAAGATTGGCACGGATATGACGGTTGCCATGGTGACTGATCTGATGACAGAGATCGAGCCGTCGTACCGTGCCGGCCTGGCACGCGCTTATGCGGTGCGGTTTTCCGAGTTGGAATTAGCCGAGTTAAGCGCGTTTTTTAAAACCCCAACAGGCGCGCATTATGCGGCTGAATCGATGCTGATCTACACCGACCCGCAAGTTATGTCGGCTATGAACGAGATGATGCCGGCGATGATGGAAATGATGCCAATAATGATTGGCGGCATGGAGGAAGCGATGGCGGGCCTGCGCGAGCCTCGCAAATATTCCGCACTGTCCCGGACCGAAAAATTGCAGTTAGCTCAAATTTTGGGTGTTTCGCCTGCGGCACTGGCGGATGCCGAGCCCGCAGACGATGCTGAAGCTGAAGAATTTTAAGCGTTTTTTGCAGCTTTCCTACTCAGCAAAGGCATGCTCGAAGACGGGCATATGGAAGGCAATCACAAATATCGCGGGATTATCGGCCCAACTAGGGTAAATGAAGCCATCCGCGTGCATCAATTCTTGTTCTATAACTGTGTTCGATGTGTTCCACTCGCACTTGGTGCTAGGGCACAGTAATGACCGGATCTGCAGTCCCGAAGGAAATTGAAGACTGGTTTGCCGGGCGGGGTTGGACGATCCGCCAGCATCAAAGGGACATGTTTGCAGCCTCGCAAGCTGGCAAGCATGCCATGCTGGTCGCTGATACCGGGGCAGGTAAAACACTGGCGGGGTTTCTGCCGACACTGGCTGACTTTTGCCCCAGCCAATTTGGCGAAGTCGGTCCTCCAGACGGCTTGCACACGCTCTATGTCTCACCGTTAAAGGCCCTCGCGCATGATGTGCAGCGCAACCTTATCACTCCTGTGGAGGAGATGGGGTTGCCGATCCGAATCGAAACGCGCAGCGGTGACACTCCCTCGGATCGGAAGAAACGCCAAAGGTCTAAGCCGCCACACATCCTGCTGACAACGCCGGAGTCGCTGTCGCTACTACTTTCCTATCCCGACAGTTTCCTGATGTTCAGCGGATTGAAGCGAATTGTGGTCGATGAAGTGCACGCTTTCGCTACAGGCAAACGCGGCGATTTGCTGGCACTATCCTTGTCACGGCTGCAGGCCATTGCACCAGCAATGCAGCGTGCTGCGCTGTCCGCAACGGTGGCTGAACCCGCATCTTTTCAGCAATGGCTCGCCCCATGGGGAGACCTTGACCAGACCGCACTGGTGATTGCCGAAGCGGGCGCGGATCCCGAAGTCGAAATTCTTCTGCCAACGGAGGAACGTGTGCCCTGGGGCGGGCATGCTGCGACTTGGGCAATTCCGCAGCTGTATGAACAGATCAAGGCGAACAAGGTGACGTTGATCTTCGTCAACACGCGCTTCCTAGCCGAATATACCTTCCAAAACCTGTGGGATGTAAACGAGGATAAACTACCGATCGGGATTCATCACGGGTCACTCAGCCGCGAGGCGCGGCGCAAAGTAGAAGGAGCGATGGCCCGCGGCGAATTACGCGCATTGGTGGCAACAGCCAGTCTCGATCTAGGGGTCGATTGGGGAGATGTGGACTGCGTGGTGCAGATGGGTGCGCCCAAGGGATCTTCTCGGCTGCTCCAACGGGTAGGGCGGGCAAATCATCAACTTGAAAACCCGAGCCGGGCCTTGCTGGTGCCTGGCAACCGTTTTGAATTTTTGGAAGCAACCGCCGCCAAGGATGCGGTTGATGAAGGCCAGCGTGATGGCGAGGATTTCCGCGATGGCGGCCTTGATGTGCTGGCCCAGCATGTAATGGCCTGCGCCTGTGCCGGGTCGTTTCATGAAGTTGAATTGATGGCGGAGGTGCGTTCCTCTTTGTCATATGCCTGGATCGACAATGACATTTGGGACCGGGTTCTTAGCTTTGTCGCCAATGGCGGCTACGCCCTGCGTGCCTATGACCGCTTCAAGCGTATCGTCCGATTGAAAGATGGCACTTGGCGGCTGACACACCCTGAACACGCCGCACGTCACCGTTTGAACGCCGGTATCATCATCGACAGCGAGATGCTGACAGTGCGGTTCAAGAATGGTCGCTCGCTTGGACGGGTCGACGAGGGCTTCGCCGCTTCTCTTTCCGCTGGCGATACTTTTGCGTTTGCCGGGACTTGCCTTGAGGTCTTGCAAATTAAGGACATGGATGTGACCGTTCGTGCCACATCGAAATCGGCTTTGATCCCGTCTTATGGCGGCGCGAGGATGCCGCTGACAACGCATCTCGCAGCTAGGGTTAGGGCCTTGTTGGATGATCGCGCTGGATGGGGCAGGTTTCCCGACGATGTCAGGGAGTGGCTTGAGGCGCAGGATCACCGGTCGGTTATGCCGGCGCCGGGCAAGCTGCTGGTTGAAAGCTTCCCGCATCACAAGCGGTATTACTCGGTCTATTACACATTCGAAGGGTGGAATGCGAACCAGTCACTGGGAATGCTGATCACCCGGCGTATGGAGGAAAGGGGGCTGCAACCGGGCGGGTTTGTGGCGAATGACTATTCATTGGGTGTCTGGGGCTTAAAGCCGATTGCCGACCCCGTACCGTTGTTATCGCCGGATATCCTTGCGGATGAATTTGTCGATTGGGTTCAGGATTCGCATTTGCTGCGCCGCGCATTTCGAGAGGTGGCGGTGATTTCGGGGCTGATTGAACGCCAGCAACCTGGCAAGCGCAAGAGCGGCAAGCAGGTGACCTTCTCAACCGATCTGATTTACGAGGTGCTGCGCAAGCATGAGCCCGACCATCTGTTGCTTGAGGCGGCGTGGGCAGATGCGCGGGCTAGGTTGACGGATGTTGGGCGGTTGGCTGATTTGCTTGACCGCGCTGCAGGCGAGCTGGTTCATCTGGAGCTTGACCGGGTCAGCCCGCTTGCGGTGCCGACAATGGTGATGATGGGACAGGAGAGAGTGTCGCAGGGGTCGGTTGATGACGAACTCCTGCTCGAGGCAGAAGGCTTGGCAGGCCTGGCGATGAGTCCCGATTAATATCGCTCCGAGAGCTACAGGTCCGAGAGCTACAGGGCGATGAATTTCAGACCTCAGGCCCCTTCGAGCGAACGGAACCTGTCATTTCCCACAAAGCCGAATTTTGTGACTTGGCTTGATTTGATCAGCTTCAAAATTCGCGCCGCTGCGTAATAGGACGCATTGGCCTCGGGTTCGAATTGCAATTCAGGCTCAACCGGCATCATCCTGGTTTCGTAGAGCAGAGCGTTTAGCTGTTCTTCGTCTATTGCGGTGCCATTCCACAGGAGCTCATCGGCACCGGAAATGACGATCTTGTTTTTGATGATGTCGGGTGCTGGCAAAATAGTCGGCGGTGTACCGGGTAAATCAATGTCGACGGTATGCGTTGCGACGGGGATTGTGATGATAAACATGACGAGGAGGACGAGCAGGACGTCGATCAGGGGGGTCGTGTTCAAATCACCCATCGGTGAATTTTCGGCGGTTCTTGCTGCAAATGCCATGCTAACCCTCCTGCTATGTAACAAGATACCATATCGCAATTTTGGAGTTTGGCACGAGCTCTGACGGAACTTGTTGGCCTCGCCGACATCCTTCCGGCCTTGAAGTTGATGGTGCGCGGGTTGGATAAGTGGTCGAAGCCGCCGCAATATACGAGGCCGTTTCTTCTTGGCAGCAGGCAAAGAAAAAGGGGACAGATCGCTCTGCCCCCCTCTTCGAATTTATGAAGTTGAATTCGTTACTCGGCTTCTGGTGCCTTACCAAATGCACGGTATTTGTCGTTGCCGACAAAGCCGAATTTGTTCACGCCGGATGACTTGATAATGTCCAGTACTTGAGCCGAAAGAAGGTAGCTTGCTGAACCTTCGGGTTCGAACTGCAGTTCCGGCTCTGGTTTGATCGACTTGGTGATCTCCAGGTTGCGAACCAATTCATCCTGTGCCTTCGGCTCGCCATTCCAGAGAATCGCGCCTTCGGTAGTGAGCACGATCTTATTCTTGATAGGATCGATCTCATCTTCCGCTGGAGGATCAGGGTTCGGTGCTGGCAGATCAATATCTGTCGAGTGTGTTGCTACGGGAATAGTGATAATGAACATGATGAGCAGAACGAGCATGACGTCGATAAGCGGCGTCGTGTTCATTTCCATCATCGGCTCGCCATCGTCCCTGCCGCCTGACATTGCCATCTTGGGTTACTCCTAAATTTAATTCATTCCAGCCGAAGGCCAGACATTAGATGCCTGGTGCAACGGGGTTGGAGATAAAGCCGATTGTTGGGTATCCGGCCGCCTGAACGTTATAAATAGTTCCTGCGACACAGCGCCAAGGTGCGTCAACGTCTCCGCGAATATGAACCTGCGGAATCTTTTCCGGGTCATCCATAATGGCTTCGACACCGCCGGCACGTTCGACAATTGCTTCAAGCCGTTCAAAAGCTTGATCGTATAATTCACGCGCATCGACCGGTGTGGTGTTGTTGAAATAGACCCGGCACTCGCCTTCACGAAAAGCGCCTTCGAAGCCCGGTTCACCAGCACTACGGCCGGCTGCATCGGTCGTGCTGACCGTTAGCAGAAGATTCTCGACCTTATCTTTCGACTCTTGAGTCTCGATAACTGGAATATTGAGCTTATCGATGGTCTGAATTGCGACCGGAACGGCGATAAGGAAGATGATCAGAAGAACCAGCATCACGTCAACCAGTGGCGTGGTGTTGATATCTGACATCGGCCTTTCTTCGCCTCCGCCTCCCATGGAAACTGCCATTGCTAATTCCTATCCTGATTAATGTTTCTTCGGACTATCGGGGGGAGTGGCTGGGACTTTGCCCTAACCACTCCTCGATATCCTATCAGGCCTTGGGCTTAGCTGCAGGCGCTCCGGCAGCCGGCTTGGTGATCGGAGCTGTCTTAGCTGCTGCAGCAGGCTTGGCCGCAGCGGCTGGCACAGCAGGCTTAACCTGACCATTGGAGCTCAAGTTTGCGAGCAGGTCGGTCGAGAAGCCCGAAAGCATACCGGCGAGACGCTTGTTACGGGCCGAAAGCCAGTTGTAAGCAAGCACCGCAGGAACCGCCACTAGTAGACCAATCGCGGTCATGATCAGCGCTTCACCAACCGGGCCAGCAACTTTATCGATCGAAGCCGAACCGGCAAGACCAATGTTGATCAGCGCGCGGTAAATCCCGATAACGGTACCGAGCAGACCAACGAACGGCGAAGTCGCACCAACCGATGCAAGGAACGGCAGACCGCCAGCAAGCTTGGCGTTAATCGCAGCTTCCGAACGTGCCAGCGAACCGTGAAGCCAATCATGCGCTTCTGTTTGGTCAGTCATTTTGCCGTGCTGCGCATCAGCAGCAAGAGCGTCGTCAACCAACTGGCGCCATGCGCTGTTCTTGCCGAGTTTTGATGCACCTTCTTTGAGCGAGTTTGCGCGCCAGAACGGGCCGCGAACGTCGTTAAATTCTTTGAAAACCTTCTGCTGTTCGAGAAGCTTGGTAATCAGGATGTAGAATGAGCCAACGGACATGATGACAAGGACGCCGAAAATCGACCAGGCGATCGCCCCGCCTTGTTCCATGGCTTCAAAAAAGCCGAACTGGTTTTTCGGTGTCGCATCGGCGGCAACAGTAAGTAATTGAGTAATCATTGCGAGTTTCCTCTCAGAAAGAAGCGAATTTCAAAAATGGGTTGAAGAAGGCCGGCATCCTATAAATGGCGGCGAACTTCGTTTATCTCGGTATTTCCCAGCGCACTGCATTCGACCATGTACCTGCTACTTCATTACCATCACCATTTGTGGCAGCGTTGAAGCGGCCGCGACGGGTTATGAGCTTGCATGTAGTTTCATCTAGGTCGCTGTGTCCACTTGAGCCTGTGACAGTACAGTTCGTCACGCGGCCATCAGCACTAACACTGACCCGGAATCTGGTAACGCCTTCACGCTCTTCACGAAGAGCACGCGATGGGTAGTCACGCGGACTAGCCCAGCGGCCAGGGTTTCCACGAGGAGTCGGATCCTTCGGCGTAAACTTCGGCGGCGGCGGAGGAGGCGGCGGTGGAACCGGCACTGGGGCTGGCTTAGGCGCCGGCTTCAGTTCGATTACCTTATCGTCACGCGGCTTCGATTCCGTCTTAAACTCGGCCGGCTTCGCCATATTAAGCGGTGCAGGCGGAACGGTTGGCGGAGGCGAAACCGGAACTTCTTCCGGTGGAGGGGGAGGCGGTTCTTCCTCAGGTTCTGGTTCAGGCTCTTCAATATCGACTGTCGTCACGCGCTCGACCGCTTCCTGAAACGCCTCATAGGCGAGTCCGGTCACAAGCACGTATCCGATTCCGATATGGATAAGAGCCACGATAATCAGGGCAATAATCCGATTACTGCTCATCTGTTGGTCAGCATAAGCCATTCAGTAGCATCACTCCATCGTATTACGCCGGACCCGAAGCCCAGCAACTCATCCCATTGGCAGCATTCGATACTGCCAGAGTGTAATCCTGCTTGTCTACCCTCAGAAAGTCCATTGGACTGGAGGGCTAAACGCCGCCCCGAGACATTAAACACCCGGCTTGGCCTTAATTGCGATTATTATGTTATCGTTTCCGCAACAGATTTTGACCTTTAGCTATGATGGCGGACCCAAGCAAACGCTTTATGGGTTAACACCTGATTCACGGCCTATGCTATCTAACGCACGAATCCCACATTGGTTCAATTGCGCGGCGTAAAGAGGATAAACAATTGGTTAAAATAGCTTTATTAAAGCGAGCGTTGGCCGTTGCGGTCTTGATATGCGGATCCACGCTGCCCGTTTCGGGTGGTGTCGCACATGCATCTGGCCAGGATTTTACAGAAAATAATTCTCCAACGTATGCAGATTTAGCAGATTTAGTGGACGCTTCTGAGATCGTTCTCAAAGCCGAGATTCGCAAGCAGGCTGTGGTCGAACAAGAGCGATCACCTGGCCTCAAACCTGGGTATGTCCGCCTGTATATTGAAGCGCGGACGACCTCATTACTGACTGGCACTGCTCCGATTGGCGAATCGCTTCGATATCTGGTTGACCTGCCTTTGACCGCGAAGGGCAAGGCGCCCAATTTGCGCAAGACCGAAGTGTTGCTCTTCGCTCGCGCTGTGCCCGGCCGGGCAAGCGAATTGCAACTCGTTGCCCCTTCGGCTCAATTGCCCTGGACGCCCGAATTGGAAGAGCGGCTGCGCCCCGTTCTAGCAGAATTTGTTTCCAATGATGCAGCACCCAGAATCAAGGCGATTCGCGACGCCTTTTCAATCGACGGCAATCTAGCAGGCGAATCGGAGACGCAGATATTTCTGGAAACACACGATGATGGCCCGGTCTCCTTGACAGTCATCCGGCGTCCAGCACAGCGACCAATATGGGGTGTTTCCTGGTCAGAAATAGTCGATCAAGCGGCCCGGCCGCCACAAATGCACACGATTGATTGGTACCGGCTTGCCTGTTTCCTGCCCCCGCGCTTGCCCCGCGAAGCCAATATTTCCGCCCGTACAGCTGCGCAAAATCGTGCTGACGCAGATTATCAGTTTATCCTAGACGAGCTTGGCCCTTGTACCCGGAATCTCGATCTGATGGATAAGCGTTAGTATCCAATATCAACTAATGACGCCGTTAGAATAAGTGGTTCCTTTGGCGGCGGTGCTGCGTCTAAGGCGCAACCGATGAGCAATCCATTCCTCCATAAATTTCGCGTTCGCTATTCGGAACTTGACCCACAAGGGGTCGTTTTCAACGCAAGATACCTCGAATATGCCGACATTATCGTGACGGAATATTGGCGCGACCGGAGAATACGGATGTTTGGTGACGGCGCGCTGGAATTTCATGTGGCGCATGCAGATGTCGCCTTCCGCAAGCCGATACGCGCCGATGAATGGATCGAAGGCCGCGCCTGGACCACTCGTTTTGGCAACAGCAGCATGACTACGCGGATCGAATTGCATGGTGCAGTAGCTGATTCGGCAGCCGATGACAGGGATGATCTGCGAGCCGAAATTGAGTTGGTGAATGTCCATGTGGACCTTGCCAGTGGCCGTCCGTTGCCCATCCCGGCCAGCGTCCGCGAAGCCCTCTCGAAGTAGAATCCAAATTTGACCAAGGATATTTGCGTGACTGATCCACAGACGAAACCACTGAGAGTTGCCCTTGCCGGACTCGGCACTGTTGGGGCGGGCGTGATTCGTTTGCTCAAAGACAACGGCACCTTGGTTGCAGACCGTGCCGGTCGCCCGATCCAGATTGTATCGGTATGCGCGCGCGATCGAAGCCTTGATCGCGGTGTCGATCTGTCGGGCTTCGTTTGGGAAGATGACATGACCCAGATGGCCGAACGCGGCGATGTCGATGTTGTGGTGGAACTGGTTGGCGGGTCTGACGGCCCAGCTTTGACTCTTGCGCGCAATGCAATCGCAGCGGGCAAGGGGCTCGTCACTGCCAATAAGGCGATGATAGCGCATCATGGCCTTGAGCTGGCCGAAGCGGCTGAAGGGCGCGGCTGTGCCTTGAAATTCGAAGCTGCGGTTGCAGGAGGAATTCCTGTAATAAAGGGATTGAGAGAAGGCGCAGCTGCCAACGCTATCGAGCGGATTTACGGCATCCTGAACGGCACCGCCAATTACATACTTTCTACCATGGAAGCGAGTGGTGCCGATTTTTCAGATACTTTGGCCGATGCGCAGCGGCTGGGTTATGCAGAAGCCGATCCGGCCTTCGATGTTGAAGGCACCGACGCGGCGCATAAATTGGCAATACTTGCCGCGATTGCGTTTGGCGGAAAAGTCGATTTCGATGCGGTGGCGTGCGAAGGCATATCCAGAGTTCGTGCCGCTGACATCGCGCAGGCTGACGCGCTTGGCTATGTCATTCGGCTGATCGGCATGGCCGATGTTGACGAAGTGGACGGAGCTGAACCCGCTCTGCTGCAGGAAGTTAAGCCCTGTCTGGTGCCCAAAGGGCATCCGCTGGCCCATGTCACGGGTGCAACCAATGCGGTGGTTGCAGAAGGCAATTATTCTGGCAGGTTGCTGTTCCAAGGTGCCGGTGCCGGTGACGGACCGACGGCGAGCGCGGTGGTCGCTGATCTGATAGATATCGCCCGCGGCGAAGTGGGCGCGCCCTTCTCCGTTCCTGCGTCGCAGCTAAAACCCATGGCGCGTGCAGAGACCGGGGGACGCACCGGTCAAACCTATATCCGGTTTACGGTAACCGACCGGCCTGGCGTTCTGGCGGAAATTACTGCCGCAATGCGCGATGCAGATGTCTCGATTGAAAGCCTGATCCAACAAGGCCGCGCGAATAATGGCGGTGAAGTGCTGGTGGCAATGGTGACGCATGATGGACCCGAGCGGTGTGTTGCAAGGGCAGTTGAATTGCTACGCGATTCGGACAGTCTGACCGCGCCGCCGCTGGTGATGAAAATCATTCGAGACTGATCGCTGGCGGTACGAGCGCCGGAGGTAGTCCGAGTTCCTTCCTCTCGAATTCTGTCAACTCTCTCGGCTTGTCTTCGTCCTTGCCTGCTGGAGCGAGCCCTCGTGATATCAAATCTGCATCGGAACCTGCGGGCGCATCAGGCAGTGTGCTGAAATCGATCAGATAAGCGGCGGGCGGCGGACATGGGTTGAAGATAAAGCCGCACATCCCGGCAATGGTTGCCGGACCAGTAAAGATGCCGGGGCCAGCGACATTCGGCGGAGCGATATCACCGGCAAAGGCTGTTTCTTCGGCATAGCGGTCGAGCGCCGCTGCACGGCTACCGCTATAATAATAAGCCGAATCATCGAGTAGCTCGCCGCAGACGATTATTTCCGCGCCCTCTTTTTCCGTTGCCGCCGGTGCCTCGCACAGAGGCTGCGCGTCCTCATCAGCGGTTGAGGCCATCGGAACCAGAATATCGATCACCAATGTGCCGTCATCAGATGTATTTTTCTCATTTGCCAAAGCGGCGCTTGCGCTGAATATAACTGCCGAACCGGTTAGCAAAAATGCAAGTTTCATCGCTGATTGACCTCTTCGGGCGCTGCCTCTGGCGGCTCTTTTGGCAGAGGTAACAAGCGCGCTGTCCCTCGATCATCGCCTAACGGCGGCAGGCCCTTTGATATTCGGTCTGCGTCCGATCCGGGTGGGGCTTCAGGCAAAGCCGAGAAATCGATAATCAGGGCAGGAGGCGGAGGTGCTCCGAACCCGAAAGTGGCCTTTCCTTTGAAAATTCCCGGTCCTGCAACATCGGGCGCGGGTGGATTACCCTCATGCATAGTCTCACGAGCATAATCATCTTCCGCCCGCTCGTCTGACCGGATACGAAATTGCGATTGCTCCTGCTCTTCGGCGCAAACAACGATTTCGTCGCTCGACTGCTCTTCGCACTTTTTCTTTGGAGAGGGCGGGCCGTAAGCTTCCCGGGCGTTTTCGATTACCTTTTCCGCAGTTGAGGAAGGCGATTGCTGCTGCGCCGATAGCGGCATTGCCATCGCCAAACCGGCAATCACCAAGCCGGAGCAGAGACCATTGCAGGCGTTGGTGCAGGCGTTGGCTTTTCTGCGCGATGCTGTTCTCGACAATCCAGTCCCCTCTAGCTAAGCGCCAATCCAACTTGCTTCGGCATGAAACCGGAGTGCCCGCGCAACCCACGCTATAGGGACTGAATTCACTATGAACGATAACACCTCAAAGGTTGCGAATCCCGGCGCAACAGCCCCCAGTCAAGTACTCGACCGCGTTCTAGTCCTTGAAATGGTTCGCGTTACCGAGGCGGCGGCTATCGCAGCATCGAAGTTAATCGGGCGCGGCGATGAAAAGGCCGCCGATGCAGCCGCTGTGGAGGCCATGCGGGAGGCGTTTGACGAATTGTATATGGATGGCACCGTGGTTATCGGTGAAGGCGAGCGCGATGAAGCGCCAATGCTGTATATCGGCGAGAAAGTCGGTGGCGCACCGGGTAAGGGCCCTAAGATCGATATTGCGCTCGATCCGCTGGAGGGCACCACCATTACCGCAAAGGCTGGTCCAAACGCGCTTGCTGTGCTTGCTGCGGCGGAGGAGGGCTGCCTGCTCAATGCTCCCGATACCTATATGGATAAAATCGCGGTTGGCCCCGGCTATCCCGAGGGCGTTATCAGTCTCGAAAAGAGTGTTACAGAAAATGTCGAAGCGGTCGCCAAGGCCAAAGGCGTAGAGCCAGCCGAGATTATCGTGTGCGTGCTCGATCGTCCGCGTCATGCGGATATTATCAGTGAATTGCGCGCGATCGGCTGCGGCGTCTATCTGATTCCCGATGGCGATGTTGCGGGCGTTATTGCGACAACCGATGAAGACACCACCATCGATATGTATATCGGCCAAGGCGGCGCGCCCGAAGGCGTTCTTGCAGCGGCAGCCCTGCGCTGTGTTGGCGGCCAATTTAACGGGCGGCTTGTCTTCCGCAATGATGATGAGCGAGCCCGTGCCGCGAAGTGGGGCATTGAAGACCTCGACCGAATTTACAAATTGGAAGATCTTGCCAGCGGTGACTGTATCTTTGCTGCCACCGGCGTGACCGACGGTTCGCTGTTGGCCGGTGTAAAGCGGCTGCGTAGCGGCGTAATGACAACCGAAAGTGTGGTAATGCGCGCCAGCTCGGGCACGGTCCGCTGGATTAAAGGTGAGCACCGCTAGGGCTAGGGTCTGGGCTTAACCGTCACTGCCAACCAACCGGATTGGGAAAAGGAGGCAGAGCATCTGTTCCAAGCCTCCCCGCCCCGCTAAGCCGCTGATCATAACGAATCGCCCTGCGTTCTTGCCAGATTGAGGCATGTTGCGCGGGCACGCACAGTTCGGGGATATCTGCATGAAAATCTTGGCTGCCAATTCTAATTTGCCGCTGGCGCGCGCGGTCTCCGCATATTTGGAAATCCCGCTTTGCGATGTCAGCGTGCGGCGATTTGCCGACGAAGAGATTTTTGTCGAGATTCACGAGAATGTGCGCGGCGAAGATGTGTTTGTTGTTCAATCGACCAGCTATCCCGCGAACGACAATTTGATGGAATTGCTGATTTGCATAGACGCGCTGCGCCGTGCGTCAGCCCGCCGGATTACTGCTGTCGTTCCTTATTTTGGATATGCCCGGCAAGACCGTAAACCTGGCCCGCGCACGCCAATTTCTGCCAAACTTGTCGCCAATCTGATGACCGAGGCTGGGGCAGACCGAGTCTTGTCGGTCGATCTGCACGCAGGGCAAATTCAGGGCTTTTTCGATATCCCAACCGACAATCTGTATGCTGCGCCAGTGATGGCGGCTGATATTCAGGCGCGATATGGCGATCAGGATCTGATGGTTGTGTCGCCTGACGTGGGCGGCGTTGTTCGCGCGCGCGCTTTGGCGAAGAGGCTGGGCAATGCGCCGCTAGCTATCGTCGACAAACGCCGTGAGCGGGCGGGCGAGTCCGAGGTTATGAACATCATCGGTGACGTGGAGGGGCGCCACTGCATCATGATTGATGACATTGTCGATTCTGGCGGGACATTATGCAACGCGGCGCAGGCGTTGCTCGATTCAGGCGCAACCAGCGTCGCCGCTTATATCACCCACGGCGTGCTGTCTGGCGGTGCAGTGGCGCGGATTGATGCCTCGGCGCTGACCGAATTGGTAATAACCGATACGATTTTACCAACCGATGCCGCCAAGGATTCTTCTCGCCTACGCATTTTGACGATTGCCCCGCTGATTGGCGAAGCCGTGCGGCGTATCGCTGATGAAAGCTCGGTCAGCTCTTTGTTTGACTAGGCTGGCCGTCCGTTAGACGAGACTGCGCTAAGCTGGTCGTGCACTAAGTGTTACGAATTCTTCTTTCATCCATGGGCGGATAGCGTCGGGCGCGATTCGGTGGAGTATCTCCAGCCGTCTAGCTTGACGGATCTCTAGGCTAAGCGTGAGAAGCCCTTGTCTCGTCAACAAGAACTCCCGAGGGGTCCTGCCAAAGAATGCGATGAATTCGCGAATCTGGTGCGATTGGTCGAAGAAGCGGAGATAGATATCTTCGTCCTCTTCGACATCGGATACACCGCACAGCTTGGCAGCCAAATCAAGCGTCCGCGCACGGCGCATTACTTGCTTGGGAGTTAGGCCGAAATCACGTTTTATTATCCGCTGCAAGGTTCGCGCGGTCACACCGTTGATATCGGCGAATTCAGTGATCGATTGGTTGGGGTCTGCAAAACTGGCGACTTCGAATTTTTGCGATAGTTTGTCGGGCGTGCGTGATGCGCTTTTCGCGATATAGTGGCGAAACCAGTTCTCAATCGACAACAACCAATCTTCCGGGCTGATGCCGGGTTCATAAAGACGGGTCAATTCACCATCGTCAAAACCGACCGTAATCCGATCTAAAAGCGTTCCATCGTCAATACCCCACAGAGCATTGATTGAGCCGGGCCTGAGCATAACTCCAGCGACTTTGATTCCGCCAACATATCGCAACGGCATAGACTTAGAATGTTGTCCGCAAAGGAAACTCTCGTCACGGATTTCAAGAGGCCCGTCAGCAGTGCCAGCCGTCCAGTCGGCCCCGATAGCTGTCCGTACGTAGCCTGCGTCATTGCATAGCCAACCTTCATTGACTGCATCGTCAGGGGCATCAGCAATGGCGACCATGATGCGTGCAATCCACGGCTCCAAATCTGGCGATGGTGGACGGTTAAGCGCCAACGGTACGCCATCTCTTGTCGCACCAGTTTTCGGACGAAGACTATGGCCCTCGCCGACATTATTCTCGATTATCGGCTGGTCCCCTTCAGCCATGGTGCGATAGCCCGTTCTTTTTGCGGCGATTGCCTAGCTTGTGAAATTTGCGACTTTTGATTTACATTTCAATATGACACTGACGTCATTTGGCAAGCCCCCATGGCGCCCGGCATGGCTAAATCGCGTTCTTAAAATTGAGGAAAGTTTTGATAATGGATTTGACACGAGATATTGCATTGGCCGCACGACTTGCTGACGCGGCCGGAAATGTGATCAGGCCGCTATTCCGTTCAAATTTCACGCAAGAACAAAAATCGGACAAAAGCCCGGTTACCGAAGCCGATAAATCAGCCGAGGCGGCGATGCGTGCAATCTTGGAAGCAGAGCGCTCCGATGACGGTATTATTGGCGAGGAATACGGCAATCGGAACGAAGCCGCCGGACGTCAATGGGTGCTCGATCCGATCGATGGGACTGTCAGTTTTATGGCAGGTCGGCCGATTTTCGGCACTTTGATTGCTTTGATGCAGGATGGTTGGCCGATACTTGGCGTAATCGATCAGCCGATCTCTGGTGAACGGTGGATTGGTCAAATCGGGAAAGGCACGACTTTGAATGGGAAGCCTGTTCGCACCGCCCCATGCCGAGAAATAACAGCTGCCAAATTGGCGACTAGCAGCCCGCACTATTTCAAGGGGGAAGAGGTCGATGCCTACATGTCGGTTGCGAAAGTGGTTGGCAGCGATGCGAGGCAGGGGATGATTGTGTATGGTGGGGATTGCTACAATTACGGACTGCTCGCGGCAGGACATCTCGATATAATATGTGAAGCAGGTCTGGAAATTTATGATTACGCAGCATTAGTACCCATAGTCGAAGGCGCAGGCGGGATCATGTCTGATTGGCAAGGTAATCCCCTTGATGCAGGAAGCGATGGAAACGTCCTGGCGCTGGGGGATCCGGCACGACTGGAAGATGTGCTGGAAGCCATGGGGCCTAACTGACTGCCAAATTGTATTTCAGCGACAAAATGAAGGCGCTAACTTTACTGCGTTCGCGGAACGAATAATTAGCTGCCGGATCAATTATGATTCGGAGAGTATATATATGAAATACATAGTAATTGGGTTTGCTGCGCTGGCAGCTCTGTCGCAACCTGTACTCGCACAAGAAAACAGCGAAACCGGTGAACCAACTTCACGTGATGGCTTCCGTCTAGAAGCTCGCGCGATCTATGAAACGCCAACTGTCAGCAGCGTAATCGATGATGATGACGTCTTCAAACTTGGTAGTGCATTTGCTTTTGGCGGTGAAGCTGGCTTCGACCTGGCTGTGAGCGACTCAGTGGTCGTGGGGCCATACGTCAATTACGAATTGTCGAATGTTGAGTCATGCGACGGAATTGATTGCGTTCGTGCGAAGAACAATTTGGCAACAGGCCTGCATGTTGGTTACGCGCTCAACGCTGATGGCCAGCTGTACGGCAAAGTGGGTTACTCACGGCTCAAGCTTGAGGCTGAGGCTCTTGGCACCAAAATTTCCGAGTCGGGATCAGGCGTTGGCTTCGCAGTGGGTTACGAACATGGCTTCGGCGAGAATATGTATGGCCGGCTTGAGTTCGGCTATGCTGACAATGGCGACATTTTCGGCATCAATTTTCAACGCCGCCACGCAGGCGTCGCCCTCGGCGCGCGCTTCTAAGTAAAGGCATACCGGTCAAACGGAACGGCATCGCTTCACGGCGATGCCGTTCTTGCTTGCCTTATATGCTTTGCTTGTCTATTTGCGCGCACTTCACCGACACGTGATTCATCTTCCGGTCTGGCCGTTAGGGCTGCCAGGGCTGGTTGGACGTGTTCTTGACCCGACATCCTGATAGGAGACTGAAATGCCCAAGCTGAAGACCAAAAGCGGTGTGAAGAAACGCTTCAAAATCACCGCAACCGGCAAGTTGAAGCATGGTGTGGCTGGCAAACGCCACCGCCTCACGCATCACACTGCCAAGTATATCCGCCAGAACCGTGGCACCTCCGTTTTGTCTGAGAATGACGTGAAAGCGGTAAAGAAATGGGCCCCATACGGCCTTAGCTGAGCCCTAGAGGCTTGCCGGTTCGGAATTTAGGAGTACTTGAGAAATGCCACGCATTAAACGCGGCGTCACCACGCGCCAGAAACACAAACGCTTACTCGACCAAGCCAAGGGCTATCGCGGTCGCCGTAAGAACACCATTCGCATTGCACGCCAGGCCGTCGAAAAGGCCGGCCAATATGCATATCGCGACCGTAAGATTAACAAGCGCAACTTCCGCGCATTGTGGATCCAGCGGATCAACGCGGCTGTTCGCGCTGAAGGTCTGACGTATTCGCAGTTCATGCACGGCGTGAAACTTGCTGGTATCGAGCTGGACCGTAAAGTCATGGCCGATCTGGCGATGAATGAAGGTGCTGCTTTCAAATCTGTGATCGAGCAAGCCAAGAAAGCGCTTCCAGCGTAAGTCTTTACCGACAAATGAATTTATCGAAAGGGCGGTCCGCAAGGCCGCCCTTTCTTTTTGCGATGAAGATGTCTAACTGCGCTGGTGGTCGCATCACCGGATTGCAGTGGGGACAGCATCCGAATGGTAACGCAATGTCGCGTGGAAGCTCGCTTTCATAAACCGCCGAAACATTTGGAGCGGTTCTTCACGACGTTTTGTTTTGGTGCGGTTAAGGTGCCAGATGGCGTAACTGTGCGTGACGCAATGCAGCCTGAGTGGGGCACTTTGCGGTTTTTCTCCGACACCCCCCCAACGATCGAATTCGATGATGGCACCTCGTTGTCTGATGCCCGCTTCCTCGCATCAGGGCCAACGAGCAGAAAGCTAGATTACACCATCGGTGCCACCCGTTTCTGGGGCATCGGATTTCTGCCACTTGGCTGGGCGACGTTTGCCATGCCGCCTGCGCATTTGATGGCTGACCAAATTGTCGACGGTCTTACCAGCCCTCACCATTCACAGTTTCTCCCCCTCGCCAGCATACTTCTAAACACGCAGGCAGCGGAGCAGGAGCAACTTGAACAGATTATCCAATTCTTCAGCGAAGGTTGCCCGAGAGCAAAGCGCGAAGACCCGCGGATCGCCCGGATTCACCAGAGTCTTTTGACTGTTGATTCGCCTAATGTGGCAGTCATGGCTGAAGAATGCGGGGTTTCCGGCCGGACGTTGGAGCGTCTGTGCCGGCAAGCGTTTGGATTTTCGCCAAAACTGTTAATACGGCGCCAACGCTTTATGCGCAGTCTGGCTGACTTCATGCTTGATCCAGAAAGAAGCTGGAGCAACGCAATCGATTCAAGCTATTATGACCAGTCGCATTTTGTGCGCGATAGCCACCGGTTTCTGGGCATGACACCAAGAGAATATGCCGCGCTGGATCATCCGATATTGAGTGAATTCATGCGCAACCGAGTAAAGCGCCGTGGGTCACCCGTGCAGACATTAGATTCGCCTGTCGGTTGACAGGCGACCCAGTTTGCAGTGCCACAAGTTAGATTACGACAAAAATCGGCGCGGTAGTTCATGGTGGTAAATGCGAAAGTGGCCGTAAATTTTCACGAGCCACCCAAAGGGTTGGTGAGGTCTTTCACTACCTTCTATCGTATTCGTTGCATCCCGGATGGGCTGGAATCAGAATATTTGAAGGCGCACCACCAAACTACAAGATTAGTGATGGTGCTTCGGTGTCAGATACCGATTGCATCGTCATCGGCCCGAGCAGCCTGCTGCTCGAATTCACTGCCAACATTACGTGAATAGGGGTATTGGCCCGCTGCCATTGGGATGGGCCACCTTTGTGGGAAAGCCGGCAGATAACTATCCCAACACGGTCAGTAATGAGCGCAAGGCCGAAATATTCAGCCATTTCGCAACTCTTGCAGGCCATTTGCTGGATGTCGCCGATTTCCTACTCGACCCGTCGCTTGGATGGTTCGGAGCCATCGATCGATTTTATTTTGATCAATCGCATTTCGTCAAAGACTGCGAGGAATTCCTTGGGGTGCAGCAATCCCAATATGCCGTGATGGGCCATCCGGTAATTGTCGGTTGCATGCGGGAACGAGCGCGGGTTCGCGGGTCAGCCGCTAAGACATTGGACGAGCCAGAGCATGAACCGGGCGAACCCTGACATCTGAAGGGGCAAATGCAGCTTTGCGTTGCAGCGCAATAGGCGCTAGCGCGCCTTCGCTATGGATGAACTGCAAACACGAAAAGATACCGCGCTGATGGCGATTGCCGCAGCTGACACTCAAGATGCCTTGGAGGCGTTAAGGGTTGAGGCTTTGGGCAAGCAAGGCTGGATCAGCCAATTGCTGAAAACGCTCGGCAAGATGACACCGGAACAGCGGCAAGAACAAGCGCCCGCTATCCAGCAAGCTCGCGCCGAAGTTGCGGATGCGATTGTCGTTCGTAAGCAGGCTCTCGACAATGCAGAGCTCGACCGCCGTCTCGCCACTGAAACACTCGATTTGTCATTGCCTGCTCCCGATGCGCCGCGCGGCAGTGTGCATCCGGTCAGCCAAGTGATGGACGAGTTGGCAGAGATTTTCGCCGACCTCGGCTTTGCGGTCAAAACCGGCCCCGAGATCGAAGATGACTGGCACAATTTCACCGCGCTGAATATGGATGAAAATCATCCTGCGCGCGCGATGCATGACACATTCTACTTTCCCGACAAGGACGGTGAGGGTCGTTCCATGCTGCTCCGAACTCACACCTCGCCTGTGCAAATTCGCACGATGGTGAATGAAGGCGCGCCGGTGCGGATTATCGCGCCGGGCCGCGTCTATCGCAGCGACAGTGACGCAACGCACACTCCGATGTTCCATCAGGTTGAAGGCCTGGTAATCGATAAGGATATTCATCTTGGCCATTTGAAGTGGACTCTGGAGACTTTCCTCAAGGCGTTTTTCGAGCGCGAAGATATCGTGCTGCGCTTGCGCCCATCCTACTTCCCATTCACCGAGCCTTCGGTTGAGGTTGATGTCGGATTTGCAGTGGAAAAAGGCCGACGCGTGCTAGGCGGTTCGGGTGATGCTCCGGGTCACGCATGGATGGAACTGCTCGGGTCGGGTATGGTCAATCGGCGGGTTATCGAGTTTGCCGGACTGGACCCTGACGAATGGCAAGGCTTTGCTTTCGGTGTTGGTGTCGACCGGCTGGCGATGCTGAAATATGGCATGGATGATTTGCGGGCGTTCTTCGATGGCGATATTCGCTGGCTGCAGCATTACGGGTTCAGCCCGTATGATCAGCCGACGCTTTCCGCAGGTGTGGGAGCAAGCGCATGAAATTCTCGCTGACTTGGCTCAAAGACCATCTCGCAACCGATGCAAGCCTCGCTGACCTCGCGGCAGCGATGAACCGAATCGGACTGGAAGTTGAAGGCATTGAAGACCCGGCTGAACGTCTGGCGGGTTTTACTGTTGCCAAAGTCCTGACTGCCGCCAAACACCCCGATGCCGATAAGCTGCAAGTTCTGACGGTCGACACTGGCACTGGTGATCCACTGCAAGTCGTATGCGGGGCCCCCAATGCGCGCGCCGGAATGATGGGCGTGCTCGGTCAGCCGGGGGCAGTCGTGCCGTCTAACGGAATGGAATTGCGTAAATCAGCCATTCGCGGGGTCGAAAGCAACGGTATGATGTGCTCGGTCCGCGAGCTGGAGCTGGGTGAAGAGCATGATGGCATTATCGAATTGCCTGATGATGCGCCGGTCGGTCACAGCTTTGCTGATTACCACGGTTCAAGTCCCATATTCGATGTGGCGATTACTCCTAACCGGCCTGATTGTATGGGAGTGTACGGAATCGCGCGCGACCTGGCGGCAGCGGGTATGGGCACTTTAAAGCCTATCGCGAAGCCAGCATTTACGACGACGGGTGCATGCCCAACAGAAATCCGCACCGATGATGCGGAAGGATGTCCTGCGTTCTATGGCCGCGTCGTAACTGGCGTGAAAAATGGCGCCTCACCTGATTGGTTGCAACAACGACTCCAGAGCGCAGGCCAGCGTCCGATTTCTTTGCTGGTCGATCTGACCAACTATCTGATGCTCGCTTATGGCCGGCCTGCGCACGCATATGATCTGTCCAAGCTCAGCGGAGCGGTGTTTGCGCGCCGCGCCCAGGATGGCGAGCAAGTGCTTGCACTGAACGAGAAGACTTACACGCTCGATAGCCAGATGACTGTGATTGCCGATGATCAAGGTGTTCACGACATCGCCGGTATCATGGGCGGCGAGAATTCAGGCTGTAGTGAAAGCACAACCGACGTTCTGCTCGAGATTGCCTATTTTAATCCGGAGCGGATTGGTGCGACTGGTCGCAATTTGGGTCTAAGTTCTGATGCGCGGACGCGGTTCGAACGCGGAGTTGATCCGGCATTTCTTGAGCAAGGTTTGGACCTGCTGACAGGTCTGATTGTCGAGCTGGGCGGCGGAGCCGCGTCTGAAGCAGTACATGCCGGCTCGCCTCCATCAACAGCAAAGATCGTAACATTCGACCCTGCACTGACTCAGAAACTGGGCGGAGTGGCCGTCGATTTGGCCGAGCAGCAACGCATTCTGGAATCGCTGGACTTCACCGTTGATGATTCTTCCGCGGCCTGGGCCGTTACGGTTCCTCTGCGCCGCCACGACATAGAAGGCCCCGCTGATCTGGTCGAAGAAGTCGTTCGAATTTACGGGATCGATGATATTGCCAGCGCAGCGCTTCCAAGAGCGGAGGGCGTCGCCTCACCAACTGCATCGGCGGAACAGAAGCTGGAACGCCGCGTGCGCCGTGCCGCTGCTGGTCGCGGCCTCAACGAAGCGGTCACGTGGTCTTTCCTGCCGGTTCCAGAGGCAGAACACTTCGCGGACGGTTTGCAGCTTTGGGTGCTCGATAACCCCATCAGCGAAGATATGAAGGCGATGCGCCCGTCAATGCTGCCTGGCCTGCTTACTGCTGTGAAGCGCAATATGGATCGCGGGGCCAGCTCGCTTCGCTTGTTTGAAATTGGTCGGCGTTATTTCCGTAACACTGATGGTTCGAGCAACGAGAAGCCGACTTTGGGCGTCGTTCTGGCGGGCGAGAAAGTCGCACGCGGTTGGGCCGCGGGCAAGGCAGTGCATTTCGATGCCTTCGACGCGAAAGCCGAAGCTATCGCGTTGCTTGCTGACGCAGGCGCTCCTATTGAAAAGCTGCAAATAATGGGTGAGGCGGGCGCTCAATTCCATCCTGGCCAATCGGGCACTTTGCGACTTGGCCCGAAGAATATACTCGCCCGCTTCGGTGCCTTGCACCCTAGCACCTTGGACGCATTTGATGTGGACGGCCCTGTGGTAGCGGCTGAGATTTTCCTCGATGCTATTCCTGGTAAAAAGGGCAATGCAGGCTTTGCTCGGACTGCTTATGCGCCGCCGGTGTTGCAGAGCGTGATGCGCGACTTCGCGTTTCTCGTTCCTGCTGATTTGCCCGCAGCTGATCTGGCGCGTGTGATCAAAGGCGCGGATAAGGCCAACATCGTCGACGCGCGCATCTTTGATGTGTTCGCCGGTAAAGGTGTGCCCGAGGGTAAGAAATCGCTTGCAATCGAAGTTATTTTGCAGCCGTGCGAGAAGAGCTACAAGGACGAAGATCTGAAAGCGATTTCAGACAAAATTGTCGCTGCAGCCGGCAAACTAGATGCGGAGCTTAGGGGCTAATCCATGACCTCCAATTCCAAATCAAACAGGCGCACATTCGCGATCATTTCGCATCCCGATGCTGGTAAGACCACGCTGACCGAGAAGCTATTGCTCCAAGGCGGCGCGATTCACCTTGCTGGCGAGGTCAAGGCGCGCGGACAGGCCCGGCGCGCGCGCTCGGACTGGATGAAGATCGAGCAGCAGCGCGGCATCTCTGTCACCTCCAGCGTGATGACGTTCGAGCGTGACGGGATCACTTTCAATTTGCTCGACACACCCGGGCACGAGGATTTCTCCGAAGATACCTACCGCACACTGACTGCGGTCGATTCAGCGATTATGGTGATCGATGCAGCGAAAGGTATCGAGCCGCAGACGCGCAAGCTATTCGAGGTATGCCGCCTGCGCAGCGTGCCGATTATCACTTTCGTCAACAAGGTGGATCGCGAAGGCCGCCCGCTGTTTGAGTTGCTTGACGAAATTGCCGATATGCTCGCGCTCGACGTCAGCCCGCAAATGTACCCCGTCGGCATGGGCGGACAATTTGAAGGCATCCTCGATTACGCGACCGGCGCAATTGCGCGGCCCGAAGGACCATCGAAAGAGTTCAAAGGCAAGCGCGATGAAAACGCAGTGGTGCCAGAGCAATTTGCCGAAGAGGCTGAGCTGGCGAGAATCGGTTATCCCGAATTTGATCTTGAGGCCTATCGCAACGGCGATCTGACGCCGGTTTATTTCGGTTCTGCGCTCAAGAATTTCGGCGTGACCGAACTGATCGACGCGATCGCCAAATTTGCTCCGCCGCCGCGCCCTCAGCCTGCCGGAGAAGAACAAATCAGCCCCGACCATGACGAGGTGACTGGCTTCATCTTCAAGGTTCAGGCCAATATGGATCCAAACCACCGCGACCGCATAGCGTTTATGCGGCAAGTTTCGGGCACGTTTAAACGCGGGATGAAGCTGACCCCGTCCGGACTAGGCAAGCCGATAGCGATTCATTCACCGATCTTGTTTTTCGCACAGGACCGCGAGTTGGCAGATACTGCCGAAGCCGGCGATATCATCGGCATTCCCAACCACGGGACATTGCGGGTTGGCGATACGCTGAGCGAGAACAACAAAATCCGGTTCACCGGCCTGCCCAACTTTGCGCCGGAGATTTTGCGCCGTGTCCAGCTGAAGGATCCGACCAAGACCAAGCAATTGCGCAAGGCGCTCGATGATCTGTCGGAAGAGGGTGTGATCCAAGTATTTTACCCTGAGCTTGGAGCCAATCACATTGTCGGTGTGGTTGGTCAGCTGCAGCTGGAAGTGCTGATTTCGCGCCTGTCGGCAGAATATAAGGTGGAGGCTGCATTGGAAGCTGCGCCATTTGCAACGGCGCGGTGGGTCAAAGGATCTGATGAAGCGCTGCAGCAGTTCGAGAATTTCAACCGGGCCAATCTCGCGAAAGACCGTGATGGCGATATGGTATTCTTGGCCAAAAGCCCGTGGGATGTCGGTTATCAGGAAGAGAAAAACCCCGATTTGAAATTTTCCGCCACCAAGGAACGGTGACAAAGGGCTTTGCGGTGACTAGCATCGCCTAATGGCCGATTTCTCCGATACGCTTTCGCCCGATCACATTGCGATGATGACCAAGCAACCGGTGTTTTTCGTCGCGACAGCGGCGTCCGATGCGCGGATAAACCTCAGCCCGAAAGGCTATGATGCATTTCGCGTCCTTTCGCCTAATCGGGTGGCCTATCTTGATCTGGGCGGTTCAGGGAACGAGACACATGCGCACCTTTTGGCAGATGGGCGCATTACGATCATGTTCTGCAATTTCCAGCAACCCGCGCTGATCCTGCGCATTTACGGACATGGCAAGCCGGTTCTGCCGCAGGATGCCGAATGGGAAGGGCTCGCGGAAAGCTTTATTTTACTGCCCGGGACACGGCAGATATTCGATATTGTGGTGGAGAGCGTCCAGACGAGTTGCGGCTGGGGTGTCCCACTCATGGAGATGCAGCAAGAACGCCAGACTTTGAAGAAAGCCCATCGAAATTCTGACCCAAGCGAATGGGCTGCAAAACATGGAATGCGGCTCAGCAGCATTGATGGCCTGCCGGTGACACCAACCGACCGCTACATCGCTGGTGAGCAGCAAGACTGACCAGACGTGCAGCTCACTTTTGCAAGCTACAACATCCACAAGGCAGTGGGCACTGACAGGCGGCGCGACCCCGACCGAATTATTTCGGTCCTGCGTGAAATCGATGCCGACATCATTGCTATTCAAGAGGTGGACCAGCGCATAGGCGATAGGGCCAGTGTGCTTTCGCGGGCTGCGTTGGATGATACACATTGGAAAGTAGTGCCGCTGGCGAAGCGCCCCAGAAGTATGGGGTGGCATGGCAATGCCCTGCTCATCCGGCGCGAGTTTACGGTTCTGGACTGCGCGCCGCTTGATTTGCCAATGGTTGAACCACGCGGAGCGGTCTGTGCCGATCTTGATTGTGGCGGGCATCGGGTACGCGTTGCCGGTATGCATCTGTGCCTGTCTGGTCTGCGGCGGCGCGATCAGATTCAAGCGATCCTGCGGCATGTTGGTGGCCTTGCAGATGCCTGCCCAACTGTACTGATGGGCGATTTCAACCAATGGGGTCTGCGCAGCGGAGCAATGCAGGAATTTGGTAAGGATTGGCAGCACCTGACGTTGGGCAGAAGCTTCCCCAGCCGCCAGCCAATCGCCCAGCTTGATCGGATTGTTGCGTCGCATGGATGGCGTGTTGGTGAAAGCGGGGTGCATCATAGCGCTCTATCGGCACAAGCATCGGACCATCTCCCTGTGTGGGCCGACCTCGAACTGCCCAATATTTAACCAATGATTAAAATGTAGGCACTTCGATCCAATGCCTAAACCCAGGTAAAAGCCAGAGACCCTGCGGAATCCGTTGATTCGCAAAACTGGCACGTGTTTTGCTGCATGTGCGAAACCGGCATCGGACCGGAACGCAGTTGCAGTAAACTTAGGGGGCATCGATGAAATTCATCATCGCCGTAATTAAACCATTCAAGCTCGACGAGGTTCGCGAGGCGCTCGGTGCCATTGGCGTCGCGGGTATGACCGTGACCGAGGTCAAAGGCTTTGGCCGCCAGAAGGGTCAGACCGAGATTTATCGCGGTGCTGAATATTCGACCAACATGCTTCCAAAGGTGAAGCTCGAAATTGCCGCGAGTGACGACATCGCCGCCCAAGTGGTCGAAACTATCAAGGACACTGCCAGCACCGATGCCATCGGTGATGGCAAGATTTTTGTTATCGACCTTGCCGATGCCACCCGCATTCGTACCGGGGAAACCGGAGACACGGCGCTATGATCGCCGCACCTGACATGAAGGAAACTTCCATGATCCGCAAAATTCTCTGCGGCGCAGGCGTGCTTGGCACGTCGATGATCGCCGCAACAACCGCATTCGCCCAGGATGCCGCCGAGGCGGTTGCCGAAGCTGCTCCCGCTGTGGCCGAGGCAGCCCCGGCAGTTGCCAATCCGGGTAATAACGCCTGGATGATGACGGCCACCATTTTGGTGCTGCTGATGATCATTCCTGGCCTGACCTTGTTCTATGGTGGCCTAACACGTTCGAAGAACATGCTCAGCACCATGACCCAAATTGGCGCGACCGCCTGTTTGGCGATGCTCGTTTGGGTCATGTGGGGCTTCTCGCTCGCATTTGGCGCGACGACTTATGAAGGCACCTTGGGCCTTTTCATTAGCGGGGGAAGTTATTTCCTTTCGGGTATGGATGCCAGCACAACTGCTGCGACCTTCACTGATGAAGTAATCAGCGAGTATGTGTTCGTCAGCTTCCAAATGACCTTTGCCGCAATAACTGCAGCGCTGATTTTGGGCGCTACGGCAGAGCGGATGAAGTTTAGCGCAGTGATGTTCTTTGTGCCGATCTGGCTGACCATCGTCTACTTCCCGATTGCCCATATGGTTTGGGCTGGCGGCGGCTTACTGTTTGAAGCAGGCGCGCTCGATTTCGCTGGCGGCACCGTTGTTCACATCAACGCGGGTGTTTCCGGCTTGGTGCTCGCTTACTTGCTCGGCAAACGCCGTGGCTATCCAAATGAGCCAATGCCGCCGCACTCGCTGGTTATGACAATGATCGGTACCGGCCTGCTTTGGGTTGGTTGGTTTGGCTTCAACGCAGGTTCGGCTCTCGAAGCAGATGGTTCGGCCGGCCTGGCGATGATCAACACCTTCGTCGCAACCGCGGCTGGCGCTCTTGCATGGATGGTGATGGAGAAGCTCTCCGGTCACAAGGGCTCGGCGCTTGGCTTCTGTTCGGGTGTCATTGCCGGTCTCGTGGCGGTAACACCTGCTGCCGGCAATTCTGGTCCATTCGGTGCAATCCTGCTCGGGATTCTCTCTTCAATCATCTGCTACTACGCAGTATCCAAGGTCAAAGCGAAGTTTGGTTATGATGACTCGCTTGATGCGTTCGGCATCCACGGCGTGGGTGGCATCGTTGGCGCCATCGGCACAGCGATTGTTTACCAACCATTCCTTGGCGGCCCTGGCGACGGTTCAACCGGCGTTGGCGCACAGCTCTGGATCCAAACTGAAGGCGTTTTGGTCACGATCGCTTGGGCCGGTATCGGTACCCTCGTCGCCGGTCTGATTGTCAAATCCATCATTGGTTTGCGCGTTACCGAAGAAGCTGAAGTCGATGGTCTCGACATTAGCGAACACGGCGAGCGAGCCTATAATTAATCACCAGGTTCGGCGGGGTCGGGAGACTCTCTCTCCCCTCCCGTTCCCGCCGCACACGTTCCTCCTGCGAACAACACTATAAGGGCCGGAGCATTACGCTCCGGCCCCTTTTTTTGGTCTGCAGATTGAAGGGTGGTTCTGGCTCCGCCCACTGGCAGGATGCGAGCTAGCCGTTCATCAGGAAATCCGCACAGCGTTCGCCAATCATAATACTTGGCGCGTTGGTGTTGCCGCTGACGATCTTCGGCATCACGCTGGCATCTGCTACCCACAGCCCGTCGACACCCCGCGCTTTGAGCTTGGTATCGACCACGCTGGCTTCATCGCTGCCCATCCGGCACGTGCCGACAGGGTGATATACGGTGTCGGACCGGTTGCGGATCATTTCATCAAGCGCGGCATCATCATTCAAATCGAAAGGATGGCGGTCTTTCGGGGAATAATCAGCCAATGGCGATGCTTCGGCGATCCTGTGTGAAAGGCGAATGCCTGCACGCAGGACAGCCATATCGCGATCATCGTCTAAAAAGTTGGGGTCAATTCGCGGGGCATCCTTCATATCGGGCGAATTGAGTCTGACAGTTCCGCGACTTTCAGGGCGAAGCACACAGGCATGGAGCGAAAAGCCGTGTCCCTTCACTTTCTCGCGGCCGTGATCTTCCAACATTGCCGGAACAAAATGCCATTGCACATCTGGCGCCGGAGCATCGGGCATGACCGACCAGAAGCCGCCAGCCTCTGCATAAGGCGTTGTCATAATGCCGGTGCGCTTGCGGCGATGCTCGATTATCGCCTTGGCCATACGGGCAGTGCCAGCGACGCTATCGCCAATCGGATCCTTCGACTCCGTTTCCCAGCTCGATACGTAGTCGATGTGGTCCTGCAAGTCGCTGCCCACAGCAGGCGCATCGCGCACTACATCGATCCCGTGTTCGCGCAGATGTTCGGCGGGACCGATGCCCGAAGCCATCAGTATTTGCGGCGAGTTAAAAGCCCCAGCCGACAAGATGACACCGCGCCGCGCCTTGACCACTTCGCGCTTACGCCCTCGCTTGATTGCAACGCCGGTGACGCGTCCGTCTTCGATAACCAGTTTCTCAACCAGCGTTTTGGTGCGGACTGCCAGATTGGCCATATCACGCATCGGCTCGATATAAGCGCGTGCTGCAGACCAGCGCTCGCCATTGCGCTGGGTGACTTGGTAGACGCCAAATCCGTCTTGTCGCTCTCCATTGAAATCATTGTTCGTTCGAAGCTGCAGTGATTCTGCGCTGCCTACAAAGGCTGCTGTCGCCGGGTTGATCCACTTTTGATCGGATACGAATAGCGGACCTTCGCCGCCATGGAATTCGTCACCACCGCGCTCGTTGGTTTCGGCATATTTGAAGAAAGGCAGGACATCGTCATAAGACCAGCCGTCGCAGCCCATCGCTGCCCAATTGTCATAATCCCACTTATTGCCACGAATATAAACCATCGCATTGATGGCGGACGAACCACCAAGTCCCTTGCCGCGTGGTTGATACCCCACTCTGCCGTTCAGCCCCTTTTGTGGGACTGTGTCATAGCGGTAATTGGCATTTTTCAGCAGGAAAGGCATGAAGCCAGGGGTCTTGACAAGAATATTGTCATTCCGGCCCCCTGCTTCGAGGAGGCAAACATTGTGCCGGCCATATTCTGACAGCCTGCCAGCAACCGCGCTGCCAGCGCTGCCGCCGCCAATGACGATGTAATCGAATTCCTGCATAACCTCTCCTTTTTTGGGGCACGGCCTAAGCCGCCTCTCCATTCGGATTGTGTTTTGTGTCTGGTAAGACGGGCGGCGTGGGTCGCTGTTCCGTGGGGCGCTGTTCAGTGGACTGGCGTGCCAGCCAGCGCGTCAGCATTATCTCGGAAGTTTCGCGGCTGCCGTCGTGACTCCAACCAGGTTCGCGCAACAAATACGACAATTTATGCCGCCAAGGCGCGCTCCACAGGTCTTGGAGAATCCCGATCCATTCATGGAATACGGACCACAATAGATTGAAGCTGCCCAATTGTTTCACGATGCCATAGCGGATGCGAACCTTGCTTGTTTCCTCTTGGAAGGTTCCGAACAGCTGGTCCCAGATGATGAAAACCCCCGCATAATTGCGGTCAAGATAGAGCGGGTTGGTTGCATGATGTACGCGGTGGTGGCTGGGCGTGTTCATTACCGCCTCGAACCAGCGCGGCATTTTGTCGATGGCTTCGGTGTGAATCCAGAATTGATAGATCAAGTTGAACCCGCCGACCAAGACAATCATTAAAGGATGAAATCCGAGCAAGACGAGTGGCAGCTTGAACACAAAACCAAGCGTGAATGCGCCGGTCCAGGTTTGCCGTAACGCTGTGCTGAGGTTGTAATGCTGGCTTGAATGGTGGTTGACGTGGCTGGCCCAGAACCAGCGAATGCGGTGACCGGCACGGTGAATCCAGTAATATGCCAAATCATCGAAGATAAAGCAGAGTGGCCACAGCCACCAGATTGCCCACCATTGATCGCCGAAGTCCACAATTCGGTATTCATAGACAAAAAGGAATACGAGCAGCGCCATCCCGCCAAACAACACGCCAGCAATTGTGCTGCCGAGGCCGAAGGCAAGCGAGGTCAAAGTGTCCCGCGCCTCATAGGCTTCTGGCCGCCGTTTGCGGGCCCAGAACATTTCAAGCAGCACCAACAGGACGAAACCCGGGACTGCAAATTCAGTAGGTGAGAAATCAGGCATCGGACAAGGTCTTCATACGGCGGAGGCTAGCGGCCCAGATTTGTGCATTTGCGCCCAGATGCAAGGTCACAGACCCAAACGGCTTGTCACCAGGGGTAATTGTCAGGAACTCCTGATCCAGCCGTGCATCACTGCTTCGTTCTAGCAGGCGGCCCGCGAAATGCGAACCATGACGGCGCAGTACAATAATCCTGCCATCTGCATCGCGCAGCAATGCGCCATATCCAGCCTTGTCGATAGCGATGTCGATTGCTTCAAACCCGCTTACGGCTTCATCAGCCAGTTCGCGCGCGCGGTCTTCGCTGCGGATCCTTTGATCCCCGCCAAGATCCATCTTCTTGGCAAGCCATGCCAGAGCGAGAATCGCGATGAGGGAAATGCCGATTTGCAATAGCTGTCCCGTGAACTGTTCCATCGCACCGTTACTGACATAGATGTCAGTTTGCGTCGAGACTTGCGTGCCGCCCAGCTCAGGATAAAGTGCTGTAAAAGGGGTAGAGGCAATGAGCTTCACAAAATTTCTTACAGGCAGCTCGTTAGCGGCGGTTTCTGCAATCAGCGGCCAGGCGGCCAGCGCTCAAGATGTCACAGACCCGATCGCTGCGGTCGAGGCGCAGGAAGAGCGGACCACCCGCGTTGCCAAGCAAATCTGGGATTATGCGGAGCTGGGTTATCTCGAATTGCGCTCCAGCGGATTGCTGAAGGCCGAATTGGAAGGTGAAGGTTTCAAGCTGAGGCTGGGTGTGGCCGATATTCCGACGGCCTTTGTGGCCGAATGGGGCGAGGGTGGCCCGGTCATCGCTCTGCTTGCAGAATTCGATGCTCTGCCGGGCATCAGCCAGTCTAACGCGCCAACCCGCGAGATTCTGGAAGGTAAGCACGCCGCCCATGCTTGCGGGCATAATCTGTTCGGCGCTGGTTCGCTGACCGCGGCAATAGCGATCAAACAATGGCTGGAAGAAACCGGCACTCCGGGCCGCGTTCGCCTCTATGGCACGCCAGCCGAAGAAGGTGGCTCTGGCAAAGTTTATATGGTCCGCGCCGGCTTGTTCGATGATGTCGATTTCACCATCGACTGGCACCCTGATGACGAGAATTCCGCGGCTGCCCGAACTACTTTGGCCAACCGCTCGGCCAAATTCCGCTTTCGGGGCGTGTCCGCGCATGCAGCGGGTGCGCCGGAGCGCGCGCGATCTGCGCTCGACGGGGTCGAGGCGATGAATATGATGGTCAATATGATGCGCGAACACACCAGCATGGATACGCGAATCCACTATGTTATTACCGAAGGTGGTGCGGCACCAAATGTGGTACCTGATTTCGCCGAGGTTTTTTATTATGTACGTCACTCTGACGCGGATGAGGTCCGGGCGCTGTGGACGCGCCTGGAGGCTACAGCGAAAGGGGCCGCACAGGGTACCGGCACAACCGTTGACTGGGAAATAATCCACGGCAACAATCCGAAGCTGGTCAATGAGACGTTGCAAATGGCGCTTGACCGGAAGCTGCGCGAGATTGGAGGCTTTACCTATAATGAGGCTGAAAAGCGCTGGGCGGCGGAGATTTCCTCAAGCCTTGGCGATGCGGCAAAACCGATGGACGAAGTTGGCACGATAAAGCCCTATGAGGTCACGCTCGGATATGGCTCAACCGACGTCGGAGATGTTTCCTGGGCAACACCTACGGTCAGCCTGCGCGCCGCAACATGGGTTCCCGGAACCAGTTCACACAGCTGGCAATCTGCCGCTGCTAGCGGGCATTCAATCGGCGCGAAAGGGACCCAATTTGCTGCAAAAGCGATGGCAGTGATGGCGGTAGAGCTTTTCACGAACCCTGATTTGCAGACTGCGGCGAGGGCCGAGTTCGATGCGTCTCGCGGGCCTGATTATGTCTACGAATCGCTCTTGGGTGACCGCGCTCCGCCGCTCGATTTTAGGAAATAGACCAGCTTTTGGCCTACTTTTGACGGCTGCCAAAATTTGCGGTCTGACTATGACCGGTTCGCAAATTTCACAAAAATTGCCCGCTGGGAACTGCGCCAATTCGTCGGCTATGGCGAAGATAATGGCTCTGTAAACCCGTGGTCTTTCAAATTGGAAATGCTACAAAATGCGCCCACAAAATTGCGGGATATGAAATCATTCGCATGGCGCGTGGTTTTGCGTTATGGTCTGAAGCGACCGGACTGGGGATTCCGATTCCCCGGCCCACAAGATTGGAAGCGTGTTTTTCGTCCACGTCGCTTCCTGATTGCACATTGGGCGAAGATACGAAGGTACGATTTAGATTATGGGTTATGATAAAGGGCGCCGTGGTCGGGGCCGTGATAAGCGCGACGGTTTTGGAGAAGATAGTTTCGATCCGTTCGGCGGTGGCGGCGGCAATAGTTTTGGCGGCGGCGACAGTTATGGCGGCGGTGGAGGTGATCGCTTCGGCGGCGGCAATCGCGGCGGCGGTGGCGGTGATCGCTTCGGCGGCGGCAATCGTGGCGGCGGTGGCGGCGGCGGCGGTTTTCGTCAAGGCGGCGCAGGGGCCGGTGCAGCCGGCGGTGCGAGCCGTATGCCCGCACAGGTCGTGGGAACCGGCAAAGGCGTTGTGAAATTCTTCAACGGCGACAAGGGCTTCGGCTTCATTCAACAAGAAGGTGGCGGCGAAGACGTTTTCGTTCACATCAGCGCGGTTGAACGTGCAGGCCTCTCCGGCCTCGCAGAAGGTCAGGGCCTTGAATATAATCTGGTTGATCGTGGCGGGAAGACTTCGGCGCAAGACCTTCAAGTTGTCGGCGATGTTATCGAAGTTGCAGCAAGCAGCGGCGGCGGTGATCGCAGCGAGCGCAGTGCTGCTCCTCAACGCGAACTCACCGGCGAAAAAGCAACTGGCACGGTCAAGTTCTTTAATGCCATGAAGGGTTTCGGCTTTCTCGTGCGTGATGATGGCCAGCCCGATGCATTTGTGCATATCAGCGCGGTCGAACGTTCTGGCCTGACGGCAATCAACGAAGGCGAGCGTTACCAGTTCGACCTTGAAGTTGACCGACGAGGCAAGCACTCGGCAGTCAACCTTTCACCTGCGGAAAGTTGATCGCAGATAATTGACTGCCGGCGTTTGCAATCCGTCCGATTTGACGGGCAAGAGCAAATGCATAGACATTATGAATGGCGGCTCCTTTGGGGTCGCCATTTGTCGTTTGTGTCCCTAAGTTTGGTGCAATTTTTTCAAATCAGGAAGTTTCGTAATGGCCATCACCCCGCTCATGCCCGTCTATCCACGCTGCGGCGTTCGCCCGGTGCGCGGGGAGCATTGCCATCTGATTGACGAGGACGGCACGCGCTATCTCGATTTCGCCAGCGGTATCGCGGTGAATCTGCTCGGCCATTCGCACCCAGGACTAATCGGAGCCATCCAGAAGCAGGCCGAGACATTGATGCATGTCTCTAACCTTTATGGCAGTCCGCAGGGTGAGAAGCTGGCCCAAATGCTGGTAGACAACACTTTTGCAGACACGGTGTTTTTCACCAATTCGGGCGCGGAGGCGGTTGAAACGGCGATTAAGGCTGTGCGGGCATATCACCAATCAGCTGGTAATGAGCACAGGTACGAGATCATCACCTTCACAAATGCTTTCCATGGCCGGACCATGGCCACAATCAGCGCGTCTAACCAGACCAAGATGCACCATGGTTTCATGCCATTGCTTGAAGGATTCAAATATTGCGAGTTTGACGATTTGGAGATGGCGAAATCGTTGATCGGACCAAATACTGCAGGTTTCCTGGTCGAACCGATTCAGGGTGAAGGCGGGATCCGTCCGGCCTCTGAGGAATTCATGAAAGGCCTTCGCGCATTGGCGGACGAGCACGATCTGATGCTTGCGCTCGACGAGGTTCAGTGCGGCGTTGCGCGCACAGGCACACTATATGCCTATGAGCAATATGGCATCCTTCCCGACATCGTCGCGACCGCGAAGGGCATCGGAGGAGGGTTCCCGCTTGGTGCTTGTCTGGCGACCGAGAAGGCTGCACGCGGGATGACATTTGGCACACATGGCTCGACCTATGGCGGCAATCCGCTGGCAATGGCTGCGGGCACTGCCGTTATGGAAGCGGTCGCAAATGAGGAATTCCTCGCCAGCGTGCGTGACAAGGGTGAACGGATTCGCGCACGCCTCGAACAATTTATCGGCAACTACCCTGATTTGTTCGAGCTTGTTCGCGGGAAGGGTCTGATGCTTGGCCTCAAGATGAAAGTCGAAGCCCGTCCGTTTTTCGTCCATCTGCGCGACAACCACGAATTGCTGATGGTGGCGGCTGGCGACAACACCCTGCGTTTGCTGCCGCCGCTGGTGATCGGTGATGAAGAGATCGAAGAATTTTTCGAAAAACTGTCGGCGGGTGCAGCTGACTACGAAATTCCCGAGGCGACATAGTGACTATTCGCCATTTTCTCGATTTGTCCGATGCGGGCACAGATGCTTTGGCCACAATGTTAGGAGACGCGCACGAACGCAAGATTGCGCGTGTTTCTTCGCCGAAAGGTAAGGCTGACTCGGACAAGCCGCTGGAAGGCCATGTGCTGGCAATGATCTTCGAGAAGAATTCAACGCGAACGCGAGTCAGCTTCGATATGGCGATGCGTCAATTGGGCGGAAGTGCAGTCATTCTGGAAGCGGGAACCAGTCAGCTCGGCCGGGGCGAAAGCATCGCTGATACGGCGCGAGTTCTGAGTCGGATGGCGGATGCAATCATGATCCGCACTGGCGATCATGCAAAGATTGAAGAGATGGCGCGCTTTGCCACTGTGCCGGTGATCAATGGCCTAACCGACCGGTCGCATCCGTGCCAGATAGTTGCCGACCTTTTGACCATTCTTGAAAACAAGAAGCCTTTGCCGGGCCTGGAGGTTGCATGGTTCGGTGATGGCAATAACGTACTGCATTCGATTCTAGAGGCCGCGGCCCTGCTGAAGTTCAATGTGCGCGTTGCCACGCCTCTGGGATATGAGCCGGAACAAGAATTTGTCGATATGGCACGTGCCGCTGGCGCACGCATTGATTTAACCAGTGACGCGCAAGAGGCCGCTGGCGGGGCTGATGTTATCATTACTGATACGTGGATTTCCATGGGCCAGACGAATGCCGAGGACAAGCTTGCGGCGATGGCTCCATTTCAAGTGAACGAAGCGCTAATGGCGCATGCAAAAGATGATGCAATCTTTCTCCATTGCTTGCCTGCTCATGTTGGCGATGAGGTCAGTGAAGCTGTATTTGAGAGCGCCCAATCGCGGGTCTTTGACGAGGCTGAAAACCGCATTCACGCTCAAAAGTCGATCTTGCTTTGGGCTTTGGGGAAACTTTGAATTTTGCGATGTGGTGGCTTGGTCTGGCTTTCTTGACCACCCTACCCATATTCACAGAATGACCGACAATTCTGACACTTTCAGTGACCAACTACTTGGCTTCACACTGCCACATCGTGATGCTCGCGGCCGGACTGTTCGCATCGATGATGTGCTCGATACGATCCTGTCTGCCCATAATTACCCACCTGCGATTACGCATCTGCTTGCGGAGGCTCTTGTCCTGACAGCCTTGATCGGGAGTCTGCTGAAAGATGACACTGGGCAAATGACGATGCAGGCTCAGACGGACGGAGGCGTCGTACGATTGTTGGCGTGCGATTACCGCGCTGGGGAACTTCGCGGTTATGTCGATTTTGATCAAGATCGGCTGGACGATCTAGGCGCCAACCCTTCGCTTTTTGCCCTGTTTGGCAAAGGTTACCTTGCGATCACTTTCGACCAGCCCGGTGAAAAGGGGCGGTATCAGGGAATCGTGCCGCTAGAAGGCGAAAGCATCGCGCAAGCGTGTGAAAGCTATTTCATGCAGTCAGAACAATTGCCGACCTTAATCAAGGTCGGAATTCATTCTGGCCCAGATGGTTGCGTTGCAGCTGGGCTGCTCATTCAACACTTGCCCGACGGGGAAGATGGCAGAGAGCGGATTGAAGCAAGGCTTGATCACCCTGAATGGGACCATGTTTCTATTCTGGCCGGTACCATTCGTCACGATGAACTTCTCGACAAGGGTCTGTCGCTTGAAGCTATTATTTGGCGATTATTTCATGAGGAGAACGAGGTTCGCGTTTTGCAGGGTAACCGCCTAGAGCGTGGCTGTCGTTGCTCCATTGAACATTATCGGTCGGTCCTTTCCGGCTTTCCTGAATCAGAGCGAGCAGAAATGCGTGACGAAGCCGGATTTATCCAAGTGGATTGTGCGTTTTGTTCAAGGAAATTTCCCATCGCGGCTTAACGCTTCACCGCTGGCAAAGAACGCTTTGTCGATGGTCCGAGAATGTGCTATGGGTCACCCACAAGGATATTGTGTGATATGACTGCGAATTTGAGAACAGCTATTGGATTTTTGGGAAAAGCGGCCGTGGCGGCGACGCTCGCTGTTCCTTTTATGATGCCAGCCACCGCTCAGGCGCCGGCGCTTGCCATGCTTGATAATCTTGATCGGGGTCAGTGGGAATTACGCTATCGTGACGGCCGACCGTCGGAGAAAATCTGCGTGCGAACCGGCCGTGAGCTTATCCAGATAAGGCATCCGGGCCGTGCTTGTAATCGTACAGTGATTGAAGATTCGGCCCAAGAAGTTACCGTGCAATATTCTTGCCGGGGAGACGGCTATGGCCGAACCAGCATCCGGCGAGAGACTAGGTCGCTCGTTCAAATCGAAGCTCAGGGGATTGCCGGGACAAAGCAATTCGAGTTTACCGCTGAAGCACGCCGAACAGGTAACTGCCGATAAGTCTCGATCCCGAAAACAATAGTGGGATTGCAGAGCGGAGTTTTTCCGATTAGCCGGAAGCGCATGGCGACTTCATCATTAAAATGCCCGCGGCCCGCGGTAGTGCTGCTGTCTGGCGGTCTCGATTCAATGGTCTCAGCTGCGCTCGCGCGTGAGCAAGGCTATTCCCTGTTTGCTCTCACAATTGACTACGGTCAGCGGCACCGGATCGAAATTGAATCGGCCAAGACTATTGCGGCCAAACTGCAATGCGAACGGCATGTTATTCTACCGCTTGATTTGCGGGCATTCGGGGGGTCAGCTCTGACGGACGATATCGACGTGCCAAAAGGCGGGGTCGGCCAAGACATTCCGATTACGTATGTTCCAGCCCGTAATCTGGTGTTCTTATCGCTGACTTTGGCATGGGCCGAAGTAACAGGTGCGCAGGACATTTTTATCGGGGTTAACGCGCTCGATTACTCCGGCTATCCCGATTGCAGACCGGAATTCATCAGCAGTTTCGCTGAGACGGCTCGCTTGGGCACAAAATCTGGAGTGGAGGGCGCGCCGTTTACTATTCACACCCCATTGCAGGATCTTACTAAGGCGGGAATTGCCGTCGAGGCAGATCGGCTTGGACTGGATACCAGCCTGAGCTGGTCTTGTTACGACCCATCGGTAGAAGGATTGGCCTGCGGGGTTTGCGATAGCTGCAGATTGCGGCAAAAGGGCTTTTCCGAAGCAGGCCTGGAAGATGGAACCGTTTATGCCGAATGATAGTAGCGTAGTTGCCAAACCCGAGACTGATGGTGAAGCGAAGAAAGTTCCCGCCTACAGCTGGTACGCGCTGGGTATTTTGGTTCTCATCTACATTTTGAATTTCGTAGACCGCAATATTCTATCGATCTTGGCTGAAGATATTAAAGCCGATTTGAACATCGGTGATGATGATTTGGGCTTTCTTTATGGAACAGCCTTCGGAGTGTTTTACGCCTTGTTTGGCATTCCGCTGGGCAAGCTTGCAGACAATTGGCACCGGGTCCGCTTGATGACGATAGGTCTCGCGCTATGGTCTGCCATGACCGCGCTGTCCGGTTTTGCGCGTAGCTTCGGCGCGCTGAGTGTCGCGAGGATCGGGGTTGGCGTGGGTGAAGCAACAGCCAGTCCTGCGGCCTATTCCCTCATCTCTGATTGGTTTCCCAAGCGGATGCGCGCCACTGCTCTCGCGATTTATTCATCGGGCCTATATATCGGCGGCGGTGTTTCATTGTTGATTGGCGGATTAATCGTGGAGCGGTGGAACTCCGCTTATCCTGATGGGGGTGCCTTTAATCTCGCTGGCTGGCAAGCAGCGTTTATCGCCGTTGGTCTTCCAGGTCTGCTGCTTGCAGCGCTGGTGTTTACCTTGCGTGAGCCGATCCGGGGACAAGTTGATGGCATCGTTACAGATCCTGTCAAAGACCCCTTCCGCGGCTTTGTCCAAGAATTGTTCGCGATCATTCCGCCATTTACAGTGCTGCAAGCAGCCCAGCATGGTTCTCGGGCGTTGGTCACCAATTTGATTGGCGCTGCAGTCATTTCAGCCGTCGCCTATTTGTTGATCCTCGTTACTGGTGACTGGCGCCAATGGATCGCGGTTGCAATCGGATATTATGCTGTGTTTTCGTGGGCAACCACGCTCAAGCGTCGCGATCCGCCAACCTTTGCTTTGATCTGGGGATCTCCGGCATTCTTATGCACAATCCTTGGGTACGGGATGGTCGCATTTGCATCCTACTCTGTCACCTTTTGGGCGGCCCCATATGCGATCCGTGTTCTTGGCGAAGCGCCAAGCATGGTTGGCTTTTGGATCGGCGGGCCAGGGGCGGTTGCAGGCTTCTTGGGCGTGATCATTGGTGGCCGTGTTGCTGATTGGCTCCGCGAACGTAATCCTGCCGGCCGCATATTGGTCATTCTATTCGGGGTTCTTGCTCCGGTTATCCCATTGATCGTGGCATTCAATACCTCGAATGTTGCGCTGTTTTATGTCCTGAGTTTCGTCCTTAGCCTGTTTGCAAGCTCGGCCTTGGGCGCTGCGGCGGCAACGTCTCAGGATTTAGTTCTTCCCCGTATGAGAGGTACCGCTACTGCAACATTCTTCCTGTCCACAACGCTCATCGGTCTGGCGCTTGGACCATATCTAGCGGGTCAAGTGTCTGTCATGACAGGCAGCCTCTCAACTGGGGTGCTTTCACTGTTGATAGCTGCGCCAATCGGAACGGTACTTCTGATTGCAGCCTATCGGTTGGTGCCCACAGCCGAATTGACTTTGATTGAACGAGCGAAAGCCGCTGGTGAAGTCATCGGATAAGAGGGTGATGTCTGGGATTGGCTAAGGCCGGACTAGCACCGCACAAGCGACGCGAGGTCCGGCGGCACCAGTAGGATCTGTCAGATAGTCGTCGGGCTCGGCGTGAATCATGACGGCCGTACCATCTTCATCGAATATCCAGGCCAGCACTTGTTCTGCGTGATTTGTGAACTTTGCGGTCAACATAGATTGGCCCGCTTCATTCGTAATCAAATTGGGTAGGTCGCCGAGGTGGCTGCCGCCTTCTGATTTTGATCCATGGCTCCTGTCCAGTGGATTTAGATGACCACCAGCAGACTTGAAGTCCGGGCTCTCGCAAGAGCCTGTCTGGTGAAGATGAAACCCGCGCTGCCCGGCTGTCAGGCCGCTTATCTTTGCGGACAATCGCACCTGTCCTGTCGTTTCGGTCAGCTGAACTTCGCCGATTGCTTCACCATTGGCATTCTTGAAGGTTCCTGTGGCGACGGTTTTCGAGAAGGCATCGTCCTCGCCAGTCGGCGCAACTTGCTGCCCTGCGCAGGCGGATAAGAACGTTAAAGCCAGAAGGGCTAAGGGGATTTTCGCAAATGTCATGCCGGTCTCCATAAGGCTTTCTGGAGGTATAACAAAAAAGGGGCCGGATTGCTCCGGCCCCTTCCAAGATTATTTTCGCGTAAGCGAACTTACATGCCGGAGCCCGGACCGTAAGTTACTTCCACACGACGGTTCTGCAATTCGCGAACACCGTCAGCAGTTGGAACGCGCAGTGCGCTTTCACCAAATGCTTCACTTGAAATCCGGCTGGTCGGAATTCCGCGACCTGCAAGATAGTTAGTGACCGATTCGTTACGACGCTCGGAAAGTCCGACGTTGTAAGTCTTCGCGCCGGACGCATCAGCGTGACCAGCGAGCATGACCGAAGCCATTCCGCAGTTTGCATAGGCCGAAACAGCGCTGTTCAGAATTGTGGCAGCTTCCGGAGTGATATCCGACTGATCCCATTCAAAGAACACGATGTAAGGGCCTTTGTTGCATGGCGGCGGAGGCGGCGGTGCAACTGGCGCTGGTGGTGGTGGAGGCGTGCGTACTGGTGGAGGAGGCGCCATCGGTACTGGCGGCGGAGGCGGAGCCTCACCACCGAAGTTGTATGTCAGCGTACCGAGCAGCGAGTGCGAACGGAACTTGCCATCGAGATCACGTCCGAAGCGATCAACGATGCTGACGCTTTCTGCAGTGAACAAGCGATAACGAAGGCCAACATCCCAGCTGTCGCTCAAAGGTGCGCGAACACCGGCGAGAACTTGCCATGCGAAGCCGGTATCCGAATCGTTGAAGGCATCACAAGCGCGTGGGTTAGCACAAGCTTGAGCATCGGTACGGGCAACGCCCACACCGCCGCCAGCAAAGCCTTGGAGACCATCATCGTCACCGAAGTCGAACAGACCGTTGACCATGAAGCTAAGTACATTCACGTCACCAGCAGCAGGATAAGTGCCTGGGGGCGTTACGGTGTTAACCCGTGGAAGTCCGATCGAATCTGCAGACAGATTATCGATATCGCCTTCGCGGTAGCTGGTTTCGGCTTCGAGGCGGAAAGCACCGAAGTCATAACCAACGGCACCACCGAAGTCGTAACCTTCTTGAGTGTCAGCAATAATATTGCCAGCACCATCGTTTACATCAAAAGCGACATCTTCAATGAGCATTGGGCCGCCACCGACCTCGACATACCATTGACCGTCGCGGGCGAGCGCAGGCGAAGCAAGGGCCGTTGAGGCCAGCGCCATGCCTATGACGAGTTTCCGCATTATGTAGTTCCCCTTTAATAGCGAAATTGAGCCACCGAGTGGCAGTTTTCTAACTTTTCCTCGTAGGAGAGGCAAGAGTTCAATCGTTGCAAACTGTTGCATGAAAGCCTCTCTTTACCATTTGGAGCCTTAAATTTGATCACGCTCCTCATCCTGACACCACCTAAACGGTGATGCCTAGCAATTGGTTCCTACTCAATTGCCGAATAAATTCCTGCGATCTTAAGGCTTTCAACTAGACCTACGAAAGCTTCTCTTAGCTCCGCATCGACCGTTTGGCCACCCAAAGCTTCTTTTGGAGGGCTGGGTTTTTGCCATTGACCGTCGAAAACCGCGAATTGCTTCGATGCCTTATCAAAGATCTGCATACCTATCTGGGGCAGGATGTATAGCCAGCCGTCGACTTGATAGGCGGCAATTTGGGTGGCTCTTCCAGCCCAATCTCCCGTAGCGGATTCGGCAATGATCCAAGCCTGACCGCTCTGCGGGTCCGAGGGTGGAGAAAGCTCGGTGGCTTCAACAGCAGGGTGAAGCAAAAAGTCCGTCAGGGCATGGGCCTCGTTGACGAGAAATTCTTTTTGCGCCTGCCCGGCAAAGAGAAATGGCAAGCTAAAACGTGGTGTGGAGCTGGTGAACTGAACGGGGTCTGGCATAACAATGGTCCAATCTTACTATATTTTTGGAGAATTTCTGAATTGTTTCGCATTTGCGAATCAAGGCAACAATCCGAGCAGTAACGGTGATGACTGGCTGATTCGGCCAATTTGCTGGACCCACACCGCGTTTCCAGAATATCCGTTTATATCGGACTGAGTTAATTCAATTTCGGGAACAGCAGTAAGCCAATAGGCGACCGGATTATCACGAGCGCCAATTCCAACTCTGTATAATTCTTTTTCTTCGTTCAGAGGCACCTCAACATAATCGTGCCATGCCCAAGCTCCGCGGGAGCGGCGAATCCAAGATAGCCGGAGATCGCCATTTTCAAGCAGAGATATTCTCGGATGGACGGGGCTGAGCGGCTGGCTACTAATGCCGCGGCTATTGATCGGTGTGAGAACGGCATCGTCATCTCCTCTCCCTATCGCTGCGAGTAATATGCCGTGGTCCTCAGGTAATTGTTCCGCAGTGATCCGTACAAGATTGTCGTCCAGCAGAACTACGGGCTTGCCCTCGCTGTGGCCGGCCAGTGCCGCAGCCTCCGAGCCTGCCCGACCCCTGAGCAAACCGGTCAACCGCCAGTCGGTTTCTGACAATTGCACCGCTTCTTTGAATTGCAGTATCTCCGTGCCGACCAAAAGCCGGTTCTTGCCTTGCGCCAATTCCGCCTTCGAAACAGAATTGAGAAGCATTCCGTCGTGCTGCGTTTGGATATTGCAGGAGGCCTGCTGATTGAAGAGGATGGCGGGTGAGGCAGGCAGGCTAGTCAGCAAATGGCCGATGACCGACTGGCCCCTGCCGCTTGACCCAATTGGCACGAGTTGACCGGAATTATCGGAATATAAGGCGGCTCCGGTCCAATTCGGATTGCTTCCACTCACTGCCGCATAAACATGGGGCTCGTCCGGATTACCAATTCCATGCCAGGGCAATTCAAACGCACGGATTTGTGTTGGCGACGAAATAAGGTCTGGCGGCAACGCTGGAAGGCCAGGGTCTCCGGAACCCTCCGAAGCCGCGGTTAGCTGAACAGGCAATTTGCGCTGCAAGTCCAACTCAATGCCTCGTTCCCGCCACTCCCACCCTGACAATACCCAAAGGCCGTCGATACCAGGAGCTCGCACAATCGCGCCAGGAATCAGAGACGCGTCTAATTCCGCAATGCGCCAGCGCAACCGGTCTGGCGTCCATTTTGCTCTGGCTGAAGCTTGGTTGACCAAGAAACGAGCCGAGTCCGCTCCTAGCGCGCCGGGGAATTCCAAAACTTCATTGCCTGATGAATTTGAACGCCCTTCCGGCCTTTGAATGCCGATCTGATAATCGCGGCCTGTGTCATAGTACCTGATCGCGTTCGGCCGGCTGTTACTTCCAATCTGGCGTTCACGCGTTGAGCCTTCAGCACCGCCAAAATCATTTTCCTCCCAAGCGGAGGCCGGCGGCGGAAGTATAATTGGAGTTAAGCCGTGCGCGCTTGCTTCGCTCAGGTTAAATTCGTCGCCGCTAGAATCACTCGTTAAAGGATACAAATAATCGATGACGCCGAGTGTACCAAGCAAGCTACCTCCCTCGTAGCTAATGCCCGAGACGTCTTTCAACTTGCGTGTGCTGCGGGCGCCGGACACGAGCGGATCTACAATATCCGAGAGCGCAAGAGTGCCTTCGTCGGCAATTACTTCGAAGGTTAAAGCAGGGATCCGGTTTCCAAAATCTTCAAGCTGCAAATCCTCGAACACAACATAAGCGCAGTGGCGATATGCAGGGCAGCTCGCCCCGAGTGCAGACATCAGAAGAGGGTCTTGGCTTTGGTCTCCGTATCCTTCGTAGACCCGAAGCGAACCGGGGGTCTTGAGGTCACCTGCTGCACCGCGGAGCAAATTACCATCGGCCCATATCCTGCCAATTCCGCCAATGGGGCGGCTGGCAATGGCGACTGCGAAGGAAGAGGAATAGCTGTACTCGGTGGTTTTCGGCTTGCCTTTACCGCCGCTGCTAGACTCCCGATTTTCTTGTAAGTCGGTTGCCCAGATGATCGATCCAGAGGTGCGCATCCGGCCGTAATGCTTGCCGATCGGTGTCCCATATGTTGAAGTAGTGATGGCCAATTCTTTCAAACGCGGGCCTTCGCGCGATCCATTACCAATTATTGCGCCATCGATCTGGCGGCCGGCCAAGGCGCCAATTGCACCGCCCAATGGCCCGCCAAACATCGTTCCAAGTGCGCCTAGAACCAAAGTTGCCATGGTCTCAGCCTTTCTCTTCTAATCTCAGAATCGCCCATATCGGCCATGTGACCGGTCCAGGCATGGTCACAATCTCGCGCAAACTGGCATGGGCGTGCACGAATCCACCGCGAGCCTGTGCAACGAGGAAATGGAGCTGTGCGGGACCAGGCTTAACCACCACCAAGTCGCCAAGAAAGATGCCATTCTTGGCTGGCTTAAACCCGGCAAGACAAGCTGTTTTCAGAACAAATGAGTAGTCTGAATTGCGCAGCGCATATTTGGGTAGCTGTGGTCTAGGCAGCCCGGCGATCTTGAGCGATTCGTTTATTAATCCCACACAGTCGAGGCCCGAATGCGGGTCTCGACCATGCAATCTGAAGGGTGTGCCGACCAACGAGACCGCAGCTTTGGCGAATTTGTTCGCAACATAACTCATTGCGGCAAAGGATACCGGGCAAGCAGATCATTGCCGGGCAGATGAGGTTCACCCTGAAAATTGATTGCGTTGCTGAAACGGTCACCGCATGTCGCCAGCGTGTGGTTGCAGCCTTCTAGTAACCGGGCTCGATTTCCCGGGGCTATATCGACTGCGAGCGGACGGTCGAGGATCAAGCCCTCGACCGTCAAATCAATGATCTGCGTTCGTAAACCGCACTGCATCCCATTAAACCAGCGCAGCTCACCACCGACAAAAAGAGCTTGATCGATAGCAGCGAAACTTACGGCATTGCGTTCAATATCGACCGAACTAACGATTGCTTCGATCATGTATTTCGAAGCAGAAAGCGTACATCCGGCTCCGCAAAACTGTGCCCGGCAAGTTGGGCTGGTTCGCGGGACATAATCTATATTGAGCGCCGCCTTGGCGGAATGAAGCTCCGCGACGAACCCACCGCTTTCTTCTTTCACCGGTCCTAACGTACCGTGATATAGAGTCGCGCGGTCGAGCGTTTCCCAATTCACAGCGCCGATCTGGATGCTGGCAGAATCATAACGCCCTTCGGCCAAATCTGCCGAGCGGATGGCCGAATGGGTCAGCACTCCTTGAACCTCGGCGCTATCGGGTGACAGATCCGCTGATTTGTAGATCGCGCTTGGCAGCATTCCGGGAGCAGCACGGTGAAGCACGCCATCAAATCGCAAATCACGATTATGGCTGGTAAAGCCCAGAGAGACGCCGTCGTTACGCATAATTCGCCAGAATGTTGCGACACCTTCCAGCTCGGTGCGAAAGAATACCGGGCTCATGACGCCTCGCGAATTTCGACCAGCGGCACAGATGGTGCCTCGCCGGCTGCGAAATTTGCACCGCTCACATCGAGCCGGTCTTCTGCGAAGCGAACAGGAACATCGAACAAGAAACCAGCACGAATTTCGGCACCTTGCGGCGGGGCCTGAGTGAACTCGACTGTGCCACCAGTCTGGTATGTCCACTCGTCCACTGGAACGCCGTCCACGCTTACCAGCAGTGTTTCCACTCGCACTCTGCTGATTGGCCGAATTTGGGGCTCATCTCCGGCACCATATGACTTGATCAGGGCAAAACTCGCAGCATTGCCATCGCCAATGCCCAGCAACTGGTCTGATGGCGAAGGTTGGCCGGTCATAAGATTAGAGCTGAAATCGAACGGATCGGTTAAGCGAAACCCGCGTGCTGCGCCCCGCCTTGCACGGAAAAACTGGATCAGCGTGCCGAGTTCTTGCTCGGAACGGATTCCGGGACCGACATCGAAATGCAATCGGGCATCGGACCACAAGGAATTGCGCCGTTCATGGCCCGAAGCAGTTACCGCAACTGAAGTCGAGAATTCTGGACTAACCCCGGTGTCACGGCCCAGAGCGAGCGGATAAAGCACATCATCAAAAGCTTTCACGGGATTTTCCTCGGATGTGGCGAGGCGGGTGTAGCCATCGCGGGTGATTTGCGGCAGCGCCCAAACAAAGCGCTGTTCAATGCCGCGCTGGGCGGCTTCATCAAGACCTGCGTCTATGCGTGTCCAAAAATCCTCGGCATCAGCTGGGTCGAGCACGAAGCCCGACAAATAGTCTTGCTCTTCAACCGGATACCCCAATCGCGCATCGAATTCGGCATAGGCGGCCCGCCGCTGTGCATCCGCGCCTGATGTTAGCCAGTCATAATCTTCCAACTGCAGCCGGTCGAAAGCGGGCCTCGCCCAGCCTAACGGGACATTGGCTCGTTTAAGCTCGGGCATTTCCGGATCGAGAATGGTCGGGGTGAACGCGAGCAGTAGAATTTCGGCTGGTCCATTTGCAGCGCCGCGAACCGCTTGCGCAAGATCGGCGGTCGATTCGGCCAAAATTGCCCCAGCTTGATCGAGCAGAGCTGTCTGGGCCGGGTCAAGGTTGCCCCGCATTGACGCGATAATCGGCGGACTGCCGCCAAATTCAGCAATCGCAGCGGCATCGTACATGCACGGCTTATGGTCTGCGGTGATCCACCACCACGGTTCTCCGATCTGGAACAGCACCGGGAGTCCGGAATTTTGCATCAGTGCCGTAAATATCGCGGCAACCGATTGCAGCCAGCCCATCGCTTCGCCGTTTGCGGGTGATAGTAAAGCGGAAGGTGGATCCCAACCTGTTCGGCCAGCCTCGCCATCATGCGCAATTTGCTGCCAGCTTTGCGGACAATGCTCAGCAAGGACCTCGTAGGATAATGAGCAAATCGGCTGGAGACCTTGCTCTAAGCATATGGTGAAGAAAGAGATGTGCCACCGGAATGCAGGTCGGCTTATCGTCCCGTCACCAGCGACAATCAGCCGTCCTTCGCCGGGCTCAAGCCTGAAGAAGTGGCTCATTCCTAAATAGTGAAGAATCCGCCCACGGTAGCCAAGCCCGCGGATATTGCGGAGTAGCCGCTCGGGCGTCAGATTGTACGAATCGTCATAGGCGGTGGCGATCTGTTCGCCATGTGGCGGGACCATCACATCACCAATTTCCAGCATCGGACGGTGTCCGTCGCAGGCGATTTCGGTGAGCTTGAGTGATGCGCTTGCCAATTCTGGCAACGGCGCAGTGCTATCGGCGACGTAGCCGGGCGGAACCAAAGAGATAAATATCCGGTCAATATCGGCCGGGTAGATAGCCTCGCCGGGTAGTCCGTAACCGCCCTCAAGCTTGGAAAATGGCAGGACAATATCGGCATTGTCTGGCGTACCCACGGCGTAATTCCACAAGCGGATGTACCAACTGCGCGGTTCGCCAGTTGCATCGCGGCCTTCAATAGTCAGCGTTGGACCGTTTGGTTGGTCGAGCGGAATTAATCCGTTCGATCGCCAATGAAACCTTAGGGTGGTTCGTGAATAATCCCTATCTGTAGAGTAAGCCAGCAGAGGGTGATCGTGCGTGTCTTCGCTTTCCCAAATCAATCCGCAAAGTTCACCCTCATGGTGAAACTCGCAATCAACTGTCAGCTTGTCGGCCCCCTGCGTTATGACCGAAGCCATCATCGGACGCGGGAAATTGACGGTCCAGAATCGCGGGTCGAACCGCTGGATGAAGTCGCTATCTTGTCCCCGTCTTCCACGGGCAAGCCAAAATGCCATGGTGCTGTCCTTTTTTAAACCGAAAGTGCGCGGCGAACGGCGCTGGCGACTTGGCGTGACGAGCGCTGCAAGGCTGTCGGTGAACTGGTGCCGCGTGGCTGGGAGAGTTGGATGGCGACGCGGACATCGCGCGACTTTCCGCCGCCATCGAGTGTCTCGACGCGTCCGGAACTGGTTGGAACAAACATCTCCGGCCCTCGCTCGCCTACTAGATAGCCTCGTCCCGGTGAAACGGGCCCGCCCGTTGCACGGCCCGGCAGGCCGAAGATCGAACCTACAATTCCGCCAAATATGCCGCCTATTCCGCCGGTGGAACCAGCACCTCCCCCGCCAAAGATCTGGTCAAGGCCAAGCTGCATTGCCTGCGATGCAATTTGATCCAGGGCCTGTGACGCGGCGCGTTTCAGATCGTCGAAACCGAGGCTTCCCTTACGAATGGCAGAGAGCAAGCTGTGCTCGAGCACATCGCCGGCTTTGCCAAAACCGCTGATCAGGTCGGTATCCACGCTTCGCCGCATTTCGCCAATATCTGCTGCAAAACCGCTGGTGCTTGCGCGCACCTCGATCAGCAATTGATCGATAGAATCATCCATGTTGTTCGCCCTCCAAAAGGCTGTTGAGCTCGGTTCGGGTGAGGGTGTCAGTCTCTGTGTCTGACGCGTTCAGCGACAAGACGAGATCTGCAGGGGTGGCATTCCAGAAGTCGCCAGGCCGCCAGCCTAAAACTTGCGCGGCGAGACCGGCGAGACGGATAGCGCTCTCACCGAAACACTGGTTCATCCGGCACCCTGCAATATCTGGATCAGGATTGCGCGAAGCGGCGCCGCACATTTCGCAAGGCCGCTTTCCAAGACCGCTTCGCCGATCTGATCCCGAGATATGCTGTTCTGTTGCTCAAGGCAGTGCCAAAACAAGGCGCTCATCTCTGACAGCTTCAACCGACCTTCGCCTGCGCGTTCTACCAAAGCAAACAGTGAGCCCAGCTCCTCTTCCGCTGCAACCAGCGCCGTAAAGCTAGGGCGCAGCAAATACTGCGACCCGTTCACCAAAATCGAGGCTTCTCCGCGGTGGGGATTGGCCGCGCCGCTCATGCAGGGAGCACCGCGCCGGAGCTTTCAAGCTGGAGTGTGTAATTGCGCTCGCCATTGAAATCGCCGGAGTAATCGAGCCGCTGAACCAGAAACCGTCCGAGCAATTTTTCGCCGTCTTCGAAAGACAGTTCGTAATCATCGACAGTTCCGGCCAATGCGTGGCCGCGGATTAGCGCCTCTGCAGTGCTGCCCAGAAATATGCCGCTTGCGCTGACCGAGACAGACCGTGTTCCGGCGCCCGACAACAGATCGCGCCAGCCGCCCGATTCCTTGTGCGTGACAATCACTGGGTCGCCATTGATCGACATTTGGGTGGTGCGAAGACCGGCGACGGTTTGATAAGTTACGGGTTGTCCCTCGCTGGCATTTCCGTCGCCTATTTTAAGCAAGAAGGCAGATCCTTTTTGAGCTGTCATGATGTGTTACTCCGGTGATGTTTCAAGGATGCGGAAGCGATATTCCAGCAGGATAGTTAGTAAATTTTGCGGACGCCGCTCGGCGCGGGCACGCAGGAATTGGACAGTGATCATGTCGAAGCCCGATTGATTGCGCGGGAAGGCGGTCATGCGCTTCTCAATCGCGGCGACAAGGGCGCCATCGCCTACGGCATCGTCGCCGCGAGTTTGCAATTCGAGTGCAATCCGGACCTCCCGTCCGATCCGGTTCTTTGCGCTCCAGTCAATCGATGCGCTCGTGGCAATGCCAAGCCAGGGCGGGGTGGCGCGCACCGGACTTTCCTCTTCGACTGCGTTGAGCAGATCGGCGAGAGTGAGGTCCGAGCGCAACCAATCGAGAAGCGCAGCGCGTAGCAGGGTTTCCATCTAACGATCCTCGCTGAAAAGGGGCCATAGCAATCGGGGGCTTCGCCAATGGCTGGCATCCGCCTTGCGTGCGCGCCTCGCATTCTCGGCGTAGGCGAGACCCAGTCTGCGCGCCTTTGCGACAAGCCGGTTGGTGAGCGCTGCCGAAGACTGCGACGATTTGGCATCAATCATGTAAGCCGCAGCCTGCGCCATGGACGCCACAACGCTGTGACAGCGGCGGGCGGCATTGCGGCAAACCCAGAATCTCGCTCGCGGAAATGCTGCGCGGCCAGACGGATGGTGCCATGCCTCAAACCTGCCGGCAGCGAGCCCCAGCCCGGCGCGAGTCCGGCGGTGAACCGGACCGCAATCCGGCCAGCGGCACCTTGGCGAATAATTCGTACCATGCCTGTGCCGTCTGCACCCAGATCCATTTCATAGGCGTCCGGCGCGAGGGCAAAGCGCGGCCCTTCTGCCGGAATGCCTTCCACTCCGGTGATGGCTAGAATGGGGCGCGTGGAAAGCGTTTGCCATTCACGCGAAGCCGGCCAGATTTCTTCATAGGTTGCAGCAATTGGAGCGGTACCGGTAAAAGCCTCGCACAATTCCAGGCTGGCTTCGAGCAAACTGATCAATGTCGGATCGTCGTTTGGTGTGGTTATGGCGAGCCATTGTTTCAGCTCGTCTAGGGCGGCCCCGCCAAGTTCGGCAGGGGCGAGAATGGCTCGTTTCATGGCGGTCTCCCGTAGTTAGAAAAGGTGCGCCTGCGCCGCCAGGCACTGGGAGGGCGGTGCGGGCGGCGCAGGCGCGGGATACCAGCGGGGGAGAAGGGGAACTCAAACCCCGCCGGGAACTGTTACTCCTCGATTTTGAGGAGTTTGATCGCCGCACTGTCGAGCACTTGGCCGCCAACACGCTTGGTCGCGTAGAAATGCACGAACGGTTTGTTGGTGAACGGATCGCGCAGTATCTGTGTCGCGCTGCGCTCTGCAATCAGATAGCCGTGACGGAAATTGCCAAATGCGATCGGAAATGCGCCCGCTGCGACATCGGGCATGTCTTCGGCCTCAACCACCGGATATCCGAGCAGGCGATCGGGCTGGCCTTCGACCAGACCGGGTTGCCACAGAAACGCGCCATCGGCGGTTTTGAGCTTGCGGACATCTGCCAGAGTCGACGAATTCATCACGAAGCTCGCGCCCTGACGGTGCCCTGCCTTCATTGTGTGAACCAGATCGATCAGGCGGCTTTCGGGCGAGGCGCCGAAACCGGCGGCATCGCCCGAACCGACATATTGCAACGCGCCGAATGCGCGAACGCTATCTTCTGCAACGGAAACAGGTGCGGATAGGAAGCCCATCGGCTGATCGCTGCCGGTGCCGCTCACAAAGGCGGCCCCTTCAGCGCGGGCGAATTCCATTGCTATCTCGCTGGCCAGCCAGTTTTCCAGATCGAAACCGGCATCATCAAGCATTGCCTGACTTGCCGCTGGGTTGGCATAAAGCTCTCCCGTTGGTGGGGCGATTTCAGCAAATTGCGGTGTATCGGTTTCTGGCCGTGCAGCCGTTTCGCTGACCCAGCCGCTGGCGGTTCCACCGGTCGAGACAAGCTTGCGATAGCCAGCGCTGCCAGTTTGCACCACTTGGGCCAATGCTCGGATCGGGCTGATCTCGGTCAGTTCGCGGGCGATCATTGCGTCCACTTCACGCGGTACGGCATAGCCGCCATCCGATGGCACTTGCCCGCTGATTGATTTGATCTCGGTCTCGCGGCCACGGCGCAAATAGCCATCGACAAAGCCTTTTACCTCGGGACTTGCATCAGCCGCTCCGGAAATGGCGGGGCGGGCGGCGGCTTTAGCTACTTTGTCGAGGCGGGCCTTCACTTCATCAACATCGCTTCGCAGCGTGGTTACATCCTTTTCGGTTTTGTCCTGACGCGCCACAATATCGAAGCTGGCGTCAAGTTGGTCAGGGGTAGTTTTGGGGGCAGTATTTTCCATGGGGGTAATCACCTTTTGGAGGTTGGGGGCGGGTGGGAGACACAAAAAAGGCCGCCTGCAGGCAGCCAAAATATCGGTCGAATTTTTCAGAATCAGGCGACCAGATGAATTCGCGCACCGTGTTGGAGCGGGTGAGTAACTAAGCTGACTTCAAACAGATCGATCTCTTCAAGAACACGTCCGGAGCCGGCCTTGCGAAATTTGCGCGCGCGGTAGCCAAAGCTGAGCCCGCTTACCGTTCGGTTGGCCAGCATCGCTGCTGCTTTGCTGCCGGGGTTGTCTAACCTGCCAATGACCCGAAGGCCGCGCGCGTCCTCACTGACTGCATCAACCCAGCCAACTCGCTGGTTTGGCCGGTGCTGCCAGAAAAGGGGTAATGGGCCGGCGCGCTCCGACAAAGTCCGGGTGAAGGCGTTTGGAGCTATGGTATCGGCTGCGGCGTCCGGCTTTCCAAACAAAGCCGCATAGCCAGCAAATCTCATCGCAGCATGCCCGGAACGCCGATCCGCACTGCAATGCCAATCAGCAATAATGCGAATATGCCGCGCACCACCCACTGGATTACTGCTTTGGAGGCGCTTGTTTTGGCATCACGCCAGGCTTGCAGCAGCTCGCGCAGTTCATCGATGTCGTTCTGCGCATTGTCATCGCTCAGACCCAGCCGAACCATTGCCCGATCTGCGCCCATTTCACTCGCTTCTTCGATAATCGCGCGCAGTGTAACCAACTCACCGCCTTCGCTTGATGCCTGCGCGATCAACCCGGCGAGCATATCTTGTCTGTTCATTGCACATCTCCTTTTGCGCTGAAGCTTTGAGAGCTTGGTTCGAGACCAAGCAGAGCGCGTTTCTCGTCGGCGCTTAGAAATTCGGCCGCCGAGACTTGCGACCACAACCGCTCACGGTCTTCCGACAAGGCGGAAATCTGGTCGAGATCGACCGCAAGCGTCGCGCCGCCAAACCATCCCGATAGCCCCTGCTGCAATCCGCCGAGGATCTTGCCAGCTAGCGGCAGCAGCGTCAGCCGCCACAATGCCCGATTGGCCTCGCGGTAATTGGCATAAGTGTTGTCACCCGGCAGCCCGAGCAGCATGGGCGGCACACCGAAAGCCAGCGCGATATCGCGGGCGGCGGCAGCTTTCAGCGTGGCGAAATCCATATCCGCCGGGCTCATCGACATGGCCTTCCAGTCCAGGCCGCCTTCGAGCAGCATTGGACGCCCTGCATTTGCCTGCCCTGCATAGGCGCTTGCGAGTTCGGATTTCAGCCGGTCAAACTGATCGGTGGTCAGCCCGCCAGAATCGCCTGCATCATAGACCAAAGCGCCGGAGGGTCGCGCCGCATTTTCAAGTAGCGACCGGTTCCACTCGCTTGCTGCATTATGGATAGCGACAGCCTGATCGGCCGCTGCCAGGCTACCTGCCCCATAATGGTCATCAACGGGATGGACGCTTTTCAAATGGATGATGTTGGGCCAACCCGCCTCATCCTCGAGTGGGATTGTCAGCGTCCGTTCGGTCAATTTATACTGATATGCGGCTGGCCAGCCATCATCGCCTGGAACGATTGAAACCCGCTCGGGGCGTAAAGCGAACAATTCGGCTGGCTGGCCGGCACCATCCTTCAGAATTTGCACATAGCCATTGCCGTGCAGCAGCAGATGCATCGCCAGCGTCTCGACCAGGGACTGCCCCGCGCTGGATGTCCTGATTAATGCAGACAAGGCCTCATCTGTAGGGGTTAGCGGCGCGCTGCCAACGCCTTCGGCCACAATCCGCACGGCACGTTGTGCCACCGGATTTTCGACGAAGCTGCGGCGCACCCCGCGGCCATAATCAAACGGCGCACGCGGGCTGCCGCCGTCAAAGGCGACCGCCCAAGGGGATTGGAAGCTGCGCGCCAAAGGCACACGGTTGCCGCCCCCGCCCTTAAAGGCGGAAGCGAGAGTGGCTAAAAAGGACATAGGATTTCCTTGGTTGTCAGATATTCGAAATTCGCGGACGAGCTTGCCGACCCAGCATCAATTCACTCAACGCCCATACCAGTGCGTCCGCCCGGTCAGGGCTGCGGCCGGGGCCTTCATAAGCGCCGCCTGCCATCAAACCGCACATCTGGTCTTCCAACTGAGCGAACATCCCTGCGTGGTGAACGCGTCCCGCTTCGTAAAGTGCGGCGACGGGTTCGGCGCGGGCGACCTTGCCTCTGCTCGCATGGACCAGCTTCAGCGGCAGCGAAATGTTGGCTGCGCGCAAGACGCTGGCGACCATCGCTCCGCCCTGATTGGCTTCGGCGACTACGCGATCGGCGGACCAAGCGGCTGCTGCATCGGCAACCGCGCGGGCCCAGCGTTCGGGACTGGCTCTACTGACCGAGCAATCGGCGAGCACCACGCCGGTGCCACATTCGTCCAGCGCCGCCACGACGATCCCGCAATCGTCGCCATGCGCAGAAATGGGCGGATCGACCGCAACCACAATCCGCGCGGGCGGACTTTCGGGTAGGAGAATTCGGCACTTCTCTAGCAGCGAGCGAGACCACAACGCGCCTTCTTGATCGGCGAGCATTTCACCCAGCAATTCCTGCCGGCCCAGTGAGGATTCGCCATATTTGCGCCGCATGTCTCGGGTGAATTTTGCGGGTAGATTGGCGGAATTGTCATAGGTCGAACCGCGAGTGATAGTGACATCGCCATTGCTCTCCTCGTCCAGCAATCGGCGCATCAATGGAACTGCGCGAGGCGTAGTGGTTGCCAGCACCCGTGAATGCTTGCCAAGCCGCAGTCCCATCATCAAATTATCCCAAGCTAGCAGGCTTTTGACCGGATCCCATTTGGCCACTTCATCGCACCATGCGTGGCTATGTTGCGGCCCGCGCAGGCTTTCGGGCTCAGCGGCAGAATACAATGTAGCGATAGCGCCGTTGGGCCAGGTAAGTCTCCGCAATGACGGTTCAAACCTGGGCATCCGGTAGGGCGGAGAGCAGGCCAGCAAACCGCTTTCTCCCTCCACCATCACGGCGCGTGCCTCTGCCAGCGAAGCACCAATCAGCGCGATTCTGGCAAGCGGGTCTTCTTCCGCCAGATAGCGAACCCATTCGGCCCCGGCGCGGGTTTTGCCAAAACCACGCCCGGCCATGATTAGCCAGATTTGCCAATCGCCGCTTGGGGGTAGCTGGCCAAGATGCGCGCGGGTCGCGAAATGATTGTCCCATTCAAGTGCGATCCTTGCTTCTTGATCGCCCAGATCTTCGAAAGTGTTTTCGCGTTCGAACGCATTTGCTTCGGCCACGAAATCCAACGGATCGGTGGCCGATCCAGTGCCCGACGTCACTGGATCGTGTCACCACGTGCGTCGCGGCGGGCGAGAACGCGCTGCCGCAGTTCCTCCAATTTTGCATCGATGATTTTGCGAGCAGACGCCGCGTCCATATTGCCCCTCTGTGCCTGTTCCTGAACCATCGTATCACGGTGCAGGGCAAGCAATCTCAGTGCGGAAGCATTATCATATTTGGGGCCGTCCTTCGGCTCTCCAGCGCGCAATCTGGCGAGCAGTTCAAGTTCCAGATGTTCATAGCCCTCGACCAGAGCGCAATGCCACTGGCGGGCAAATTCATCTTCCTCACGCCTGACTTTGTAGGCACGGCTGGGATTGATTTCCGCCCGCCGTGCAGCCTCGGAAACATTCGATGTTTCGGCCAGGCTGTCGAGGAACAGAGAACGCCAATGGCGGTTGAGTTTGTCCTTTTCCCCTTCTTTGAAGGCCGGATTGATTTTGGTCGGCTTTGCTTTGCGCTTACCGGATTTGGTGGTCATTTTCGGGGAAGCTCCGCTTGTTGAAAGCTCAAACGCAAACGGGCGGCCCGCCATTAGTGGAGGGCCGCCCGCTTTCGAATCGGTCTATCGCGATGTTCCGTTTCTCTAACCAAAGAGCGTTACGATGTCAATAGCAAAGTGCCAAATAGGTTATTTTCTTTATGATTGCCTCATGGGCGCACCTCGCCTAAATCGCTCGCGAGTAATCGGGAAGCCCACTCACTATGATGAAGATGCTGCGCGGTCTGTATGACTGGACGATGGACAAGGCCACGCATCCGCATGCGGTGTGGTGGCTGGCGTTTTTCTGCTTTATCGAAGCGAGTTTCTTCCCGATCCCGCCGCATCCCTTGCTCGGCCTGATGTGTCTGGCCGCCCCGAATAAGGCGATCCGCTTTGCTCTTATCGCCACGCTATCGTCGGTCGCAGGAGCGTTGTTTGGCTATGCAATCGGCTTCTTCCTGTTCGACACCGTTGGTCAGTCGGTGATTGCGATGCTGGGTCTGACCGAGAGCCTTCCTGCTGCGCGCTGCACCTTTGACGAATATGGAGCGGCGGCGGTGACCATTGCGGCGGCAACCCCTGTGCCGTTCAAATTGCTCACAATTACCGCCGGTTTCCTTGAGATGTCGCTGGTGCCGTTCATTGCGGCCAGCCTCGCAGGCCGCGCACTGATCTTCATGACCGTCGGCATCTTGTTCCGCTTCTTCGGCGCGCCGATTAAGCGTGTGATTGACCAATATCTTGGCACGATGACATCGATCTTCGTGGTTCTTGTGGTCGGCGGGTTTATCGCACTGACGCAGATGGGCGGCAGCGATGAGGGCGCCAAAGACACATGCGTATCGGCGGCCGAAGGGGGCGCGACCCAAATACGCTAAAGCTTGCCCTATCCAGAAGCTGCATCTTTCAGTATTTTGGCATCGATAATCTCAAGCCTCCCGTACCGTCTTACCAGCGCGCCCTCTAACTCCATCTGCCCAAGGCATTTGTTTACTGTTGCGCGGGTCAGTCCGGTCAGTTCAGCCAGTTCTTCCTGACCGAGCCTGACGATCGCTGGTAAGGGGCCGCCGCCGGCCAGGTTAATCAGCACGGCCGCGATCCGCGCCTTGCTTGTTCCTTCGCCCAAGCTCGACACCAGGCTTACGGTTTCTTGCAACTGCTTTGCCAGCGCACCGATCAACCGCCGCATTGCAGGCAAGTCCGTCGCGATTGCCTGTTCAAAGGATTGCCCTTCAATCCAACGCAATTTCACATCGCCATCCGCGACCGAATCGACTGCGCGCTCGTTTGCAGCAAATAGCGCCAGCTCACCGTAAGAATCGCCTTGGCCAAGCAACGCGATCACACGCAATTCACCTTTCAGGCGAAATTGGCCGACTTTGACCGCGCCTTGCTCGATTACCCAGAACCCGTTTGGCTTATCGCCGCGATGCTGGATGATTTGGCCGTCAGTAAATTGCAACAGCGGGGCTTTGGCCAGAAGGTCAATTTGCATCGCCGGAGCCAATTCACCGAACAATGTCGGTGCTAGCAGTGAACGATACCTCAGATTCGGGTCAAAATGTATACTGTTTGACATTCTAGTCCGGCAATATGCGTTAGCTGACCAGCAATCAAGAGAGGGACACGAGCATTGGCTACATCCACAATTGTAATTCTAGCGATCTTTTTCGGCTACGCACTGCTTGAAATGTGGCGCTCTGACTTGTTCAGTAAGCAAGAGCAGACCCGGGATGACGGGATCGTTGAACTGGTATCGACCTTTGTTCTGCTCGGTCTCACTCAGCCGATGATTTTGTTTTTGTCCGCTGCGCTAATGGGTTTAGCGGCCCCCGGGCTGGCGGGGGCCTTGGCCGATATCAATATTTTCGCGGCAATCGCGCTGTTCCTCGTCTTTGACGATATGATGCAATATTGGCTGCACCGCGCATCGCACACTGTGCCTTGGCTGTATAATTTGCACCGCGCCCACCATAATGCCCGCTACATGAGCGTTCGCCTGGTCTACCGGAATAATCTGTTTTATTATGCGCTGATGCCCGGGATCTGGTTTTCTGGTGTGCTGATTTATCTCGGACTCGGCTGGGTTTACGCTGGCTACATCGTGGTCAAATTATTGGTGATCACCGGCGCGCATAGCAACGTTGCTTGGGACAAGCCGCTTTACAAGATCAAGGCATTGTCACCATTCATGTGGGTGGTTGAGCGGGTCATCTCCACACCTGCAACACACCACGCCCACCACGGTCGCCACGCCGATGATCCTGCGGTTCAATATAAGGGCAATTTCGGCAATTTGCTGTTTTTCTGGGATGTTCTGTTCGGTACAGCAAAGATCACTCGCTCATATCCGGTCAGCTATGGAGTGGAAAATTTGCCCAAGGCAACGCTCGGCCAGCAATTGGCGTGGCCTTTGTTCAAAGAAGGCACCGAGATGGAAGCAGCGTCTGAACAGCCGAAATCCGGCGCAAGCGTGATTTAAGTTGGAGAGGAAGGCAGCCAAAGAAGCTGCCGAACCTACAGGGTGAGCGGCCGGGCTCAGATGATCCCGGTCGCTTTTCCAGCCCGATCGAACATGCCCAATATGGTGGTCACTTCCTCATCACTATGCTCTGCACAAAGTGAACAGCGAAGCAGGGTCATGTTAGCCGGGGTTGCTGGTGGTCGGGCCAGATTGACATATAGCCCTTCTTTCAGCAGCGCTTCCCACATCATCGCGCCCCTTTGCAGATCAGGCATGATCACCGCGACAATTGCACTTTGGCATTCGTCTGTACCCAGAGTGAAGCCCATTTCTTTCAGGCCGGCATGGAGCCGTTTGGAATTTTCCCACAGATGCGCCCGCTTGTTGTGGCCATGCATCAGTTTGCGAATGCTGGTTTCGGCTGTTGCTACAACGCTGGGAGGGAGCGAAGCCGTGAAAACGTATGGGCGGCAAACGAGCCGCATGATTTCAAACTTCGGATGGTTGGAAACGCAAAAGCCTCCGACGGTCCCGACGCTCTTCGAAAAAGTTCCGATGATAAAGTCGACATCGTCAATCACTCCGGCGGCTTCGACAACGCCGCGACCATTCTCGCCGATGAAACCCATCGAATGCGCTTCATCGACCAGCACCATCGCGCCATGCTTCTTCGCAATCGCGACCATTTCCTTCAGCGGGGCAACATCGCCAAGCATCGAATAAACGCCTTCGAGAATAACCAGCTTCCCGGCGCCCTCAGGTACACGCTTCAGCCGCTTTTCCATCGCTTCGATGTCATTATGCTTGAACGGCACGACTTCGGCATTACCCATCGCGCAGCCATCCCAAATGCTGGCGTGGCTATCGATGTCGAGAATGATGTAATCGCCTTTTCCGGCGATTGTGGAGATGATCCCGAGATTGGCAAGATAGCCGGTCGAGAACACCATTGCGTGTTCCATATCGTAAAATTCTTTGAGTGCTTCCTCGCATTCCTTGTGGCCTTGATACGTACCGTTGAGAACGCGGCTCCCGGTGGTGCCGGTGCCAAAGTCCGCCAGCGCTTGCTTGCCTGCGTCGATCACATCGGGATCGAAGGTCATTCCCATATAATTATAGGTGCCCAGCAATATCGTATCGCGCCCATTGCAAATGGCGCGGGTCGGGGAGAGAACTTTCTCCATGACCAGACTGAAGGGATCCTGCACACCGCTGGCGAGCAAGCCTTCGCGCATTGCAATGATGTCATCGAATTTGCTGAAGAGATCGCCTGACTCGGCGGGAATATTATCGCTCATAATCAGTTCTGCAATTTGGTTACGGCATCAATCAACTGGCCGAAGTTTTCTATCTCCGCCTGCTGGTTCATGCTGATGATGATATCGAATTCGTCTTCAATCTCAGCGACAAAATCCATCACAGTCAGGCTATCAAATTCCAGATCGTTGGCAAATGTGGACTCGTCCTGCAGCTTGATGCCCTTCTTGTTGAATGGCTCAATCAGCGAGCGGATTTTGCTGTCGACTTCGGCACGGTCCATCAAAATTCTTCCAATCAAATTAAAGGCAGAGCGAGCGCTTGCCATGACATTGGGGCCGAAAAGCGGCTGAAACCCCTGCTTGTCAAGCGCAACAGCCGCTGGCAAGCCTGCAAATGCATTGAATAGATATGCGCGGGGGGCACAATATCAATGACCGACAACATCCAAGGCGCATCGGCTGAAACCGAAGCGACGGCCATCAAGACCACTCCCGAATCGCCAATCTACTCGGCCCATGCGGTCCATATGGCGCGCACGGCGCAGGTCAACACGCTTACTCTTTCGCAAATGGCCGACCAGAAAGCGTCGATCCTGATGGGCGCAACTTTTTTGGTCTTTTCACTGTCGATCAGTCGGTCGCTTGGCGGTGAAGTTCCCTATTCGATGATGGTGCTGGCGGTGTTTTCGTTTTTAAGCTCGCTTTGCGCGGTCATGGCGGTGCTGCCATCTGTCCGAAAACCCAAAGACACAGGACCCATCCCCAACAAATTGTTTTTCGGACATTTTGCCGAGCTGGACGAAGAAGAATGGGTGGCATCAATCCTAGAAGAAATGCGGTCTGACGAGCGGATTTTCCGGACCATGATGCATGATATCTATCAAAACGGGCAAGTGCTCGCCCGGCGCAAATATCATTTCCTTGGTCTGGCCTACCGGATTTTTATCGGCGGTTTGTTTGTAACGCTGATCGTGTTTCTTTCGGAATCATTGGCAAGGTGAAGCCGTTTCTAACCGTCCAGTAATGCATTCACCGCCGCCATGAACGGGTTGATCGAAACTGGCTTGGACAGATAGGATTCGGCGCCTGCATCGCGGATGCGTTCCTCGTCACCCTTGCCGGCATAGGCGGTTACCGCGAGGATCGGCACATCCATTAGCGAAGCATCTTTTTTGAATGCCGCAATCAAGTCAATACCCGAGATATTTGGCAGCTGAATGTCCATAATCACCAAATCAGGCGCAAAGGCACGGGCAGCATTTAAGGCCAATTCGCCGTCTGCGATTGGCTCCACCTCACACCCGTTTGCTTTCAGAACATCGCAGAACAGTTTACGGTTCAAATCGTTATCCTCGACAACGAGGATTCTCTTTGCCATTGCGTCTCTCACTCGGCCAATTGCGCAAGGACAGATTGCCTTTGCCTTAGTGCCTCTAGGACTCTTGCAGGATTCTGACAATTCTCGTGCAAAACGAATTCACCCGCAGCGGTCATATGGAGCCGCAAAACCTCGCGCTGGCAGTGCTTGGCTGGATATTGGGCGATGGACCCAGAGCAGAGCGGCTGCTTGACCTCACCGGTCTGACACCCGATTTATTGCGGGAGCGTTTGGGCGATCCGGGCGTTCTGGCCGCAGTACTCGAATTTCTGATCAACCACGAGCCTGATTTGGTTCGGGCGTCAGACGAGCTGCAAATCACACCGCAACAAATTGTCGCGGCCCATGAAAGCCTATCCAGATGAGTTCTTACTAATGGCCAAGCCGCTGCTGATTTCCGATTGCGACGAAGTATTGCTGCATATGGTTGCCCCTTTCCGTGATTGGCTGGCCGAGAAAGAGGGTGTGACATTTCGCATGGAGGGCAACAATTTTGCCACTGCAATGCGCTGGCAGGAATCGGGTGAATTGGTTGAGGAGCGTGACATCTGGCGCTTGCTTGGCGGATTCTTCGATACCGAGATGCACCGTCAGAACCCGATTGAAGGCGCGATTGAAAGTGTTAACCGGATCGCCGAAAATGCCGATGTGGTGATTTTGACCAACCTCAATGATGAACGGCAACAGATGAGGGCGGAACAGCTTGCCGCGCATGGCGTCCATGCTCGCGTGTTCACCAATCAGGGGCCGAAAGGCCCGGCGCTCGCGAGAATCGTTGAGGAATATCAGCCGCTTACGACCATCTTCATTGATGATCTGCCGCAGCATCATCAGTCGGTCTCGGTCGATGTGCCGCAGGTGAAAAGATTGCATCTTTGCGGAGAGCCCATGTTGGCTCCGCATATCGATTGCGCTTATGAAGCGGGTCACGCCCATGCGCGAATTGACAGCTGGGACCATGCCTTGCCTTGGCTTCTGCGCGAATTGCACGAGGAAACAATATGACTATTGCAGCACGGCTTCAGGAATTGGGAATTGAGCTGCCCAAAGCGGCGGCACCGGTTGCGAGTTACGTTCCGGTCGTTGTCCATGGCGGGATGGCCTACATCTCTGGGCAATTGCCTTTTGTCGGCGGCCAACTGGTCACCGGCCGGCTGGGTGAGGATGTCTCGCTAGAGCAGGGAACCGAAGCAGCGCGTGCGTGCGGCTTGATGATTTTGGCGCAGCTCGAGCATGCCGGCATCGAATTGGACCGGGTCGAGCGGATCGTAAAATTGGGTGCATTCGTCAGCTCGACAGGTGACTTCGCCGATCAGCCCAAAATTGCCAATGGCGCTTCGGAACTGATGTTTGAGGTGTTCGGCGAGATTGGCAAGCACGCCCGCAGCGCGGTTGGCGTGCCGGTGCTGCCACTGAATGCCGCGGTAGAGGTGGATGCGATCATTGCTATTGCGCCTGCTTGATAATTGGCGCGCACCTGCGCCGCAGCCAGACAGGGTAAACTGGCTCAGCGAATGGGATTACGCCCATCGCGGCCTACACGGTGATGGCGTCCCGGAAAATTCGCCCTCGGCCTTTGCCGATGCGATTGCGCGCGGTCTGGGTATCGAATGCGACATCCAGCGCACGCGGGATGGCAAGGCAGTTGTGTTCCATGATTGGGACCTCGATCTGCTGACTGACGAGACAGGGCCGGTGAACAAGCGCGACGCAGCCGACATTGAAAAAATCATGCTGTCCGGCAGCACCGATGCGATTCCCCAATTGAGCCGGTTGCTGGATCAGGTCGCCGGGCAGGTGCCAATTTTGATTGAATTGAAATCCGCATTTGATCGCCGCACGAACTCGCTTTGCTTGGCGGTCAATCGCGCCTTGGAAGGGTATCGTGGGCAGTATGCAGTGATGAGTTATGACCCGCGCGTTGCAAGCTGGTTCCGGTCACATTCTCCGCGAGTTGTTTGCGGGCTGGTGATTAAGGAAGAGGGCAAGAAAAATGTGCGTGGAGCATGGGAACGGCGCCTGACGCTGTGGCATGCCAAGCCCGACTTTCTGGCCTATGATGTGCGCGATTTCCCGAGCAAATTTGCGAGCGCCCAGCGCAGTCGGGGCATTCCGGTATTGGCGTGGACGATCAATTCGGAGGAACTGCGCACGCGTGCCGTCGCTCATGCTGACGCGCTGATCGCGGAATTAGAAGGCTCGGCGTGAGCGAAATACCGCTTGTTGCAAAAATTGCCGGCTCCGTCGGAGCTTTGCCCGAAGATGGATGGAATGCGTTGGCAGGCGACGATAATCCCTTCGTGTCATATGCATTTCTAACTGCTTTGGAAGATTCTGGCAGCGTCGGCCCGGGCACCGGATGGCAGGCTACTCCGATTATCATCGAAGGCGAGGGTGGAGAATTATTGGCTGCGATGCCCGCCTATCTGAAGGGGCATAGTCAGGGTGAATATGTGTTCGACCACGCATGGGCTGACGCCTATCAGCGAGCTGGTGGTGAATACTACCCAAAGCTTCAGATCGCCGCGCCATTTACCCCAGCGACAGGCCCAAGATTGCTTCTGTCGGACCCGAAATATGCAAAGCCGCTGCTTCGTGCTGCAGAACAGCTTTGTGCGAGCAATGGGTTTTCCTCTGCCCATGCAACTTTTATCGAGCCAGATCAGATAGGATTGTTCGAAGAAGCTGGCTGGATGAAGCGCAGCGACACGCAATTCCATTGGGAAAATCGCGGATATGGATCGTTCGATGATTTCCTCGGCGCGCTCTCATCTCGCAAGCGCAAGGACATCCGCAAGGAGCGGCAAATGGCGCAAAGCGGCGTTGAAATTGTGCATCTTGTCGGCGATGAAATCCGCGAGGAGCATTGGGATGCGTTCTGGGAATTTTATCAGGATACAGGTGCACGCAAATGGGGGCGGCCCTATCTGACGCGCGAAGCGTTTACATTGTTTGGCGAACGGATGGGCGACCAGATATTGCTGATGCTGGCGTTAGAAGACGGCATCCCGATAGCAGGCGCGCTCAATTTCGTAGGCGGTAGCGCGCTATATGGCCGGTATTGGGGGTGCAGTAGGGAAAAGAAGTTCCTGCATTTCGAATTGTGTTACTATCAAGCAATTGATGCGGCTATTGCCCGCGGCCTGAAGCGCGTCGAGGCAGGTGCCCAAGGCGGCCACAAATTGGCAAGAGGGTACGAGCCGGTTACGACATGGTCCGCCCATTGGATTGCTGACCCAGACTTCTCAGCCGCTGTGTCAGACTACCTCCTGCGCGAGCGCGAAGGCGTTCGTACAGATCAAATGTTTCTAAGTCAGCGAACGCCGTTCAAGAAAGATTGATAGGCTCAGGTGGAATGCCAACCAGCTGTTTAGGCAGCTTGTCGTGCGGTAGAGCGCAGCCATTCGCGGGCACGGCGCTGGGCTTCAGCGATTTCGCGAGCGGTCATTTCATCTGAGACGTCGGCACGGCACCAAGCGGCTTCTTCATGTCCATTGGTCGCCGCCAGATTAAACCACTTATGGGCCTCAATCAAATCGCATGGCGCGCCATGACTGCCAGTGGAAAACGCTACGCCCAGGTCATAAAGTGCCGAGTCTTCGCCTTGAGCAGCGGAAGCGAGGCATTGTGCAACCAAAAGATCAGCGGCGCTTGTATCGGCTGGTTGGGCGTTTCCGCCATCGATCGAAGTCAGTTTCATTATTTAGTCCCCCAAGTGGCTGGCGGTTCCCTTTTCCGCCGGTGACCTCTGGTTCACCCGAACATGGTCAACAAATAGTTAACGCGGCCATCAATAATTTACTGCCTTCCCGTAAATTGCCGGCGCCTTGTCAGCAAAAAGATCAGAACGAGCCGCCAAATACCCATTGCGGCTTGTGCGCGAATGGAGTGCCGCCTATAGGCGCGCCAACGAACAGGTTTTGAAAACGCCCAAGAGGTAATGTGATCGAAACTTGATCGACTGACAGGATAGCTTTGGGAGCTGAGGACTAATGACCAGCGTGTCGTCCGATGACATAGAAGTCCTTGAAAGGGTTAAGAAATCGCTTGCTGCGGATTATGCTCCGAGCGACTCCGAACCTTATATGAGTGAGATGCAGCTGAATTATTTCCGCATGCTGCTGCTCGAATGGAAGCGCTCGATTCACTCCGCTTCCTCCGCAACGCTTCAATCTTTGCAAGATGCCCCAATCCGCGAAGCGGATTTGAATGACAGGGCTTCAAGCGAAACCGACTGGGGCATCGAATTGCGCACCCGCGATCGCCAGCGTAAACTGATTATGAAAATTGATTCAGCGTTGCGCCGGATTGACGAGGGCGAATATGGCTATTGTGAAGTGACCGGAGACCCAATCGGCCTTAAGCGTTTGGTCGCAAGGCCGGTCGCAACAATGACCGTTGAAGCACAGGAAGCGCATGAGCGGCGGGAAAAAATTTCACGCGACGATTAAACCTATATATATTAAACAGATATATTACGCCAGCTCCCGAGGGAGCCAGCTTGGCAAAATTAAACACTTTTTGACATTTTACATTTATCAGATGAGTCTGCTCTTTCAGGAGCGGAGTGTTAATTGCGTTTGAAAGAGAGACAGCCAGCCAATGTCCGGAGTTGATACCCGAAATATCTCGCGCGATAGTTTGTTCTTGATGGCTGATGTCCAGCTTGATGGAGACGATGCCGCGCACCGGGTGAAAGTCCGCAATTTATCCTCCGGCGGAATGATGGCTGAGGGCGGCCCTGCAGTAATTCGTGGCAAGAATGTATCGGTCAATTTGCGCAACATTGGTTCGGTTGATGGGGTTGTGGCGTGGATCGAGGAGGGGCGCTTCGGCATTGCGTTTTCGAAGGAAATAGACGCGAAACTTGCCCGTGCACCGGTGGGCACCGGGGACTTGGCATCGCCTCGATTTACCCGGTCAGCGGGAATTGATCCGAACGCAATGATTGGTGATTCCAAGCGCCTTCGGAACATCTGATCCCAAGCCGGTTCTTCTGATAAGAAAGATAGGCTAATTCGCCGCTGACGAACTGTCTTCAAGCTGCTACTTGCATGCTAATGGCACGTCTCGGAACTATTCTACTCACCATGATTTCGGCGGTTGCGCTGGCAGGATGCAGTGGGAGCACGGACGACAAGGTCACCCGTGTCGCCTTCATTGGCAATTCAAGTGACATTGAGGAAGATGGTGTCCGGCTGTCAGTTGCAGCACAGCATTTACGGGCGGCGACTGCAGAGGGTCTGGTCGCGTTGAACGAGCGAGGGGAAATCGTCCCTGCTCTTGCCGAACGCTGGATCATAACGGATGATGGGATGAGTTATATATTCCGTCTGAGAAGCGCCGATTGGCCAGACGGGACACCTCTCACGGGAGCTAATGTTCGCGCAGCCTTGGAGCGCAATTTCAAGCAGCTTGATGGGACATCACTTGGGCTTGATCTCGACATCATCTCCGACACGAGAGCGATGACCGGGAGAGTCATCGAAATTCGGCTGAAAAGCCCGATGCCGCAATTTCTTCAATTACTTGCTCAACCCGAATTAGGTCTTCGGCGGAACGGAAAGGGCACTGGCCCTATGGTTTCCGAGATCGAAGGTGGCCAGGCTATTCTGGATGTCATGGTAGATGGGCGTAGTGGCCTTGAGAGTATTGAAGACCGCAAGGGCAGTTACCGGCAAATAGCGGTGATAAGCGCTCCGGCTGATGAAGCGACAAAGTCATTCCAGAATGATGAAGCAGATGTTGTTTTTAACGGCCGGCTTCTCAGTTTGCCTCTGGCGGCAACCGGCCCACTGACCCGCGGCACTGTGCGGCTCGATATTGTGGTTGGCTTATTGGGCTTGCAAATCAGCAACAGTAATGGACTGCTGGCAAGTCCCGCGCGGCGCGAAGCATTAACGAAGGCAATTGACCGGGAGACGCTATTGGAATCATTTGCCGTCGGTGGCTGGGTTCCGGCTTCTCAAATCGTCCCGGCCGGACTGCCTTCAGAACCGATTTCCGTGACCGTGCCTTGGGCGGAAACTCCAATTTTGGATCGGCAAGCTGATGCGCGGCGCCAGATTAACGCTTGGAAAAACGGCGAAGGTAGGGGGCAAGCGAAATTGACAATCTCCCTGCCCAGAATGGCTGGATCGAACCTGTTTTTTGTGGCGCTGAAAGAAGATTTTGAAGCGATTGGCATCACGCTCGAACGCGTTGGACCAGATGACCCGTCGGACCTGAAATTAGTCGACCGGATTGCCCGATATGGCGACGCGCGCTGGTTTCTCAATCAGTTCAATTGCAGCTTGAAGCGCGGCCTGTGTTCTGCCCGGGCAGATGCGTTAGTCGGCGCTGCGGTCGCTGAAAGTGACCCAGTAGAGCGCTCGCAATTGTTGGCAGCGGCAGAGCGCGCCTTGCTTGAAGAGAATGTTTATATTCCTCTAGGTGCGCCTGTCCGCTGGTCCTTGATCAGCGGCGGCGTCGACGGATTTATTGAAAACCCGTCGGGAATGCATCCCTTGTTCCCGATGGCATTACGCCCCATTTAAGGGACGAATTGCCCGTTTTCCGGCTGAATGGAGTGCCCGATGGCTGACTTGGAACCCTATAATCCCGCCGCCGAAAACAGCGGGCAAGCCCGGCCAATGGGTTTTGAATTGCCGACCGGTACGGACCCTGCATCGGTTCGCAAACGGATTGAAGCTATGGAGCAATTGCTTGAACGCAGCTTCCGCATCCCCGGCATCAATTATCCGGTGGGCCTCGATTCAATTGTCGGGCTGGTGCCTGTTCTGGGCGATATCGTAACCACAGCGATGGGCGCCTATATTGTTTGGGAAGCGCGCAATCTGAATCTCCCGAAATGGAAGATCTGGCGGATGGCCGGTAATGTCGGTTTTGATGCGCTGCTAGGCGTGGTGCCGGTTGTTGGCGACGCCGCCGACTTCCTGTTCCGCTCCAACTCGCGCAATTTGCGGATCGTCAAGAAGCACCTCGACAAACATCATCCCGGTTCGAAAGTGATCGAAGGATAGTTTCAATACAAACCACTTTGGTCCTATAGCCTCTGCCATGACCAAAGGCGTTACCTACTCGAGCTATCTCGACCTCGACCGTATTTTGACTTCGCAGCATCCTGCGTCCGATGCACATGATGAAATGCTGTTCATCGTGGTCCATCAGGCCAGCGAATTGTGGTTGAAACTTTGTCTTCATGAACTCTTCGAAGCGCGTGAGCATATTGCTGCCGATACGCTTCGCCCAGCATTCAAGATGCTTGCGCGAGTGGCGCGTGCGCAGAACCAGCTCATCTCCAGTTGGGACGTTCTCTCGACCATGACCCCGCACGACTATTCTCTCGTGCGCCCGCATTTGGGTACCAGTTCCGGCTTCCAGTCGGCGCAGTACCGGCTGATGGAATTCCTGCTCGGCGGACGAAACCCCGATATGGTGACAATGCACGAAGCGACCCCCGATGTGGCGAAGCAATTGCGCGCTGAATTGGGCAGGGCCAGCCTGTATGACGAAGCGGTGAAGTTGCTAGCCCGTCGCGGGTTCGCGATCCCTCCAGAAGTGCTTGAGCGCGACACAACAGGCCCTTGGCAGGCTTCAGAAGCGGTTGAACAGGCTTGGGCAGAAATTTACCGCCACCCCAACAAACATTGGGATTTGTATGAGCTGGCGGAAAAGCTGGTCGATCTGGAATATCATTTCCAACGCTGGCGGTTCGGCCATCTGAAAACCGTTGAGCGGATTATCGGCTTCAAAAAAGGCACCGGCGGCACTGCTGGCGTACCATATCTCGAAGCAGTGCTGAAACAGACCTTCTTCCCTGAGCTGCTTTCGGTCAGAACCGCAATATGAGCCGCATTTGGGATATTTCGCAGAAATTGCGCGCCGGGTTGCCGGTTTGGCCAGGCGACACGCAGTTCAGCCATACCCCGACTTGGGAAATGCGGGATGGCTCGCCAGTCAATGTCTCAGCGCTGACTCTCTCGACGCACAGCGGGACTCATGCTGACGCACCGCTGCATTATGATCCTGCGGGACTGGACAGCGCCGCCTCTGATCTTGAGCCCTATCTGGGTAAATGTCTGGTGGTTGACGCACGCGGCTCTGGCGCGGCGATAGCAATTGGCACTGTGCCCGGTTTGGATGGCATAGAGCGGGTGCTGTTCCGCACCTATGAAAGTTTTCCGCATGATATGTGGGACGAGAATTTCACCGCCATCGAGCCTGAAACGATTGCGTGGCTTGCGGCACAGGGCGTGAAGCTGGTCGGGATTGATACCCCCTCGCTCGATCCGCAAGATTCCAAGACGATGGACGCGCATAAGGCGGTGCTTGCGGCGGATATGCGGATATTGGAAGGGCTGGTGCTGGATGATGTTCCGCCGGGTCTGTACGAGCTAATTGCCCTACCGCTGCCGATTGCGGGCGCTGATGCCTCGCCGGTTCGGGCCATTTTGAGAGAACTTCCATGAGCCTGCTCGATCAAGCCCGCGCGCTCGACGCCGCTGATCCTTTGCGCGAATATCGCAGCCGTTTTGAACTGCCTGAGGGAGTGATCTATCTCGACGGAAATTCGCTCGGCGCTTTGCCCAAGGCAACCAAAGCGCGGCTTAGCCATGTGGTCCAGCGCGAATGGGGCAGCGACCTGATCCGCAGCTGGAATGCGACCGAGAATGGCGGTGACTGGATTACCGCGCCGCAGCGGATTGGCGCCAAGATTGCGCCGTTGGTGGGGGCGCAGCCGCATGAAGTGATTGCGTGCGACAGTGTGTCGGTAAACCTCACCAAGCTGATCGGCGCGGCGCTCACCATGAATGCGGGCCGCACAGTGGTTCTCTCCGAACCGGGCAATTTCCCGACCGACCTCTATATGGTTCAGGGCCTGCAAGCGCGCGGCATGGCCGAGCAGCGGCTGGTTGCACGCGACAAGATGATCGAGGCGCTGGACCCGAAAAATGGCGGGCGCGATGTCGCGCTGCTGATGCTGACCCATGTCCATTACAAGACCGGCGAAATGTTCGACATGGCGGCGCTGACCAAGGCGGCGCATGATGCGGGCGCGCTGGTGCTGTGGGATCTGTCGCATAGCGGCGGCGCGGTGCCGGTCGATCTGAACGCGGCAGGCGCGGATTTTGCGGTCGGCTGCGGCTATAAATATCTCAATGGCGGACCCGGCGCGCCGGCCTATGCTTTCGTTGCCGAGCGGCATCATGAGACATTCCGGCAACCGATCACCGGATGGATGGGCCATGCGCAGCCCTTCGCCTTTTCGGACACATACGAACCCGCGCCGGGTGTCAGCCGGATGCTGGCGGGAACCCCGCCTATCCTTGCCATGGCCGCGCTCGAATGCGGGGTGGAACTGATGGCGGAAATCGGGATGGACAGGCTGGTGGCCAAGTCACGCGCCCTGTCCGAATTCTTCGGCGCCGCCATGGCGCAGCATTGCCCGCATATGCGCTGCGTCAGCCCGGCCGACCCGGCGCAGAGGGGCAGTCAATTGTCGTTCCGCCATGCAGAAGCCTATGCGATTTGCCAGGCGCTGATCGCGCGCGGCGTGATCGGCGATTTCCGCGATCCGGATATCCTCCGCTTCGGCTTCGCGCCCGCCTATGTCAGTTTTGCCGATGCAGCGGGGGCAGTGACCGCACTGGCGGAGATTTTGGACAGCGGTGAATGGGACGCGCCGGAGTTTAGACAGAGGGCGGCGGTGACCTGATGGCAGGAATTGGGGTGGGAAGCGGACATTAGAGCATTGAGTTTCTCTCTTTGGTCGTTCCAAGGTATCAAGCGCCCTTGGGCTTCTAGGCAAACGGGCGGGAACGGTTTAGTTTCTATCTGAAATTCACAGGCCTTTGCTTGGAATCTGAAAAAGGAAATGGCGTGGTCACCCTCTATACACTCCCACCGGCATTCGGTCAGCGCAATCCAAGCCCATTTTGCTTGAAGGTGGAAATGGCTTTGACCTACCTCGAGCTTGATTTTGAATCCAAAACTACCTTGGAATTGAACAAGGCTCCGAAAGGCAAAGCTCCCTGGCTCGAAGACAACGGAATCATTGCAGATTCCGAACTGATTCTCGGCCATCTAGACAGCAAAACCAATGGTAGATTGCTCGGTCAATTGACGGCGGAAGAAGTCGCAATTGGAACCGCATTTACGCGACTTGCCGAGGACCATCTATATTGGTTGACCGTTGCTTCACGCTGGTTGGATGACGAATGGTTTGAAGTCGTGAAACGCGATTTTTTCAGCAGTCTACCCTGGCCACTTCGAACGATTGTGCCTTTGATAGGGCGGCGGCGCATGCGTCAGACTTACGATCTGCATGGATTGGGACGACACAGTCTTGAAGAACAGCAGGCATTTCTGGATCGTGACGTGGAAGCGTTGGTGGCCCGCTTGACCGATCACAATTACATCGCTTCAGATCGCATGACGATTTATGATTTTACGGTTGCGAGCATGTTAGCTTCCAGCATGGACAATCAACCTGAAACTTGGGTTTCGGCAAGGATGAATCGAGAACAATCTCTGCGAGACTATATCGAGCGTGTACAAGAAGAGGTGGGTGTTTACGGCAGAAAGTGAAGGCTAGCTTCACTTGTCCGTTGTCCGCCTTGGTGACCAATGTCGACAATGTTCGGAGTAAACGCGAATGTCCGCAAATGGGTCGTAAGCGGACATAACAAATTCTCCTGTCCTACAAGCGGTCCATGATGGCATTTCGGGCAAATGCCACTCGTATCCCACCCCCTCAGTTCACCTCTTCCATCACCATTGAATCCGGCCCCGGTTTCGACTTCCAGGACTGTGTTCCATGTGTTCCACTTGCTCAGCTTTCGCGCCCCAAAGCTGAACGAATCACGCCTCCAGCTCGATGTCCCAATAGAGCCAGTCGCGCCATGTTTCGTGGAGATAGCCGGGCGGGAAGCTGCGGCCATATTGCTGCAATTGCCAGCTGGTCGGGCGGATCGGGTTGACCTGCTTCATATGCGCCTGTTTGGGCGTGCGCCCGCCCTTCTTCATGTTGCACGGCGCGCAGGCGCTGGCGATGTTTTCCCACGTGGTCTTGCCGCCCAGACGGCGCGGGATGACATGGTCGAAGGTCAAATCCTGCCCGCTGCCGCAATATTGGCATTCGAACTTGTCGCGCAGGAACAGGTTGAAGCGGGTGAAGGCGGGAAATTCGCTTTGCTTCACATATTGCCGCAATGCGATGACCGAGGGGATCTTCATATCGAGCGAGGGCGAATGGACCTCGCGGTCATAGCATTCGATGATATCGACCCGGTCGAGGAACACCGCCTTGATCGCGGTTTGCCACGGCCAGAGGCTGAGCGGGTAGTAGGACAGCGGGGTGTAATCCGCATTGAGCACAAGCGTGGGGCATCCCGCCAGATTGCGGGTTCCATCATCAGCCGCGCTTCTGAAGTGTGCGGCGCGTTCGATCAGTTCGGCCTTGAACAAAGTCTGCTCCCTTCTGATAGACATGAAGTGAGCATTTGCGCCAAAAAGCGTCAACCCTGTTACACAGGTGCAATCCACAGGCAATTTCGCCATATCGCCCGGTCGGGAAGGGAAAAGCAGCCATGATCGTCACCCGCTTCGCCCCTAGCCCGAACGGAATGTTGCATTTGGGCCATGCCTATTCGGCAATCGTCGCGCATGATCTGGCGCGCGGGCAAGATGGGACGGCGGACGGACGCTTTCTGCTGCGGATCGAGGATATTGACGGGGAGCGGAGCAGGCCGGAACTGACAGAGGCCTTTCGTGAGGATTTGGCATGGCTGGGTCTGGAGTGGGAGGAAGTCCCCCCGCAATCCTCGCGGCTGGAAAGATACGCTGCAGCTGCCGAGCGGCTGAAGTCAGAAGGCTTGCTCTACCCGTGCCAATGCACTCGCAGCGAAATCGCGGCGGCAGCGCGGCAAACGGGGCCGGAGGGTCCGGTCTATCCGGGCACATGCAAGCATAAGGCGTTTGATCCCGGCGTTCCTGCCGCATGGCGGCTTAATATCGCCGAGGCTATCGGGCGCACCGGACCACTTGATTGGTGCGATGATCTGGCAGGCTTGCAAGTCGCGCAGCCTGAATTGCTGGGCGATGTTGTGCTGGTGCGTAAAGACAATCCGGCAAGCTACCACCTCGCCGCGACGCTTGATGATGCCGCTGACGCCGTTACGCTGGTCACACGGGGGCAGGATTTGTTCGCTGCGACGCATGTTCATCGCTTGCTACAGGCGCTGCTCGATTTGCCAGTGCCAAGATGGCATCATCATGCGCTGGTGCTGGACGCATCGGGAAAGAAATTGGCCAAGCGGCGCGGCTCCGCATCGCTTGCTGATTTGCGGGCAAAGGGGGTGGATGGAAAAGATTTGGGCACAGAATTGCGCGCCGGGCGTTTGGCCGGTGTAAACTCACTCTCACAGGTTTAAATTCGCTCTCAAATGCTTAGGTAGAGATTATGAACTATATCCTCATCCCCGCCCTCATCATCCTTTGTGTTCTTGTTATCGTGTCGCTCATCCGCGGCATCGTCGCGTTTATGCAGAGCACCAAAATCGATCTTGAAACCGGCGAGAGCATGGATGCGAGCGATATGCAGCTGAAACAGAACAAGGCAATGTTCGCCCGGATTAAATATCAGGCGCTGGCGATTGTGGTGGTTGCGATCATCTTGGCAATTTCGCGCGGCGGCGCGTAACCACCCGAAATGGTAAAGCTCAACAAGATTTATACACGCACTGGCGATGATGGTTCGACCGGATTGGTCGACGGTTCACGTCTGGCGAAACATGCAATGCGCATGGCGGCAATTGGTGCAGTCGATGAAGCGAACAGCGTAATCGGACTTGCTGCGACATCGCTTCAAGGCGGGGCCTATGCCGCCGATGTTGAGCGCATCCAGAACGATATGTTCGATCTTGGTGCCGATTTGGCGACGCCGCTTGGTGAATTTGGCGGTGAAGATTTCGAGCCGTCCGAAATGGTCTTGAGAATAGTCGCAAGCCAAGTGGAATGGCTTGAAGAACGAATTGATGCGCTGAATGCGAAGCTTGAGCCGCTGACCAGCTTTATTCTGCCGGGCGGAACAGAAGCTGCGGCCCGGATGCACATCGCCCGTGCTTCGGTGCGCGGGGCAGAACGGGCAATGACCGCAATGGCCGCAGAAGAACCGACCAATCCTCAGGCGCTTGCCTACATCAACCGTTTGTCGGATTATCTGTTCGTACTCGCCCGCGTGCTGAATGATAATGGCACAGCCGATGTTAAATGGGTGCCGGGATCGAGCCGGACTGCGTGAAGCAAGTCTCTATCCGCTAGTCAGACCACCATCAGATCGCTAACAGACCCGCTTTGCTGCAAATGCGAAGGGATTTCTAATGCGTAAAGTCGCGATTATCGGTGCGGGTCAAATGGGTTCGGGTATTGCCCAAACAATCGCCCAACATGGCACACAAGTCTTGTTGTCCGATATTGATCTTGCCGTTGCGGAGAAGGCGAAAGCGGGGATCGAAGGATCGCTTGGCAAGCTGGTTGGACGCGGCAAGATCGAAATCTCCGAAGCGGAATCGGCATTGCGCCTTATTACTCCGATCGGGGAAAGCGCACCGATGGCAGAAGCCGACCTGATTATCGAGGCGGCGACCGAGCAAGAGAACGTCAAAAAAATTATCTTCGAATCCGCCGGCAAAGTGTTGCGCGATGATGCGATTATGGCGAGCAACACCAGCTCCATTCCGATCACCCGGATGGCCAATTATGCGCCAGATCCCGCACGCTTCATTGGCCTGCATTTCTTTAATCCGGTACCGGTTATGGGCCTGATCGAAGTGATCCCCGGCCTTGCCACGGCGCAGGATACGACCGATCAGATTACTGCATTTGCTGAAAGTCTCGGCAAACAAGTTGTCTTGTCACAGGACGAGCCGGGCTTTGTGGTGAACCGGATTTTGCTGCCGATGATCAACGAAGCGATTTTTGTGCTCGGCCAAAGCACCGCTAATATCGAAGATATCGATAAGGGCTGCCGCCTTGGCCTGAACCACCCGATGGGTCCGCTGCAACTCGCAGATTTCGTCGGTCTCGATACCTGCTTCGAGATTATCAAGGTGCTTTACGACACCACAGGCGACAGCAAATACCGCCCGGCACCGCTCTTGGTAAAATATGTCGAGGCAGGTTGGCTTGGCCGCAAAACGGGACGCGGATTTTACGATTACACCGGTGAAACGCCTGTTCCCACCCGATAATCTCGGAACAAGCGCAGGGGTCTAGCCGTTGGTTATGCAAAGGAGAATTTGTATGACTAAGACAGCAAGCCCATCGCAGGCACCCGAACAGACGGCCAAACAGACCCCACTTTCGCAACAGCAGCGTCAGGCCGATCTTGCGCCTGAAACTCACAATAGTGAACAAGCCGATTATGCCAGCCAAGCGCAAGAGATCGCCCGACAAGCGCAGTCTTTGACCGAGCAAACCGGTAGCCCGACAGAAAGCACCAAAGATCATAATTCGAGCGGCTTGATGGGCGACTCAACGCAGGATACCATCGACCACATGCGCGATATGGAAAGTTCGGGCCGGATCGACATGGGCGCCTTTGCAGGCGAACCAAATCACGATGATAATGTCGATAAATTTGGCAAATCAGCAAAGCTCGATGGTCTGCGCGGTGACGGCACCTAAATTCTAGTCAATAATCGTTTTGCGCAAGAACCACAGCGCACAGACCAAAACGATTGCGCCGCCGGAGACTATGTAGCTAAGCCAGCGCATATGCAGCGCTTTTGGGGCATCAACGTCATGCGTGCTAAGTCGTGAAAGCGATTTGCACGCATTTCTTTGCGCAGACCATGCGACAATTCCGCCCAGCAGGATAAAAACGGTGGCAATTCCTTTGGCGAGCCAAGGCGGGTCAAATTCGCCGAACAAAGCCCGGAATCCTAGCCCAATACCGATAGCTGCAAATGCAGTTCTGAGCCAACCGGCGTAAGTTCGTTCTGTCGCCTGAACGGTCCGATCTTCCGCCCAGTCGGTCCGTTGTTCGGCTAACTCGTTGGAACTATTCTGTTTCTGGTCTTTGCTCATTTTCAAGAACAATAACGACTTCTTCCTGCTCGGCAAGCGACTCAGGGTTGAACTCGTCGTCGGGTGTCGGATCAAATCCCTCTGCTGAGTCAATAAGCTCCTCGTCATCGAGAAACTCGATTGGGGTTTCTTCTTCTGACCCTTGGCCGTTCAGAGTTTTTGGTGGGCCGACAGCCTCAACCGCACTTTCAAATTCAGCCTTCTGCGCTTCGATTTCATTGGCGGTTTTAGTGATTACGCCTTCCTGATCCTCAGTGCCAACCAAGCTTATCGCGCTGATAATCATCAGTAGGACAAACCCTAGCGCGGCCAGTCGGTTGCGGAACAATAGCGTGTACATCGCCGTAGCATTGGGCCGAAAATCTTAAAATTTGGTAGATTTTCAGAGTTCTGCCGCCTGCGCATCCTGCTTCAGGCGGTAGATCAATTCGAGCGCTTCTCGCGGCGATAGAGCGTCGACATCGGTCTCCATCAATTGCGCGAGGATGCCGGTATCCTGCGTACCTTCCTGCTCTATTATAGCGGCGAAAAGCGGCAAGTCGCCCAGACCCGCCGCCAGCCCGCCCGTTTCAGCGCGGCCTTTTTCAAGCTTGTCCAACACTGACTTTGCACGCTTGACAACGGGCTTGGGAATACCGGCAAGACGCGCCACTGCCAGACCATAAGAACGATCCGCTGGTCCCTCTGCCAATTCGTGCAGCAGGACTAGATCACCCTTCCACTCGCGGGCGCGGACATGGTGAAGGGACAGCGAGTCACAACTGTCGGCTAGCCGAGCCAATTCATGATAGTGGGTTGCGAAAAGGCAGCGGCTGCGATTGGTTTCATGCACTGCTTCGACCACCGCCCATGCCAAAGCCAAGCCGTCATAGGTTGAAGTTCCGCGCCCAACTTCGTCTAGAATAACGAAGCTGCGATCAGTTGCTTGCGAAAGAATGGCCGCAGTTTCGACCATTTCGACCATGAAAGTCGAACGGCCCTTTGCAAGATTATCCGATGCGCCGACACGGCTGAAAAGCCTGTCGACAAGCCCGATGCGGGCCGATGCCGCGGGAACATAGCCTCCAGCCTGCGCTAGCAGAACGATTAACGCGTTCTGCCGCAGGAATGTCGATTTACCGCCCATATTGGGCCCGCCTATGAGCCAAAGCCGGTCGGACTCATCCAATATGCAATCATTGGCGACGAACCGATCGCCCGATTTGGCTAGGGCAGCCTCCACGACCGGATGACGGCCACCAAGAATCTCGAGCGTAGTGGATTCGGAAATCTCCGGCCTGCACCAGTCGCTCTCGGCCGCGCGTTCTGCCTGGCCAGCGCTGACATCAAGCCGCGATAGTGCATCTGCAGTAACCGCAATAGCTTGGCGGTCCGCCACAACGGCACTGGTGAGCTGCTCGAAATGGGCATCTTCTGCAACAAGCGCATGACCGCCAGCTTCGTTTATCCGTCCGGCTTCTTCATGCAACGACAGCGAGTTAAACCGGACCGCGCCCGCCATGGTTTGCCTGTGGGTGAAGCCGCTGTCCGCCGACATTAGCGGATCGGCATGTTTGGCTGGCACTTCGATGAAATACCCTAGCACGCCATTGTGCTTTATCTTCAGTGCGGCAATTCCGGTGTCAGTTCGGTAGCGTGCCTCTAGCGCTGCGATTGCGCGCCTCGCATTACCCGATACGCTGCGCAACTCGTCGAGCGCGGCGTCATATCCTTCGGCGATGTAGCCACCATTTGATCGCTCGGTTGGCGGCGCGGCAATTAATGCACGCTGCATCATATCAACTAAGGCGCCATGCCCCGCCATCATGGGCAGCAATGCATCTAGCAAGGGCGGCCTATCGGTTTTCTGACTTAGGAAGTCGCGAATGCGCCGCGCTTCCGCCAGACCATCGCGTATTTGACCGAGGTCGCGCGGACTGCCTCGGCCAGCGACGACCCTTCCAAGCGCGCGGCCAATATCAGGCAGAGCACGCAAAACCTCGCGCAAATCGGCGCGTAATAAAGGGTCGCGGTGAAAGTAATCAACCAGCGCAAGACGCTGCGAAATTGCGGATAGATCGCATAGGGGCGAGGACAGATCATCCGCCAATTGCCGCGCACCTGCGCCGGACACGCAGCGATCAACCGCGGCAATCAAGCTACCTGGCCGCCCGCCTTGCTGCGAGACCAGAATTTCCAGACTGGCGCGGGTTGCCTCGTCCATCGCCAATTGCGCGTTTCCAGCGCGGATCCTTGGCGGCAGGAGCAGCGGCAAATTGCCGCGACCGACATGATCAAGATAGGCAATAAGCCCGCCCCCGGCAGCCAGCATTGCCCGGCTGAAGTCGCCGAAAGCGTCGAGCGTTTTTACCTCATGCAAAGATTTGAGCAGCCGTTCACCCTCATCACTGCTGAAGTCTGCGCGTGGCCGCTCGATTGCGTCTTCAGGCACCGACTCCCAGCCTTCCGGCGCGACGACTTCCGATGCGCCAATCCGGGCGAGCGCGGCGTTCAAACTTTCAGCGTCGCATTCCTCCAGCACCATCTGGCCGGTTGAAATGTCGCAACTTGCCAGCCCGATAATGCCGCGCACTTCGCACACAGCCGCCAGCATATTGGCGCGGCGCGGTTCGAGCAGCGCTTCTTCCGTCAGTGTCCCAGCGGTTACAAAACGAACGATATCGCGCTGCACCAGCGCCTTGTACCCACCGCGCTTTTTGGCTTGTTCGGGCGTCTCAACCTGTTCAGCTATCGCTACCCTGCAGCCAGCCTTGATCAGCCGTGCTAGATAGCCTTCTGCTGCATGGACCGGCACCCCGCACATCGGCACCGGTTCTCCGCTATCTTTGCCGCGCGCGGTCAGAGCGATGTCGAGGATGGCGGCGGCTTGCTTCGCATCATCAAAAAACAATTCAAAGAAATCACCCATCCGGTAGAATAGCAGACAGCCCTCGGCCTGCGCTTTCAGTGCATGATATTGCTCCATCATCGGAGTTTGTTTCGGGGACTGCTTGGCGGCCATATTGCGGGGTTACCCGCGCCGCACTCGATTCGTGAAGGGAAAGGACAATCTATTCCCCGACCGCCTTTCATAGGTCGTTGTCACGGGCGTTATGCTCCCACCTGTCGCCTTTTCCCTATCGCTTAGCGCCGCCGTGGGTTAGATGCCGGCTCACTGGACTGGCAGATTGATACGCAGGGGAAATATAGTGGCCGACGACACTCAGGATAGCTTCACGACGCGCGAGGCGCTGTTTTACCACGAGACAATCCGGCCCGGTAAAATCGAGATTATCGCCTCCAAGCCAATGGCTACGCAGCGCGATTTGTCGCTTGCTTACTCCCCCGGTGTTGCTGCGCCGGTCCAGGCGATTGCCGACGATCCGGCCAATGCGGCAAAATACACAGCGCGCGCCAATCTGGTTGCGGTGATTTCTAACGGAACCGCCATTCTCGGCATGGGAAATCTGGGTGCCTTGGCATCCAAGCCGGTGATGGAAGGTAAAGCGGTGTTGTTCAAACGCTTTGCCGATGTGGATTCGATCGACATCGAGTTGGACACCGAAGACCCAGACAAATTTATCGAAGCTGTTGCGCTGATGGAGCCGACTTTCGGCGGGATTAATCTTGAAGATATCGCTGCGCCCGAATGCTTCATCATCGAACAGGCTTTGCGCGACCGGATGAATATTCCGGTTATGCATGATGATCAGCACGGAACTGCGATTATTGCTGCGGCTGGATTGATTAACGCCTGCTTCCTGACCGGGCGCGATTTCAAAGACGTGAAAATGGTCGTGAATGGAGCTGGCGCTTCTGCGCTCGCCTGCACCGCTCTGATAAAGTCGATCGGCGTTCCGCATGAAAATGTGACCGTGTGCGACCGAAGCGGACCGATTTATCCCGGCCGGGAGAATGTCGACCAATGGAAAAGCGCACATGCTGTGCCTACCGAAGCGCGGACATTGGAAGAAGCGCTCGACGGCGCGGATATTTTCCTCGGCCTGTCGGCGGCAGGCGCACTGAAGCCCGAATGGGTCAAGAAAATGGCCAAGAGCCCGATTATCTTCGCGATGGCCAATCCCGACCCAGAAATTACTCCTGATGATGCCAAAGCAGTTCGCCCCGACGCGATTATTGCGACCGGTCGTTCCGACTATCCCAATCAGGTCAATAATGTTCTTGGCTTCCCGTTCATTTTCCGCGGTGCGCTCGATGTTCGTGCGACCGCGATCAATGAAGAAATGAAAGTTGCTGCGGCACACGCCATCGCAGATCTGGCGCGGCAACGCGTTCCCGATGAAGTGGCTGCCGCCTATGGTAAGAACCACAAATTCGGCACTGACTATATCATTCCTGCACCGTTCGATCCGCGCCTTATGGAAGTCGTTTCCTCTGCCGTGGCCAAGGCTGCGATGGATTCGGGCGTCGCTCAGGCTCCAATCGATGATTTCGACGCTTACCGTCTGTCATTAAAGGCCCGACTCAATCCGACCACCTCGGTGCTCACCAACACCTATGAAATCGCGAAGGCCAACCCTAAGCGGGTGGTATTTGCCGAGGCGGAGGAAGACGTGGTGCTGCGCGCAGCAATTCAGTTCCGCGATTTCGGATACGGCACGCCAGTGTTGGTTGGCCGTACAAAAGCGGTGGCGAATAAACTCCATATGCTGGGCGTGGATAATCCTGGTGACTTCGAAATCCAGAACTCGGCTGATTCGGAACATGTGCCGGCAATGGTCGACTTCCTTTACAAGCGGCTTCAGCGGCGCGGTTTTACAGAGCGCGACGTGCGCCGGATGGTCAATCAGGAACGCAATGTATTTTCAGCTTTGCTGGTCGCGCTGGGGCATGGCGATGCGATGATTTCGGGCCTGACCCGAACATTCGCGCAATCGGCCCGCGAAGTGAATCTTGTGCTTGATGCGAAGAAGGGAGCTCTGCCGTTTGGCATCCACATGATGATCGGCAAAAACCACACAACGTTCCTTGCTGATACAACAATAAACGAACGCCCAAGCGCGGAAGAACTGGCGCATATCGCGCGCGAAACTGCCGCTGTTGCGCGCCGTATGGGCCATGAACCGCGCGTGGCGTTCCTGTCCTATTCAACCTTCGGCAATCCGAGCGGAAAATGGCTCGACAATATTCGCGGCGCGGTTGCAATATTGGATCGGGAAGACCCCGGCTTTGAATATGAAGGGGAAATGGCGCCCGATGCCGCGCTCAATCCGAAAGTCATGGCGCTTTATCCGTTCAGTCGCCTATCAGGCCCCGCAAATGTGCTGGTGATGCCCGGCCTGCAATCGGCCAATCTGTCTGCCAAAATTCTGCGGGAGCTAGGCGGCGATGACACTATCGGCCCGATGCTGATTGGTATGGAAAAACCGGTCCAGCTGGCCCCGATGACCGCCAATGCGCCGGATATTCTAACGCTGGCAGTGCTGGCGGCTGCGGGGGTGGTGGGTTAGCGGCCCCAGCCGGTTTCCTTGGCTTCCCTGCGATCTCGCCGGATCAACCAGCCGCCCAGTGCAACGAAGATGCTGGCAAAGAGTGCATCAAAAACCGATGCGGAGCGGGTCCAGAAATTGTTGATTATCGCATTTTCGGGATTTGCCGGATCGTAAGCGACCTCCACAATCTCGCCCTTGTCGAATGAACGAAGGGCGCTGCCCTGTCTGTTCACGAAGCCGATTTCTGCACCAGCCGCGGTTTTGAACACCACGCCTGCATGCCAACTACGGCCCCCACGTCTCGCGTTGTTCGATTTGCGGGTCATGCTGGAGACTTCACCAAGCGTGTGCGCTCCGGTAACGGCCAAAGCGTTCACTTCCCATGTCCTCACTGCGCTTGCGCCCACAAACACCAGCCCCAATAGCAGGAAGGGAGCGCCAACCAGACTTTTGGCTCCAATCATCGATTACCGTCGCCGATATTTGAAATACCACACCTCATGCCCGAACACATCGCGCGCCTTGCGCTCATAACGGGTTTCGCTCCAGCCGCTCGGGCGATTTTGCCAGTCTTGCGGCCCTTCGGCGAGCCATTCGAATGTGTCCGAGTGCCGCCGCATAATCATCAGCGCGTGGCGCAGATAGATGTCGTGGTCGGTGCCGAAGCGAAATTCGCCGCCCGGTTTAAGCTTGGCGGCGAGCATTTCGACCGGCCCGTCATTCATCATCCGGCGCTTTGCATGGCGCGCCTTGGGCCACGGGTCGGGGTGGAGAAGATAGGCGAAGCTGAGCGAGCCATCGGGAATACGCGCGAGCACCTCCAGCGCGTCGCCGTGATGCAGGCGGATATTGGGCAGCGTGCGTTCCTTCACATGGCCCAGCGCCGCCGCCACGCCGTTGAGGAACGGTTCGGCTCCGATAAATCCGTGATCGGGCAAATTTTCGGCGCGGTCGGCCATATGTTCGCCCGAACCGAAGCCGATCTCGAAATGCATCGGGCGGTCGTCTCCGAACAATCGCTCGGCCGTAACCGGACCTTCATCCGGCACCGCAATCTGTGGCAAGAAATCATCGACCAGACTTTGCTGGAAGGCGCGCAAAGGCTTGCCGATGGATCGGCCATAGAGGCGGTTCAGGGTGGTCGGGTCACCGGGTTTATGCGCAGTCATGGGGCGTGCGTGTAGTGGGTCTTGTCCTTACTCTCAAGCGCGGACACTTTGTACACGCTTTCAGATTTTGGCAGCAGTTTGCGTTGGAGCGGCCTGATTGGTCATGAATCTTGCAATGGTTGAGCCGATTGCGTCAGCGGTAAACCGTTTGCTTTGTGCCGCGCGCAGCATGGCGAATACCGCCAAGCCGCACATCGCGCCCTCTATCGCGATCGCGCCTAATGATCCTGAGGTAACAACATCATGGGTGAACAGCGCCCACAGCACTTGGTCGGCAACGAGCGCGAGAACCGCGCCAACCGAGAAGACTTCGAGCGAGCGACGGCCCAATATCGTCAAAACATTTCCGGGCGAAACGCCGTAGACTAACCTGATGACCGGCGCTTTTCTCAGGGCGATAACCAGATAGGCAAGCGCGAGCATATAGGCGACACGAAGCGGCGATTGCAGAGACTTGCTTGCCCCTGTCCAGAAATAATCATTGCGCGTATCGACCCAGGCCAGAATATCTGGCGAAAGACGCGTGAGAACAGTGAAGCATACCGGCCCTGCAAGCACCAGAGCAGCTGCAGCAAATGTCAGGGGCCTGCTTTGTGGCAATGCTTTGCCTTGAGCGATAGCCGCTCCCAGCGCGATACCCGATGCAAACACCATGTTCCACGGCAGCAAGGTAAGAGCGAGCGGGACGCCGCTTAAACTGTTGCTTTCGGCAAGGCCAAAATGCCCGGCACCAAGCCACAACAGTCCTGCCGGAATAAGCGGGTACCAGAACCGTTTACCAGCCAGCCAGATATACAGCGGCGCGGCCAGCATCAGCGCGACATAGAGCCGCAACACAACCGAGTATCCGGCGGTCTCCTGCATTGTCAGTACATGCCAGAGGTAAGGGACGATGCCGTGTTCTTTAATCAATTCTGTAGGAAACAGCGAAGGTTCGGCTGGTGTGGCAATTCTCGCTGCGATCAGCAGAATCGCGACCGATATCAAAGCAATCAGCGAATTGACCCAGAGCAGCGTAATGGCGCGGTGCCATATTCGCTGGCGATTGATGGCAGTGAAATTTTTGCCGCCATAGGCCCCATAGGCCAGAAAGCATGATATTCCGGCGAGGAATACAAATGCTTCTGCGCTGTCGGAAAACATGATCCTTGATGGTGAAAGGCCGTTCAGAAAACCGACTGTTATGTGGTTCACGAAAATGTTGAGCAGGCAAAACCCGCGAATGGCGTCAATCGCATGGATGCGTGTGTGGGAACGCTGAGGAGAGAGGCTGCTCGAACTCATGTAATCCGCTTAGGGTAGGAGCGTTGGCATCGGGTTAACTCAAACGAAAACGCCCGGCATGTTTCCATCCCGGGCGCCCTCGCTGCAATTAGGAGACTATAATTTTGTTCGGAAATTACGCAGCTGCGGCTGCACTTTCCGGATCGCGCAGGACGTAACCACGGCCCCACACAGTTTCGATATAATTCTCGCCGTCACATGCATGGCTGAGTTTTTTGCGCAGCTTGCAAATGAAGACGTCAATGATCTTGAGTTCAGGCTCGTCCATTCCACCATAAAGGTGGTTGAGGAACATTTCCTTAGTGAGCGTCGTGGCCTTGCGAAGCGAAAGAAGCTCGAGCATCGCATATTCTTTGCCGGTCAGGTGAACACGGGCGCCGTCAACTTCTACAGTTTTGGCATCAAGGTTCACGGCCAGCTTGCCGGTGCGGATGACCGATTGGCTGTGGCCTTTCGAGCGGCGGACAACCGCATGAATGCGTGCAACCAGTTCTTCGCGGTGGAACGGCTTGGTCACATAATCATCAGCACCGAAGCCGAAGCTGCGGATTTTGCTGTCCATTTCTGCGATACCCGAAAGGATCAGAACCGGCGTCTGCACCTTGGCAACGCGCAATTTCTTCAACACATCATATCCGTGCATGTCCGGTAAATTAAGATCCAGCAGGATGATGTCGTAATCATACAGTTTACCCAGATCCAAACCTTCCTCGCCCAAATCGGTCGAGTAGACATTGAACCCTTCTGTTGTAAGCATGAGCTCGATAGCTTTTGCCGTTGTCGGCTCGTCTTCAATCAACAGTACCCGCATGGGAATTCCCCTTTGCCCCGAATTCGTTTAGTAACACTTCGATAATCAGTGTTGCATTGGATTAACCACAAAACTTCTGAACAAAAAAGGTTAATAAGTCGTAAACCCGCCTGACTCCACGAGTCGCGTGGCTTTTGAGTCACGGGTATTTTGCTTGTTTAGCCTCAGACATCATTGGTCGCTTGCGCTTCGATAGCCTACCGCGCTGACCGCGCGTCGCCCGGTAGTGCGGCGCCAAGCCTGCGGATGCAGGCGCTCGGCGTCTAAGGGTCCCCACACAAAAGATTACGTTCAAAAACTGTTGAGCTTTTTGGTTCGCCTCCGCTGAACGCTGCTGCCGATGCCAACTGCTTCGCGATATTTGGCCACGGTGCGGCGCGCAATGTCGAAGCCTTCTGCCTTGAGTAACTCGACCAATTTATCATCGGAGAGGATTTTTTTCGGGTCTTCCGCATCGCATAGTGACTTTATTCGCGCCTTGACGCTTTCCGAAGACGCGCCGCCTTCGCCGTCTGCATCTGCGCCAACCCCGCTCATGAAGAAATATTTGAGCTCGAATGTGCCCCGATCGCAGTGCAGATACTTGTTGCTGGTCACCCGGCTGACGGTGCTTTCATGCATATCGATCTCTTCGGCGACCTCACGCAAAGTCAAAGGACGCAATTCTGACACCCCATGTTTGAAAAAACCTTCCTGCTTCTTTACGATTTCCGCAGCGGTCTTGAGAATGGTTTTCTGACGCTGATCAAGCGCCTTTATCAACCAGTTTGCATCGGCCAGTTTTTCATTCAGCCAGCCGCGCGATTCCTTGTCGGTGCAACCTTCGCGCAATTCGACAAAATAACCGCGATTGACCACAAGCCGCGGCAATGTCGCTTCGTTTAGCCTAATATCCCAGCCTTCAGCCTTGCCGGGTGATATGAGAATGTCGGGTAGAACCGCGCTTTCGGGATCGCCGCCATAGGCTAGCCCCGGTTTGGGGTCATAGCTGCGCAGCTCGTTCAGCATATCGGCAAAATCCTCGTCATCGACATCGCACATGCGCTTCAGTCGGGCGAATTCGCCTTTCGCGACCAGATCAAGATTGTCGATCAAACGCGCCATGCAGGGGTCATAACGGTCGGCTTCGCGTGCTTGCAAAGCGAGACATTCGCTCAGTGTCCTTGCTCCGACACCGGTGGGATCGAGCGACTGGACGGCTTTCAGCGCGCTTTCTACCTCGCTTGGGTTCATATCGAGATCGAGCGCTGCGCTGCGCAAATCGGTGCCGAGATAGCCTGCTTCATCGAGCAGGCCGATCAGGTAACGCGCGGCAAATTCTTCGCGAGGATTGCTGGTGGCTCCGCCGATTTGTTCTTCAAGATGGTCAGCTAGCGATATAGTAGCAGTGCTGCGCTCCTCAATCCCAGGCATGTCATCGGATATGGAACCGCTTGCAGAGCCAGCTGCCCCCCATTCGCCATCGCCAGTTTGCCCGTCGCCGGTGTCACGGTCCACATCGATGGCGCTGCTGTCGATATCTAGTGCGGTGTCATCTCCGGCTGGGCCATCAGCAGAGGGTTCTGAAATTGCATCGCCAGCATTATCGGGCGCGTCCTGACTTTGGATCTCGCCAGCTTCGAGCAGCGGGTTAGCCTCCAGCGCATCTCCGATGAAGGTTTCGATTTCGAGATTTGACAGCGCCAGCAGCTTGATAGCTTGCTGCAGCTGGGGAGTCATAACCAGCGATTGCGATTGGCGGAGGTCTAGGCGCGGCCCCAAGGCCATAAATCAATGTCCCGCCAGAATTCTCATCACAAAGTGAAGCCTTCGCCCAGATACAGGCGCTTCACATTCTCATCCGCGACCAGATCTTGAGGCGTGCCGGCAAACAGCACTTGTCCGCCATAAATGATGCAGGCGCGGTCAACGATTTCGAGTGTCTCACGAACATTATGGTCAGTTATGAGCACGCCGATGCCGCGGGTCTTCAAATCTTTGACCAGATCGCGAATGTCGCTGATCGACAGCGGGTCAATTCCGGCAAACGGTTCATCGAGCAGCATGATGGAGGGTTTGGCTGCCAATGCGCGGGCAATCTCGCAGCGCCGTCGTTCACCACCCGATAGCGCCATTGCTGCCGAAGCGCGTAATTTCACCAAGCCGAATTCGTCTAGCAGCCGTTCCAGTTCAGCCGCGCGGGTTTCCTTGTCAGGCTCGACCATTTCGAGCACGCAATTGATATTTTGCTCCACAGTCATTCCGCGAAAAATGCTGGTTTCCTGAGGTAGATAACCGAGCCCAAGGATCGCGCGGCGATACATCGGCAGTTTGGTGACATCATCGCCATCCATCAAGATACGCCCGGAATCAGGGCGAACCAGGCCCATGATTGAATAAAAGCAGGTGGTCTTGCCCGCGCCATTGGGGCCAAGCAGTCCAAGCACCTCTCCCTTACCCACAGTCAGGGAAATGTCGGTCAGGACCGCTCGCTTGTCATAGCTTTTGGCGATGGAAATAACTTCCAGTCCGCCTTGTGGCATGGGGGCGTTGGCATCCACGGACGCGGTGGGTTCGGCGTGTATGATCTCGCTCATAACTCCACCATGTAGCATTGCAGGACGCCTTGAAAAGCCCCGTTTGCCCTAAATTGGCAGGATTCCTGCATGACCAGCATATTTGCTGATAGAACACATCGCCGGTTTCGGTTTGGTTACTGCGCTTGAACTTTGTGCGGAAATCTGTGACACTTCGAATCGAATTGAGGGAAAATGCCACTCTGGGGAGAGGACGCATGAACAAGATTTTGGAAGATACTGCACCGGTCGCAAAATTGCGCGGGCGCGATTGGCGTAAGAGCATGAGCGATCATGTCGCCTATGCGCTGATTATTTATACTGCGCTGCATATCTTTGCGACTGTCGGTGCGATGAAAGAAACCGGTTTCAAATCGCTGGCCCTCTTTGCGCTTGTGGTTCTTGTGGTCGGCATCATCCCGGCTTGCCGCTCCTTCGAGCGTCGCTGGCGCAATCTAAGCGATGCACAGGCGTCCGACCCATCGCTGGCACCAGCTTTCCGGCGAGATCTTGCGCTGTTGTGGTTGTTGGCCATCGGTCTCCCATTTGCGCTGACCGGGTTGTTTAAGGCGATTGCTTTGATTGGCTGACGGCTTTCGCAGGCTGTATGCTACATTGCCTGCGATGCATTAGATCACTAGGTCCGCTGACATGAAACGGACCAGCACACTAACATGATTACACCGGAACAAGCGCAAGAACGTTGCGCGGAGTTAATTGGCCTCGCCGTGAAGAAGGGCGCCGATTCTGCGGACGCGGTTACTTCGGCCAGCGCGTCCGAAAGCGTCTCTGTCCGGTTGGGCGCGTTGGAAGATGTTGAGCGGTCAGAAGGTGAGGAAATAGGTCTTCGCGTGTTCTTAGGCCAGCGTTCGGCAACTATCAGCACCAGCGATTTCTCCGATGAGGCCTTCGCCGAATTGACCGAGCGCGTGGTCGCGATGGCAAGGCTCGCGCCTGAAGATCCTTTCGCGGGCCTTGCCCCTTCAGATTTGTTGGCACGGACTGGTCACGCCGATTACGACTTGAGCGATCCAGCTGAGCCAACTCCGGCTTCATTGCGAGACCGGGCTTTGGAAATGGAAGATGCCGCGCGTGCGGTGGAGGGCGTGACCAATAGCGGCGGAGCGAATGCAGGTTTTAGCCGCTCGGTCGTGGCGCTGGTGACCAGCCACGGTTTTTCTGGCGGCTTCGAATCGACCTCGCATGCACTCAGCGCCAGCCTGATCGCAGGCGAAGGTGACGCAATGCAGCGCGATTATGAGTATCGCGCCGCGCATTATCTGGAGGATTTGCCGTCCCCCGCATCCATTGGCCTGACCGCTGCGGAGCGTACGATTGCACGCATGAATCCCGGTAAATTGCCGAGCGGCGCTATGCCAGTTCTGTTCGATCCGCGGGTTAGCGGAACTTTGATCGGCCATTTGATCGCGGCGATGAGCGGAATGTCGGCGGCGCGGCGATCAACTTTCCTGCTGGACCGAATCGACGACACATTATTTCCAGCGAGCATCCGCATCCTGGATGACCCCCACCGCCTACGCGGCCCCCGCTCGCGCCCGTTTGATGGCGAGGGCTTGCCCACAGCAGCGCGAGCCTTGGTCGAGGCTGGTAAATGCACGGGCTGGCTTCTCAACAGCGCCGCTGCGCGCCAGCTTGATTTGCCGCTAACCGGCCACGCTGCTCGTAGCGGCGGCGGTGCACCGGGAATCTCGGCCAGCAATGTCCATATGGAAGCGGGTGAGATCAGCCGCGAGGAAATGATTGCCGAAATCAGCGATGGTGTGCTCGTGACTGAATTGGTCGGGCAGGGTGTGAACGGCCTGACTGGCGACTACAGCCGGGCAGCGTCCGGTTTCCGGATTCGCAGCGGTGAATTGGTAGGGCCGGTTGCCGATTTTACGATTGCGGGGAACCTATTGGATATGTTCGCCGCTTTAATCCCTGCAAGCGATTTGGAAATGTACCGTGCAATCAACGCGCCGACCTTGCGGATCGACGGGATGACTGTTGCAGGAGAATGACAATGCGCAAGATATGGCAAGCGGTGGCAATGTGCCTTTTGATGTTAACCGGGCCAGCCTACGCGATACTCCCCGCGGCTCCGGAGACTGAAGCCGGGGAACCCGCTCCCGCGCAACTGATCGAGCCGGAGATCGTCCCCGGCGAAGACGAGCGCATCGCAAAGCGGCTTCGCGGAATTTATGGGGTTCTGGATCATCTCTCCGCCGTCACAGTTGAAGTTGAGCAGGGCGTTGTCACATTAAATGGTGCGCTCGCATCGCAAGCCGATATCGATGAAGCCGAAGGGCTCGCTGATCAGATTGATGGCGTGGTGACTGTGCAAAACAAAATTGAGCGCGATGTATCAATTGGCGAAAATTTGGGCGCGTTGGGCAGCCTGTCGGAGCGGTTTACCGATTTTGTGAAGTTCCTGCCCTTGCTTGGCGCGGCTTTTCTCGTGGCACTGCTTATCAGCCTGCTTGGCTACGCGATTGCGGGTCTTCGCGGGTTCTGGCGCCGAATTTCACCCAACGTTTTCTTGGCAGAACTCATCGCCAGCGCGATCCGGTTTGTGTTTGTTATTGGCGGGGCGGTGATTGCTCTCGATATGATCGGCGCAGGCGCTTTGCTGGGCGCGGTGCTTGGCGGAGCCGGTGTAATTGGTATCGCGCTTGGCTTTGCGATGCGCGAAACAATTGAGAATTACGTCGCGTCGCTGATGCTTAGCCTCCGCCAACCGTTTCAGGCCAATGATCATGTCCTGATCGATGATCTTGAGGGGCGGATTATCCGCCTGACTAGCCGTGCAACGGTGATGATGACGATGGACGGTAACCATCTGCGCGTGCCAAATTCGACTGTTTTCAAAGCGGTCATCACCAATTTCACCCGCAACCCGCAGCGCCGATTCGACTTTGAATTGGGCGTGGATGCGGAAGATGATCCAACCGCTGCGCGTTGTCTCGGGGTCAGTGTCCTCAAGGAGCTGCCATTTGTGCTCGACAATCCCGAGCCAAGCGCAAGGATTGAACAGGTGGGCGATTCCAACATTGTCATCCGCTACCTGGGCTGGATCGATCAACAGCAGGCGGATATCTACAAAGCGCGAAGCAGGGCGATCCATGCGGTTAAAGACGCACTTGAAAACAATGGGTTTGCCCTGCCGGAACCGATTTACCGCTTGCGGTTCGACTCGGCGGCTCCGCTCAATTTTGAAGGGGCAGCGACTATGACCACTGGCGAGAAACCAAAGGTAGAAAGGCCGGACAAACCCGTGCGACCGCCTTTGCCGGATGAGGATGTTTCGCCCGTCACCGAGATTTCGGAAATGGTAAGAGCTGAACGAGCAGCAGATTTGGGCGACGATGATCTGCTCGATTCAGAGCGTCCAATTGAATAGGCGTTACGCTTTTGCTCGCTCTATCGCCTCGATAACAATCTGACGCGCTTCCTCCGCATCGCCCCAATTGCCGATACGCACCCATTTTTCAGCTTCGAGGTCTTTGTAATGGGTGAAGAAATGTTCGATCTGTTGAAAGATGATTGACGGCAAATCCTTGGTTTCGCCGACGTCAGAATAATAGGGGAACGTTGTGTCGACTGGCACGCAGATCAGCTTCTCATCGCCGCCGTGCTCGTCTTCCAAATTGAGCACGCCAATCGGGCGTGCGCGGACGACACAGCCTGCGATGAAGGGGGTGCGCGCAATTACCAGAGCGTCCAGCGGATCGCCATCTGGCGACAAAGTGTGCGGAATGAAGCCGTAATTGGCGGGATACCGCATTGGCGTGTGTAGGATGCGGTCCACGAACAATGCGCCCGATGCTTTGTCGAATTCATACTTCACCGGTTCGCCGCCAGTGGGTACTTCGATGATGACGTTAAGGCTCTCTGGCGGATTGTCGCCAATGCTGATTTTGCTGATATCCATAGGCGCGCCCTTAGCGGTCACTGACAGCATCGCCAAGAACGAAAATGCTGCAATGCGGCAAGGCGCAGATATTGCGGGGTGATTATTGCGAGTGTGGTCGCACTCGCCTAAGCGGCGATTATGAGCAGCAAGACACCACATGCGATACGCGGCACACAGGATATTTTCGGACCCGATGCAGAGGCATTTGCGTTCGTGGTCGAAACCTTCGAACGCGTGCGCAAGCTTTACCGTTTTCGGCGGGCAGAAATGCCGGTTTTCGAAAAGACCGAAGTTTTCGCGCGTTCGCTGGGCGAAACCACCGATGTTGTGTCGAAGGAAATGTACAGCTTCGATGATCGCGGCGGGGAATCGCTGACGCTGCGGCCAGAATTTACCGCCGGAATTGCGCGTGCCTACATCACCAATGGCTGGCAGCAACATGCGCCGCTCAAATTGGCAACGCACGGTCCTTTGTTCCGTTACGAGCGACCGCAGAAGGGCCGCTACCGCCAGTTCCATCAGATTGATGCCGAAATTATCGGAGCAGGTGAACCGCAAGCCGATGTCGAACTGCTCGCAATGGCCGACCAGATGTTGAAGGAGCTGGGTATTGAAGGCGTAACGCTGCACCTCAATACGCTCGGCGATGGCACCAGCCGCGAGGCGTGGCGCGCTGCGTTGATCGAATATTTCATGGCGGTCAAAGACCAGTTGAGCGAAGATTCGCAGGAGAGGCTTGAGAAAAACCCGCTGAGGATTCTCGATAGCAAGGACCGGCGCGACAAGCCGTTTTTGGCCAATGCACCCAAGATTGATGACTTTTTGTCAGACGAAGCACGGGCATTTTTCGGCGCTGTTACCAGCGGGCTGGATGCAGCAGGGGTAAAGTGGGTCCGCGCCGAAAGCCTGGTGCGCGGACTCGACTATTACCGTCACACAGCGTTCGAGTTCATCCCCGACGTAGGCAGTGCGGCGGCATCGGCTCTCGGCGCACAAAGTACAGTGCTGGGCGGCGGACGTTATGACGGATTGATGGAGGGCCTTGGCGGTCCGGCAACGCCTGCGGTCGGCTGGGCTGCGGGGATCGAGCGGCTGGCGATGCTGGTGGGGGAGAAGAATGAGCTTGTAGCAGATGTAATTGTAGTGGTCGAAAATGACGAGATGCTCTGCAAGGGAATTGCAGCTGTAAGCGAGTTAAGAAAACATGGGCTTGTATCCGAACTTTTTGCGAGCGGTTCTCCGCGCAAACGCTTTACCAAAGCTTCCAATGCGAGTCCGCGGGCGATATTGTCTTTAGGCGGTGAAGGAATGTCAGACGCCCCTGCCCGAGGAGAAGAAGGGATTGTTTACAAGGTCACTGAAATACTCCTCGCCGCCGAGATTTTGTCAAAATGACCATCACCGCTGACCGCCTCCGCCAGATCACAAATCGCTTCGCTGAACTTGAGGCGCGGATGGCTTCGGGTACCTTGGAGGGGGAGGAGTTCGTCAAGGCCAGCCGCGATTATGCCGAGCTTGAACCTGTTGCGAAACTCGCCATTGAAGTCAGCGAGATCCGAGCTGAAATCGCTGAGCTTGCGGTGATGACCGAAGATCCTGAAATGAAGGCGCTGGCGGATGAAGAGCTGGCTCAATTACGGCAGACATTGCCCGAAAAAGAACGCGCACTGTCCATCGCGATGCTGCCGCGTGACAGCGCCGACAGCCGCCCTGCCATGCTCGAAATCCGCGCAGGCACCGGCGGCGACGAAGCGGCCTTGTTCGCGGGCGACCTCTACCGGATGTACGAGAAATATGCTGGCGAAATGGGCTGGAAGGTTGAGCCAGTGAGCATGAGTGCGTCCGATGTGGGCGGCTTCAAAGAAATTGTCGCCAATATTCAGGGCACCGGCGTGTTCGCCAAACTGAAATTCGAAAGTGGTGTCCACCGTGTTCAGCGCGTTCCGGTCACTGAAAGTGGCGGGCGAATTCACACCTCGGCGGCGACCGTCGCGGTCCTGCCGGAACCGGACGAGGTCGATGTTCATATCGACGCAAATGATCTCAAAATCGACATCTACCGCGCCAGCGGAGCGGGCGGTCAGCACGTCAACACCACCGATTCCGCTGTGCGCCTGACTCACTTGCCGACCGGACTGGTTGTAATCCAACAGGATCAGCGCAGCCAGCACAAGAACAAAGACAAGGCGATGCAGGTCCTGCGCACGCGGCTGTACGATTTGAAGCGCGCCGAGGCACACGGGGCCGAGGCGGAAGCGCGCAAGGCCATGGTCGGCAGCGGCGACCGCAGCGAACGTATCCGGACGTATAATTTCCCGCAAGGGCGCGTGACCGACCACCGGATTGGTCTGACGCTGCACAAATTGACCGAAGTGCTCGAAGGATCAGGTCTGCCCGAATTGATCGACGCGTTGATCGCTGAAGACGAAGCTAAGCGGCTCGCCACGCTAGAATCATGAATTCGGTTGCCGCCACCTTGCGCGAAGCGGCCAATCAGCTTGGCGATATCTCTGACACAGCGAGGCTCGATGCCGAATTGTTGATGGCCCATGCGCTTGGCATTTCGCGTTCTCAAATGCTCTTGAGCGGGTCTGGCTTGGAAGTCCCGCGGCAATTCGCCGATTTGCTGCAGCGCCGTACAAATTATGAGCCTGTTGCCTATATCCTCGGTCATCAGGAGTTTTTCGGCCGCGAATTTTTAGTCACGCCCGATGTACTGATACCGCGCCCCGACAGCGAGACCATCATCGAAACCGCTTTGGCTAATTGTCAGCCGGATGCCCGGATTCTTGATCTCGGGACCGGGTCAGGGGTGTTGCTGCTGACTCTGCTGGCTGAACTGCCACAATCCACCGGGATAGGGATCGATGAATCGCTTGCCGCAGTCTCTGTTGCGGCGGCCAATGCGGCCAAGCTAGGTGTGGCGGATCGCGCGCATTTGATCCATGCCGATTGGACGGAAGATGGCTGGGCTGATGCGCTTGGCCGATTCGATCTGATTGTTGCCAATCCGCCCTATGTCGAAACGACAGTCGCGCTCGAAAAATCGGTCGCTGATTATGAGCCTGCAAAGGCGCTTTATGCCGGGCCAGACGGGCTCGATGATTACCGGATTCTGGTCCCACAATTGCGAAACCTACTCACCCAGCAAGGTGTCGCGGTGCTGGAGATCGGCTATCAGCAAGATGTGTCCGTTGCCCGGATCGCGCAGCAATCCGGTTTCCAGACTGAGCTTCATCGCGATCTTGCCCACAGGCCGCGCGCGCTATTGTTGCGATAAAGGCTTGGCAAAGGCGCAAACAGTGGTTACCTCCTACTTCAGATCAGTGGTTCGCAGTGTTTTCGTTCCGAACCCGGTCTAGCTCCAACATTTGCGATACGCGTGCACACGGGTGCTTTGGCGAACGGAACAGGCAAATTGCAGATGGGGCAGCGCGGTTCGCGATAATTCAATCGCGGCGAGGGCTCATTTGACCAGGCCGGCATATTTCACGCCGCCAATGGTCGCTACCGGGAAGAGAATTCCTTGAATAACAATCGTAACAATAACAGCAATCGCCGTGGCCGCGGTCGTCCAAATACCAATCGCGGTCCAGCAGGTGGTAATCAGGCCAACCGAATTGATAATCGTGCGCGCGGAAATGCGGCGCAGATGCTCGATAAATATAAAAAGCTGGCACAGGACGCGCAGCATAATGATGATCGCGTACAGGCAGAATATTATCTGCAATTCGCCGATCATTATTTTCGTGTGATTGCCGATAATAAGGCGCGGCAGGACGAATCGCGTGCGAAGCGTCAGGACGAACGCGGTGATAATGATGGCGACAATGCTGAAGGCGGCGACAATGAAGATCGCCGGCCTAACCAGCGGCGCCCCAATGACCGCAATACCAATGATCGGCCCCGTGAAGATCGGCCCCGTGAAGATCGGCAGCAACACGGCCGCGGACGTGGCCGAAGCAGGCGCGATGAAGGTGTCTCGGAGGGTGGTGATCGCAATGAAGGCCAAGCCAAGGACGAAGCTCAGCGCGACGACGCAATCGTAACTCGCGAAGTCAAGCGGCCTCGCAAGCCTAGAGTTGCCAAACCCAAAATGGATGCGGGCAGTGGCGAGATTGATGCAGCGGCGCTTCCGCCATCAATTGGCGCTCTATCCGAAGAAGCGCCGGAAAAACCCAAGCGTGCGCCGCGCAGGCGTAAGCCGGCCAGCGACGATAATGCGGCTGAAGCGGTTAGCTGAAGCTTGACCGTTTAGGTCGCCGGCGCGGAGGGGCGGAACATGACTGTCCTCGCAAAAGCGCTTGAATTCGTTTCCGATTGGCCGCGCCTTTTTGCGCTGGTGTTGGGCTTGCTTGCTGCAACTGGCTTTCCGCCGCTATCCGCTTGGCCATTGACCCTTTTCGCGATGGCGGGGCTTGGCTGGCTGGTTCTGCAGGCTGAAACACGCAAGCGGGCGGCTTTGCTTGGCTGGCTGTTTGGGGTTTCCCATTTCACTCTGGCGAACAATTGGATTGCCACCGCCTTCACCTACCAAGCGGAAATGCCCGCGGCTTTGGGCTGGCTTGCTGTACCTCTGTTGTCGCTTTATCTTGCTGTCTACCCGGCATTGGCATGCTGGTTGGCCAAATGGTTAGTGTCTGGCGATAGGCTTGGAATGTTCGCATTTGCGTTTGCGGGCAGTTGGACAATTTCCGAGTGGCTGCGCAGTTGGGTGTTTACCGGCTATGCTTGGGACCCTCTGGGCCTTGTTTTGCTGGGATCGTTTGATCGTCCCGGTGCTGCGGTTATTTTGCCTTGGCTTGGAACTTACGCGCTGTCAGGCTTGGTTGTATGCCTTGCCGCCGGTCTGTTGGCGTTGATCCAATCGCGCCGCTTTGTGGCCACGATTGGTGTGACAGCGGCCATGGCCGTAGCGATGTATTTCCCCGCTCCGGAACGCGAGGAAGGCACCCTCGCTTTTACCCTGATTCAGCCGGATGTACGGCAAGAAGTGCTCGACGATCCCGCGCAATTTGAAGGGCATTTTCTGCGATCAGCGTCGCTTTCAGTTAAGCAACGCGACGTTGGAAAACGTTTGCTTCTTTGGCCCGAATCGGGCGTTCCAGACTATCTTCGCGACGGCTATCCGCAACGATATTATGACCAAATGACGGCAGCAGGGGACCCCCTCTTTGCGCGCCTTCGGTTAGGAAAAGTCGCTGGTGACGGTGGTTTAATGCTGACCGGAGCTGTCGATCTCGAATTCGAGGATGGCAAGGTGTCGGGCGCACGCAACGCAGTCACTGCGATAAATTCAAATGGCCGGATTGTCGCCGGTTATGACAAAGCGCATCTGGTCCCTTACGGCGAATATCTGGCTTTGCGCTGGTTGTTGGAACCGCTTGGCGCAACGCGCCTGGTCGCAGGCGCAATCGACTTCATTCCCGGGCCTGGCCCGCAGACGCTTGAACTGGGTGAATGGGGCAAAGCCGGCGTTCAGATTTGCTACGAAATCATTTTTTCCGGTCAAGTTGTCGATGCGGAGAACCGACCTGATTATATATTCAATCCCTCTAATGACGGTTGGTTTGGCGCGTGGGGTCCACCGCAGCATCTGGCGCAGGCCAGAATGCGGGCAATCGAAGAAGGGCTTCCAGTCTTGCGCTCGACCACCACCGGCATAAGCGCTGTCATTGATGCCAATGGCGTGGTGCGGAAATATATCTCGAAGCATGAAGCGGCTCGGATTGATGGGATTGTGCCACCGGCCAAAGAGCCAACGCTGTTTTCTCGGTTTGGCAATATATTGCCGCTTTCCTGGGCAATTCTCTCAATCATCGCATCGATGGTTGCAACACGCTTCCGGCGCAGCTAGGACCCGCGCAAGACATAAAGATTTCTTTATATGGTGCATCATGCGTAACAGTTTTCTCTTCACTTCAGAAAGCGTTTCCGAAGGCCATCCGGACAAGGTTTCGGACCAAATCTCGGACGCTATCGTCGACCTATTCCTCGGCATTGATCCCGAGGCTCGGATTGCTTGCGAAACGATGACGACAACCCAATTGGTTGTACTGGCTGGTGAAATTCGAGGTCAGGGTATCTATCAAGACGGTCAATGGGCCGATGGAATTCCCGAGAAAATCGAAGCAGCAGTTCGCCAGACCGTCCGCGAGATCGGCTATGAGCAAGTTGGCTTCCACTGGAAAACCCTCAAGTTCGAGAACAATTTGCACGGTCAATCGGTCGATATCGCGCAAGGCGTTGATGCTGCCGATGACAAGGATGAAGGCGCAGGCGATCAGGGCATAATGTTTGGCTATGCGTCGGACGAGACCCCTGACTTGATGCCAGCAACACTCGATTACAGCCACAAGATTCTTGAACAGATGGCGGCCGATCGCAAATCGGGCAAAGCGCCATTCTTAGAGCCTGACACCAAGAGCCAAGTGACATTGCGTTACGCCAATGAGCGTCCTGTTGAAGCAACTGCAATCGTCGTTTCAACCCAGCACGCGCCGGGATACTACTTCCATAACGGCGAAGGCGATGAGGCAAAATATGCCGAGCTTCGTGATTATGTGAAGGGCGTGATTGCTGACGTGCTTCCGGCGGAACTGCTGACCGACAACACGGTCTATCACATAAATCCGACCGGAAAATTCGAAATTGGCGGACCAGACGGGGACGCCGGATTGACCGGACGCAAGATTATCGTCGACACCTATGGCGGCGCAGCCCCACATGGCGGTGGCGCATTCAGTGGTAAAGATCCGACCAAGGTGGATCGTTCGGCAGCCTACATCACGCGCTATCTGGCAAAAAACATTGTTGCGGCCGGTTTGGCTCGGCGCTGCACGATCCAGCTGTCTTACGCGATTGGTGTGGCAGAGCCTTTGTCGATTTACGTCGATCTGCATGGCACTGGCAGCGTTGACGAAAGCCGGATTGAGGCGGCCATCCCCGGGCTGGTCAAACTTACGCCTAGGGGTATCCGCACGCATCTCGGTCTTAATAAGCCGATCTATCGCGGTACGGCTGCATATGGTCATTTCGGCCGCAAGGCTGAGGGCGATTTGTTCCCATGGGAGCGGACTGATTTGGTTGAGAAGCTGAAAGCCGCACTGGCCTAGTCCGGTTGGATTGCTTGCAATAAAGGCGATCGGTCCTGTCGGAACGATCGCCTTTATTATTTGCCTAAGGCTAAGCGGGGTGCGCTGGCTCAGCAGGCTGTCCGTGCATGGCCGCATCAGCCCATTGGCCTTCGCGGAACCAGGTTCCGACTTTCCGGCCAAATTTGGCAATCGCATTCATGTTGAAGAAGTGCATTGCACCGAGCACCAGCACAGACAGGCCGATTTTGCTGGAGAGGAAGCGAATGGCACCTGCAGCATCGTCCGGCGGATGGCCGAATTGAAGAGCCAGCAGGATGAATCCCAAATTGACCAGATAGAACCCGACCACGAGTAAATGGTTGGTCGACCGCGCCAGTTTCTCGTCATGCCCGAAACAGTCGATCAAGAAGATCTCTCCATTTTTGGATAGGGTGCCAGCGACCCAAATGGTTAGTCCGATGCTGATCACCAAATAGGCGACGTAAATTACAATTGCAGTCATCATAAACTCCTGTTCTTTCTGTAATTAGAGAAATACGTGTTTCTAAGTTTGCCTGGTCTGGTTTGCTCCTTTTAGTTTGTGTGGATTTTAGTCTTTCGACTTACCGGGTAGGAAGCGCGAAACTTTCGAGCCGAGCTTCATGAGTGTGACCAACGTAGATTTAGGCAGGCGCCGGACATCGTCATACCAATGGCCGAGCGTGCCGATAAATTCATGCATCCGCTGGATACGCTGGGTCACGTGTTCGGGTACATCGGTGCGGCCTTCTAGTTGCTCTGCCAATCCGCCGAGCATCTGGATGGTAGGGTCAATTTCACGCTTTTTCCGCTCGCTGACGATTTTCATCAGCATGTCCCATAAATCGGTCTCGGCAATGAAGTGGTCGCGCCGATCGGCCTCGACATGCACCCGCCGGACGATTGCGTAAGATTGGAGTTCTTTGAGCGCAGTGGAAACATTAGACCGCGCTAGCCCTAGGCCGATGGTGATCTCTTCAGCATGCAGTGGACGGTCTGAGAGATAAAGCAGCGCATGAACCTGCGCGACAGACCGGTTCACGCCCCAATGATTGCCCATCTCCCCCCAGTGAAGGATAAAAGACCGGACTTCAGGGATTTCGAGCAATTGCTCCATGATTCATCCATTTCTGTTGGAACAGAAATACCCGAAACATATTCGCGGTCAATGTGATTTTAGGCTGGGTAGTGTTGCGTTTCGTTCAACTGTCCCAACTGGACCAGATCGACACATTTTCCTCGCCGAGCTTCGGTGACGCGCGGCCAAACGCGAGATCGGCGCCCGAAAAGACGAACGGGCTGCGCACCCCAGGCACACCGTCGGTTTCGATTTTCATCCCGCGGGCGGCAACTTGGGGTTCGTCAAAGACCTCATCGATCCGGTTAATAGGGCCTGCTGGCACGCCCGCCAGTTTGCATGCGGCCATTAATTCAGCTGAATTCCATGTACGGACCTCATCAGCGATCTCTTTGTCCATCCAGCCCCTGTTTTCGATCCGCCCGGGGTTGTCTGCTAACCGTATGTCTCCGGCCAGATCATCTCGCTTCAAAACGTGCATCATTTTCACAAAGAGCCGGTCATTGGCGGGCGCAAGAATCACATGACCGTCTGCAGTGGCGAATACCCCATAGGGTACAACCTGCGCATGAGCATTACCCATGCGTGGCGGGTTAGCCCCGGTGGCAAATTGGCTGAGCGCCTGACTCGCCAGGAGCGCGATCGAGCAATCGAGCAGCGACATATCGATATGCTGGCCGGTGCCAGTCCGCTCGCGCATCATCAAAGCGGATTGGATGGCAATTGTGGAATACAGACCGCAGGTCAGATCTGAAATTGAAATACCCATTTTCATCGGATTGCCGTCAGGCTCTCCTGTTAGCGACATAAAGCCACTCATCCCCTGCACGACAAAATCATATCCTGCTTCATGAGCGCGGGGTCCGGTTTGTCCGAAGCCAGTGATGGAACAATAGACTAGACGCGGATTAGCAGGCTGGAGGCTTCGGTAATCGAGCCCGAACTTCGCCAATGTTCCGGTCTTGAAATTCTCCACCACGACATCGGCTCTGCTACACAAATGACGAACGCTATCCAGATCGGCTGGGTCATTGAAATCGGCCACAACGCTTCGCTTGCCGCGATTGCAGGCGTGGTAATAGGCTGCCTCTGGTGCCTCGGCCCCCCTATCAATCCAAGGTGGGCCCCATTGGCGGGTTCCGTCACCGTCAGGGCTTTCGACCTTGATCACATCCGCACCAAGGTCCGCCAAAGTCTGCCCGACCCAAGGGCCAGCCAAGACTCGCGCAAGTTCGACAACTTTCAGGCCGCTTAGCGGAAAGCGGTCATCGTTCATGCCCAATTAGGTGACATAATGTGCGGTTGTCTTTGAAGCGACTTCTTTTGCGGTCACTTCGGGAGCGAGTTCGATAAGCTTGAACGGGCTAGCGTGATCATCGCGTCTGAACACGGCAAGGTCGGTCACGATCATATCAACCACATTGGTCCCGGTGAGCGGTAGTGTGCAAGCGGGAATGAACTTTGGATCACCGTTCTTGCTGGTGTGCTCCATCACAACGATGATTTTCTTAACCCCCGCCACCAGATCCATCGCGCCGCCCATACCTTTGATCATTTTGCCGGGGATCATCCAGTTGGCAATATCGCCGTTCTCCGCGACTTCCATCGCGCCAAGAACTGTCAAGTCGATATGCCCGCCACGGATCATGGCAAAGCTAGCCGCGCTGTCAAAATAGGCCGAATGCGGAAGCTCGCTGATCGTCTGCTTGCCAGCGTTAATCAAATCGGCGTCCTCTTCGCCCGCGAAGGGAAAAGGACCAATGCCGAGCATGCCGTTTTCGGATTGCAATGTTACTTGCATCCCTGCGGGGATATGGTTGGCGACCAGCGTCGGGATACCAATGCCCAGATTGACGTAATAACCGTCCTGCAATTCCTGCGCTGCTCGGGCAGCCATTTGATCACGGGTCCAACTCATTGCGGTCTATCCTTCGGGATTTTGATTTGGTGTGATGAGCGGAAGCGGCGTTATGAACCAGCCAGCTCCAATCAACGATTCAAGTGGTTGCGCAGTGTTGGCGTCTTTCAGATAAAGATACAGCTCGTCAAAATCGGCTCGTGTATCTCCAGCAATCGCCAATAAGCAGTGCGTTTCGGCCAGTTCTTTGCGCCGCGCTTGTTTGCGGTCCTCGATCCGGCGCATCAGCAACAATCCGTCACGCCCGACGGGGTCCATGCTGCTTGCTACCAAAGCCTTGCGCACGGCACCTGCCTGAATCGCAGACAGCTCGGAAATCCAGAAAACCTCAATCTCTTGCGCTCGCAGCGATGCCAGCAATTGTGAAAGCGCGGGGTTGGGCTGTGCCTCAACACCTGGGTCAAAAACGGCATTCTCTGGATCCAGATCAATTAAGACTGCTGGTGGCCGGATGCTGCAATCGGTCCGTATCGGGCTGAGCGTGCCTGGGGCTGCAAGCAATGCCGATTGCCGTGAACTTTGCACAGGATCACGCCTCGCTTGCGAATCGACATAACTATACAGTGCGTCATATGCCCTGAAATCTGTCGGCCCGTATGTTGGTGCGGACTGCGTCACACCTGCGGTTATCGGCGGCGTGCTGGTTGTTGTTGTTGTTGCAACGATCGGCATGGAAACCGCTTGGACGGGCGCAAATGCTTCTTCAAAACGGGGTTCCGCAGTAGGTGCTCCTGCGACCGATGGCTCTTTGTACCCAGTTGTTTTCGGCAACCTGGCGGGAAGTTCGGTGGTCTTTGAAGGTTGGCTCTTCACGGCCACTGCATTTGGGGCTGATTCTGCAAAAGCCCCGGCAATTGTAGGATTTTCTGCTAGCAGCTCGGCAGCGGGCAGAGGATCGGCAACCGTTTCTTCGGAGGTTGCTTCAGCCAATCCTTTCGCAGCAATGGCTGCCTCGACAATCACAGTTGGATCTGCCTGAACAGGATCATCGCTGCTGTCGCCCAATCCGATTTTATCCTTGCCAAACATTGCCCCGCCAGCGGCAACAGGAATCAGCGCCGCGACGCAGCCGCCGAGCAATGGTAACAATGCCAGAGAGGCGGCAAGACGAAGAGAGGCTGGTTTCACGGTTAAGCCTTCCGGTTAGGCATCGGCACGTTCGCGTGTGGTGACGAATTCGATCTTCTTGTCATAGGGCGCGCCCACCACCATTCGTTGCACATACACACCGGGCAGATGGATGCAGTCGGGATCAAGCGAGCCTACCGGCACGATTTCTTCGACTTCAACCACACAAATTTTGCCGCAGGTTGCGGCAGGCAGATTGAAATTGCGCGCAGTCTTGCGGAACACCAGATTGCCGGTCTCGTCCGCCTTCCATGCCTTAACGATCGCAAGGTCCGCGAAGATTCCGCGCTCGAGGATATAATCCTGCGGACCGTCTGGCCCATCGAAGCTTTTGACTTCCTTGCCGTCGGCAACTTGGGTGCCGACTCCGGTCTTCGTATAAAAACCCGGGATGCCTGCGCCGCCAGCGCGCATTCGTTCGGCTAATGTACCTTGCGGGCAAAATTCGACTTCGAGCTCGCCAGCCAGGAACTGCCGCTCAAATTCCTTATTCTCGCCGACATAAGACGCGATCATTTTCTTGACCTGCTTAGTGCGGAGCAGCTTGCCGATGCCTTCATTGTCGATCCCGGCATTGTTGCTGGCAAAAGTAAGTCCAGACACGCCGCTGTCGCGAATCGCATCGAGAAAGCGCTCCGGAATGCCGCACAGTCCAAAGCCGCCGGATGCGATTAGCATGCCATCGCGCAATACGCCTTCGAGAGCAGTTGCAGCATCAGGAAAAATCTTGTTCATTCAGTCCTCCAGCGGGAATAACCTCCTTTAGAATGACGAATGGACGATGTCACCCCAGCCGAAAGGGGGATGGAATGCCGCTCCGCTCAACTTCCCTGCGCATGTTGCGACGCAACAATTAAAAATCGAAAGCGAATAATCTACGGGGGCATCACCGAGAAATTCGGATAAAGCCATTATTTCACAGCAGCTTACATTTTGTTGCACAAAATGCAACTGACCATGCTCTTTTCGCACTTGCACAAAAACCGCCTATCCGCCATTTAGATAGCGCCTTTCAGGCATCCTCTCCCAAACTTTTATAGCCCGGTCGGCAACGACCGGGCTTTTTTCTTGTCTGGCAAGTAAGGGTGCGTTTTCTTCAGTCCGCGCAGCAACATAGGCTGGCTGAGTTTGTGGGCTGCGCGGGGCTCTGGATTGCATCGTCATTTGCATCATTGCCATACGCTACCTAGCTAGAGCTTTCTATTTGTTCCGATATACAGAAAGCAGATGCCCGATGGCCAACGCTAAAGCGACTGAAGCAGAAAAGAAGAAAGACAAAAGCGTGCGGTTGCAAGTCGCAGCAGCGAGGCAGGAAGAAAGCGGTCAAGGTATTGCGCGAATGCCGCGCTCTGCGTTTCAGAAACTTGGCATTACTGAAGGTGACGTGGTCGAGATTACTGGCAAGCGAAGCACGGTAGCGATCGCAATGCCCGCCTATGACGAGGATCAGTCGCTCGACGTCGTCCGGCTCGACGGTCTGCAACGCGGCAATGCCGAAGCGGGATCTGGAGAGCATGTAAAGATTAGCGTGAGCAAATCGCAAGCAGCCACGCGAGTGGTTTTCGCACCGGCGCAGCGCGAAATGCGACTGCAAGGTCCGACCCAGGCGCTCAAGCGCAATTTCTTCCGCAAACCGATTGTCACAGGCGACTTAGTGGCCACCACGGGCCAGCAGCCGGTCCAGAACATGCCGCCACAAGTGCAGCGTATGTTCAATGCGCCAGCCTACGCGCTTACTCAAATACGTTTGAGCGTTGTTTCAACCACTCCCAAGGGTATCGTTCATATTGACGAGAACACCGAGGTCGAATTGCGGGCCGAATTCGAGGAGCCGCGCGATCCGCGTGCGGGCGTCAATTATGATGATGTCGGCGGCATCGGTGACACGATCCAGCAATTGCGCGAAATGGTCGAATTGCCGCTGCGATATCCTGAATTATTCACTCGCCTTGGTGTTGATCCGCCCAAGGGCGTGCTGCTGCACGGCCCTCCTGGCACCGGTAAGACTCGGCTTGCGCAAGCGGTCGCCAACGAAAGCGACGCGGAATTTTTCACCATTAACGGCCCAGAGATCATGGGATCGGGCTATGGCGAGAGCGAGAAAAAGCTGCGCGAAGTGTTCGAGGAAGCCACTCGGGTTGCTCCGTCAATCATCTTTATTGATGAAATCGATTCGATCGCACCCAAGCGCACGCAAGTACCGGGCGAGGCCGAGAAGCGGCTAGTTGCTCAATTGCTGACGCTGATGGACGGGTTGGAAGCTAGGTCTAATCTGGTGGTTATTGCCGCAACCAACCGACCCGATGCAATGGACGAAGCGCTCCGCCGTCCTGGCCGTTTCGACCGCGAAATCATCATCGGCGTGCCTGATGAGAAGGGGCGCCGCGAAATTCTAGCGATTCATACCCGTGGAATGCCGCTCGGCGATAAGGTCAATTTGGACGAGCTTGCCAAGACAACGCATGGTTTTGTCGGCGCCGACATTGCGGCGCTCGCCAGAGAAGCGGCGATTGATGCGGTGCGCGGAATTATGCCGCGTTTGGATTTGGATGAACGCACGGTCCCGCAAGATGTGCTCGACGATCTGTGTGTGACGCGGGAAGATTTCCTGTCGGCGCTCAAGCGTGTGCAACCATCCGCGATGCGTGAAGTAATGGTGCAAATGCCCAATGTCGGCTGGGCTGACATTGGCGGCGTTGATGATGCTATAGACAAGCTCAAAGAGGGCATTGAACTCCCGCTTAAGAACCCTGAAGCATTCGAGCGGCTCGGTATTCGCGCAGCCAAGGGCTTCCTGCTCTATGGTCCTCCCGGCACTGGCAAGACCTTGCTAGCGAAAGCGGTGGCGAAGGAGGCCGAAGCCAATTTCATCTCGATGAAAAGCTCCGATTTGCTGTCGAAATGGTATGGCGAAAGCGAACAGCAGATTGCCCGGATGTTCCAGCGTGCTCGCTCGGTTGCGCCGTGCGTTGTGTTTATCGACGAAATTGACAGTCTGGTTCCCGCTCGCGGTAGTGGGCAAGGGGAACCGCAAGTCACCGGAAGAGTGGTCAACACCATCCTTGCTGAAATGGACGGGCTGGAGGAATTGCAATCGGTGATTGTCATCGGGGCAACCAATCGCCCTGCTTTGGTCGACCCTGCCTTGCTGAGACCAGGCCGGTTCGATGAGTTGGTCTATGTTGGAACGCCCGATGAAAAGGGGCGCGAGCGAATTTTATCTATTCATTCCGCTGACATGCCTCTCGCCAAGGATGTGAAGTTGGCTGATGTAGCAAGCAAAACCGCGCGCTTCACAGGGGCTGATCTGGAAGATGTCGTGCGCCGTGCCGGTCTCAACGCTCTGCGCCGTGCTGGCGGTGACGTGAAACAAGTCACCGCAGCTGATTTTTCCGAGGCGCTTAAAGATTCGCGCGCCACAGTCACGCAAAAGATGGAGGACGAATATAAAAAGATGCGGGGCGAGCTGAAAACGCGCGCTGCGCAGGTTCAGCCCATCGGCTTCGTTCATGACGGGATGTTCGAACCGACCCGTGATAAGAAGCACGGCAATATTGAAGACTAATTTGCAGGTAGATTAATTACCCATAGCACGCTGGTTCGCCGCCTCGACTTCAAGCCGGTGGCGGATCAGCGCATGCGGCATTTCCCTGCGTAGCCAATCGATCATATGTTCGCGCACTGCGCAGCGAAGCGCAAACAATTCGCCAATTGTCTTGGCGCTCATCGAGAGGCGCAATTCAATGCTTTCTGGGTAGGCTTCGGTCATCAGCAGCGCGACCGTGCGGCCATCCCAATTCTCTTGCTCTTCGACAAAGCGGGTAAATTCGGCGCGGATCGGTTCGATTTCTGCCGCTGGATCGAGATGGAGAAAGACCGGACCAGTCAACATCTCGCTCTTGCGAGACCAGTTTTCAAAACTGCTTTCGAGCACTTGCGTTGTGGGCACGATAATCGCCCGCTCATCCCATGTGCGCACGGTAATGAAGCTCATGCGGATTTCCTCGACGCGCCCCGTATGGCCATCGACCACCACCAAATCGCCGATCCGCAGTGGCTCGGTGATTGCCATTTGCAGGCCGCCTATCAGCGACTTGAGCGCAGGCTGAGCGGCTGCACCAATGGCCAATGCGGCAAGGCCGGCTGATGCAAGCAGCGTTGCTCCGATTTCGCTGACACCGGGAATCCCCAGCAGCATTAGCCCGACGGTGATAAAAATGATTGCGAACGTCGCCGTGCGGGACAGTATCGAAATACGCGTCCGGCGGCTGCGGACAGCAACAGGATCCTCCGATGCCTCAAGCTTGATTTCCATCGCAGCAGTGAAGGATTTGACCAAAGTATAGGCGATCCAGCCGAGCAAAGCTGGGCGAACGAATTTGGCAAGCGGTTCCCATACAAATGCGAGCGATGCGTTCGCCTGCGCCACCAGCGTTATGGCGATTGCAATCAGCGACCATTTTATCGGTCTGCGAATGCTTTCAATAATAAGATCATCAGCGGAGCTTTCCGATGCCGCAGTTATCCGCCGCAATATCGCAAAGACAATGCGGTAAATGAAATAGGCGGCACATACAGAAAGCACCAATGCGGCGGCTGCGATGGCCACATCTTCCCAGATTATGGTCCAATTGGTCGGGTTTAACTGGTCGAGCATCGAGCGGCCTTAATTTTCTTCAGGGATTTTTAGAGAGAGCGTAGCCTATCAATGCGCTGCGCCCCAACTTGTGCCCGAACCGATTTCGATTCCCAGCGGCACATCCAGCTTTACCGCCGGCTCTGCAGCCTTTGCCATAACGTTTCTGATAATTGATGTCGCCGCCTCAACATCGCCTTCTGGCAGTTCAAACACCAATTCATCGTGGACTTGCAGCAGCATCCGCACATGGCCGAGGCCAGCAGTGTCGAGCGCCGGCATCATCCGCACCATGGCACGCTTGATAATATCGGCGCAGGTTCCTTGGATCGGTGCATTGATCGCGGCGCGTTCGCTGCCTTGGCGTTCGGCCTGATTTTTGGAGTTGATCCGCGGGAACCAGGTTTTGCGGCCAAACAGAGTTTCCGAATACCCGCGCTCGCGCACCGTCTCCAGCGTTTCAGCGATATAGCGCTGGATGCCTGGGAACCGTTCGAAATACCGGTCAATCATCGCCTGCGCCTCATCGGCTTCGACTCCGAGCCGCCCTGCAAGCCCCCAACGCGATATGCCGTAGAGGATGGCGAAATTGATCGTCTTGGCTTGCGCGCGGGTTTCGCGATTGACCTCGCCATACATTTCGCGTGCGGTGCGCGAGTGGATATCCTCGCCCTGTTCGAAGGCCTCTTTCAGCGAAGGGACGTCCGCCATATGCGCCGCCAGCCGCAACTCAATTTGCGAATAATCGGCGGCGAGCAATACATTACCCTCGTCCGCAACAAATGCTTCGCGGATTTGCCGGCCGATTTCGGTCCGAATCGGAATGTTCTGCAAATTTGGATCGGTGGAGGACAGCCGGCCTGTCTGTGCACCAACTAAGCTGTAGCTTGTGTGCACGCGGCCAGTGTTGGGATTGATCGCGGCTTGCAACGCATCGGTATAGGTCGATTTAAGCTTCGCCAGCTGCCGCCATTCGAGCACCCGTGTGGCAATTCCCGCGCCCTGTTCAGCGAGCTTTTCTAGCATGGTCAGATCGGTCGAATATTGCCCGCTTTTGCCTTTGCGTCCGCCCTTATAGCCAAGCTTGTCGAACAGAATTTCCCCCAATTGCTTGGGGCTTCCGATGGAAAATTCCTGTCCTGCATCTTCGTGAATTTGCGTTTCTAGCGTCCCCATGGTGGTCGCAAATTCTTCAGACAGCCGCGACAGTTGGGCGCGATCAACTTTGATGCCATGCCGCTCCATCTGCGCCACTACGGGCACTAAGGGCCGGTCGACCCGCTCGTATACTTTGGTGCCTCCCTCTATCGGTAATCTCGGTTTGAGCAGCGAGTGGAGGCGCCAGGTCACATCGGCATCTTCTGCCGCATATTCGGTTGCCCGGTCCAGCGGCACTTCGCCAAAAGGGATCTGCTTTTTGCCGGTGCCGCAAACGTCCTTGAAGCTAAGCGGCGAGTGGCCAAGATGCCGGACGGACAATTCATCCATTCCGTGACCGCCGCCGATGCCTGCTTCCCCGCGGCCTGCGTCCAGATCGAAACTGATGATCATCGTGTCATCAATTGGCGAAATCGGGGTGTTGTAACGTGCCAGCACGTTGAGGTCATATTTGATATTCTGGCCGATTTTCAGAACGGCATCGCTGGCCAACAGCGGGCGGAGCGCCTCCAAAGCTTCCTCGCGGTCGATCTGCTTCGGCTTCTCGGTGAACATATCGCTACCGCCATGCGCCAGCGGGATATAGCAGGCCTCATTTGGTCCTGTCGCAAGGCTGATTCCAACTAGATCGGCTTGCATTGCGTCGAGCGCGCTGGTTTCAGTGTCGACCGCAATGACACGAGCCGCGAAACATTTGGAGATCCAGCGGTCCAGCGTTTCGCGATCCTGAACGCATTCATAGGCGCTCCGGTCAATCGGCGTCATTTCGGGCGAAGCTTGGCGGTTGCCCTTTTCTGTGCCTGCTACGCCTGCGGTAATTGCCTTGGCCGGGTTAAGATTGGTTGTGCGCTCTGGACTGCCGCTACCCGTATCCAAACGGCGCAGCAGACTGGTGAATCCATGCTTGGTGAGGAATGTCGCGAGCGGTTCGGGCGGCACCCCGTCTAACTTGAATGATTCGATCGGCACTGGCAGATCGCAATCTTCCTTCAACGTTACCAAAATGCGGCTGAGTTCTGCGTCGGCGCGGTGTTCTAGTAGGCGCTCTTTCAGCTTGGATTTCTTCATATCCGCTGCCGAATCGAGCGCGGCGGTAAGACTGCCATGCTCCTGGATCAGCTTGGTCGCGGTTTTCGGACCGACGCCATAGATACCTGGAATATTATCGACCGAATCGCCCATCAGCGCGAGCACATCGCCAACCAGTTCAGGTGCAACGCCGAATTTCTCAGCCACTTCGGGGATCGAAATGCGCTGATTCTTCATTGTATCAAGCATGTCGATCTTGCCAATCGATTCGCTGCCTTCACCGATTAGCTGCATCAAATCCTTGTCGGATGAAACGATGGTGACATCCCAGTTCTGTGCGGCTGCCGCCCGGGCATAGGATGCAATCAGGTCATCGGCCTCCAACCCCTGCTCTTCGATACATTCGAGGCTAAAGGCGCGCGTCGCATCGCGAATTAACGGGAATTGCGGCACCAGATCTTCGGGCGGGGGCGGGCGATTCGCTTTGTATTCAGGAAAAATATCATTGCGGAAGGAATGACTCGATTTGTCGAGAATCACCCCGAGGTGTGTTGGCCCTTCTGCCTTGTCCAAATCCTCCGCCAGCTTCCAGAGCATGGTCGTGTATCCGTAAACCGCGCCAACGGGCGTCCCCTCAGGGTCAGTTAGCGGCGGCAACCGGTGGTAAGCACGGAAAATATATGCGGAACCATCGACGAGATAGAGGTGCTGTTTTTCGGCCATAGACGCTATCTAGCAGTGCGGAGCCGCTTGGTCAGCTTACTTGCAGAAAGTTTTGCGCAGGGAAAATATAGCGGGATTATAACGCTTTATCAAAAATAAGGCAGAAAAAAGGCAGAAAATGGTCGATGCCTATTGCGCTGACACATTTCTGCCATTATTTAGCACTCACGAAGTCTGTCCACGTGGGAGATTTCGCGTATGGCCAGAACCGGCCGTGCGATATCCACTCGCTGTTTTAAGGAATTTATACATGCGTAAGATCGTATTTGCTGCCGCAGCTGCCGGCGCCGCTTTGACTCTCGCTGCTTGCTCGGAAACTGCCGATCAAGCTGGTGAAACTGTAGACGCAATGGCTGCTGACACAGAAGCAAACGTAGAAGCTGCTGGCGACGCTGTTGAAGGCGCTGCTGAAGCAACTGCTGAAGGCGCTGAAGAAGCTGCTGTTGAAGCAGAAGCTGCTGTTGAAGGCGAAACTGAAGCTGAAGCAGCTGCTGAATAAGCGCTCGCTTTAGAATTACGAAAGGGCGGTACCGCAAGGTGCCGCCCTTTTTGTTTGCCCAATTGGCGGAAAAGCTAGTCCGCCGCCCTGTTGCTAACCGCCATTGCGGTATTCTGCGTTTGTCCAGTTCCGGCTGCTGCCGTCCGAATATCCGTCATACAGTGCCTTAGCGATCTGTGCGATGCGCGCTTCCCGCTTGAGGCGGGCGCCTTGGCCGGTGACATAAATCGCGACTGCAATCGTCCGTCCGTCTGGCGTAATGAAAGTCCCGATATCGCTCGACGTGTTGTTCAGTGAACCCGTCTTATGCGCTACGTTTGCCGAATCGGGCAGCAGAGCGGGTATCCGGCGCTTACCGGTACGGCATCGCTCCATTGCCCCGATGATCACGCTGCGCGAACTGGCCGATAAAAAACGGCCTTGATACAATCCGGTCAGAAACTGAACCATTACCTTCGGTGTGGCACTGTCGCGTTCGTCGATATGCGCAACCGGATCAAATTCTCCATCATCGCGCACCAAAGTGGCGATGTCGCGCGTCAACTGGAATTCGTCCATCCCGTTGCGGCGCATCCAAGCGTTCACGGCGCTAGGGCCGCCTACAACATTAAGCAGCGCATCGGTGGCCGAATTGCTGCTGCGGGTGATCATAATTTCAATCAGATCGCTTGCGGGCAAATAATTCCCTTTTCGCACGGGCGCCTTGAGCGATGAATATTTCGCGGAACGTACGGGAACCAGCAAAGGAAATTCGCTCGAAAGGCTCCATCTGCCCCGCTCGACCCCTTCTAGGAAAGTTGCTGCGATTGCCAACTTGCTGGTGCTGGCCATCGGGAAGCGCTGGTCGCCCAGAATCGATATCGCCTGACCAGTCGACAAATCAACCGCGGCCACGCCGATCCTGCCCTCATCGCCATCAGCGATCTGGGCAATTCGTCGTTCAAAACCGCTGTCGTAGACAGCATCGAAGCTTTGCGGAGTGCGTTGCTCGGTTCCGAATGATCGGTCGAACGCCGCCTGAAAATCGGTTGATTGGGCCTGTGCCGGCGCAATCGCTGCAATGCCAAGCGCAAACGCAGCACTAAGCTGCCCGAACATCTTTGATCCTAATCGCATGACCGCGTGAATACCCCTAGGATGGTTTGTAAATTCTTAACGCGGATCCTAACGACGCAAGAATCCGCGATGCAACCATGATAGCGGTGAGAAGTGTTATCGGGGCGACCAAATCATGCGTCAGGCCGCAATAATCGCTTTCTCAATTCGGTCCGTCGGCTCGCCAGTCATGGTTTTGGCGATCTCGCCGACCAAACGCTTCTCCAATTCGGAGTGATAATGCCGGCGCATTTCGCCCAGTGTCTTTGGGTCAGCGATCACCAACAGGTCCGAGATATCACCGCTGAGCGCTTTCGAATTAAGCCATTCGGCAGCCGCCGTTCCATGCGCCAATTCAGTCAGGTCAGTCGCGCCTGTTTTCTGACCGCCATCGTCTTGATGCTTCACCCCGGCGCTGAAATTGGTCGCGTCCAGATCAGGCTTAGCTACCTGCTTCAATTTTGGCTCGAAGATCTGGCCCGTGTTCTGCATGACTATGAAATTTTCACCATCGACGATTGCAACATGGGCATTATTCGGCAGTTTCATTAAATTCTCCTGATTGTATAATGCTCTAACGTTCGAGAGCCCAATTCGTTGCCGGGTTTTCGAGGTTTTCTGATCCGCTGCGGAATGATAGTATCATTGTATGAAAACAAATTGGACCATCGGTATTATCGGAGGCAGCGGCCTCTACCAGATTGATGCGCTGGAAGATGCGCAGTGGATCAGGGTGAATTCCCCCTTTGGCGAGGCATCGGACGAAATCCTGTGCGGCCGGATTGGCGATGTGCAGGTGCGTTTCCTTCCGCGCCATGGTCGCGGACACAAGATACCGCCGAGCGAAGTGAATGCGCGCGCCAATATTGATGCGCTGAAGCGGGCCGGATGCACCGACATCCTCGCCATATCGTCGGTCGGCAGCCTGCAGGAAGAATTACCGCCCGGCCATTTCGTGGTGGCGGACCAATTTATCGACCGGACAAAGACACGCGCCTCCAGCTTCTTTGGCACAGGCATGGTCGCCCATGTCAGCATGGCTGAACCCGTATGCGAACGGATCAGCACTTTTGCTGCGGCGGCAGCGACCCGGGCAGATGCCAAAGTCGCCCATGGGGGCACCTATCTGGCGATGGAGGGACCACAGTTCTCGAGCCGCGCCGAAAGCCATCTTTACCGAAGCTGGGGCGCCGATATTATCGGTATGACTGCAATGCCCGAGGCGAAACTAAGCCGCGAGGCGGAGATGCCTTACGCGCTGGTCGGCATGGTCACCGATTATGATTGCTGGCGTGAAGATGCGGCCTTTGTCGAGGTCAGCGAAGTGATCGCGCAAATGAATGCCAATGGCGAAACTGCAAGGCGGACAGTCGAGGAGTTTATCGGTGCGCTGCCTGCAGAACGCGAGGCGTCACCGCTCGACACAGTCCTCGATTTTGCGGTGATCACTGCACCAGATGCGCGCGATCCAGCATTGCTGGCGAAGCTGGATGCTGTGGCTGGGCGGATTTTGTGAGTGCTTTTCTGCCTTCATAGCCCCGGATCATGTCCGGAGTTGACGGTGGGTGAGTTAGCCAAGGAGCTAAGCCGAGCAGCTGGCCCCGCCCAGTACGCAGAACCGCGCACAATGCGGGTGGTTGAGCGACACGTCACGTGACGCCTCTGCCAACGTCGCACCCATATCGAAGCCGGCATCATAGGGAATTAGCGTGCAAGCCGCGACGCGCGGGGCGGCTTCGCCCTTGCGGTGGACGACCATGCGGCTGGTGGCGCACATGATGTCGGCCGGTGATTGGCCAAGGATGCTCCAGCACTCAGTGGTAATCTCGGCAATGTCTTTGGTCTCGTCCATTTCGGGGAACAGGACCATTCGTGCCGGGTCATGCGCATCGATCCGGATATTATGCGCCGTGAACAATTCTGCATAGCCAGAACGGGCCTGTTCCATAGTCTCGCCGGGAAGCAATCGGCCCGCGACCGCGATGGAAAAGCCATTGTCCGACAGCCATTTCAGGCCGTTAATGGCTGCATCCCAACTGCGCGGCCCGCGTTCGCCTTCATGGCCAGCCTGCGTATGATGATCGAGGCTGACGCGGATTGTCAGCTTGCCGCCGAAGCGTTCTTTCAGATCGAGCAGCGCTGCTTCATGCCGGCGCATCGGCTTCATCGCATTGCTGAGTACCAGCGCGTCAAAGTCGCGCTCCAAAGTATCGGTCAACATTGCGACAAATTCTGGATTCATGAACGGCTCGCCGCCAGTGTAGCCGATTTCGGAAGTCGGCAGGCCAGTCGCGGCAATCTCGTCCAGATAGGCTGCAACATGATCGCGGCTGATAAAGACCAGCGCATCATTGGTCGGGCTGCTTTCAATATAACAGGTGGCGCAGGCAAGGTTGCACAAAGTGCCGGTGTTGAACCACAGCGTTTCCAGCTTGGTCATGGGAACCGACGCGCGCAGTTCGCCCTTCGCGGTCCGCACGGGATCGGAGAATTTGGCCTCTGGCAGCGCCTCGGCCTCAACCCGAAAAGGGGAGGGACCGGTAGGCGCGTTGCGGCCTTTTGTGCGGGCGTCGGACATTCGGATACTCTCGCTCAGCTAAAGGTGCGGCGCATCTTGGCGACGAAACCGGCATATTTCTTGGGCAGCGAACCGAACACGGTCGGCTCCCAGGCAGAAAACGCTGCGGCCTTCGATATCTCGCTGCGGGTAGGGTAGGAAATGATTGCGGAACCAAGCGCAAAGCTGCTGCTTTTGCCGGTGATCGCTTGGGTGAAGGGCAACAGCAATTCGCCGGCATTCTTGCCGCAAATGCTCGCGCCGACCACCTTCTTGCCTTTGAACATTACTTTCAGATGGCCCTTGGTCGAATCCTCGGCGATGGCGCGTTCATTGTCGGCAAAGGCTTCTTTCACCACTGTGATTTTGTCGCCGAATTCCTTACGTGCCTCTTCCTCGGTCATGCCAATTTGCGCGACTTCGGGTTCGGTATAGGTGCACCACGGCAACGCCTTCCAATCGACCTTGGTTGGAATGCCGGTGGTTATTTCCAGCGCAACGTTGGAACCTTCATAGCCCGAGACATGCGTCAGGCGCGGCCCCTCGCGGCAATCTCCGATGGCGTATATGCCCTTGACCGAAGTGCGGCGGCGGGCGTCAACCTTGATGCCGTTACGGCCCAGCTCCATGCCCAATTCCTCCAAGCCGTAACCTGAAACCCGCGCGCTACGGCCAACCGCGATCAGTAGATGCGATCCGGTTATTGTTTCGCCGCCATCGGTATGAACGCTGATGCTACCTTCGCTACCTTCTACCTTCATGCCTTTGCCCGCGACGAAGCGGACGCCTTCGTCCTTCATCACATCAACCACGACTTGAACCGATTCGCGGTCATCACGGCTCATCGGCGTACCCGGTTCGATCACTGTGACTTCACAGCCGAGGCGGCGGAAGCTTTGCGCCATTTCCATGCCGATCACGCCGCCACCAATAATAACGAGGTGTTTCGGTTGCTCGGTCAGTTCGAACAGGTTTTCGTTGGTCAGATAGGAAACGCTATCAAGGCCCTCGATTGGCGGAACAAAAGGTTCTGAGCCGGTCGCAATAACAATACGCGGGGCCTTCAACGTGCGTCCGCCAACTTCGACGGTTTGTTTGCCGGTCACTGTGGCGCGCCCCAACATAACCTCGCAGCCCATTTCCTCGAATGTTTCTACCGAATCATGCGGCTCGATATGGGCGATGGCGTCGTGAATATGCTTGTGGACACCGGCCCATTCGACCTTAGGCGCAGCGAGTTGAACACCGTAACGCTTCTCCTCGCGGGCTTCCTGTGCGCGCTTGGCTGCCGTTATGATTGCCTTGGAGGGGACGCAGCCATTATTCAGGCATTCGCCGCCCATCTTGTTGCCTTCGATCAAGGCAACCTTCAGTCCAAATAGTGCGCAGCCACCCGCTGCGGTTAGGCCAGCGGCTCCGCCGCCGATTACGATAACATCATGGGTAAATTTCATTGTGGTCCCTCTGTAACGGGCTATGGCGCGCAAACGAACCCTTTTGTGAAGCTCGCGTCATTGGTAATGGCCTGGCATTCGCCGGAACGGGACTGGAAGTTACATGAATATCGAAAATAGCCGCGACTATTATGGCAAGGTTCTAGGCGGATCGGATGATCTGAAAACCGATGCCTGCTGCACCACAGAAGCGCCGCCGCCAGCCATTATGGACGCAATGATGAACGTTCATGAGGAAGTGCGAGCGCGTTACTACGGCTGCGGCCTCGTCAGCCCGCAAGCGATTGAGGGCGCGCATATTCTCGATCTGGGGTCTGGCAGCGGTCAGGATGCCTATATTCTCGCGCAGATTGTCGGCGAAGCGGGCACTGTCACCGGAGTGGACACCACACCCGAGCAGCTGGCCGTGGCGAATGATCATCTGGAATGGCACCGCGAGAAATTCGGCTACGCCAAATCGAATGTGATGTTTGTCGAAGGCGATATCGAAAAGCTCGACCAGCTCGATCTGCCCGCAAATCACTATGATGTGATCGTGTCGAATTGCGTGATCAATCTCGTTGCCGACAAACATGCAGTGTTTTCGGCCGCTTACCGTTTGCTGAAACCGGGCGGCGAGCTGTATTTCTCCGACGTTTATTCCGACCGCCGCGTTCCTACGCATTTGCAAAGCGATCCGGTGTTGCACGGCGAATGCCTTTCGGGCGCTCTGTATTGGGGCGACTTTATCGACCACGCCAAGAAAGCAGGCTTCCTCGATCCGCGCCTCGTTTTTAGCCGGCCATTGGCAATTGGTGACAAGGATGTCGCGGCCAAATTGGATGGGATCAATTTTCATTCGGCTACTTACCGCCTGTTCAAATTGCCCGATCTGGAAACGCAATGCGAAGATTACGGCCAGGCAGTAATTTATAGGGGCACCATTCGCGGACAGGAACGCGTGTTCGAACTGGATGAGCACCACCATATTGAGGCAGGCAAAATCTTCCCGATTTGCGGCAACAGCTGGAAGATGCTCGCAGACTCGCGCTTTGCCGAGCATTTCACCTTTATTGGCGATTTCAGCACTCATTACGGCATTTTTCCCGATTGCGGCATTGCCGCGCCGTTTGCTGATGGTGCCGGCGAAAGTTCTGCTTCCGCTCCGGCTGCTTGCTGTTGAAGATATTTCTGACAGGGGCCGCCGGATTGATCGGCGGAGAGGTCGCTGCGCGCCTGCTTTCCGCGGGGCACAGCGTAACTGCGCTCGTTCACAATAATCGGGATATTCGCGCCAACGACAGCATCGAAATTTCGCCGCAGGAAGTTGTCGCGGGAGATGTCTCCGCGCCTTTGTTCGGCTGGGAAAAGGCCGAGTGGGACCGGCTGACCGGAAGCCACGATCTGCTGATCCACTGCGCGGCAACCGTGCGGTTTGATCTCGATGACGAGACTTATCGCAAGGTTAATACAGGTGGCGCGGCCAATGCCGTGGAATTCGCACGGTCGGGCGATATGCCAATCCTCCATGTGAGTACCGCTTATGTTTGCGGCACTCGCAACGGACCCATCCTCGAGAGCGACCGGCTACCGGAAAGCGGCTTTGCCAACGGGTATGAGGCCAGCAAGGCGTCGGCAGAAAAGCTGGTTCGGGCCAGTGGAGTGCCGTTTGCAATTGCGCGCCCCAGTATTGTTGTGGGTGAAAGCGTAACTGGCCGCATTCGCCAGTTCGACACAACCTATGCCGCGTTCAAATTGATTGCAGAAGGGCGCGTACGGCACATGCCGGCGCGCGCGTATGCGACGCTGGATTTTGTTCCGCTTGACCATGTCGCGGCAGGGATCGTTGCGCTGGCGCAGAATATGCGCCGCGCAGACGGTGCCATCTGTCATCTGGTTTCAGGGCGCCCCATTCCCGTGGGCATGTTCACCGATGGGATCGCGGCTTTTCCGCAGTTTCACCGACCAGAATTGGTCGAACCAGAGAGCTTCGACCCGGCAGCATTGCCTGCGCTGGAGCGACGCCTCTACAAACGCGTGGCCGGTCTCTATGCGAGCTATTTTCAGCGCGATCCGCATTTCGATGATCGCGTGGCGCAGGAAATGACAGGTTTGGTCTGTCCGCCAACGGGCGCGGAATATTTACACCGGCTGATCAGCTATTGCATCGATGCTAGGTTCTTGAAGGGGGCTCAGGAAGAGGCGGCGGAGTGAGCACTAGCGAATGTCTGGATAATCCTTCGCCATCCGGCTGCGTGCTCCCACAGCCCATAAGATCCCGACCTTGAAGTAAATCCAGTTGGCTTTGAGCGGCCCCCAAGCTGCGATGCGCCTATCCGAAGTTTCGACCCAGCGGCGGACCAGCTTTATTTTGCCAAGCCGTGCGAATTTAACGCATAAATCGGCTTCCTCCATCACAATGTCCCCCGGCGTGCAGCCACCAATTGCGAGGAATTGGGCGCGGCGGAAAAACATCGCGTGATCGCCAAACAGCAGCCGTACCCCGCGCACAAACAAATGCGGGCGGGTGATGAGCGGTGCGTACCAAGTCTTGATCCAATTGTGGAACGTTGTGAACCAGCGGGTCTTCTGTGGACCTTTGATCAGCGGCGTGAAGCTGGCGAGAGCAATCTTGGGATAGGCCAGCGTGTCGCTGATCACTTGGACCATGTCGGCAGGCGGAACCGTATCGGCATGAAGAACGCAGATCTGTGTGGCCGTGCTCGCCTCAACGCCGGCGTTGATCTGGACCGCTCGCCCGGGCTCGGTTTCGAGCAGTTGGTGCCCGGCTCCTCGGATCAAATCACAAGTTGCATCGCCGCTGCCGCCGTCGACAAACAGAATTTCGGCAGGTTTCGGGTTAAGGCCGTCAAGGACCTTGAACATCGCCGGCAGAGCGGCTTCCTCGTTCAGCACAGGAAGGACAATACCGACATCGGTCACGGCAAGAATTCCGGCCATTGTTCGAGGTCTGCTGCAGTGTCTACATCGCTCAATTCGGGCAGGACGGCTGGCCGGATGCCTTGCGCGACAAACCTCTTCAGGGTCTCGGCAAAGACGGTGTCAGTGCTCCATTCCATATCGGTAAAGGCAAAGTCAGCGGATTCTTTGTAGCCGAGCAAATAATAACCGCCATCGCTCGCCGGACCAATCACCATTGGGTCGGTCTGAAGCGTGTCGCGCGCTGCGATCAGAACTTGCGGGATAAGGCCGGGACAATCGCTGCCGATCACGATAGCCGGGGCGGAAACTCGGCTGAGCTTAGCGGTCAGATCGCCATCGCCTTGTTCCACAACGCGCAAATCCTGGCCCAGCGCTTCGCGGAAATGCGTGGGCGGCGCGCCGGTTACACGCAGTTCAAACGCAATACCGCTGGCGCGTGCGACCTCGACAGTGTGCGCGAGCAATTTGGTGTAGATCGCCGCTGCTCCCTCAGGACCAAATCCAGGTATCAGCCGTGTTTTGGCTTCGCCCGGAGTGGGCCAACGGCAGAAGATTGAAATCAGCGGTTCGGTCATATTAAGGGTTCTAACGGCTCGACTGGACCTGCGCCATGGGGCATTGAGATGGTATGAAATTTGGCAAACTGGCAATGCTGATCGGCGCTGGCGCAGTAGTGGGCGGGATTCTGCTTGCCGAACGTAAAGTGCCCTTACGTGAACAGAAGAAGCCAGCGATCCCACGCAATATCCGCAATCTGGCAATGGGTGCTGGCTGCGCTGTGATAGTGGCGGCGGTTGAGGAACCGCTGACCAAGGCGATCGCCGAGAAAAATCTGGCTGGAAAGCGCGGTTTTGCCCAGCATCTGCCGCGCCCCTTACGGCTGCTTGGCGGGATTGCTGCGATGGATTACGGGTTTTATTGGTGGCACGTTGCCACGCATAAGCTGCCGTTCTTGTGGCGTTTTCACCGTGTCCATCACATCGACCCTGATATGGATGCGAGCACAGCGGTGCGTTTTCACCCGGTGGATATGCTGGTGTCGCTACCATGGCGGCTGGTGCAGGTGCGCCTTTCGGGGGTCAGCCCGAAATCGCTGCGTTACTGGCGCAATTTCTTCAATTTTTCGATCCTGTTCCACCATTCGAATATAAAGCTGCCGGATGGCGTTGATGAAAAGCTGTCAGCCGTTCTGACCACGCCCAAAATGCACGGCATCCACCATTCGAATGTGGTGGCTGAAAGCGATAGCAATTTCACCAGCGGGCTGAGCTTCTGGGACCGGCTGCACGGCACTTTCCTGTCTCAGCCGCCTCAGGACGGGATTACTATCGGTGTTGACGACCCGGAAGCTGCCGAAGATGTCGCGATCGACCGGGCATTAGGCGCGCCCTTCCGGCAGATTTCCGCGCCGCGCCTACCGGAGGGTTAAGCCTATTTCCCGACAGACTTTCGGACATCGCCCACAAAGCTTGAATGCCTGATCGCGTGATAAAGGGCGCGTGAGGCGAGATGGCCTGCCAGACGCATTTGCCGCTGCACTTGCAACAGCAGCACGACACGCGGCTCTCCCGACTGGTTCCACACTTCGTGCGGATAGGTCTCGTCGAACACCAACCATTCGCCTTTGCGCCACTGGACGATCTTGTCGTTAATCGCAATCTCGCAGCGGCCATCGTCGTCAGGCAGCATCAGGGGTAAGTGACAATTGAGCCATGACTTGGTCAGCCCCCTGTGGCGGGGCACATGGGTACCAGGTTCCATTATTGAAAGAAACGCTACGACCACACCGGGGATGCGACTGATTGCTTCAACAATGGTGGGGCAACGGGCCTCATTCTGTTCCACATGATAGCCATAGCCCTGGAAGAAGAAGCTCTTCCAAGCTGGGGTCGAAGCGATGCGCCGGTGGTCAGGGGAAATCCTGCCGAGCGGAGGAATAGCCTCTCGTTCTCGCATTAATGGTGCAATTTCGGCGCGCATTGCTGCCCATTGGTGCGCGACTTCGTTCAGTCCCGGTACCAACGCTGGGTCAATTATCGGGGCGTCACCAACTTTTGATTGTCCGGCGAGCAAGCGGTTGACCGGATCGCGCAACCGCTTGCCAAGCCTGATCAACCGCTTTTGCTTGGGGCGAATGTACCGCTCCGCGTCAGGCGGATTATGTGCGACCTTACTCTGGCGAGCAGGTTGGTTCATTCACAAATGATAGCATTTGCACGGCAAGGATGGATTGTAAAAACCCGACGAATGTAAAAATCCTCAGCCTACGCGTTACGAAGCCTCTGAAAAGTATCGCCAATTGCAAAAATATCAGCCGCCTTTCACTTCTGCGATCCATTGGTCCACCCGTGTTTCAAGCAGATTGAGCGGCACCGAACCACCACCAAGCACGGTGTCGTGGAACCCGCGAATATCGAAATCATCGCCAAGATCTGCCTCGGCCTTTGCGCGCAATTCAAGTATTTTGAGCATGCCGATTTTGTAAGCAGTCGCTTGGCCAGGCATCACGATGTAGCGGCGGACCTCTGACTTTACTGCTGCTTCGGGGATTGGTGAATTGGCGAGGAAGTAATCGACCGCTTGCTGTTCAGTCCACCCTTTGGAGTGGATGCCCGTGTCAACCACCAGCCGGATTGCGCGCCACATTTCGGTCGTTAGACGGCCAAAGTCGGAATAGGGGTCTTTGTATGCGCCCATTTCCTTGGCGAGAAGCTCCGAATAGAGGCCCCAGCCTTCGCCAAAGGCGGAAAGATAGAAGCCTTGCGAGCGGAATTTCGGGATGCCAGTCAGTTCTTGCGCGATGGACAGCTGCATATGGTGACCGGGATTGCCTTCGTGATACGCGATCACTTCCAGCGCCGGAATCGACATCGCACGCATATCGGATAAATGCGCGTAATAGATACCAGGTCGCGATCCGTCTGGCGTGCCTGTGCGGTAATGCTGCGCTGCACCGTCCTGTTCGCGGAACGGTTCTACGCGGCGGACTTCTAGCGGAGCCTTGGGCAGAATTCCGAAATATTCAGGCAGTTTGGTGTCGATGAAGGCGAGGTGACCCTTCGCAGCGTCGATATAATCCTGTGCGCCCTTATCATCATTCGAAAAGTAGAATTGATCATCTTCGCGCATGAATGTGAAGAAGGATTGTAAGTCGCCATCATACTCGACCTGCTTGGTGATAGCTTCCATTTCAGTCCGGATGCGGGCGACTTCTGACAGGCCGATATCGTGGATTTCGTCTGCCGTCAGATCGGTGGTGGTCATGGCATTGAGGCGGTAATTATAGAAATCAGCACCATCGTTCAGCGCGCTTACGCCGCGTGCTTGGGCATCTGCGTTTTCACGGTCTTTGGTAAACCAGTCGATTACGCGGGTGTAAGCAGGAGCAAAATTATCGGTTAGCGCGGTCCGTGCCTCTTCGCGCAATTCGCTCGCGCGTTCTGCTGTGATGACCCCATCTTTGGTCAGGGTATCAAGGTGCCCCTCGCTCGCGGTCCATAGCGCTGATGGTTCGCCGCTTTCATCGAATGGCGTGCCGCTGGTGATTTTCTTTGATTCGGCAATCACCGCATCATAGGAAAATTGCGGAGGGCGGGTGCCAGCCTTGGCATTGTCCTGCGCCCGAACCAGTGATTGATCGATTGCGGTCCCGATACCGCCGATGCGTGCGATAAATGCCACCATGTCGTCTTCGCTTTCAACCCGGTGCTGGCTGATCAGGAAACTGGGCAGGCCCGAATGCGTGCCATTCATCTGATGAAGAATATATTGCTGGCCGCGGAATTCGGCGCCCGCTTCTGCCTGATCCGTGCGGAACTGCCACATGTCCCATGACAGTTTGGCATCATCTGACAGCGCGTCATAGTCGAAATTGGCTTCCATCTCGGCAGTTGTCTGCTGCCACCATTCGAGCTGCTTCTGCTCGGCCTCTACGCTTAAATCGTCGATTTTGTCGTAATCGGTTTTCATGCCGAGCGCTGTCTGTTGCAGCGGGCTGAAAGCGACCAGTTCGTCAAACTTATCGTCGAACCAAATGTTGATGCATTCGGTTTGCGTGGTGGCGCATTCAATCGTGGCGACTTGCGCGCCGATGGGGCTGCAGCTGGTGATGGCGGCCGAAGCGAGCAAAAGGGCGGCAAAGCGTTTCATGATCGGCGAATCCTCAAATGGTGTTCAAGATTCCCGGTACGATGCGTCAGCTTTGCATGAAAAGAAAGGCCCGGGGAATCTCTCCCCCGGGCCTCCTTGTTAGCTTTGCGAGAATTGAGCGCTTTAGAAGCCGCCCATTCCTCCCATACCGCCCATGCCGCCCATGTCGGGCATGCCGCCGCCAGCGCCTTTTTCTTCAGGCGTGTCAGCAATGGCTGCTTCGGTGGTGATCAGCAGGCCAGCAACCGATGCCGCATCCTGCAGAGCAACGCGAACGACCTTTGTCGGGTCGATTACGCCAGCAGCTACGAGGTTCTCGTAAGTGTCGGTTGCTGCGTTGAAGCCCATTGTCTCGTCATCTTCACGAAGAAGATTGCCGGAGATTACAGCGCCATCATGGCCAGCGTTTGTGGCGATCTGACGGACAGGTGCGATAATCGCCTTGCGGACGATGTCGATACCACGGGTCTGGTCGTCATTTTCGCCCTTCATTCCGGCGAGAGCTTTGGTTGCGTAAAGAAGCGCAGTACCGCCGCCAGGGACGATGCCTTCTTCAACCGCAGCGCGGGTTGCGTGGAGCGCGTCATCAACACGGTCCTTGCGTTCCTTCACTTCAACTTCAGAAGCACCGCCGACTTTGATCACTGCAACACCGCCAGCAAGTTTCGCCAGACGTTCTTGCAGCTTTTCCTTGTCGTAGTCGGAAGTGGTGGCTTCCATTTGTGCTTTGATTTCACCGACGCGTGCCTTGATATCGTCAGCCGAACCAGCGCCATCAACGATGACAGTGTTGTCCTTGTCGATGGTTACGCGCTTGGCTTCACCCAGCATGCCCAGCGTGACGTTCTCGAGCTTGATGCCGAGATCTTCGCTGATCATTTCACCCTTGGTCAGGATAGCGATATCCTGCAGCATTGCTTTGCGTCGATCGCCGAAACCAGGTGCCTTGACCGCAGCAACCTTCAGGCCGCCGCGCAGCTTGTTGACTACGAGTGTCGCGAGAGCTTCGCCTTCGATGTCTTCCGCGATAATCAGCAAAGGACGACCCGACTGCATGGCCGCTTCGAGAACGGGAAGCATGTCTTTGAGGCTCGAAAGCTTCTTCTCGTGGATGAGAATATAAGGATTTTCGAGTTCCACTGACATTTTGTCGGGGTTCGTGATGAAGTAAGGCGACAGATAACCGCGGTCGAACTGCATACCTTCGACAACGTCGAGCTCGAATTCGAGGCCCTTGGCTTCTTCGACGGTGATGACACCTTCTTTGCCGACTTTTTCCATTGCTTCTGCGATTTTCTCGCCGACTTCCTTGTCGCCATTGGCGGAAATAACGCCAACCTGTGCGATTTCGGAAGTGCCAGCGACGTCTTTCGAACGGCTGACAAGGTTTTCGACAACCTTGGTCACAGCCAGATCGATGCCGCGCTTCAGATCCATCGGGTTCATGCCAGCAGCAACCGACTTCATGCCCTCGCGAACAATCGCTTGGCCCAGTACGGTTGCAGTGGTGGTGCCGTCACCGGCAAGGTCGTTGGTCTTGGACGCAACTTCCTTGAGCATTTGCGCACCCATATTTTCGAACTTGTCAGCAAGTTCGATTTCCTTGGCGACGGTTACGCCGTCCTTGGTGATACGCGGTGCGCCGAAGCTTTTGTCGATGACGACGTTCCGGCCCTTGGGGCCGAGTGTTACTTTGACTGCATTGGCGAGAATATCTACGCCTTTGAGGATGCCTTCGCGTGCGTCACGCGAGAACTTTACGTCCTTGGCTGCCATGTTGGTTTCTCCTGAATTGGTTTGTATGAATTAAAGCGTTAGCGATGACGGATCAGGTAACGATCCCCATGATGTCGCTTTCTTTCATGATAATCAGATCTTCATTGTCGACCCGGACTTCGGTGCCCGACCATTTGCCGAACAACACGCGGTCGCCAGCCTTAACGTCAAGCGGGGTGACAGTGCCGTCTTCTGCTTTGGAACCTGAACCGACCGAGACGATCTCGCCTTCGCTGGGTTTTTCCTGAGCGCTGTCGGGAATAATAATCCCGCCAGCAGTTTTTTGATCGGCTTCGATGCGGCGAACGAGCACGCGGTCGTGAAGCGGACGAAATGCCATAGTGATGACCTCTTCGTTTAAATGGTTAAAACATCTTGGCACTCTCAGGGTGAGAGTGCCAACGAGAGGGAAATGGGTATCCCGATGCCACGAGTCAACAGGTTGGCGCGGGAAAAAATTCAGCACAGACAATCATTCTGTCAGACATCTCCAGTTTGGCAGAGTTTATCTGTGGGTCAGGCCAATCCGGTCCCGCAAGATCCATCTCCAAGTTAGGAAAATAGCGGAAAATGACAAGCCCGTTGCAAGGCCGATCCAAACGCCCGTTCCTTCGAGCGGCGTAAAGAAACCGAGACCAACGGCAAGCCCAAAGCCGGGCACCCAATAGCTGAAAATTGCGATCCACATCGGGACGCGCGTATCCTGCAATCCGCGCAGGGCACCAGCCGCAACCGCTTGCACACCGTCAACCAGCTGGAATGCCGCGGCAAGGACCAGGAATTGCAAGGCAAAACGGACCAGATCGGCATTGGCAGGATCGGAGGGGTCAACAAATATCTGCAATAATGTCTCAGGCACCAGAACCATTGCGGCAGCCGTTAAAGCCATGAACCCGGTGCCGATTGCAAGTGACAGCCATCCCGCAAGTTTGATCCCCTTGGGATCACGCGCACCATAGAAATATCCGACACGAATTGTGGCTGCCTGTCCCACGCCAAAAGGAACCTGGAATGCCAGCGCGGCGATATTGAGCGCCACTATGTGACCGGCGAGTTCCGCTGCGCCTATCCGGCCCATCAAAAATGCCGCCGCGCTGAACACGCCCGCTTCTGCCATTACAGTAAGCGCGATTGGGGTTCCTATCCGCAAGATTAACCAGAAACGCTGCCAGTCAGGTCGCCAAAACCTGTAGAAAATCCGGTAGCGTGCAAGGGGCGCGCTGAGCAAAATGATTGCGACATACGCTCCGAGCGTCACGAAGGCGGTGATGATGGTGGCGACTGCCGCGCCGGTAATACCAAGCTCCGGCGCGCCGAGATTCCCAAAGATGAATGCGTAATTGGCCAGCGCGTTGACCGGTATTCCCAGCGCTGTGATTGCCGTAGCGAAAACCGGGCGGCCCAAGGCAGAGACATAATTGCGCAACACCGATGCGAGTAGCATGGGGATCATCGAGAATATAATCACGTAATTATACTCATTGGCGAGCGCGATGATCGCAGTCTCTTGCCCTGTCAGTTGCATAACCGGGCCGAGCAACAGGCTGAGGCCCATCCCCGCGATACCAGCTAGCAAAGCCAGCCATAGCGCCATTCGTGTCGCCCGGCGGACCGGACGAAATGAAGGGGAGCGCGAGCCGATTGCTTCAGCGATCAGCGGGGCGACAGCGCCTGTTAACGACGCCAGGGTCCAAACTACCAGCCCAAATAAGCCAGCAGCAAGGCCCGACGCTGCAAGCGGTTCCTCGCCGAGCCGCGCGATAAATATCACATCGACGATATAGATCGACATCTGCAGTAGATTGGCAAGCGCCAGCGGCCAGGAAAGCCGCAAAGTGGCTCCTAGCTCTGTGCGCCAAAGTGCCCGTTCGATTTTACGGGGGTCAGCGCTTAGGTCATGCGAATGCGCCATCACAACGGTGTCGGATAGGGAAGCGGCGGCGCGCGACAAAGAGGCAAATTCGAGCTGGGCCTATTTCACGCTGGGGTAGCGTCTATGCCGCCACAGCACGGTGCTTGATTTAGCCTAATCGCGGCGGCAAGAGGGCGGCAACTTTCTGGGAGCATAATTGTGAAATCGATCCGTCTGGCACTATTGGGAATTGCGGTTTTCACGTTAACCGGATGCGGACAATCTGGCGTTTCAGAAGATGAGGCTGAATTTGCGATGGGTGACAGGCCCAAAGCATTCAACCAGTGTGCGTCATGCCACGGTATCGCGCCCGGTGCGAAGCTGATCGGCCCGTCGCTGGCTGGGGTGGTGGGGGCCAAGGCCGGTCATGTCGGCGATTATGCCTACAGCTCTGCCATACGCGAATCCGGCTTGGTTTGGGACGAGGCCTCGCTCGATGCCTATCTGACAAACCCCCAAGCTGCGGTGCCCGGCACAAAGATGAGTTTCGGCGGCCTGAAAGATGCACAAAAGCGCGCCGAGATAATCGGCTATCTGAAGACGCTATGAGGGCTGCCTGAATAGAGGCAGCCCTATCAATACGAGCGTATTATCCGCCTTTGCGGCTGTTCTCTACCTTGGACACAATTTCAGCGGACCAGGTGACCGGGAATTGCGTTTGCGGGTTGAACGTATCGCCTTGATTGGCGGATTCAGCTGCGGCGATTTCTTCTGCGCTCAAAAATTCGCTTGGCTCCAGCGCGAACACGTCCAGACCGCGCGTGATTTCGGTGCCGTAAATGCGGCCCTTATACCAATAGGCTGACCAGTACCCGCCTGTGACCAGCTGGTCTTTATCAATCGGTCCGCGATCAAAATAGGCGATTTCAAACGGGTTGGTCGCGTCGGTGAAATCGATCACACTGATGCCACCCTGATACCATGCCTGAACAAAAATATCGCGGCCCGGAACGGGGATGATTGACCCATTATGCGCCACGCAGTTTTCCTTGTCGCCTTGCGGCGCGGGCAGTTTGTAGAGGCTGCGGAATTCCAGTTTCTGATCGACGATTTCATAGATGGCGTTGGCGCCCCAATTGCGTGGGTCGGTTGCCTGGCAGCGGGGCCGTACGCCGCCGCCCCATTCGTCGGTGAACATCACTTTGGTGCCGTCATTGTTGAATGTGGCGGAATGCCAATAGGCGAAGCCCTTGTCGGTCACTTCATCGATCCGCTTGGGGGCAAGGGGGTCGCTGATGTCGAATATAATGCCATTGCCCGAGCAGGCGCCAGCAGCCAGTTTCAGGGAGGGAAATACGGTAATGTCATGGCAGTGATTGGTGGAATTGGTTTCCTGTGTCTCGTCGCCATGGTCGCCGCCTTGCCATAGCCCGGCGAGCCGGCCAGTTGCCGGATCGGCAAACACAGCCGGGCTATCGACAATGCGCGATTTGGATGGATCAGCCAGCGGAATTTCAATCACGTCGATACGGAACAGCGCGGTCCGGTCATCACCGGGAACATCTCCGATGCAGCCTGCCAACTCCTTCTCGTCACGAATGCGCGAAGTGCCCGAATTGTAGACGATTAACGCGTCGTCCGATTGCGACACTACCGAGTGGGTATGCGACCCGCGGCATGTCTGAACCTGTCCGACTTGCAGCGGATTGGCCCAATCGGACACGTCGAAAATGCGCAAGCCCCGGAAGCGTTCATCGCTAATCGTCTCTGGCACGCCTTGCAGGCCGCAATCTTTGCGAGCCCTTGTATCCTGAACGCTCATGATCAGCAGGTCGCCAATAATCGAAACGTCACCTTGTCCGCCGGGGCAAACCACCGAGCTCAAAAGGTTCGGCATACCGTCATCGCCTAGCCGATACGCATTGAAACCGTGATAGCTACCTGCAACCAGAATATCGCCGCTGAAAGCCATGTCGGTATTGGCAAAATCGAGCAGCGGTCCGCGTTTTGCGAATTCCGGTTTCTTTGGCTTATCGGGCTCACCGACTTTGAGGGCATCGGCAATTACAGCAACCGCTGCCACCACTTTGCCAAGCTCGCTTTTTTCATCATCGTCTTTCGCGGCGACAATCGGACGCAGTTCGGCCGGATTTGTTGGATCGAAAAAGCCTGTCGGTTTGGGCAGCGATGCCACTTTACGAAGGTTGCTAATCGCTTCACCGGCATTGGTCAGGCCTGCGGTCAAGGTCGCACGCGGATCATCCGATAGGCTGGCAAGGACTGCATTCATGCGTTCGATTTCGGCATTCTGGTCGTTCTTCACTTCGTCGGTGAATTCGAGGAACACCGGATCGGAAGCCGTGCCCGGCTGGCCGATCAGGTCATCGACCATATCAATCGCGCCGGTGTGGTGACGAACCATCAGTTCTAGGAACAGACGGTCAAAATTGGTGCCACGCGATGCTGCCAATTGCTCCATTTGGGCGGGCGTTGCCATGCCCATCATGCCCATATGGGATGCGTGGCCCATGCCGTCCATTTTCAGCGGCTCGCCCTTTTCGGTCAGCCAGTCGGTCATGAATTTGATTTCATCAGCTTGCGAAGAATTGATCCGGCCCGCAACCGCGAGAATTTCTTCCTTATTGGTCCGTTCTCCCACCAACGCGGCCATATCGACAGCCTGCTGGTGGTGAACAATCATGCCCTGCATGAACATTGCATCTGCCGGAGCGTAGGACGCTGAAGCTAGCGCAGTCGCTTCATCCGCGGTCAGCACCTTGACCGGCTGCCCTACTGCGCCCGGTTGAACAATCGGCGCTGTCTGGGCGAGTGTGGGTGCGCTGACCAATATGGCAGCGGTTGCAACGGTTGCGAATAGGCGTGATTTGGCCAGCATGAAGTTCAATCCCTTGTTTTTCGTCGGACGTTGCTGGCGGAGTTTGAGGCCTGTGCCAAGCCCTGTTTGTCGGATGGCCTCAGCCGCTAATCGGAAATGTCTGGCGACAGGCGAAACCGAATATGCCCAATGGAAAAGGCCCAATGGAAAAGGCCCAATGGAAAAGGCCCAATGAAAAAGGGCGGCACCTTGCGGTACCGCCCTCCCATCTGCGGGCGCTTCAAGACACCCACAAAACTCTTAAGCTAGATCACTTGAGCGTACCCAAGCAGTCCGCCAAACTCAATTACTTGAGTTCAACAGTACCGCCGGCTGCTTCGATCTTGCCTTTGATTTCTTCGGCTTCAGCTTTGTTCACGCCTTCTTTGACCGCTTTAGGAGCGGACTCGACGAGTGACTTAGCTTCGGTGAGGCCCAGGCCAGTGATGGCGCGGACTTCTTTAATCACTTGGATTTTCTTGCCGCCGTCGCCGGTAAGAATGACGTCAAATTCGTCCTTCTCTTCAACAGCTTCTGCAGCAGCAGCAGGACCGGCAACTGCAACAGCAGCAGCGGCGCTAACGCCCCATGTATCTTCCAATGCAGTGGCAAGTTCAGCCGCTTCAAGGACGGTCAGTTTCGAAAGTTCTTCAACTAATTTGGCGATATCTGCCATGATTTAATACTCCAAAAAATGCTTGGCGGGAGCGGGTGTACCGCAGCCCGAAATGTTCAAAGAAAAACCGCTTACGCCGCTTCTTTGGTGCTGTACGCACCGAAGACACGGGCAAGTTTGGCAGCGGGTGCATTGACGACCTGAGCGATTTTCGTCGCCGGTGCGTTGATGAGCCCAACCAATTTGCCGCGAAGCTCGTCGAGGCTCGGCATAGAGGCAAGAGCCTTCACACCAGCTTCATCGAGCATCTGCCCGCCCATTGATCCGCCGACGATTTCGAGCCTGTCGTTCGTCTTGGCGAATTCCACAGCAGCCTTGGCAGCAGCGACAGGGTCGCTTGATGTTGCCAGTGCAGTCGGGCCGGTGAGCAAGTCACTGAGGCCTTCATATGCCGTGTCTTTCAGGGCGAGGTTGGCAAGACGGTTCTTCGCAACCTTATACGATGCGCCGGCTTCCCGCATTTTCGTACGCAATTCGGTGGATTGCGCCACCGAAAGGCCCAGATTGCGAGTGACAACTACGACACCGCTCTCTGTGAAAGTTGCGTTAAGTGCAGCGACCGCGTCGGATTTTTGCGAACGATCCATGCCTTACTCCTTCACTATGGCCGTGTGGCAGTAACGCCAAACGGCCGGCTACATTTGTCCAATCCGCCGGAGCGAAAAGGGCGAGTCCGTTGTTGGGGAAGGAGGTGCGCTGCCAATTATTGGAGCAAGCGCGGTACGAAGGCCTTGTGGGCGCTTCGTGAAAATCTCTGTCCCCGTCTCGGCTGGAGATTAAGAAGGCCAGATTGCCTTCGCCAACTGTCTCGGACGGATGTCCACTGAGCCCGTCAGCCCAGTGAACGAGGGCGCGTCTAGCGGACCCGGTGCAGGAGTCAACCGATTTGACGACACTGCCCTGGCCCTGAAACACAAAAGGCCCACCGCGTTCGCGGCAGGCCTCTTGCTGTAATAAGATTAGGCGGAACTACATTCCGTCAGCTTTGTCGTCCATTGTTTCTGCTTGAGCTTCGAGCTCCGCGGCTTCGCCGGTGTTACCAGCTTCCTCTGCGATTTCAGCTTGCGCTTCAAGAACGTCAGACTTTTCGTCGATCACTTCAGCTTGTGCTTCTGTTACGTCGTCCATTTCTTCGCCGAGGTCTTCCTTTGCGCCATCACAGGCAGTGAGAGCAAAAGCAAAAGGGAGAGCGACCATCATAATTTTCTTCATAATCAATTCCTTCTGTTGATTCGAAGGCCAACTAGCAGTCCTCGAAGCTCATGGCGAGTCTGCGTGGTAGCCAAGCAAATCACCCGGCTGGCAATCCAGTTCGCGGCAGATTGCCTCTAGCGTAGAGAAACGTATAGCCTTGGCTTTACCAGTTTTAAGGATCGACAGGTTGGCAAGGGTTAAACCCACGCGTTCAGCCAATTGCGTCAGGGTCATCCGGCGTTCGTGGAGCAAATCGTCGAGTTTCACGGTAATTCTCCCGGTTTCATTATCCTCTGGCATCAGACGGTTCCTTCCAAATCGTCACGCAACGCGGTTCCGTGGCGGAAGACCCGGGCGAGAATGAACAGAAGGAGGGCAAGCAGCAATCCTGTCAGCGAGAATTCGAAATCCAATTGCAAATTATCGATTTGCGTCTGAATCCAGCCGGCCACAGCTGTCGCTGGGAAAGCGGCGAGTTGCATGGTCAAGGTAATCCAACCCATCCGCGCCAAGCGGTCGGCATTGACCGGGATAAACGGGTCGCCTTGGGCAACGCTGCCAATGATCCGGCGCAAATTCACCAGCCAGGTTATCGCCAAACAGAACAAAGCGATGACTACGAGCATAAGCACTATAATCGGCCCGATCAGGCTCGATCCCGCGGCTTCAGGATGCTCTGCCACGATTTCGGCAACAACTTTGCCTTGATTGAAGAGCAAAATTGGAATGGCGATCAGCAATAACGATGCTGCGAAGGCCATGACGGCCATGATGAAATTAACGATCCAACGAGCGGCTGTTAGCAGCGGATCTCTTTTTACTAAGGGCATGGGGTCTCTCCGCTTCTAGCTTCAGGCTGCGACGCTAAGGGTCACTATCTCGCTAACCTGGGCCCCGCTAACCTGGGCCTCGCTAGCCTGAGCAGGTGGTACGGTGACGACTGGCATCATGGTTGCAGATGCAATGAGAAGCGCAGCAAAGGCCGCAAGCGAATTTTGGAACAGATTTGTCATTTGTTGATCTCCAATATGGTTGATATCGGTAATCAATAAGGGCGATTCGATTTATTGTCAATCAATAATATCGAAAAACAATATGCCGAGGGTTGTTTTTCGATAATAACCGTAAGGGCAGCTTAGTCGATAAGGGGCCAAATCGCCAATTTTTCTGCATTGTGCCATCCGCCAATCCTGAGGTCATTACGGATTGGGTTGGTGTGCGGGCCCAGCGGGGTAAAGCGCACCGGCCAATGAGTGGCGCGGGCCGATCCGGGGCGGTTTTCATACACAATCCCTTCCGCCAATGTGAATCTGATCCATTGCGCCAGCCCATTGGTTGCCGCGGTTGGGATTCCCAAATCTATCTCATTCTCTCGGCTGAGCGCAGGATAATCTGCGGCGTTAAAATCGAACCGGAACAATGTCCGCGGATCACTGCTTAGCGCTATGTTGGCACTGGCGGGATTGAATGTTCGAACGGGCCCGAGGTGACGTTCGAACAGCGACAAATCGAATCCTTCCACCTCGCCCAAAGCCATCGAAGATCCTGAAAATTCGACTGCCGCGACAAGGATTTCTGCACTATCGGGAATGAAGATGGCGCCGGGCGCGCACAGTTCCTGTCTTGCGTGTTTTAAAGCGGGGAGCACACTTTCTCCGAGCAAATCATCTGAAAATATCTCCGAGATGACCAGGTCGGCGCCGCCATCCAGATCGCCATTCCGGTCAAGCATCCCCGAATGCCGACCGATTACCGTGATTTTCTCGGACAAGCCATTTGCGGCGACTATCTCTCTGGCAGTAGCCGCCAGCATCGGATTGAGTTCGCATGCTATCACTTTTTCCGCGCCGGCTCGTGCAGCGATCATCGCCAGCAGACCCGACCCAGTCCCGATATCAAGCACTTTTCGGCCAGGAGCGAGCCGTTCAATAGCCTTACGGTAGAGCTGGTTGCGCTGCGTATCGCGCAGCATGCCATGGTGGAATTTGGGCACCTGATGGCTGCTTACCAATCGTCCGAACGCCGCCATGCGCGGGTCTCCGGGCACCTCGGCCAATGCCTTTGCAGCCAAGGAGAGGGCAAGTTCCCCCCTGTCGCTGGTTGCCAACTCCATCCCCGTTCGCAAGAATGCTTCAACGTCTCGATGGAGCGGCGGCTTGGCGGGTTTGTTCATTGCGGTTTTCTGACGGAATGCCGCTAAAATGCAAGTCGCAGGATTGGACCGCAGTTTGGGGCCAAAGTTTGGGACCAAAGTATGGGACCAAAGTATGGCCCCAAAGTATGGTGGAGCCTATTTCTATCAGATGATCGCCCTGCAATCGTTTGACAGTTGGCACCCCAAATCCTATATGACCGTCAATCGCTTACTTCGAGCGCGAGCGGCCTTTACGCGAGGGCCGGTCCAAGAACGGAAGTGGCGTTTCCATAGTCGCGACGTTTTCAAGCTGCAGCAGTGCCTAATCGGGTGCGATTCGCTGCGGCTATTTTGCGTTTTCGATAATGGCGTGTTCCGCGCGCAGACACATATTTACCGCTGGCTACCAAGTGCCAGCCTTACTGATAAAGAGGCGACTTACCTCCATGGCGACCAAGGCAAAACCAATTCGTAAGACCGGGGCGAACACCGGTACTGCGAAAAAACGCATCCGTAAGATTTTTGGCGATGTTCACGAAGTTGTGAAAATGCCAAACCTGATCGAAGTCCAGCGCGAGAGCTACGAACAGTTCCTCCGCAGCGACCCTTCGATTGATTATGTTTCAGGTCTCGAAAAGACGCTTCGCAGCGTGTTCCCGATTCGCGATTTCGCCGGCACTGCCGAGCTTGATTTCGTGCATTACGAACTTGAGCCGCCAAAATACGACACAACCGAATGCCGCCAGCGCGGTATTACTTACGCGGCGCCGATGAAGGTGACGCTGCGTTTGATCGTGTTCGAGGTCGACCAAGAAACCGAAACCCGTTCTGTACTCGATATTAAAGAGCAGGATGTTTACATGGGCGATATGCCGCTCATGACCGGCAACGGCACGTTTATCATCAATGGCACAGAGCGCGTTATTGTCAGCCAGATGCACCGTTCGCCGGGTGTGTTGTTTGACCACGATCGCGGCAAAACCCACTCGTCGGGTAAGCTTCTGTTCGCCGCACGCGTAATTCCTTATCGCGGTTCGTGGCTCGATTTTGAATTCGACGCCAAGGACATTGTCAATGTTCGTATCGACCGTAAGCGCAAGCTGCCGGTAACCAGCCTGCTGTTCGCGCTGGGCCTCGATCACGAAGGTATCCTCGACCACTTCTACGACACTGTTACTTGGGAACGTGTCGCCGGGAAGGGCGGCGCAGAGGGTGGCTGGAAAATGCCATTCGTTGCCGATGCATGGCGTAATGCCAAGCCGGCATTCCCGCTGGTCGATGCCAAAACTGGCGAAGAAATCTTTGCCGCCAATCAGAAGATTAGCCCGCGTGCGGCCAACAAAGCTGCCAAGGATGGTCTTGAAACGCTGCTGATCCCGACAGAAGAAGTCTTTGCGCGCTATGCCGCTCGCGATCTGATCGACGAGAAAACGGGCCGCATTTACATCGAAGCGGGTGATGAAGTTTCGGCCGAGAACCTCGAAATTCTCGACAATGCCGGGATCGACCATCTCGAACTGCTCGACATCGATGAAATCAACACCGGCCCGTGGATCCGCAACACACTTGCAGTCGACAAGGCCGAAAATCGCGACGAAGGCCTCGAAGCGATTTACAAAGTCATGCGTCCGGGTGAACCGCCAACCAAGGAAACCGCAGAAGCTCTGTTCGAAGGCCTGTTCTTCGATGGTGAGCGTTATGACCTTTCTGCTGTTGGCCGTGTGAAGCTCAACATGCGTCTTGAACTGGACGCCGAAGACACCGTGACCACCCTGCGTAAGGAAGACATCCTCGCCGTGGTCAAGGAAATGGTCGATTTGAAAGACGGCAAAGGCGAGGTCGATGACATCGACAACCTCGGCAATCGCCGTGTTCGTTCGGTTGGCGAGCTGCTGGAAAACCAGTACCGCGTTGGTCTGCTTCGTATGGAGCGCGCCGTTAAAGAGCGGATGAGCAGCGTCGATGTTTCGACTGTTATGCCGAACGATCTGATCAATGCGAAGCCGGCGGTTGCTGCGGTTCGTGAATTCTTCGGCTCGTCGCAGCTGTCGCAATTTATGGATCAGACTAACCCGCTGTCCGAAGTCACCCACAAACGCCGTGTGTCGGCGCTTGGGCCGGGTGGTCTTACACGAGAGCGTGCCGGCTTCGAAGTCCGCGACGTCCACCCAACCCACTATGGCCGTATCTGCCCGATTGAAACGCCGGAAGGCCCGAACATTGGTCTGATCAACAGCCTCGCATCGTTCAGCCGCGTCAACAAATACGGTTTCATCGAAACGCCTTACCGTTCTGTCAAAGACGGCAAGGTTACCGGTGAAGTGAACTATCTGTCGGCGATGGAAGAGCAGAAGCATGCGGTTGCGCAAGCTTCGGCTGCCCTCAACGACGATGGTACTTTTGTTGAAGAGCTCGTTTCGGCCCGTCAGGCTGGCGAGTTTGTAATGCTGCCCAACAATCAGATCACGCTAATGGACGTTTCGCCCAAGCAGTTGGTTTCGGTTGCGGCCTCGCTCATTCCATTCCTGGAAAATGATGACGCCAACCGCGCATTGATGGGTTCGAACATGCAACGTCAGGCTGTGCCTTTGGTGAAAGCCGAAGCGCCGTTTGTCGGCACCGGCATGGAAGAAACTGTGGCGCGCGATTCGGGTGCTGCGATTTCGGCTCGCCGCGGCGGTATCGTCGACCAAGTCGATGCAACGCGTATCGTTATCCGTGCGATTGGCGATGTCGAAGCTGGCCAGTCCGGCGTCGACATTTACACTCTGCAGAAGTTCCAACGTTCCAACCAGAACACTTGCATCAACCAGCGCCCGCTGGTGAAGGTCAATGATGTGATCGAAGAAGGCGATATTATCGCCGACGGTCCGTCAACCGATCTGGGTGAACTGGCGCTTGGCAAGAACAGCCTCGTCGCGTTTATGCCGTGGAACGGTTACAACTACGAAGATAGTATCCTCATTTCCGAGCGCATCGTGAAGGATGATGTCTTCACCTCGATTCACATCGAGGAATTCGAAGTCATGGCCCGCGATACCAAGCTTGGGCCGGAAGATATCACACGTGATATTCCCAACGTCGGCGAGGAGGCACTTCGCAACCTCGATGAAGCCGGCATCGTCTATATCGGCGCGGAAGTGCACCCTGGTGACATTCTGGCCGGTAAGATTACACCGAAGGGCGAAAGCCCGATGACACCGGAAGAAAAACTTCTCCGCGCCATCTTTGGTGAGAAAGCTTCGGACGTCCGCGACACATCCATGCGCCTCCCGCCAGGTGTGGCGGGCACAGTTGTCGAAGTGCGTGTGTTTAACCGTCACGGTATCGAAATCGATGACCGTACGCGGGCAATCCAGAACGAGGAAATCGAACGTCTGCGTAAAGATAGCGCCGATGAACGTGCGATCCTCAACCGCGCGACTTATAACCGCTTGCACGACATGCTGCTCGAAGGAACGGCCTCGGCTACTCCGAAGGGCGTCAAGAAAGGCGTCACAATCGACGCGGAAATTCTTGACTCGGTTGATAAGCACGAATGGTTCAAATTTGCGGTTGCCGACGACACTCGTCAGCAGCAGCTGGAAGCCATCAAGTCGCAATATGACGATGCTGTGAAGATCATCGACGACAAATTCCGAGACCGTAAGGAAAAGTTGGAGCGCGGCGATGAACTCGCTCCGGGTGTCCTCAAAATGGTCAAGGTATTCGTTGCGGTAAAGCGCAAGCTCCAACCGGGCGATAAAATGGCCGGACGTCACGGGAACAAGGGTGTCATTTCGCGGATCCTTCCGCAAGAAGACATGCCGTTCCTAGAAGACGGTTCGCCAGTCGACATCGTGCTCAATCCGCTGGGTGTGCCTTCGCGGATGAACGTGGGGCAGATCTTCGAAACTCACTTGGGCATGGCCGCACGTGGTCTTGGCCAGCAGGTTACCGAAGCCTTGCAAGAGTGGAAGCGCGAAAACCCGAACGCGGCTGAAGATTACGCCAAGGCGACTCCGCCAGAAGCAGTAATTGAACGCCTCAAGCACGCTTACGGTGATGATTATCACGGTGAAATCGATGCACGTTCAACTGCGGAAATCGTCGAACTGGCCGGTAATCTGACCAATGGTGTGCCAATGGGTACGCCAGTGTTCGATGGTGCCCGCGAAGGCGATGTCACCACCATGCTTGAAAGAGCTGGCTTGCCCGGTTCGGGGCAGGTTGATTTGTTTGATGGCCGCACCGGTGATTGCTTCGACCGTAAGGTGACAGTGGGCTATATTTACATGCTCAAATTGCACCACTTGGTCGATGACAAGATCCACGCCCGTTCGATTGGCCCCTACTCGCTTGTTACCCAGCAGCCGCTGGGCGGTAAGGCGCAGTTCGGTGGTCAACGCTTCGGTGAGATGGAGGTCTGGGCACTCCAGGCCTACGGCGCAGCTTACACGCTGCAGGAAATGCTCACTGTGAAGTCGGATGACGTGATCGGACGGACCAAGGTTTACGAAGCTATCGTCAAGGGTGACGATACCTTCGAAGCGGGTATTCCAGAGAGCTTCAACGTTCTCGTCAAGGAAATGCGCAGCCTGGGTCTCAATGTCGAATTGTCCTCGATCACCGATGGTGACGATGATGATGGCATCAAGATCGCAGCCGAATAAACCGCACGAATATTGATCCCACCCCTCCCGAGCCGGGAGGGGAGACGGAGCTAAATTATGAATGATCTAACCAAATTCACCAACCAGCTCGCAAAGCCGGATACTTTTGACCAAATCCAGATCGGTCTGGCCTCGCCAGAGCGCATTCGCAGCTGGTCCTTCGGCGAAATTAAGAAGCCGGAAACCATCAACTACCGCACGTTCAAGCCTGAGCGTGACGGCCTGTTCTGCGCCCGCATCTTTGGTCCGGTGAAGGATTACGAATGCCTGTGCGGCAAGTACAAGCGGATGAAGTATAAGGGCGTCGTCTGCGAGAAATGCGGCGTTGAAGTGACCGTGACCAAGGTCCGCCGCGAGCGGATGGGCCACATCGAACTGGCCGCGCCAGTTGCGCACATCTGGTTCCTGAAATCGCTGCCTTCGCGCATCGGCCTGTTGCTCGATATGCAATTGAAGCAGCTTGAGCGAGTTCTCTATTTCGAGAGCTACATCGTCACCGAGCCGGGCCTTACGCCGCTGGAGAAATTCCAGCTGATGACCGAAGACGAATTGCTCGAAGCGCAAGACGAATACGGCGAAGACGCGTTCTCCGCCGGCATCGGCGCCGAAGCAGTCAAATTCATGCTTATGGATCTCGATCTCGAGCAAGAACGCGACGATCTGATGGAAGAGCTGCGGGTTACCAAATCCAAGTTGAAACCAGCCAAGATCATCAAGCGTCTGAAAGTCGTCGAAAGCTTCATCGGTTCGGGCAACCGCCCTGAATGGATGATCCTTGAGGTGGTTCCGGTTATTCCGCCGGAATTGCGCCCGCTGGTGCCTTTGGATGGCGGCCGTTTCGCAACGTCCGATCTTAATGATCTGTATCGCCGGGTTATCAACCGTAACAACCGTCTGAAGCGCCTGATTGAACTGCGCGCACCGGACATCATCGTGCGCAACGAGAAGCGCATGCTTCAAGAAGCCGTCGATGCGCTGTTTGACAACGGCCGCCGTGGCCGCGTGATCACTGGTGCCAACAAGCGTCCGCTGAAATCTTTGAGCGATATGCTCAAGGGTAAGCAGGGCCGTTTCCGCCAGAACCTTCTTGGTAAGCGTGTCGATTACTCGGGCCGTTCGGTTATTGTGACCGGTCCGGAATTGAAGCTTCACCAGTGCGGTCTGCCAAAGAAGATGGCGCTCGAGCTGTTCAAGCCGTTCATCTATGCCCGTCTGGATGCCAAAGGTCTTTCGATGACCTTGAAGCAAGCCAAAAAATGGGTCGAGAAAGAGCGTAAGGAAGTCTGGGATATTCTGGATGAAGTCATCCGCGAACACCCCGTCATGCTCAACCGCGCACCAACGCTTCACCGTCTTGGCATTCAGGCGTTCGAACCCGTATTGATCGAAGGTAAGGCTATCCAGCTTCACCCGCTGGTCTGTTCGGCCTTTAACGCCGATTTCGATGGTGACCAAATGGCAGTTCACGTGCCGCTTTCGCTGGAAGCCCAGCTCGAAGCACGCGTGCTGATGATGTCGACCAATAACATCCTCTCTCCTGCCAATGGTAAGCCTATCATCGTTCCTTCGCAGGATATGGTTCTCGGCATCTATTATCTTTCGATGGACCGTCAGGAACATACTCCTGAATTCGCCGAAGAAAATGGTGAGAAGATCGAGAAGCTGCCACGCTTTGCCGATATGGCCGAAGTGCATCACGCTTTGGAAGTCGGCGCAGTTACGCTCCACTCCAAGATCATCACCCGCGTCCCGCAGGCTGACGAGAAGGGCAAGATTGTCCTTACTCGCTTCACCACCACGCCGGGCCGTTTGCTGATTGGCGAATGTCTGCCGAAGAACCACAAGGTACCTTTCGACATCATCAACCGTCTTCTGACAAAGAAGGAAATCGGTGACGTTATCGACCAAGTTTACCGTCACACCGGCCAGAAGGACACTGTCCTGTTCGCCGATGCGATCATGACGCTGGGCTTCAGCCACGCGTTTAAGGCTGGTATTTCGTTTGGTAAGGACGACATGATCATCCCTGACAGCAAGGATGGCATGATCGCCGATGCGAAAGCACTGGTTGCTGATTACGAACAGCAATATCAGGACGGCCTGATCACGCAGCAGGAAAAATACAACAAAGTCATCGACGCTTGGTCGCGTTGTGGTGACACTGTTGCTGACGCGATGATGGACGAGATTAAAGCTCAACCAATCGACAGCGATGGCCGCCAAGCGAACATCAACTCGATCTATATGATGGCCCACTCCGGTGCGCGTGGCTCGCCTGCCCAGATGAAGCAGCTGGCGGGTATGCGCGGTCTGATGGCCAAACCGTCGGGCGAGATTATCGAAACACCGATCATCTCGAACTTTAAAGAGGGTCTGACCGTTCTCGAATACTTCAACTCCACCCACGGTGCCCGTAAGGGTCTCGCGGATACGGCGCTGAAAACCGCTAACTCGGGTTACCTCACACGCCGTCTGGTCGATGTGTCGCAAGATTGCGTCATCGTCGAGGAAGATTGTAAGACCGATCACGCGCTGGAAATGCGTGCGATTGTTCAGGGTGGTTCGGTTATCGCATCGCTCGGTGAGCGTATTCTGGGCCGGACAACCGCCGAAGATCTGATCAACGCGAAGACTGAAGAAGTCATCGTGAAATCAGGCACCTTGCTTGACGAGCCAATGGTTGCGGAAATCGAAGCGGCTGAAGTTCAATCGGCCAAGATCCGTTCACCGCTGGTTTGCGAAGCAAAGCAAGGTGTTTGCGGCAAATGTTACGGACGTGACCTTGCTCGCGGTACTCCGGTCAACATCGGTGAAGCTGTCGGCGTTATCGCTGCACAGTCCATCGGCGAGCCGGGCACCCAGCTGACGATGCGGACATTCCACATTGGCGGCGCGGCGCAGGTTAACGAAACCAGCCATCTTGAAGCTATCTCCGATGGTACTGTCGAATATCGCGATATGCCCACCATTACCGACAAGAACGGCCGTATGCTGTCCTTGGCCCGTAACGGCGAAATCGTGGTTATCGATGCCGAGGGCCGTGAGCGTGAAATGCACAAGGTTCCTTACGGCACCATGCTTCTCAACAAAGGCGGCGCGAAGATCAAGGAAGGCGACCGTTTGGCGGAATGGGATCCCTTCACTCTGCCAATCATCACCGAGCAATCGGGCGTGGTGCGATTCCAGGATCTGCTCGACGGCACGACCATGGAAGAACGCGTCGACGATGCCACAGGTATCGCCCAACGTGTTGTTACCGAAAACCGTGCAACTGGCCGTAAGAAGAAGGAAGACATGCGTCCGCGTCTGACCCTGCTGGGTAAAGGCGAGGAAATAAGCGAAGACGGCGAAACCGATGCTCAGCGCTATATGCTGGCACCGGGCACCTCGCTGTCGGTTGATGATGGTCAAGAAGTGCAAGCGGGCGACATTCTTGCCCGTGCATCGCGTGAGGCATCGAAAACCCGCGACATCACCGGCGGTCTGCCGCGTGTTGCCGAGCTGTTCGAAGCGCGTATTCCGAAAGACAATGCGATCATCGCCAAAATCTCCGGCAAGATCGAATTCGTCCGCGAATATAAGGCCAAGCGCAAGATTGCGATTGTTCCCGAGGAAGGGGATCGCGTCGAATATCTGATCGCCAAGACCAAGGTGATCGACGTTCAAGAGGGCGATTTCGTGAAGAAGGGCGATACGCTCATCTCGGGCAGCCCGAACCCGCATGACATCCTTGATGTCCTCGGTGTCGAACCGCTTGCCGAATATCTGGTCGACGAGATTCAGGAAGTGTACCGTCTGCAAGGCGTGAAAATCAACGATAAGCACATCGAAACGATCGTTCGTCAGATGTTGCAGAAAGTTGAAATCACCAATGGCGGCGACACGACTTTGCTGGCCGGCGAGCAGGTCGATTTCGAAGAGATGGAAGAATACAACGCCAAGCTCGACAAGAAGCAGGAGAAAGCGACAGGCAAGCCTATCCTTCTCGGCATCACCAAAGCTTCGTTGCAAACACGTTCGTTCATCTCGGCGGCTTCGTTCCAGGAAACCACTCGCGTGCTGACGCAGGCGGCGGTTGAAGGGAAGAAGGATACGCTGATCGGTCTGAAGGAAAACGTGATCGTTGGCCGTCTTATCCCTGCCGGTACCGGCGCGGGTATGAACCGGATGCGGGTAACGGCTTCCAGCCGCGATGCGGCGCTTCGTGCACAGTGGAAGAAGCAGCAAGACGCGCTTGCCGCTGCCGAAGCTGCTGGCGAAGTCACCGAAGAGCCGGAAACAGAAATGCCGGTTGATGCACCGATGGATGAGGCCGCAATGGCCGCGGCCATGGGCGCTGTTGCCGATACGCCGGAAACTCCTGAAGCCGAATAGATTTCAGGCTTTCCGAACAAAATCACCCCGCTGGAGCTTAGGTTCTGGCGGGGTTTTTTGTGCCGAAGAGCGGCATGATCTAATGGTGTGAGCCACATCACAGGGCCCGGTGATAATCCCTGTCACAAGCCCTACGGATCTAGGGGAGATCCCACGCAACTCTCGTTTCAGGGAACGATCACATGAAAAAACTACTCGCAATCGCCGCCGCGCTTGGAGCGCTTTCACCCGCGACACCGGCCTTCGCCGGTGGTGCAGCAGTGTGCATCGATCTGTCTGACAACAGAACCAATGAGCAGTATGATGGAGAGTATTTTATGCGTTGGGGCGCGCAGCCGAGCGTCGATGGCGATGACGCGATAAAGGCGGCGCGGGCTGACCATCGAAAGAACTATCCGGACAGGACACCATATTGCCGCCGTAACCCCACGCATCTCGATACCGGCACGGCATATTTCGTGCTGATCAAGACCAAGCGGACAAAGACCCGGAGTGGCGGTCACTTCAACAGATGGGCGCTTGGCTTTGGCCGGAACCGCGCAGCAGCGCTGGCCGATGCCAAATCAGAAATGCGCCAGAGGGACAGGCTTTGGACAGAATCTGGCCACGGTTACACGATTGACGACGAAGACAACTTCTAAGCGGCCCTGAACCGCTTGGGTGCCCGCCGGATAGACGACCCCGTCCGGCGGGCTAAAATGTTACAATCACCTGAATTTTCGGTGCCTCATTGTAACGGCCGACTCTAATTGTTCAGATAAACTCTGCGTTCGGACCTGACCGGGATCGAGCCGAGGTCGGTGAATACAAGATTCATGCGAACGGAATAGGCTGCGGTCAGTGTCATGTAATCGACGCCCGATGCGGTGGCTCCCTTCGCAATTGTGAAGTTGATCGTGCCAGTCTTTTCGCCTTTCAAAATCGCCTCGTTGAACACAGTGGTCAAGGCAGTGTCGCTGGGCGTGGGATAGACCGTAGCCTTTCGCGCGGCTTCGTCGATTGCATTGTCGATGGAATTCTGAGCAAAATAGTAGATGCCGAGATTCATCGTGGCGAGCAGCATGACGATCAGCAGAGGCGCGACCAATGCGAATTCGATTATCGCGCCACCACGTGCATCCTTGCGTAATATACTGGTGAACGCTCGCATCATGGCAACCTCACCACAACAGACCCGGTCAGCTTGGAACTTTGGACAAAATCAGCAATCCCCGAAACATCCAGAATCGGGTCGTAAGTATCTGCGACATCGATTTGTATATACCGCGCCCGCACGTCCGATGATCCTGGACAGAGCCCCAATATGTCTAAGGTCTTTTTTGCGTTGCACTCGGTCCATTTTGCTATGGTAATCTTTGACGTACTCAATCCGCTGAGGGAGGCAATTTCATCTTTAATGTCAGTATCAGTTGGCAGCGTAGCGCCGCTGGCGACGACATAATCCGCGCCCGATTGTGCATATTGCTGCAAATTCATCTTGTAGCCAAAACCCATCACGAAATCGGCAGAGGCGAGTGTGATCATGGCCAAGACCGGCAAGATGATGCCCAGCTCAATTGCGGCTGTGCCTGCACTGTCGCGGCGGAGGATGGAAAGTAGGCGCATCATCATTCCACCAACCTGACCGCGCCGCCGCCGCCGAAAGACGAAGCCCCGGAACCCGAAGGACATTTGTTAGTGATATCGGTGTTGCCCTCAAACGCGGCATAGAGCGCCACAATCTGTAAGCAATCGGTGACCATACTGCTGTTGCCTGTAAACTTCACCCCGACGCTGGGCGCATAGATTGATCCCTGAAACGACGAGGAGGAATTACCGGTTACGTTCAGATAATTGCGCGCTGTATCGGGCGTGCGTGGATCCTGATACATCAACACACCCGCATAGGTGCCTGTCGTTGGTGCGGACAATTGCACCGTTGCCCCACCCGCTGCATCGAATGTGCCGACTTTCCTATCGTTGAACGGACTTGCGGTGCTGGTGAAAATCAGCGTGACGCCGGTGCCCTTTAACGTAGCCCCTGCCGCGATACTGATGCCTTTTTCTCCGATCAGATAGACACCAGGCATCAAAGTTGTGGTGCCGCCAGTGATCTGCAGTCCAAGAAAACAATTTCCGCTCGTTGCCGGATTGATAGTCGTGGAGGCTTTGATCAGCGGCCAGCTGTTAGGTGAGCAACTGCTTTGCGCGTTCGGCAGGGGCAGTTTGCCTGCATAGGGGTCGGCTACGGCATCAATTCCGTCATTCACTTTGGTATCAGCCGACACGGCTCCGCCAGTGTTGACTATGCCGACGGCGGACAATGCGCCAACGTCGATATAGTCCGAAGTGGTCGCATCGAAATTTGAATTCGAAGCGAGACCGCAGCTCATCACCACCCGCGAACTGCCCGATATGGTAACGCCGGTCGACGAGGTATCTAGCGTAATCACGCAGTTGGGAACTTCTTGAGCGTTCAAAGCGACTGCAGACGCCCTGATTGTTGGGGCAGTAGAAAGGAAAAGGCTAGAGAATGGCAACGCCTGCTTGGTGCTCAGTACGACCCGCACCGCATTAGTATCATCTTTATATTTGCCGACTGATGGTGGGGATTGGACCGCATCGGTAGTGAAGCTGCGCAAGGCATTATGCGCGAGCGATTCTTGGGTTGCTTTGTCCGGGTTGTGCTTGTCGGCAAGCGCACGTGCGCCAGCCAAGGCACCCAGATCAGCGGCCGAGTGAAGCTGGCGCTTCCAGACCACCCATTGGGCAATATCAATCCCGATTCCGACCGTGCCAAGCAAAGGTAGCAAAGACAGTCCGAAAACAGCCAAAGTATTACCCCTCACATCCTTGAGGAGCGATTGCAGGCTTCTGCGACTCTTTTGCGATGCATTCATGCCGACGCTCTTTTTAATTATTCTTCTTGCAAGCGCCGACATACAAGCCCGCATGTTCTTTATTCGTGAAAGAGCATGGTAAATTGGCTGTTAAGAAAGCCATCAACTATTTCAAAAACCTGTTAAATTACAAATGGTTATTAGCAAATCCAACATGATTCCAAATGTAAACTGTTGTATCGCGCGATCAGGCGTAAGCCATTTTCTCCAACGCGGAGAAGGCTTCGAGCGCGCCCGCATCCCCGAACGGGCTCAACTGGCTGATGAACACTCCCGCAATCCCCGCTTCGGGATCGATCCAGTAATAGGAATTGAATATTCCGGCCCACGCGAGGCTTCCTGCAGAGCGCCCGCCCGCGACCGGATCGGGATTAATCATGAATCCAAGCCCCCAGCCGGTGTGCTGGTCGGGCATTGCGTCAAATGGCGGGGCGAGGTCAGGCATGGCCGATCCCATATAACCAGCGCGCAAGTTGCCTATCTGGTTGCGCGACATTTCAGCGATGGTTTCTTCGCTGACAATACGATTGCCGTTCAGTTCGCCGCCGCGGAGGATCATTTGCAGGAATTTACCATAATCGGGTGCAGTGGAGGACAGTCCGCCGCCGCCGCTGTTAAACTCGCCGCCGCCCAGATTCATTGGTGAATGCGCCCAGCCACCGCCAGGCTGGCGAGTGTGAACTTTCGCCGCATCTTCGGGTAATTGTGGCCGGAATGCAGTGTCCTTCATACCGAGCGGCCCGAGAATATACTGAGAGAGATAGTCACCAAGTGTCATGCCCGATGCTGCCTCCACGGCAAGCCCGACCCAATCGGTTCCGACGCTATATTCCCATTTGTCTCCCGGATCGAACATCAGCGGCATCGTAATGCTCGCCTTGGTGCCGGGCGCAGGCATGGCGGTAGCCGCGAAATATTGGAGGACTTCTGGGTGGACGAAGAAATATCCGAGGCCCGAAGTGTGGGTGAGAAGGTGGCGCAAAGTAATCGGACGCGCAGCAGCGCGCAATTGCGGTTTTCCGTCCTCGCCAAAACCGGTCAGCACCTGCGGGTTGGCCAATTCGGGCAGAACATCGCCTATCGGCCCGTCGAGCGTTAGTTTGCCCTGCTCCACCAATTGCATAGCGGCGATGGATACCAGCGCCTTGGTCATGCTCGCGATCTGGCAAATAGTATCCAGCTTCATCGGGGTTCTGGCGATAGCATCTGCCTCTCCCCAGGCTCCGCTGAACCGGACCGAATCGCGGTCAACAATCATGGCGGTGGCACCGGGTAATCCGGCGGATGAAATCGCTTCGGCGATAATTGTGTCAGATGTCATGCTCGCAATGCTAGCTGTGCATTTTGGCAATGGGAAGCCCGATGCGCGTCGCAGCTTGTTCAGTCCGGCTGCACAGGCTAATCGCGCCAGCATGACTGAAACCATAACCCGCTTTGCCCCATCGCCCACTGGCCGCCTTCATGTCGGCAACATTCGCACCGCGCTGCACAATTGGATGCTCGCCAAGAAATTGGGCGGAAAATTCATGCTGCGGATCGACGATACCGATCCCGAACGGAGCAAAGAAGAATATGTCGACGCAATCCGCGCCGATCTGGCGTGGCTCGGCATTCATCCGGACGGCGAAGAACGCCAGTCTGCGCGGCTTTCCATTTATGAAGATGCGTTTGAAAAGCTGCGTGACGCGGGGCGAATCTACCGCTGCTATGAAACGTCGCAAGAGCTGGATTTGAAGCGCAAAGTCCAGCTTGGCCGCGGCAAGCCGCCTATTTATGACCGTGCTGGTCTGGAATTATCTGACGCCGATCACGCAGCCATGGAGGCTGAGGGCAAAGCTCCGCACTGGCGGTTTAAGCTTGATCACGATGATCCCATCGCTTGGGAAGATTTGGTGCGCGGCCCGCAGAAGTTTGACCCAGCAACGCTTTCCGACCCCGTGATCCGCCGCGAAGATGGCTCATGGCTGTATATGTTGCCTAGCGCTGCCGACGATATTGAAATGGGCATCACCGATGTGCTGCGGGGCGAGGACCATGTGTCGAACACGGCCGTGCAGCTCCAAATGTTCACCGCGCTGCGAGATGCCGGATTCGGGCCGATTGATTGTCCGATAGCCACTCGCTGGCCTCACTTTGCACATGAGGCGCTGCTGGTGGGCAAGGAAGGCAAATTGTCGAAGCGGCTTGGCTCGTTAGGCTGTGACGCATTTCGTGAACGGGACATAGAACCGCAGGCGATTATCGCCCTGCTGGCGCGGCTTGGCACCTCTCAGCCAGTTGAACCGATTGCCAATGTCGCTGCATTGATTGACAGCTTTGCGCTGGAAACATTCGGCCGCGCTCCCGCGAAGTTTGACGATACCGAACTCGACCGGATCAACACCGCGATTGTTCACCAGATGGAATATGAAGTGGTGAAAGACCGCCTGCCGGAGGGGATGGGCGAAGAAGCATGGCACGCCATCCGCCCTAATCTTGAAACCGTGAGCGGGGCGCAGGATTACTGGAAGATCGTCACTGGCCCGATTGAGCTACCCGAATTTTCCGATGATGACCGCACCTATCTGGCAGCGGCGGCGGCGGCGCTGGACTTTACTGCAGGCGACCCGTGGCACGCGCTGACCGGCACGCTCAAGGAAAGCACAGGCCGCAAGGGCAAGGAATTGTTCATGCCGCTGCGCCAGGCGCTGACCGGCCAGAACCACGGCCCCGATATGGGCGAGTTGCTGCCGGTTTTGGGCGAAGATGTTGCACGGCGGCGGCTAGAGAGGGCTGCTGCGTAGCGGCTGTTTTTAGAGGGGAAAGCGGACATTACGCTGACCTGTTTTCTAGTGGCTCGTTATTGCTCAGAAGTCGCTCGCAACGTTAACCCACTAATCTCGTTCCTCATCTTCAGATCCATTACCGGGGCGGATCCTGCTGGACAACCATTGGTATATCCCAAGACAAATCAAACTAAACATTGCCACGAAGAATATGGCGGCTGCATAGACCGCATTCGAAACGTTGAGCCTCGTTGCAGAAAAGATCATCACCAATGCCTCAAGGCTCGATGCGATGACGATGATCGTGACGAACCCCGTTAGAGATTGCCGAGATTCGGACGAAGACCGCAGCTCTCGTTTGCTGAAAATCTCTTCTTCCGCGATAAACGCGGCGGTTTCGACGATCGCGAACCCGATGATGAGTAGCCCGACGCTTTGAAGCGCAGCCGTTGAAATAGCTTCATAAGTGGCCAGTGCGTTCACGACATCTATAATCGCAATCACGAGCATGAGCATGGCAAGCAGCAGCAGACTGATAGTCGCCGCGATAAAATAGATTCGCGAAACGGCATCATATACTGGCTTGAGCTTCAGCTTCATTTTCTCCTCCTGCGCTCTTTCCGCATTTGCGGGATGCACGGAGAAAGCGTCACAGCCCGCCTACGGACCGAGGGTTTTGCGACTGTGGCGGCGTGCAGTCGCGTCTATCGACCTTTCTCCCAGGCTATGCAAAGCGCCCAGAACGCATCTTTCACCAGCGTTCAAAAATATCAAATGCGGTCATTACCAAGGTTGATCTTCATCAATCAGCTAGGAAGAAAACAGGTCTGAAATTGGATCGCTAGCACCCGTTATACAATTTGGGTTCGTCGACTTCTCTGATTGTAGCGCGAGCAGACAAGCTGATTTCGAATTCGCGTCCCACGCGGTCTCCGAGCCTATTCCCCTTCAGCCGCCGCCATCATATCCATGAAATTGCGCGCGGCCTCGCGGTCGCCTTCATCTTTGAAGCTGGCTCCCAAATCGGGTGCTTCGCCGAGCATGTAGAGCAACGACCATAGGGCGAAGCGTTTGCCGCGGTCTTTTTCCAGGCCGAGATCGACCAGCATCCGTTCGGTCCCCGAAGCCATCGCCGCAGGGGTCATATCGGAAATATCCGAAGCCGCGAAATAGCGTTGGAGAAGGTCGCCGAAATCCACCCCTACCGCTCAGCCCTCATGCTTCTCAAGCTCGTCACCTGCCAGCGTCACCACATGCAGCAAATTGGTACTGCCCGGTGTGCCAAACGGAACCCCTGCAAGAGCGATAAGCTTGGAACCTGCGGTCCCGAAACCATGACGTAGCGCCATGCGTTTGCCCTTTGCGATCATCTCTTCAAAGCTGCCGATATCCTTGGTCATCACCGCATGCGCGCCCCATAACAGCGCGACGCGCCGGGCGGTTTTGATGGACGGGGTTAGCACCAGCATCGGCACTGAAGGCCGCTCTCGCGCTACGCGGCGTGCGGTTGAACCGGAGCCAGTGAAAACGGTAATAGCCGCGATATTGACCGTATCGGCGATGGTCATACAAGCATGGCTAAGCGCGTCTGCTGTGGTTTTGTCTGGCGGTGTCTCAAGCAGGCGGACCCGTTCGATATAGAGGTCATCGCGCTCCACTTGCGCGCAAATGCGGTCCATTATAGTCACGGCTTCTTCTGGCCAATCGCCCGCTGCGGTTTCCGCACTAAGCATCACCGCATCAGCCCCGTCATAGACTGCATTGGCGACGTCGGAAACTTCGGCGCGGGTTGGCGCAGGGCTTTCGATCATGCTTTCGAGCATTTGCGTCGCCACGATAACCGGCTTGCCCGCAATACGCGTTTTGTTGACGATGCGCTTTTGCAATGGCGGGACTTCTTCAGGGTTCAGTTCGACCCCTAGATCGCCGCGCGCGACCATGATCCCGTCGGACATTTCGATAATTTCATCGAGCCGGCGCACCGCCATCGGCTTTTCGATTTTGGCGCATAATGCGCCGTACCCGCCCATCAGCTTGCGCGCTTCGGCTAAATCTTCAGGCCGCTGGACGAAGCTGAGGCCGATCCAGTCCGCACCTTTGGAAACCGCGAAAGCGAGGTCCTTGCGGTCTTTGTCAGTTAGCGCCGGAATGGGAATTTCCGCATCGGGTACATTCACGCCCTTGCGGTCCGATATGACCCCGCCGACAACCGCTGAGCAGAGGATCTCGTTCTCGTCAGCGCGAATGACTTTGAGCTGTATCTTGCCGTCATTTATCAGCAAGCGCTGACCTTTTTCGAGCAAGCCGAATAATTCGGGATGCGGCAATTCGACGCGGGTTTCATCGCCTGGCTCGGGATTGCGGTCGAGCGTGAAATGGCCCGAATGGCGGATCACCGCCTTACCATCCTTGAATTTGCCCACCCGCAGTTTCGGCCCCTGAAGGTCACAGAAAATCGCTATCGGGCGATTGAGCTCGGCCTCCAAAGCACGGATCGCGTCGATGGTTTCAGCGTGGGTGTCGTGCTCGCCGTGGCTCATGTTCACGCGGAAGGCGTCAACGCCTGCCCACACCAGTTTTTTGAGCATCCCGGGATCGCGGCTGGCGGGACCTACAGTTGCAAGGATTTTGACCTTACGTCCTCGTGGGTCGAGCCATTGTTTTTTGTGAGTTTGTGTTTCGCGCTTTTCCATGAATGCAGCCTATGGCAGAGCGGCGCTTCAACTCAAGCGCGAAAGAGAAGGTGGCGGCGATGGATACGAATGCGGGCCTAGGCGTGAATGAATTACCCGATGCCGTAGCGGCGGCGGCATTCCGGCGGTTGGTGCACCATTTACAGCATCGCCACGATGCGCAAAACATCGATTTGATGGGGCTATCGGGCTTCTGCCGCAATTGTCTGGCCGATTGGATAATGGAAGCCGGATTTGAAGGCGATAAGGCAGCTGCGCGCGAGGTTATTCACGGAATGCCGCAGGCTGAATGGAAGGCCACCCGTCAATCTCCCGCAACCGAAGAACAGTTGAAACAGATGGAAGAAAGCGTCGCAAAGAATCGCGCTTAAAAATAACCCGTGAATTGGTGATTGGCGCACTTCACCCGGTGCGCGGCCCTCGCTATCAGGCAACTCAACTGATTCTCATTCCATTGGAGTAACGAACATGGCTGAAGCCACCGACGACCGCCTGCGCCTGCTGATCGAGCGCATCGAACGCCTTGAAGAAGAAAAGAAGGGCATCGCAGACGATATTCGTGACGTATATGCTGAGGCGAAGGCTGTCGGTTATGACCCGAAGATTATGCGCCAAATCGTTCGCCTGCGCAAAATGAAGCCTGATGATCGCAGCGAAATGGAAATGGTGCTGGATACCTATAAGGCGGCTTTAGGTCTGGGATAATTTGGGTTACTCTCCTGCTCGAGCATAATCATGCAGGAGAGACTAAATGGCAGGACCTTGGAAAGACGCACGCGGGATTACCGTAACCACCACGCCAACATTGGAAGGGCAACCGATCCAGCAATATCTCGGTATTGTGACGGGTGAAGTAATCGTCGGCGCAAATCTTTTCCGCGATCTGTTCGCCAATATCCGCGATATCGTTGGTGGCCGTTCGGGTTCTTACGAGCGTATCCTCGCCGATGCCCGCAGACAGGCGATTGAAGAAATTCAGTCCGAATGCGCAGCGATGGGCGGCAATGCAGTGGTGGGTATTGATCTCGATTACGAGGTTATTGGCGACACCGGTTCGATGCTGATGGTTTCGGCCAGCGGGACAGCGGTGAAGGTCTGACTTTTGGTGATTTCACGCAGGGGTGACGACTCGCGTTGGCTGGGCTATCGGCTGACCCTCAATTCAATCACACAATAACGGATTCCCATGGCAGGCCATTCCAAATTCAAGAACATCATGCACCGCAAGGGTGCGCAGGACAAAAAGCGTTCGAACCTGTTTTCCAAGCTGAGCCGCGAGATCACCGTGGCGGCGAAGATGGGTACGCCTGATGTGGATATGAACCCGCGTCTGCGGCTCGCGGTCAACACCGCCAAAGGGCAGTCGATGCCGAAGGATAATATCCAGCGCGCAATCGATAAGGCGAGCACGGGCGATGACGAAAATTACGAAGAAGTCCGCTATGAAGGTTATGGTCCGGGCGGCAGCGCAATTATTGTCGAGGCGCTGACTGACAATCGCAACCGCACCGCCACTTCGGTCCGCACCGCCACTTCGGTCCGCACTGCCTTTGCCAAAAACGGCGGCAATCTGGGCACGGCCGGTTCGGTCGCGCATGGCTTTGAACGGCTCGGCTATATTGAATATTCAGCCGAAGCTGGCGGCGAGGACAAGGTTCTCGAAGCGGCAATGGAAGCAGGCGCGGAAGATATTCAGTCTTCCGAAGACGGCCATGAAATCTGGACCGCCGCTGACGATTTGCACGAAGTCGCGGGTAGTCTGGAGAAATCTTTGGGTGAGCCCAAGGAGGTTAAGCTGGCCTGGAAGCCCAATTTGACAGTCGAGTTGGACGAGAAAGATGCGGCCGTCTTGCTGAAGCTGATCGACATTCTGGACGATGATGATGATGTTCAGACTGTTTGGGGCAATTATGAAATCTCTGACGAGGTGATGGAAAAGCTTGATCAGGACTGAGGAGAGCCGGTCCGATGTTGATACTGGGCCTCGATCCTTCGCTCTCCTGCACCGGCTGGGGCGTGGTTCGCAGCGAAGGATCGCGCCTTACGCATATTGCCAACGGCCAGATTAAGAGCGATGCCAAGGCCCCGATCGCGGACCGGCTGGCCGGGCTCCAACGCGAAGTCGCTGCTGTTATTGCCGAATACGCGCCCGACCGCGCGGCGGCAGAAGAAATCTATCTTAATAAGAACCCGCAAAGCACGCTGAAACTGGCGCAGGCGCGCGGCGTAGTGCTGGCGGCGTGCGGCGCGGCTGGGCTGAGCGTAAATGAATATGCCGCGCGGTTGGTGAAAAAAGCTGTCGTCGGGACAGGCGCGGCAGAAAAAACTCAGGTTCAGGCAATGTTGAAAGTGCTGTTACCCAGCGCGAAAGTGGCCGGGCCCGATGCTGCAGATGCGCTGGCGGTGGCAATAGCTGACGCGCATTTGGCACCCAGAGCCTGAAGCCGGAATTTAAAGCGAATTCGAGGAAGAATAATGTCGGTCGATCTTTACGGTATTCCCAATTGCGACACTGTCAAAAAGGCGCGCAAATGGCTCGATACAAACGGCGTGGACTATGTTTTTCACGATTATAAGAAAGAAGGCGCAGATCCGGCCAAGCTGACAGCATGGATCGCGGACAAAGGCGTGGATGTGGTGCTCAACCGGCGCGGGACCACCTTCCGTAAACTAAGCGATGCGCAAAAGGCAGGTATTGATGCGGCAAAAGCTGTCACATTGCTGCAAGAACATCCGAGTATGATCAAACGGCCGGTCGCCGAATATACCAGGGGTTCCGGCGGGACTTTGGTCGGCTTTAAGGAAGATGAATGGTCCGCAGCTTTCCTATGAAACAGGTTTTTTCCAGAGGCGTCCGCCCGATCATGGGATTGATGGTGGCGCTGTTCACAACGATGAGTGTTCCGTCCATGGCACAGATAGATCAGCCGCTAATTATTGCCCATCGCGGGGCCAGCGCAGAGCGGCCCGAGCATACATTGGCCGCTTACGAGCGGGCGATTGATCAAGGGGCGGATTATATCGAGCCCGATCTGGTGGTGACCAAGGATGGCGTGCTGGTTTCGCGCCACGAGAACGAGATATCGTCGACTACCGATATTGCCAGCCGTGAAGAGTTCGCGGATCGTCGCCGCAGCAAAACGATTGACGGGCAATTGACCGCCGGCTGGTTCGCGGAAGATTTTACGCTTGAAGAATTGCGGACCTTGCGCGCGAAGGAACGGCTGCCCGGCGTACGCTCGCAAAATGTACGGTATGACGGCCTGTACCAAATTCCAACATTGGAAGAAGTCGTGAAGTTGGTCCGCGCCAAACAGGCAGAAACCGGGCGCAAGATTGGTATCTATCCTGAACTTAAATATCCCGAATTCCTGTTGCAGGAAGAAGGGATTGATATGGTCGACCTGCTGCTGTCCGAATTGCGCGAGTTGGGAGTCACACCCGATGATCCGATTTTCATCCAATGTTTCGAGATCGGCCCGCTTCAACGTCTGAACAAACGCAGCGCCTTTAAACTGGTGCAATTGGTCAAAAGCTATGACGGACCGGCTGACGAGCCAGCAATGAGCTACGCCGAAATGATCACGCCAACGGGCCTTGCCGCGATTGCCGAATATGCCGATGCATTAGGGGCCGAGATTCCGCTCATACTCCAAAGCGACGGCACAGCCACTATGCTGGTAGCAAATGCCAAGGCCGCGGGGATAGCTGGCGGCGTGCACGCATGGACGGTCCGGCCGGAGAATGTGTTTCTGCCGCCCGCACTCAGATTGGAAGGCGGCGAAAATGCTCAGGGCAATTCGGTGCTGCTTAACGAACTTTTGAGGCGTGCCGGGGTAACGGGCATTTTCACCGATGATCCCGCAACGTCCAATGGTATCAAAACAGGCCAGAAATTGCCGTAATCGCTAACCAGTCTTCGTTGCCGTAACGATATAATTCAGCGCCAGATCGCCTGACAGATGCAGGCCTTTGGACGGGGTGAAAGCAATGCCGGTCGGCTCGCTCATTTCCATGCCGATATCGGCCAGCAATGCGCCCAATTCTTCGGGCGTGATAAAATCATCCCAATGGTGGGTTCCTTTGGGGATCATGCCCAAGGCTTCGGCCCCTTCAACCAGCAGCAACCGGCTGGCAGTTGTGCGGTTCGGGGTAGACAGGATCATCAGGCCGCCGGGCGCAAGTTTGGCCGCGAGATTGGAGAGAAAGCGGTGCTTGTCGGCGACGTGCTCCATCACTTCCAAGCAGGTTAGCAGGTCGAATTGCCCCAAGTTTTGTTCGCCGATTTCCCCTGCGATGTAACGAATATTTAGGCCCGCACCTTCTGCATGGAGCGCCGCAGCCTGCGCATTTTCCGGCGCGGCATCGACGCCTGTGACCTCTGCGCCCAGCCTTGCAAGCGGTTCGCACAGCAAGCCCGCGCCGCATCCGACATCAAGCGCGCTTTTGCCTGCTAACGGCTTCACGCTTTCAATATCGCCGCCCCAATGCAGATCAATTGCCTCGCGAACATAGCTTAGCCGCACGGGATTGAGCCTGTGCAGCATGGCCGATGACCCCTTCGGGTCCCACCAATCTTTCGCCAGCGCGCCGAAATGCGCGGCTTCGTCGGGCCGGATGGTTCGCGCGGCCAAGGGGCCGCCATTTGAGGCGCGTGAAGAATTCGTTTCTGCGGTTACTGTTGCATCGCTCATGCACCGACCTTAACAGCGCCATGAGACTCGCACCAGTATGGGGATGACGTAGCGTGGCCCGGATTGTGATGAAATTTGGCGGCACTTCGATGGCCGGCACCGAACGCATCCGGCGCGTCGCCAATATTGTGCGCCGTCAGGCCGCAAACGGCGATCAGGTCGCCGTCGTCGTTTCGGCCATGGCAGGGGAAACCGATCGCCTGGTCAATTTCTGCCGCGAAGCCAATGCAATGTATGATCCCGCCGAATATGATGTGGTGGTGGCAAGCGGCGAACAGGTCACATCGGGCCTGTTAGCGCTGACGCTCCAATCGCTGGGTTGCAAGGCGCGCAGCTGGCTCGGCTGGCAAATTCCGGTCCAGACTATTGAGGCCCATGCCAGAGCGCGGGTCGATACAATTGATGCGCCCGATCTGATTGCCTCTATGGAGCGCGGAGAAATTGCCGTGATCCCGGGTTTTCAGGGGGTTTCCGCAGATAGCCGGATCACCACTTTGGGACGCGGCGGGTCGGATACTTCGGCGGTGGCGGTGGCGGCGGCGATCAAGGCTGACCGCTGCGACATCTACACCGATGTTGACGGCGTCTATACCACCGATCCGCGGATCGTGGCCAAGGCGCGCAAGCAAAAGGCGGTGACTTACGAGGAAATGCTCGAGCTTGCCTCGGTCGGGGCGAAGGTCTTGCAAACACGCTCGGTCGGTCTTGCGATGAAGGAGGGTGTGCGGGTGCAGGTCCTCTCCAGCTTTATCGATGATGATGCGACCCCCGCCGATGATTTACCCGGAACAATGATCGTCTCTGAAGAAGAGATGGAACGCATTTTGGAGGAAGGCGATATGGAACGCCAACACGTGACGGGCATCGCCCATGACAAGAATGAAGCGAAAATTATCCTGACCCGTGTGCCGGATAAACCCGGTGCGGTGGCGCATATTTTCGAACCACTCGCAGGCGCCAGCATCAATGTCGATATGATTATCCAGAACGTTGGCCGCGACAAGGGTGAGACCGACGTGACCTTCACCGTTCCGCAAGCCGATCTGGCGCGCGCGCAAGCGCTGCTGGAGGACAAGCGGACTGAAATCGGTTTCAACCGGATTATCACCGACGATCATATCGCCAAAATCAGCGTGGTTGGTGTGGGTATGAAAAGCCATGCGGGCGTCGCCAGCACCATGTTCCGCGCCCTGTCCGATCGCGGGATCAACATCCAGGCGATTTCAACTTCGGAAATCAAAGTCAGCGTGATGATCGACGAGGATGAGACCGAGCTTGCGGTGCGCGTGCTGCACACGGCCTACGGGCTGGATGCTGCGGATTAAATTTCACGTGTAGGCGACCCGGCCCGCTAAGATCAGGAACGTCCAAGTCATGTCTCACACCGCGAAAATCCTTCTCCTTGGTTCGGGCGAGCTGGGCCGAGAATTTGTCATTTCGGCCAAGCGACTTGGGGCCTATGTCATTGCTTGCGATGCCTATGACAACGCGCCGGCGATGCAATTGGCAGATAACCGCGAAGTGTTTTCGATGCTCGATGCAGACGCGCTCAAGGATGCGATTGCGAGGCACCAGCCCGACTATGTTGTGCCCGAAGTAGAGGCGATCCGAACAGAAGTGTTGGCCGAGATGGAGGCTGCCGGGGTCAATATCGTCCCCTCTGCCCGTGCGACACAGCTGACGATGAACCGCGATGCGATCCGCGATGTTGCGGCACAGGAATTGGGACTAACCACCAGCCGTTACAAATATGCCGAGAGCCTGGAGGAAGTGCTGACAGGTGCCGAATTCACCGGGCTGCCTTGCGTGATCAAGCCGGTCATGTCGTCGAGCGGCAAGGGGCAGAGCACCGTCCGCAGCGCGGATGAACTGGAAACCGCGTGGAATTATGCGGTGGCCAATATGCGCGGCGACCGGGCGCGGGTGATCGTCGAGCAATTTGTCGATTTCGACTATGAGATTACCCTGCTGACTGTCCGCCACAAAGATGGGATCAGCTTCTGCCCGCCTATCGGCCACCGGCAGGAACGCGGCGATTATCAGGAAAGCTGGCAGCCAGCCGCAATGTCCGACGCTGCGATTGCCGCTGCGCAGGAAATGGCACGCAAAGTAGTCGATGATCTGGCCGGAGACGGCGCGGGTTACGGATTGTTCGGGGTCGAATTCTTCGTGAAGGGAGAGGAAGTGATCTTCTCCGAACTCAGTCCGCGCCCGCATGATACCGGTATGGTCACGCTGCTGAGCCAGAATTTGACCGAATTTGATCTGCATGCCCGTGCGATTATGGGCCTGCCGATCCCCGACGGAATCCGCGCGCGGCCATCTGCCAGCGCGGTCATTCTGGCGGACCGCGACAGCGAAACACTGAGCTATTCGGGAATGGCAGAAGCTATGGAAAACGGCGCCGACATCCGCATTTTCGCAAAACCCACCTCGCGCCCCTTTCGCCGCATGGGCGTGGCGCTCGCCTGCGCCGGTTCAACCGACGAAGCCCGCTGCCTCGCCAAGGAAGCAGCGGACAGGGTCGTGATCGGTTACGGCTAGCCGAAGACCAATGCGCTCATAAAACGGCCTGGCATGAAAGAGAAAATGCCGGGGATCATCAGCGCCCCCATATACATGCCGATAAGATGTTTTTTGTGACCAGCAATGTCGCCAGCGCGCGCCGTTGCGATTGCCTTATAGGATCCGATTAAGGTGATTGGCACGAATATATGGATAAGCGAAAAATCGGTCCCGCCGCGAATGAAAATGATCGATATGGCGCAAATCACCATTAGCACCACCCACAGCTTGCCGAGCATCTTGTGCAGCTTTGTGCCCTTGCGTGAAACAAGCAGATAGCCGCCCAATGGCACGGCGGGGATAACGGTGGAAACGTGGATCATCACCGACCAGCTGCGCCATGCATAATGGTCGGGCGCTGCGCCCATGATCGCGTGGACGATTGCATAAAGGCAGAATGCCGACATAGCGATGGCTGCGGCGCCGATTGCCGAACGTGTTGCGGGGGCAATATCGAACCCGCCTTTGGTTGGACGAGCGATATTGAGGGTTGCTGCGGTCATGTCATTCTCCGTGAAGTCTTGTTGTGAGAACCATCATGCCGCCGATCCGTTTGCCGGCAAGCCCGACTGCGCAAAGCGGCAGTTTCCTTCGCGGGCGGTACCCCTTCGGCCGATTTTGCCACTTTACGAAGCGCGAAAGGGCGCTAGGAATCGGGGGCAATGAGCAAACCGCGCATCCCGGCCGAGAAACACTTGGCTCGTAAAATCCTGATCGATCTGTCGATCATGACCGTGATCGGCGTCATTCTTGCTCTGATTGGGCCGTTTGGCAGTTTTGAGGAGCCGCTGCCCTACCGCTTGGTCAATTGGATGGGTTTTGCCTACATAGGCTATGCAATTTACAGCCCGATGGGTGCAATCGTTGATCGCATCCACGCGGCTCTTGAACTACCGAACTCGGGGTTGTGGATTGCTGCGGTCTTGGCGGCGACTGTACCGATGACAATTGTCGTATGGTCGATTGGCTTCCTGCCGAAGCCTGTGCCTTTGCCAAGTTTGGAACAGGCTCTTACAAGCTATTTCTATGTGTTGGTGATCGGTGGCGGCGTAACGGCGTTGTTCAACGCGCTGGAAGCTCAAAAGACGAGGGTAGCTCAGGCTCCGTCGAAGCAGATTCAGCCCGCGGCGACATTGGTAAGCGAGCCAGAAGAGACCGTTGCCAAATTCATCGACCGCCTTCCCCCTGCGCTTGGCAGCGATTTGATTGCGCTAGAAATGGAGGATCATTACGTCCGCGCGCACACAGCGCTTGGATCCGAATTGGTGCTGTTGCGGCTGCGCGATGCCGTGGCCGAGCTTGGCGGGCTTGATGGACAGCAAGTGCACCGCAGCTGGTGGGTTGCGCGCGGCGCTGTCGCCGATGTGAAACGTGAAAGGCGCAATGTCCGGCTGGTTCTCGATGGCGGGCTCGAAGCGCCCGTATCGCGGGCCAATGTCGCGCAATTGAAAGAGCTCGGCTGGTTTTAAACTCCAAACAAAAACCTCCCCGGAAGCCGAAGCTGCGGGGAGGTTCCTTGCGACCCTCGAAAGGGGGGTTCATTTATCGCTATATTATTTAAAGAACCCAGCATTCATGACTTTGTTCCATGCGGAGACAAAATCATGCACGAATTTTTCTTCGTTGCCATTTTCGGCATAGACTTCCGCCACTGCACGAAGCTGTGAATTGGAGCCGAACACCAAGTCGGTGCGCGTTGCGCGCCATTTTTCAGTGCCCGACGCGCGGTCACTGCCGACGAATTCTTCGTCACCGCTATCGTCGACTGTCTTCCATTCGGTGCCCATATCGAGCAGATTGACAAAGAAGTCATTGGTCAGCTGACCCGGACGTTCGGTTAGCACGCCGATGCTTGAACCATGGTCCGCATGCTCGCTGACTGCGCCAAGCGCCCGCATGCCGCCAACCAAAGCCGTCATTTCGGGCATCGAAAGCCCGAGCAGATGCGCCTTGTCGATCAGCATATCTTCGGTTTTCACGCTGGCTTTGGTCCGCAGGTAATTGCGGAAACCATCGGCGAATGGTTCGAGCGGTTCGAAGCTTTCGGCATCGGTATGCTCGTCACCCGCATCGCCGCGGCCGCCGGTGAACGGAACGCTGACGTCGAAGCCTGCATCCTTAGCCGCTTTTTCGACCGCTGCGTTGCCCGCTGCGATAATCGCATCGGCCATCGACAAATCGCCGCGCAGCTCGTCAATCTTGGCAAGCACCTTGGAAAGTTCTGCCGGATCGTTGGCTGCCCAGTCCTTTTGCGGGGCCAAGCGGACACGCGCGCCGTTCGAACCGCCACGGTGGTCCGAATTGCGGTATGTGCTAGCCGAAGCCCAGGCGGCTTTGACCAATTCGCTAACCGTTAGCCCGCTGCCAAGAATGGCCGACTGGAATGCGGAAACTGTGCTGTCCGAGGGCGTTGAACCTTCGGGCACAGGGTCCATCCAGATCAATGTTTCTTCCGGCACTTCCGGTCCAAGATAGCGAGTCTTGGGGCCCATGTCGCGGTGGCACAGTTTGAACCATGCACGGGCAAAGGCATCATCCAGCGCCGCCTGATCGTCACGGAAGCGTTCGGAAATCTTGCGATATTCCGGATCCATCTTCAGCGCCATATCAGCGGTGGTCATCATTGTCGGGACCTTCTTCGAAGGGTCGCGTGCGTCTGGTGCCATGTCAGCTTCATCAGGATTGATCGGCTGCCATTGTTGTGCGCCGGCTGGTGAGTGGACCAGTTCAAAATCATATTTGAACAGCAGGCGGAAGTAATCGCCGCCCCACGCGGTCGGGTTTGGAGTCCATGCGCCTTCGATACCCGAAGTGGTGATGTGGCCCTTGCCTATCTCGTCTTTGTCGGTCAGCCAGCCAAAGCCTTGCAGCGCAAGCGCTTCTGACTCGGGTGCTCCGCCGAATGTGTCAGTCGGTTTTGCGCCGTGCGCTTTACCGAAGGCATGGCCGCCCGCAGTAAGAGCTACGGTTTCTTCGTCATTCATGGCCATGCGCGAAAAAGTCTCGCGCATGTCGCGTGCGGACAGCAGTGGATCGGCCACGCCGCCGGGACCTTCAGGATTCACGTAAATCAGGCCCATCTGGATTGCGGCCAACGGATTTTCGAGTGCTTTGCCTTCGTCCGGGATAATGCGGGTTTCAGCGCCGGTATCAACCCATTGCTCTTCGGTGCCCCAATAAACGGTTTCCGGTTCGAAGACATCGGCACGTCCGCCGCCGAATCCGAAGACTGGGCCGCCCATGCTTTCAATCGCAACATTGCCGGTCAGGATGAACAGATCAGCCCAGCTGATATGCTTGCCATATTTTTGTTTGATTGGCCAAAGCAAGCGGCGCGCCTTGTCGAGGTTGCCATTATCGGGCCAGCTGTTGAGCGGCGCAAAACGTTGCTGACCGCTGCCGGAACCGCCGCGCCCATCGCCAGTGCGATAGGTGCCTGCTGCGTGCCATGCCATGCGGATGAAGAATGGACCGTAATTGCCGTAATCGGCTGGCCACCACGGCTGGCTGTCGGTCATCAGCGCCGTCAAGTCCGCCTTCAACGCGTCGTAGTCCAGCGTGTTGAACGCTTCTGCATAATTGAAATCGTCGCCCATCGGGTCGGCTGATTTGCCGCCCTGCGCCAGGATTTCGAGCTGGAGCGAATCGGGCCACCAATCCTTATTGGTGCGGCCGAGCAAGCTGCGTGCTTTTCCGCTGCCGCCAAAGGGGCAACCGGATGCTTGGGGATCTGCTTCTGCCATTGGGAATTCCTCTCAAAAATTGAATCTCTGTAGAACCTTACCATGCGCGGCTAGATTAATCGAAACGATTAAAGCCATCAGTCTAATCGGATTATCCGATTCTAGGCTGAATTGGGCGCAGTATCCGCTTTGCCAGCCTGCCTTGCCCGAAAACTGTGACTGTCATAAGGCGCAGGTTCTATTTTTCCGGAGTATTCATGACCAGCTTTCCCAAAACCTCTGCGCTGATGCAGCGCGGCACCGATTTCCTCGGCAGCGAATATGCGATCTTGTGCGGGGCGATGAGCTGGGTGAGCGAGCGGAACCTCGTTTCGGCAATTTCCAATGCTGGCGGTTTCGGGGTTATTGCCTGCGGCGCGATGACGCCCGAATTGCTCGATGGTGAGATTGCGGCAACCAAAGCGATGACGGACAAACCCTTCGGCGTAAACCTTATCACCATGCACCCGATGCTGTTCGAGCTGATCGAAGTTTGCAACAAACACGGCGTGACCCATGTGGTGCTGGCCGGCGGCATCCCGCCCAAGGGCAGCGTCGAGGCGATCAAGGCTTTCGGCGCAAAAGTGATTGTGTTCGCCCCAACGCTGGCACTGGCGAAAAAACTGCTCCGCAGTGGCGGCGATGCTTTGGTGATCGAAGGCATGGAAGCAGGCGGCCATATCGGCCCCGTTTCAACCAGCGTGCTGGCGCAGGAATTTCTGCCCGAATTGGCGGACGATCATCTGGTGTTTGTCGCAGGCGGGATCGGGCGTGGTCAGGCGATTGCAGGTTACCTGGAAATGGGAGCGGTGGGCGTACAGCTCGGTACTCGGTTTGCCTGCGCCAAAGAAAGCATCGCGCATGAGAATTTCAAGAAAGCTTTCTTTCGCGCCAACGCCCGCGATGCGATCACCAGCGTTCAGGTCGATCCGCGCCTGCCGGTTATCCCGGTCCGCGCTTTGAAGAACAAGGGCTCCGAAGAATTCACCGCCAAGCAAATCGAAGTCGCTAAACAGCTCGACGCAGGTGAAATCGAAATGGGCGAAGCGCAATTGCAGATCGAACATTTCTGGGCCGGCGCACTCCGCCGCGCAGTTGTCGACGGGGATGTCGAAAGCGGCTCGATCATGGCTGGCCAATCGGTCGGTATGCTTAAAGAAGAAGAGCCCGTTGCCGACATCATGCAAAAGCTGATGACGCAAAGCGAAGAGGCGCTGAGCCGCAGGTAATGGCTGATCCGCTTGTCCTGACACTTAGCTGCGCAGACCGGCCCGGGATCACCGCGCGGGTCACGAATTTCCTGTTCGAGCGCGGCGGCAATGTGCTGGAGGCGCAGCAATTTAACGACCGTGACAGCGATGCGTTCTTTATGCGGGTCGAGTTTGATCCCGATGGTACGCCGCGTGAGGATTTACGCACTGAATTTGCACCGATAGCTGCCAAATTCGGGATGCGCTGGAAGCTAACCCAGCGTGACCGCCCTCGGCGGGTCATGATAATGGTCAGCAAGTTCGACCATTGCCTAGCCAGTCTGCTCTATCGTTGGCGTATTGGCGAATTGCCGATGGAACCTGTGGCGATAGTTTCCAATCATCCCGCTGAAGCAATCAGCCATACCGATCTCAGTGGCCTGCCGTTTCACCACTTGCCTGTCGCTCGCGAAACCAAGGCCGAGCAAGAGGCGCAGGTGCGCGCCATCGCCGAAGAAAGCGGTGCAGAATTGATCGTGCTAGCACGCTATATGCAGATATTGTCGGACGAGCAGTCGGCGCATTTCGCAGGGCGCTGCATCAACATTCACCACAGCTTCCTGCCCGGTTTCAAGGGCGCGAAACCCTATCATCAGGCACACGCCCGCGGGGTCAAAATGATCGGTGCAACCGCGCATTATGTCACACCCGACCTCGATGAAGGCCCGATAATCCATCAATCGGTAGAGGCAATTAGCCATGCCGACAGCCCCGAAGACCTAGTCCGCAAAGGCCGCGATATCGAAAGCCGCGTGCTCGCGCAGGCGGTGCGGCTACATCTTGAGGAACGTGTGCTCCTGAACGGTCAGCGTACGGTGGTGTTCGGGGGGTAGCTTCCGCTAACCCCCGATACTCCGCTTAATACGTCAAGCAGCGGCTTCTTTTTTCACCGTAATCACCTGCGCATAGGTGAATTCTTTCAGGCCCTCGATGCCGTATTCCGCGCCGAAGCCTGATTGCTTGTGGCCGCCGAAAGGGGCGAAGGGGCTGAGGTGTAGGTATTCGTTCACCCATACGGTGCCGGTTTCCAGTTGCTCGGCGATTTTCACGCCGTTTTCCGCGTCGCCAGTCCACACCGCGCCAGCCAGTCCGTATTCAGAAGCATTTGCGCGGCTGATGACTTCTTCTTCGGTGCTGAACTTCATCAGTGGCATTACTGGCCCAAATTGTTCCTCGGCCACGATCCGTGCATCTTCGGGCGGATTGTCGAGAATGGTGATTGGCACATAATATCCACTACCCGACGGATCGACTTCGCCGCCAACGAGGAATTTGTAGCCGCTTGACTTGGCATCTTCGATCAGTTCGACGACGCGGTCGAATTGCTTCTTGTTCTGGATCGGGCCGACGCCGGTGCCTTGCTCGCTACCGTCACCGACTTTCACATTCTTGGCGACTTCGGCAATTGCCGCCGACATTTCGTCATAAATATCTTCGTGGATATAGATGCGTTTGGCCGCGACGCAGATTTGTCCTGCATTGCTGAAGCTGGACCAGAACAATTGTTCGGCCACTTTTGACACATCAGCGTCGGGCAATACAATTGATGCGTCATTGCCGCCAAGTTCCAGCGTGATGCGCTTCAAATCTTTCGACGCGCCTTCCATGATTTTTTTGCCGGTTGCGGTCGAGCCGGTGAACGTGATCTTGTCGATGTCCGGATGGCTGGTGATCAGCGGTCCGAGGCTGTCTTCGCCAGTGATAATATTGACCACGCCGGCCGGTGCGATGTCTTTAATCAATTCCGCAATCCGCAAAGTAGCCAGTGGAGTGAAGGGCGAAGGCTTGAGCACGATGGTGCAGCCGCTGAGAATAGCAGGAGCGATTTTCTGCATCGCCATCATTACCGGGAAGTTCCACGGCACGATGCCGCCAACTACGCCCACGGGCACGCGGCGGGTGCGGCTGAGGCGGGTGTCACTGTCTTCATTGATCACATCATCAAGGCTGAGTGTAGATTGCGCGGCCATCATCCCCGCTGCGCCGAAAATCTCGCCCTTGGCTTGATCGTGCGGCTTGCCCTGTTCGCTGGTCAGGAGGCGGTACAGCTCGTCAGCATTTTCCTTGATCGCACCGGCCATTGCCTGAATTACTGCGCGGCGGTCTTCAATCGGGGTCTTGGACCATGTCTTGAACGCTTTGCGGGCAGCGGCAACCGCACGGTCCAGCTCGGCTTCGCCGCAGGACGGCACCAGACCGATGACTTCTTCGTTTGCGGGGTTCAAAACCTCCATCGTTGCCGAAGTTTCGACGAGCTCGCCATCGATCAGGTTCTTGTAAGAAGTTGGCATTGGAATCTCCCATTATTGTTTGTCGCGTTGCGCTTGCCCGGCGCGAATCGAGTTGGTCTTTGTTGGCAACTTACCATGGGCAAGGCCATTACGGCAGGGTAAAATGCCTTGAATCGGGCGCAGATGATTTGTTCTCAGTCGTTAGAATTCAACCATTCGAGCAATATCCGATTGCATGCGTCTGGACGTTCCTGATGCAGGAAATGACCCGCGCCCCGAACCCGCTCGAACTTCAAGCCGGCGGTATAGTCTTCATCATAAAGCAGTTGCTCGAACACTTCTGAGTCAACGCAGCCGTCCTCCTCTCCCGACATTGCCAGAACCGGGATTGTCAGCTTGAAAGCAGCCTGCGATTTGGATGGTGCGCCCTGTTTTTTGCGGCCAAGTGCAGCGCGGTAATAACCGAGCGAGGCGGTCAGGACCCCCGGTTTGCGGAATGTCGCCAGCACATCTTCCATCACCGCATCGGGCCCATCCCAGCCAGGGCTCCATTTGTTCCAAAGGCGCTTGAGGAGCGCGAAATTGTTCCATCTTACAGCCCGCTCGGACAGGCCGCGCAATTGGAAAAACAGCATGTACCATGATAGCAAAGCCTGTTTCGGGTGGCGGCGGGCCTCTGCGCTGAAGCGGCCGGGGTGCGGCACGGCTAGCGCGGCAATACTGCGGAATTTATCGGGCGCGAAGGCCGCAGCGGAATAGGCGATGGCCGCGCCCCAATCATGACCGATCAAGTGAACAGGCCCGGCGTCCAGCTCTTCCACCCAAGCGAGCACATCAGCCACCAATGCTTGCATGGAATAATCGCCATCTGCCGGCTGCGAACTTGGTTCATAGCCTCGCAAAGTCACAGCGACGGCGCGGTATCCGGCTGCCGCTAAAAACGGCAATTGGTGACGGAAGGAATTGGCATTGTCGGGAAAGCCGTGGAGACACAGGACCAGCGGCCCTTCGCCCATGGCCGCGGCGCTGAACGCCAGCGGGCCATGGTGAAGGATTAGCTGCTGCGTTGTGGGCTGCGCCGACAATGACTGGCCGCCTATTGCTCCGATTTCATCACCTTGTCCTGATTGGCGCGGAAGATCACCCATTCGCGGATTGCGTCGATCTGCTCCTTGGTCAGCGAGCCTTTAAAGCTGGCCATGCCATTATCCTTGAGCGCGCCGTCATGGACGATACTTTGCCATGCGGCTGGATTGACCAGAGAACCACTGCGGCGAAGGTCTGGCAGAACGGTTGAGCCGACCGCGCCCGGTGCGTGGCACACCGCGCAATAGCGGGCATAGCTTTTGCCGCCAGCGGCAATCACGTCGGCCGAGGCGCGGCTTGGTGGCGGGTCGAGCGGCATTTTGGCCATGTCGATTTTCGCAGGCAATTCGGCCTTGCCCCCGATTTTGAACACCAGCATCCGGCTGACATTGCGCACAGGTGCCTTGCGGTTAAGCAAATCGCCATCGACGGTTATGGCATAGGCACCACCCCATCCAGCGAGGACCGCGATATATTGCTCGCCATCCACGGTGTAGGTGATGGGCGGGGCTACGACGCCAGTTTGCGCGGCGAAGCTCCACAGCTTTTTACCGTTCGCAGCATCATAGGCGTTGAATTCGCTGCCTGCGGTGCCTTGGAATACAAGCCCGCCGCCGGTTGCGAGCAAGCCGCCATTCCACGGTCCTGGATGCTCGACAGTCCAGCGCGGTTTCTTCGCAACCGGATCCCATGCAACCAACATTCCTTTCAGCGTGCCAGCCACTTCGCGGCGGAAGCCCTCGTCTGGCGGAAGATCGCCTGCGGCCAGATCAAACCCGACATTGAACCCGCGATTGGGGTCGGGCTTCCAATTGGCTTCGGGGGCATACATCATCGCCGCTTCGAAGGCGGGAATATAGACCAATCCTTCGCCGGGGTGATACGCCATCGGGTGCCAGTTGTGGCCTCCCAATGCGCCCGGCGCGACGAGGGCCGGCTTTCCGGTCTTGTCGATCCGCGTCTCGGGGTTTTCAATCGGCCGGCCATTTTCGTCGATACCTGTCGCCCAATTCACGGTGACATAGGGATCGCCGCTGATGAATTCTCCCGTCTCGCGGTCAAGCACATAGAAGAAGCCGTTTTTCGGGGCCTGCATCAGAACTTTGCGGGGCTTACCCTCGATTTCGAGATCGGCGAGCATGATGTGCTGGGTGGCAGTAAAGTCCCATGTCTCGCCCGGGGTTGTCTGGTAATGCCAGACATATTCGCCGGTGGTGGGGCGCACCGCGACGATGCTCGAAAGATACAGATTGTCGCCTTCGCCGGTGCCGTCTTTGCCGGGGCTGCGATAGGCGCGATTCCACGGGCTGCCATTGCCGACCCCGATATACAGCAGATCGAGATTGGGGTCATAGGCCATCGCGTCCCACACGGTTCCGCCGCCGCCAATGCCGTTTTCACTGCCGAGCACTCCGCCAGACCATGTTTCTGCGGCTTTTTGCAAATATTCAGGAGAGTTCTCGTCCTCGTCGCCCGCCGGGACGGTGTAGAACCTCCACAATTCGTCGCCGCTGCCCGCGTCATAGGCGGCAAAATATCCGCGCACGCCAAATTCTGCGCCGCCATTGCCGATCAGCACGCGGCCATCGATGATGCGAGGCGCGCCGGTAATGGTGTAGGATTTTTCGGGATCGGTAGTTTGCTTTTCCCATTTCACTGTTCCGGTTTCGCGGTCCAGTTTGACTAAGCGACCGTCGAGCGTGCCGAGAAACAGGCTGTCACCCCAAGCGGCGAGGCCGCGATTGACGACATCGCAGCACGCTTTGACACCGGTCTCGCCGGGAACTTCGGGATCATACGTCCAGATTTCCTCGCCAGTTGCGGCGTTATAGGCTTTCACCTTGCTCCAGGCGGTGGTGAAATACATCACCCCGTCAATCACCAGCGGGGTCGATTCCTGACCGCGTGCTGTGTCCATATCGGCAGACCATGCGAGTCCGAGTTCGCCAACATTCTCGGTGCTGATCTGGGTGAGGGGGGAGTAGCGCTGTTCTTCGTAATTGCGGCCATAGGTGATCCAATTGGCATCATCCGATTGCGCGCTCAGCATCCGTTCGGCGCTGATGCCTTTCTCGCTCATATCGCCGCCCACTTGCTGTCCGCAGCCGGTCAGCACCAGCGCGGCCGACAATGCAGCTATTCCCCCGAAGCCCAATTTTTTCATGAAGCGCCCTCTCACAAGCTTATCTTTTTACATTCGGGGCACTGTATTCAGTCGCCCTTTGCAACTGTTCTGACGAAGCAATTCGAGTCTGTCCATACTTGCCGTGGGAACCGGAACGCCGCATGATCGCTTACTCGCCACAGAGGGAGATGAAATATGTGCGATGATTTTACGCGGGAACAGGAAGATGCGGCGCTGGCACGGATGGAATCCATGCGCGGGATCAGCCGCCGTCAATTCGCGGCCCTTGGCGGAGCTGCGGCCATCGCTGCCTGCGCCCCAGCGGAGGGTGAAGCGCTTACAATCGCCGATGCCGGAATGGTGGAAAAGACAGTCAATTTTGAAACTGCTGATGGCACGGCAGACGCATTTTTTGTCCATCCCGGTAGCGGTACGTTCCCGGCAGTCATCCTTTGGCCGGACATTGCTGGTTTGCGGGAAGCCTATCACATGATGGCAAAGCGGTTAGCCGGCGCAGGTTTTGCGGTTCTGGCGATCAATCAATATTACCGCAGCGCGAAAGCGCCGGTTTTAGGCAGCTTCATGGAATGGCGTACCGAAGAAGGACGTGCCAAGCTGGCACCGATGATCGAGCAGTTGGGGCCGGACCCGGTCATGCGTGATGCCAAGGCTGCGGTCGCGTTTCTCGATGCGCAGGCAGCTGTCGACACGAGCATGGGTATTGGCAGCTGCGGTTATTGCATGGGCGGACCGTTCACAGTGTTTACTGCTGCGGCGGTGCCTGAACGCGTGAAAGCGGCGGCCAGTTTCCACGGCGGCGGCCTGGTGCGTGACAACGCGCAAAGCCCGCATAAATTGCTCGACCAGACGAAGGCACATTACCTGTTCGCAATTGCCCAGAATGACGATGCGCGTAGCCCTGATGATAAACAGGTTTTGAAGGATGCTGCCACGGCTGCCGGTGTCATGGCCGAAGTTGAAGTATATGCCGCCGATCATGGCTGGTGCACATTGGATTCACCGGTTTACGACAAAGGTGAGGCTGAACGAGCCTGGGGCCGAATGCTCAAATTATACGAGGACGCGCTTTAACGTTCAGGAGGGTATCCGCCGGACGCTGATTATCAGGCGGCGAGGCGCAGCCTGTTACGGCCAGCTTTTTTGGCTTCGTACAGCGCCTCGTCAGCCGCCTGCATCAACCACATCTCGTCAGCGCCTTCGACATATTGGGCGATGCCGACACAGGCGGTCACTTGCTCAAGCTCGGCCTGGGCCCAATCAAGGTTCATTATGCCGGCGCGCACGCGCTCGGCGATAGCCATCGCCACTTCGCTCGTCGTGCCGGGTAGCACAAACAGGAATTCTTCGCCGCCCAGACGGCCCACACAATCGCTTGCGCGCAGGAAGCTGGTGCTGGTCGCCGCAATGGCCTCCAGCACGTGATCACCCGCCTGATGGCCGAAACGGTCGTTGATCGATTTGAAATGGTCAACATCCAGAATCCCGATCGACAGCGGCTCGCCAGTCTTTTCGGCGGTTACAATTGCCTGCTGCAAAAACCCGACCACCTTTCGGCGATTGGCAATATTGGTCAGCAAGTCGGTTTCTGACAGATGGGTGGCGATTTTGGCCTGTTGTTCGGCCACGCTGCGGGCTTCTTTCAGCGATTTGATTGCCCCGACGCGTTCGGTAATATCTTTGACCATGCCGAAAATGCCAATCACTTCACCATGCGCATCGAAGTCAGGCTCTCCGCTGCTGGTGACATAACGAATTTCACCGCCTGGACGAATAATACGGGCTTCGAAATGATATTCGGATTGCTGGCGCAAAGCGGTGATCAAGGTTTGCAGGATCATGTCCCGGTCATCAGGGTGATACCGCAATATTGCCCGCCTGTTGGGCAAAGGTTCTTCATCCAGACTCATACCATAAATCCGGAACAATTCGTCTGACCAATGCAGGTTTTTTGATCCGATTTCATAATACCAATGGGCAATATTTGCGGCACGTTCTGCCTGCTCGAGACGTTTCTTGCTGTTTGCCAATTCGCCGAACAGCCGGTGCTTTTGAGCAAGCAAGGCTGAGAGCGGCCACGCCGCGCACAGCAGGCTGAGCAGGAAGAATTGAAAGAAAAGATTTTTTGCCTGGGTCGTTCCCGCCATCAAATTGATCGGGCCATCCCCCATCGCGGTGGCCCAAGTCCCGGACAGCGCAATCATGACCACGCTGGCTGCAGCGGCGGGCGCACCAAGCCGATAGGTTGCGCCAATCACGCATAACGGGATGACGAAAAGCAGCGGATATTGATTTTGGGAGAATACCGCCAGAGTAATAGCTGTCACCGCCGTCAGCGCCAACCCGGCCCAAAAGATTTCGCGCTTTGCAGGTCTTACAGAGATGCGGTTTGCGGCATTTGCTATCATTACAATCGCGGGCGTCACGATAAGGATTCCCAGAACCACCGTGCCAAACCATGATTGGAAAAAATGGACCGACAAATTCCCGCTAAACATTGTTGCAATCGCCGCGCTGACAAAGCCGCCCGCTAGTGCTCCGCCAAAGAACCTGACGACGCTGCGCGGATCATCCATTGAACCCAGCGAGCCGTCTGACTTGCATGCAAAACGGCTGACGATCAGCGCCTCGATACAATTCGCGGCGCTGTAAACCAGCGCTTCTTGCACGGTTGATCCGGCTTGCAAGTTTGCCATGACGCTGCCGATCGCTACCGTCAGCAGGATGGACGCGTGAAGTGACTGGCGCGATAACAGCAAAGCCGCAACGAACAAGCCGCTGCCGGGCCAGAAGCTGGCAATCCCATCGCTGTTTTGCGTTAGCGTTAGCGAGCCAATCGCCAATCCATAATATAGCGCGGCCACGACTGGCACCCAGTACCAGTTTTTTGGCAAATATGACTGTGGCGACCCCATTGGAGCGCTGTCACAGCTTGTGGTTAAGATCAAATGAAAATCTGTGTGAAATCAAAGGGTGCGGGTTCGATTTTCCTACTTGGGCATTTTCTGCGTAAGCGGCTCAGATGCGATTTTTTCTGAAATTCGGTGGCAAGAATTGCCGTTTCAAAACCACTACCGGACGGGAGTATTTCCGGGCCCCGAGCAAATGTGTAACCCGATCCCCAACAGTAAAATCGTTTTAAGTCATGAGCTTGCTTGAGGTGTGTTAGGTTACAGGTGTAACCCTCAGGCGGTTTTTCTTCCCACTTTAGCCAGGACGCGCTACCCTTTGTTTATAACGTAAAACCGGGAGTGAATTATGATTGAAGGCATTCTGCTGATTTTGTTGGTGATGCTGGTTGTCGCGGTGATGTTTTCGACCGTCCGCGTGGTTAAGCAAGGCTTTGTCTACACGATCGAACGGTTGGGCAAATTCACCAAGGCGGCCGAGCCGGGTCTGCACATTCTTATCCCGTTTATCGACCGTATCGGCCACAAGATAAACATGATGGAACAGGTGCTCGACATTCCGGGCCAGGAAATCATCACTGCCGATAACGCAATGGTTGGCGTGGATGCGGTGGTCTTCTTCCAAGTTCTGGAAGCTGACAAAGCAGCCTATGAGGTTTCCAATTTGTATGGCGCAATCATGGCGATCACGACCACCAACCTTCGCACGGTGATGGGTTCGATGGATCTGGATGAGACATTGTCGAAGCGTGACGAGATCAACGCACGGCTATTGTCGGTGGTCGATCAGGCGACTTCGCCTTGGGGCCTCAAAATCACCCGCGTGGAAATCAAGGATATTCGCCCGCCGCTCGATATTTCGGAGGCAATGGCGCGTCAGATGAAGGCAGAGCGCCTGAAACGTGCCGAGATCCTCGAAGCCGAGGGCGACCGCGCATCCAACATCTTGCGCGCAGAAGGTGACAAGCAAAGCGCCATCCTTACCGCAGAAGGCCAGAAAGAAGCGGCGTTCCGCGATGCCGAAGCCCGCGAGCGTCTGGCCGAGGCCGAAGCCAAAGCAACGCAGATGGTGTCCGACGCGATTTCCGAAAGCGGTAATGCGGCGATCAATTACTTCATCGCGCAGGAATACACCAAGGCGATTGGCAAATTTGCCGATAGCCCGAATGCCAAGACCATCCTGTTCCCGGTCGAGGCAACCCAACTGATCGGTTCGCTGGGCGGAATTGGTGAATTGGTTAAAGACGCAATTGGCAATGGCGGCGGTAATCCCGTTCCGCCTTCAACCACCAGCCAGCCTCGCAGCTCGGTGCCCCGTACCACGCCAAGGAGTAGCTGATGCAGTGGTTTCAAGGACTTGATGCCGGATGGGCATGGCTTGCCATTGGCATAGCGTTGGCGGCGGCTGAACTCGCTGTTCCGGGCATGTATCTGATTTGGCTTGCGCTGGCGGCGCTGGTTACAGGCGGGCTCACCATGGTGCTCGATCTGGGCACGGCAGCGCAGGTGGTCAATTTTGTGTTTCTGGCGCTGATCATTGCCTATTCGGCCAAGCGTTTCTTGCGCGACCGGCCGATTGTCAGTTCCGATCCGCTGCTTAACAATCGCGGTGGCCGGATGATTGGCCAGCTGGTGACGGTGTCGATCGCCATCCAGAACGGGGAAGGGCGCGTCAAAGTTGGCGACAGTGAATGGATTGCGCGCGGACCAGATTGCGAGGCCGGCTCGAGGGTCCGGATAATTGGCGCGCAGGGCGCTACTTTGACGGTTGAGGATCCGGACGCGGCGCAGGGAGCTATTGCTCAGGAACCGGAGGCTCCTCCGGCCTGAGACAGCTCAGGCTGCAAAGCTTACTTGCTGGTCAGTTTTTGGATGCCATCGCGAAGCGTCCATGCTTGCGGTATTGAACCATCCAGCGGTCCAAAAACAGACTGAGCGGCTTAGGCTCTATGCCTAACTGCTTGAAGCCAAGTGCTTTTTCTCCCACGACATTGCCCTGTTTCAGCAATCTCCATTGGTCAGTGCCCATTGGCGTTAGCGGCAAGGCGGCAAAAATGCCGGACACCATGTCGGGCATCGGAATGAAAGTTCGCTCGCGGCCTTGCGCGGCAGAAATACGCCGGTTGATTTCCATCATGGTCAACTGTTCGGGGCCGCCAAGTTCGTAGGTTTTGCCGCCATGCTTTCCAGGATGGGCAAGCGTTTCCGCCACCGCCTCGGCAACGTCATCGACATAGACCAATTGCAGCTTAGCCTCCGGCGCAAACACCGGAAGCACCGGCATAAACTGGATCAGGCCAGCAAACATATTGAGGAAATTATCATCTTTGCCGAAGATAATCGACGGACGCAGGATTGTCGCGCTTGGGAAGGCCTCAAGCACTAGCTGCTCGCCTATCGCTTTGGCCTGGGCATATTCAGCGGCGCTCTCTGCATCCGCACCAATCGCACTAACTTGGACGAAGCTTGTGACGCCGGCCTGTTTAGCAGCAGCTGCCAGCTGACCTGCGCTCCGACCCATCAATTCAATCAGATCGCCGTCAAACGATCCGACCATATTGACCACCGCATCCGCGCCATGCACCACCGCCTCGGCGCTCCGCTCGTTCTTTATGTCGCAACGGGCGAATTGGATTTGACCCAGATTGGCCAGTGGCTTCAAGCTAAACGCTTCTTCGGGATGACGGCTGGCAATTCGCAACCTTGCACCGCGCTCAAGCAATGCTTGCGCGACATAATTCCCCAAGAAGCCGCTACCACCGGCGATGACCACAAGTTTGCCATTGAGAGGATCTGATTTCGCCATGATAAATAAAGCCTGCATTCTGAAAGCCAAGAAGTTGCTGTGCGCCATGCCGCAACCGACCAAGCCCTGCAACTATTCCAACCTCTGCGGTAGCAATTTCGCAGCAATTGGCTCATCATCTGCATTGACAGGCAGGCCCCGCCACCGCTACTGGCCCGCTCCTACCTGCGGCTGGCATGCGATGTCTAGCATGCTCAGGTGCCCAGATGGCGGAATTGGTAGACGCGCTAGCTTCAGGTGCTAGTATTCGCAAGGATGTGGAGGTTCGAGTCCTCTTCTGGGCACCACATAATTCTAGAGCTGCCGACATTGATCTGGGCTTTTCAGATCTGACGCCAATCGCTGAAACCTAGTGGTCCTTAAATTCCGCAGGGCGTTTGTTCAGGAATGCTTCGACTGCTTCGTGATGGTCGTGCGTATGGTGGGCGAGTGCTTGGTAGGCTGCTGACATTTCTAAGAGCGGTGCCAGTTTCATATCTTGTCCTTCGCGAAGTAGACGTTTGGCCATGCGGGTGGCGTGGCCGGGGTTGGCTGCGATCGATTCTGCGATTTCCATTGCGCGACCCATCAATTTTTCGGGGGTGGTCACTTCGCTGACCAGGCCGAATTCCAGCGCCTTGGCGGAATTGAGCATTTCGCCGGTAAGCGTCATCTGGCTTGCCCGGGCCATTCCAACAACGCGGGGCAGCAACCACGCGCCGCCGTCGCCTGGCACGATTCCGAGCTTCACGAAGCTCTCTGCAAACAGCGCATTATCCGATGCGATGCGGATATCGCACATGCAAGCAAGATCCAGTCCGGCGCCGATGGCGTGACCATTGATCGCAGCGACAACTGGCACTTCCAATTCATATAACGCTGCCGGGATGAGTTGAATTCCGGTGCGGTATGAATTGCGAATCTCGAACGGAGATCCTGCAAACATTCCTTCTTTGTCGCGCATATGTTTGACATTGCCGCCCGCACAAAACGCTTTGCCTTCGCCGGTAAGGACAATTGCGCGAATTGAGGGATCGCGCGTTACCGTAGCGCAAAAGTCGCGGATTTCCTCGCTATGAGTAGGCTCGGAGATGGCATTTCTTTGCTCTGGCCGATTGAGCGTAGCGACCACGATCGCGCCTCGCCGCTCGGTCTTGAGAAATGGTTCCATGACGCACAGTGCTCCTTATTATGAATGATCTTCGGTATTCGCTCTTATGCATTTGCACCAGCAGCAGTTTCTCATCATACCCAGTGTAATGTGAATTCCGATATGGGGCCAAATCGTGTTTGAAAACTTTGCCTACGCTGATTTGCCGCAAGACGATGAGGATCTGCGACCCTTGGTACGGCAGATAGCCGCTGACGCAGTCGTAGATTTACCCATGGATCAACGGGCGCGTTCGTGGAGCGGATTTGATGCCGCTTTCAGCCGCAAATTAGGCGAGGCGGGATTGCTTGGGCTGACAATTCCCGAGCAGTACGGCGGCGGCGGACGAGGGCCGTTTGCGCGCTTTGTGGTGGTTGAGGAATTGCTGGCGGCGGGTGCCCCGGTTGCGGCGCATTGGATTGCGGACAGGCAAAGCGCGCCGCTAATCCTTAATTTCGGCACCGAAGAGCAGCGGCAATTCTATATCCCCCGGATATGCCGGGGGGAGGCGCTGTTTTGCATCGGGATGAGCGAGCCCGGATCGGGTTCGGACCTTGCAAGTGTAACTACTAAAGCAGAGCGGACCAAGAAGGGTTGGCGGCTGAATGGCCAAAAGATCTGGACGACAAATTCGCTCCATTCAGATTACATGATTGCGCTGGTTCGGACATCGGGGGGAGCGGAGGACCGGCACAAAGGCTTGTCACAATTGATAGTCGATTTGAAGCTGCCCGGGATTACGATCAAGCCGATTAGTGATCTGACCGGCGATGCACATTTTGCCGAAGTCTTCTTCGATGATGTGGATTTGTCCGCTGATGCCTTAATTGGTGAAGAGGGCGCTGGTTGGAAGCAAGTCGTCGCTGAATTGGCCTTTGAACGCAGCGGCCCGGAGCGGATATATTCCAGCATCATCCTGCTCGACTCGTGGATTGCGCATCTCAGGGAAGCCGGCAGGAGCGATGATACGACCCTGTCGCTAGTTGGAGAATTCATGGCGCGCTTGGCCACTTTGCGGGGAATGTCGGTGGCGTGCACTGCCTTGCTTGCCGCTGGAGAAAGTCCTGTTGTGGAAGCTTCGATCATCAAGGACTTGGGTACGAGTTTTGAACAGGACCTGCCAGCAGCAATCGCCAATGATTTGGCATCGCATCCTGATGAGAGCGCCAATCCAGAGCTCTACCGGACATTGCAATACGTCAGCCATATCGCGCCTAGCTTCTCCCTGCGAGGCGGAACCCGTGAGATCCTCCGCGGGATTATCGCTCGAGGATTGGGGTTAAGGTAATGGGCGGAAAAGTGGATAGACGTGAATTACTTGATCCGTTTGCTGGCATGCTGGCGTCTTGCTGTGCCCCAGCGGACATCAGGCGCATCGAGGCCGGAGGAACGCATTTGGAAATGTGGGAAGCCATCGAAAGTTCGGGCTTCTTGCAAGCATTGGTGCCTGAAAGCCAAGGCGGGATTGGGTTGAGGATGGCGAGTGTCGCGCCGTTGTTTATGGCGCTCGGCGGGAATGCGGTGCCTTTGCCGGTTGCCGAAACAATGATCGCACGAAGTCTGCTTTCTACTGCAGGAATTGGCACCATATCCGGGTCTATCGCATTGGCATGTCAAAATGGCGCTGGTTCAACATTCGTTCCTTACGGCAGGGTCTGTGACCATGTGTTGATTGACGACGGAAGTGCACTTCAGTTGTTTGATGTTAGGCAACTCGAACGCCAGTATACAAATGTCCCTGGCAGCGTTGACGCATGGTTGAACTTGCCAAAAAGTGGGGAGGCGCTGAGAATCATCCGCCCAGGGTCGGGGATCAGCCATTTAGGGGCTTTGGTTAGTGCGGCAGCAATATCTGGCGCGGCTGACCGGCTGCTCGACATGACCACAACCTATGCAAATGAGCGTGTCCAATTTGGTAAGCCGATAGGCCGCCAACAAGCGCTGCAACAGCAATTGGCGGTGATGGCGGAAGATGTGATTGCGGTGCGTTTGGCGGCCGAGCTCGCTTGCCAAAATAGCTTTCTCCCGAGCGAAATCCCTGCCGCGACTGCCAAAATTATTGCCAGCAATGCCGCCGTCAGGATCGCTAACACAGCCCATGCAGTTTTTGGCGCAATCGGCATAAGTGCAGAGCATGATTTGCAGCTGTTCACCAGAAGGTTGCACAACTGGCGGCAGGCGTTTGGTTCGGAACAATATTGGCAGATCAGGCTGGGTGCCAAGCGACTCAAATCCGAGTTGCGTTCGATCGATTGGGTGCGCAATACATATGAATGTTGATTGCGGAGTGCGCGCAAATGGCTGATCAAAAAGTCTGGCGTTTTGCGATTGATCGCGGCGGTACCTTTACCGATGTTGTGGCGAAAACGCCTAGCGGCAAGCTCGTGTTTGATAAGCTGCTGTCAGAGAATCCGGTCCATTATGCTGATGCTGCGAGCGAAGCTGTCAGGCGTCTGATGGCGCTCCATGGCTCAGGCCCGATTGCCGAGGTTCGGATAGGCACGACAGTCGCCACCAATGCCTTGCTGGAACGTAAGGGCGAGCGGCTCGCCCTAGCAATCACCGAAGGGTTCGGCGATGCCTTGCGGATAGGCGTGCAGGCTCGGCCGCATATTTTTGCGCGGCATATCGAATTGCCTGAACAATTGTCTTCGCTTGCTATCGAAATTGACGAGCGAATTTGCGCGGGCGGCAAAGTGCTTCGGGAATTGGATGAAGCGGCTGCTCGCCGATCATTTCAAGCTGCGAAGGACGATGGAATTGAAGCAATTGCCATCGTGCTGATGCATGGCTGGAGGTACACGAAACATGAAGTGCGGCTTGCAGAAATCGCCCGGCAAGTGGGTTTTGCCCAAGTCAGCGTTAGTCATGAAGTTTCCCCGCTCATCAAATTGGTCCCTCGCGGGGATACAACCGTCGTCGATGCGTATCTTTCGCCTGTCATAAGGCGTTATATCGATCAGCTTGAGGCTTTGCTCCCGCCAACCAAGCGGCTTCGCTTCATGCAATCAAATGGCGGGTTGGCCGAAGCTGGTGCATTCCGGGGTAAAGACGCGATATTGTCAGGCCCGGCTGGCGGAGTTGTCGGAATGGTCGCCGCCTCTGCGCCTTTAGGTTATGATCGGCTCATCGGCTTCGACATGGGCGGGACGTCGACCGATGTCGCCCATTACGCAGGCGAATATGAACTTAGCGGCGAAAGCGTAATTGCCGGTGTTCGGATGGCTGCACCGATGATGCATATTCATACTGTCGCAGCCGGCGGCGGTTCGATTTGCCGATTTGACGGGTTGCGTTTTCGCGCTGGACCGGAGAGCGCAGGGGCGAACCCTGGCCCGGCATGTTACCGCAATGGCGGCCCGTTAACGGTGACCGATTGCAACCTCTTTCTAGGCCGGATTGATCCGGCATTCTTTCCTGTGGTGTTCGGCCCCGGGGGTGATGAGCCGCTTGATCCGGATGCATCGCGGGCGAGGCTAGAAGAGATCGCGGTTTCGATGGATGATCCGCCTTCGCTGACCGATATAGCTGAGGGGTTTCTCTCAATTGCGATCGACAGCATGGCCAATGCGATACGCAAAATCAGCGTTGCACGCGGGCACGATGTGACGCGCTATGCGCTGGCCTGTTTTGGCGGCGCGGGTGGGCAACACGCCTGCCGGGTGGCTGACGAGCTAGGCGTCGAGACCGTGCTGGTGCATCCGCTGGCCGGGATATTGTCGGCTTATGGAATTGGTCTTGCGCCGGTGAAAGCCTTTCGTGAGCAGAGCATAATCCGGCCATTGGAGGAAGATTTTGGCAAAGCATTGGCATCGCTCAAGAAGTCGGCAAAGAATGCGCTATTAAGCCAAGGGATTAGCCATCAGGATATCACGCTGATCTCACGCGCCCGATTGCGGTTCGAAGCAAGCGACAGCGTTTTGACAGTGCCTTGTACCGATATTCAACAAATGGAGCGCACCTTTCGTGCGGAGCATTGGGCGCGCTTTGGCTATTCAAATGCGTTGGCGGCAATCATTGTCGAGGCTTTGAGTGTTGAAGCCAGCGGAACTGCAGGCGGGCTAGGCGAAACCCAAATCGAGCCGCAGGCCGAGAACGCGACTGGCTCAGGACCTTGGAGAGTTATAGGTCGGTCTGCGCTGGAACAGGACCGCCCCCTTCTTGGCCCAGCGCTTGTCATCGATAGTGGCTCTACCACCATTGTTGAGCCCGGCTGGCAGGCGGAGCTTGCAATGGAAGGCAGCCTAATTTTGACCCGCGCCGATGCGCTCAAGCGGGAAAAGGCTGCGGGAACCGAGGTCGATCCAGTAAGGCTCGAGATATTCAACAATCTCTTCATGGCGATTGCCGAAGAAATGGGCGTTGTGCTGCGATCCACCGCAACCTCGGTGAACATCAAAGAACGCCTCGATTTTTCCTGCGCCTTGTTTGACGCAAGCGGTTCGCTGATTGCCAATGCGCCGCATATTCCGGTGCATCTGGGGTCGATGGCAGACAGCATCCGCCGAATATTAGAAGCTCGCGGGACAGACAAGAATGGTCAGCCGAGGGATGGGCGAGGTCTTCTGCGCGGGGATGCATATGTCCTCAACGACCCCTATCGCGGCGGTACGCACTTGCCTGATATCACTGTGATTGTTCCGGTTTTCTATGATGACAACAGCTTAGCGCCCGATGCCTTTGTCGCCGCTCGCGGGCATCATGCCGATATTGGCGGGATAGCGCCCGGCTCGATGCCGCCTGATAGCCAGACAATCGAGGAAGAAGGCGTCCTTCTCGATAATCTGTTAATGGTAGATCAGGGCGATTTCCGCGAACAAGAAATGCGCGAAGCGTTAGCTGACGCTCGCTGGCCGGCCCGCAATCCGGATCGCAATATCTCCGATCTGCGCGCCCAGCTTGCGGCCTGCACTCGCGGCGCCGGCTTACTCTGTCAATCAGCCTCCGAGCAAGGGCGCGAAGTCCTGGCCGCTTATATGAATCATGTGCTTGCGAATGCCGAGGAATCTGTCCGGCGCTTGCTAGGGCGGCTTGAAGATGGCGAATATGCCTATCCTATGGACAATGGTGCAGTAGTGAAAGTTACGATCCAGATTGACCGGAGTGCGAGGTCTGCTGTGTTCGATTTTACCGGCACCAGCGCGCAATCGCCGGGTAATTTCAATGCGCCCAGTTCGATCACGAGGGCTGCTGCGCTATATGTTTTGCGTACTTTGATCGACGATCAGATTCCTATGAATGATGGGTGCCTGCGGCCTGTCGAATTGATTGTGCCTGAAGGGTCGATGCTTAAGCCCGCGCCGCCCGCTGCTGTCGTCGCTGGCAATGTGGAGACCAGCCAAGTCATAACCGATGCTCTGTTCGCTGCGACTGGACAGCTCGCCCCAAGCCAAGGGACTATGAATAATTTCACTTTCGGCAATGAGCGGCATCAATATTACGAAACGATTGCTGGCGGATCGGGCGCAGGGCCGGATCATGACGGAACCAGCGCGGTGCAAACCCACATGACTAATAGCCGGCTGACTGATCCCGAAATTCTCGAAACGCGATTGCCGGTGCGATTGGATAAATTTGCGATCCGCATTGGCTCCGGCGGAGAAGGCAATCACAAGGGCGGCGATGGTGTCGAGCGGCGCATTACTTTCCTGGAGCCGATGCGCGCCAACATGCTGGCAAACCGCCGGAAAATCGCACCACGCGGCTTGTCGGGCGGCGGGGATGCGCAACCGGGGCGCAATTGGGTCGAGCGGGTAAACGGAACAATCGAAGAATTGAGTTCAAGCGATACAGCCGACATGGAGCCGGGTGATTGCTTCGTTATATTGACACCGGGCGGTGGCGGTTTTGGGGGTAGTGAATGACAAATTATTGGCCATTGGCCGGAATACTCATCGTGGTGATCGGTTTCGCGCTGCGCTTCAATCCCTTGATGGTTGTGGTTGTCGCGGCAATTGCGACAGGTCTTTTTGGTGGGCTGGATTTTGTTGCTGTGATTGAATCCCTCGGGAAGGCCTTCAACGACAATCGCTATATCAGTGTGACCTGGATCATCCTGCCGGTGATCGGCTTGCTTGAACGCCACGGGTTGCAGCAACGCGCTAAAGCGTTGATCGAAAGCGTTCGAGGCGCGACGATGGGCAAGCTACTGGTTCTGTATCTACTGTTCCGGCAGATTACCGCTGCACTGGGGATGAAGGATATTGGTGGTCACCCGCAGGCAGTTCGCCCGTTGGTCGCACCAATGGCAGAGGCAGCGGCGGAGAAAACCCACGGTAAACTGTCGGACGAAGACAATGATAAAGTCAAAGGCATGGCAGCTGCTACCGACAATGTCGGGCTATTCTTTGGTGAGGATATCTTCTTCGCGATTGCCTCCATCCTGTTGATTCAAGGCGTGTTTGAAAGCTCCGGCTACCCCATGGCTACTTGGGAGCTTGCCGTTTGGGCAGTACCCACCGCAATTTGTGCATTCTTTATCCATGGCGGCAGAGTGCTGGCCTTTGACCGCAAGTTAGGGAGGCCTGCCAAATGATTACGCTTGATTGGCTGTACATCCTTGCAGGCATTATCTTTGCGATCTGGTCAGTGCTAAGCGCGCTCGATTCAACAAATGGGAAGGGCATTGGCAATGCGGCTTTCTGGGGCCTGCTCGCGGTCAGCTTTTTCTTTGGCGGGCAGTTTTCGGATCTTGCCAACGGCGTTTTGGTGCTGGTGCTGGTTGCCATTGCAGGCTTCGGGCAGCTCGGTCGGAGTGATCCCCCCACAACGAATTTGGTCGAACGAGCAGGCTTTTCGGAGGCACTCGGCAATCGCTTGTTCTTGCCTGCAATGATCATTCCATTGACAGCCGTTGTCGGCACTATTCTGTACAATTGGACTCCCTTGGGTGAAACCGGTCTGTTCGAAGAACGGCGTGAAACGCTGATATTGTTCGGAGTAGGGGTGGTGTTGGCGCTAGGTGTTTGCATGGTCTGGCTGAAGCCGGCTTTGCTAGCCCCCGCTGAAGAGGGCCGCCGATTAATTGACTCAATCGGTTGGGCTGCAATCTTGCCGCAAATGTTGGCGGCGCTGGGGGGAGTTTTTGCGCTTGCTGGTGTCGGCAATATAATTGGGTCGCTCGCGGGTGAGGTAATGCCCGAGAACAGCGTGTTCATCGCAGTGGTTATCTTTTGTCTGGGCATGGCATTGTTTACGATCATTATGGGTAACGCCTTCGCTGCGTTCCCTGTGATGGCTGCGGCAATCGGAATTCCTGTTCTGGTGCAGCAATTCGGCGGAAATCCGGCAGTGATCGGCGCGGTTGGGATGCTCGCCGGTTTCTGCGGAACCTTGCTGACCCCGATGGCTGCCAATTTCAATATTGTGCCCGCGGCATTACTTGAAATGAAGGATCAATATGGCGTGATCCGACAGCAAGTCGGCACCGCTATTCCGCTTTGGGCGTGCAACGTGCTGATTATCTATTTCGGGGGCTTCCTATTGTGGAATTGACCGAGGATTTAGCGGCCGATTTTGCGCGCATCGCGCTTGGCCATGTGGCCCGCGAATATCCGCATAAGCTGGACCATGTCTTGAACGGCGATGTCGACGCAAAGACGCCGGGTGCGCTTCATCCTGTATTCTTCGGCAGTTTCGATTGGCATAGCTGCGTTCATGGCTGGTGGACTTTACTGACGTTGCGTCGTTTGTTTCCAGACTTAAATGAAGCAGCGCAGATTGACGCTCTTGCAGAGACTACTTTCACCGCTGAAAAGTTAACTGTGGAATTGGCCTATCTGGAACGACCATCTTCAGGGGGATTTGAGCGCCCCTATGGTTGGGGATGGTTGCTGTATCTACATTTGGAGGCTTCGCGTCACCATGACAAGCGATGGGCGAAAAGGCTGGAGCCGCTTGCAAGAGCCTTCGCCAAACGCCTCGGCGATTACCTCAAGATACTCACCTATCCGATCCGCACCGGCACGCACTTCAACAGCGCTTTTGCCTTGACCCTTTCGCTCGAATGGGCGGAGCAATTTGACACCCGACTGGCTGGCCAAATCAATGAGCAGGCAAAGGGATGGTTCGGATCCGACAAGCGATGTCAGGCGTGGGAGCCGGGCGGAGACGAATTTCTTTCTCCAGCATTGTCAGAGGCGATGTTAATGCAGCGTGTTCTGCCGAAAAACGATTTCGCAAACTGGTTCGCTGAGTTCTTTCCAGACATCGGCTCGTTGCAACCCGCTACTCTTTTCACACCCGCAACCGTTAGTGATCGCAGTGACGGTAAAATTGCACATCTCGATGGCCTCAATCTCAGCCGCGCTTGGGCTTGGCAAAATCTGACCACTGGCTCTGCCGGGAATGAAGACCTAATCCGGCAAGCTGCCTTGCTTCATCTCGAATCTGCCATGGATCATATCAGCGGCGATTATATGGGTGAGCATTGGCTGGCCAGCTTTGCCCTGCTTGCGTTGCTGGCCGATTGAACGGGCTTTCTCAAAGTCGCCCGCAAGGCTATGGGGGCGCATCAAACGCGTTGGCAACATCTAACTGACCGGCAGCGAAAATTGGATTTCAGGAGTCACCCCCTATGCGCAATATTGACCATTTCATTGTCGGCGGATCGCCAGCACAGACCGAGCGTTTCCATGATGTTTGGAACCCGTCGACCGGTGAGGTCCAAGCGCGCGTTCCTCTCGCTGGCGCTGCCTTACTTGAACAAGCGGTCGAAGCCGCCAAGAAAGTTCAGCCTGAATGGGCCGCAACCAATCCGCAAAAACGTGCCCGTGTTATGTTTCGTTTCAAGGAACTGATCGAAGCCAATATGCAGGAACTTGCAGAGTTGCTCGCGTCTGAACATGGCAAGGTCGTCGATGACGCGAAGGGCGATGTCCAGCGCGGCCTGGAGGTGATCGAATTCGCGTGCGGCATTCCGCATGTGTTGAAGGGCGATTATTCGATAGGTGCTGGCACTGGCATTGATGTCTACTCAATGCGTCAGCCGCTGGGTATTGGTGCTGGTATCACGCCATTCAACTTTCCTGCAATGATCCCGATGTGGATGTTCGGCATGGCTATCGCTGCCGGTAACGCCTTTATTTTAAAGCCAAGCGAGCGCGACCCGAGTGTTCCGGTTCGCTTGGCCGAATTGTTCGTCGAAGCAGGCGCGCCCGAGGGGCTGCTGCAAGTTGTCCATGGTGACAAGGAAATGGTCGACGCAATCCTTGACCATCAAGATATCGCGGCGGTCAGCTTTGTTGGTTCCAGCGATATTGCGCATTATGTTTACAAACGCGGCGTTGCCGCTGGCAAACGTGTGCAAGCCATGGGCGGGGCGAAGAACCACGGCATCGTGATGCCTGACGCTGACCTTGATCAAGTAGTCAACGACCTTAGCGGAGCAGCCTTTGGCTCCGCTGGCGAACGCTGTATGGCATTGCCGGTTGTGGTGCCGGTAGGTGAAGAAACCGCCGAGCGTCTGCGAGAGAAACTGATCCCCGCGATTGAAGGGCTCCGCATCGGCGTGTCTAATGACCCCGAGGCGCATTACGGGCCGGTTGTAACACCTGAACACAAGGCGCGGATCGAACAATGGATTGCGACGGCTGAATCCGAGGGTGGCGAACTTGTTATCGACGGGCGGGGCTACAGCCTACAGGGCCACGAAAAAGGGTTCTTCGTCGGTCCGACCTTGATCGATCACGTCACCACCAAAATGTCGAGCTACCAAGAAGAAATCTTCGGCCCGGTCCTGCAAATTGTGCGCGCCAAGGATTTCGAGGAAGCTGTGCGCATGCCCAGTGAACACCAGTATGGTAACGGCGTCGCAATTTTTACCCGCAACGGCCACGCCGCGCGCGAATTCGCCAGCCGGGTCAATGTCGGGATGGTCGGCATCAACGTGCCGATTCCGGTTCCGGTCGCATATCACAGCTTTGGTGGGTGGAAACGCAGCGCATTTGGCGACACCAACCAATATGGGATGGAGGGACTTAAATTCTGGACCAAGGTCAAAACGATCACCCAGCGCTGGCCCGATGGGTCGGTTGATGATGGTAATGCGTTTTTGATCCCGACACTTTAATTGCGCTCATCGATCCGCTGATCTTGCGAAATCATTAGGCACTCGTTCTCCGAACGGAGTGAGTGCGTTTTGTTTGTCGCGCCAGAAAAGGTTTGAATTACAGTAATCGCTTCAAGAATATGGAGGTATCGTGTTACGGTCTGACCTATAACCAAAGCAAAGGGGGGCGCATTTGGGGTTCGGTCAGGAATTGCGCATTGATGGGGCCGATCCGGTTGCGAACCGGTTCAAGGCATTTGTAAGCTATAGTCATGCCGACAAAGCAGAGGCACAGAAACTACACCGCAAGCTAGAAGCTTACCGTCTGCCCAAACATCTTCGTCAGGACGCGGTCGGACTAGCGAACGATGGCCGCGTCGGTGCAATCTTTCGTGATCGAGAAGATTTGCCTGCCGCTGAAGATTTGACCGAAAGCGTGAAACTCGCGCTATCCGGCTCGGAGGCGCTGGTAGTGTTGTGCTCGCCCAACGCCAAGAAATCACCATGGGTGGCGCGCGAGATCGAGCTTTTCCGGGAGCTTCATCCGGCACGCCCGATCTTGGCGGCTCTGCTAAGTGGCGAACCGGAAGAAGCGTTTCCGGCGCCATTGCGAGACGGGCGCGAACCTCTTGCCGCCGATCTGCGCAAAGACCAAGACGGTCCGCGCCTAGGCTTTTTGAAAGTAGTTGCAGGCATTGCGGGAGTGCCGCTGGATGCTCTGGTAAACCGCGATGCCCAGCGCCGTGTCCGGCGTGTGACCGCGATCACAGTCGCAGCCTTAGCGGCCATGGTAGTGATGGCTTTAATGACCACATTCGCTCTCAAATCGCGCGACGAAGCGCAGACGCAGCGCGCCGAAGCTGAAGGCGTTGTCGAGTTCATGATGACTGATCTACGGACTGACCTGCGCGGAGTAGGGCGGCTCGACGTCATGGAATCGGTCAACCAACGCGCAATTGATTTTTATGAAGGGCAGGGCGATATTACCGATCTGCCAGTCGAAAGTGCTCTACGCTGGGCTCGCATCCTGCATGCGCTGGGCGAAGATGAGACAATTAAGACAAGTTTGGATTACGCCAAGGCCAACGACTATTTCGAGCGTGCCAACAAAGTGACGGCTGAGATACTTGCGGATGATCCGGCCGATGCCGTTCGTGTTTACTCCCATGCTCAGAGCCAGTTTTGGCTAGGCTACAACCTCTATTTGCAAAAGCAATTCAAGAGCGTGGCGCCATACTGGTTGGAATATGACCGCCTCGCCAAGGACCTTCGCGAACTGGCGTCAGACGAGCATGACGGCGAACGCGAAACGGGATTTTCGCAAGGGAGTCTCTGCACTTTGGCGTTGGACGAGGCGCAGGCTGTATCTGGCAAGGCAACCGAGTATTGCGCCAGGTCGCTGGGACATATGCAGGCGGTCCATGCAGCCAATGACAATGAACAAAGCAAGCTTGATCTCGTTAACCGCCTAAATTGGTATTCGCGGGCATTGGAGTTGGACGAAGAAGTTGATGCTTCGCCTGAGGTCTATGTTCAAGCGCTTGAGATAACAGAAAGTTTGCTGGCCGCTCATCCGCAGAACCGGGATTTTCGCGATGTTTGGCTTACCATTCAAATAGCTTTGGCTGAAACAGAAATTCGGCGAGGACAAAGGAATTCCGCAATAAGCAGGCTCAAACACGCAGAAGGGTTTGCAATAAAATTGACGGCGGAAGAGCCCGATAATGTGAGGTGGAACCGGCGTATTCAGAAAATTTCAGAGCATTTGAAGGGGGGTAAACCATGACTCATAACGAGATGGCACTTTTTGGAACCACGAGTGTGATTTTCGGGCCAGCCAATAATGAGGGGTGTCTTGGAGACTTCAAATGGGTTGCTCCGTTTAATTTGCACTTAGATGTGCTCGAAAAGAAGAATGACCAAGACGGCACCTACATCCCAATCATTGTCGATCCCGATGGCCGTTCCCGGGTGGCAATGAAGGCCCATAGCAGTTCCTAATAGAGAGAAGATTCCATGATCAGTCCATTTTCGCGTATAGCGGCAGCAATAAAAGCGTTTTTCCAGCCCGGCGTGCTCGGCCCGACGGAGCCGATTGGCTACAGTGAAATACCGCCATTTAAGGATGTGTACCTCGTCGATGTCGAAATCGGTGACAATGGCAATGGCGGGCTTAATATCGAGATGTGCGGCAAGATCGTTGGCGGGAAAGTAACGTTCAGTCATACGAAAATTCAGGGGCAGCCTTGCGAAACATCACTTCAGACCGCCATTCGTGCGTTAATTGATGATCCGACTGATCAAAGACGTGTTCGGCGAACAAGACATACGGATGCAGCAGGCCACCGCAACAAGGCAACCCCGATGTCTTTCAATGGGAAAGGCGATTGCTTTATCGTCTATCGCCTGACTAACACTAACGCCTTTTTCACCCAAGAAACCTTTGCGATAAAGAAGGAAGAAGGCTTGTCATCGAACATTCTTCCATGGATGCGAAGAGTTGACGATTGTGGCTTACCACTGCCTTATGACAAGGATTATGACTCGTCTAATCCGGTTAGAAACAAAAGGACGAAGATGGCTGTACTCGCCTACCGCAAGCCTAATGCGAGTGCGCATCTCGCGCGCTTTAATCTGTATCTTGATATCGTTGAGGATACTAATGACCCAGTCTCGCCTTATGTCCCCATTATTGTCGATCCTGATGTCCGCTTCCCTGGTGGGAACGGTGATCCATAAGGCTGCATAGTGACCCCTCACTCCCAAATCATTCGCCTTGCTCGTTCTGGCTCGCCTGAACGGGCTTGGGCACTGATGGAGCAGCATGGCTTGCTCGACTCGGAGACTGACGAGCGTTCGCTGACTTTGCAGGCGCGGTTGGTCAAGGATCGGGCGAAGCTGGCTGAGGGGACGGAGCGGGCGCGGTTGTTTGCGGCGTCTGCAGCGATCTATGTCAAGGCGGGTAAGATTGATCGGCGGAGCTATCCGCTGATCAATGCTGCTTCGCTATCATTGCTGGCGGGCAAGTCCGCGCACTCGCACAAATTGGCGCTTGAGGTTCTTGCGGTGCTTGAGGCTAATCCGAGCGAGGCTGAAACACCCTACTGGCTCGGCGCGACACAGGCTGAAGCATTGCTCTTGCTTGGCAAAGAGGCGCCAGCGAGAGCGGCATTGCGCGCCGCGATTGGCAAGCAGCCAGCAGCGTGGGAGGATCATGCCGCTACCATCGGCCAATTCGAATTGCTGTGCGCAGAGCTCGGTTTCGATGCGGCGTGGCTCGATCCACTCAAGCCGCCAACATCGCTACAGTTCGCCGGAATTATGTCTGTTGCGCAAGGTGATGCTCTTGTGGGCGGCCAAGTTACCTCTTGGCTCGAGAAAGAAAATGTCGGTTTTGCTTATGGCGCGCTGGCGGCTGGCGCGGATATCTGGATTGCGGAAGCTGTGCTAACTCGCGGAGCTGAGTTGCATGTCGTTCTGCCCTGTGATTTGGCGGCTTTTCGTGAACGTTCGGTAATAGCAATGGACCCACGATGGGGTCCGCGTTTTGACGCATTGATTGGCGAAGCTGCCTCACTCCAAACACTCGATTTTTCGGCAGCACCGCATGGCCCGGCAATCGAGCTTGGCGATGCAGTCGCGCTTGGAATGGCAATGCACAATGCCCGCCAATTGTGCAGCAGACACCATCGTTTGCGGATCGTGGCGGAGGGAGAGGACCACCAGCGATGGAGCGCCGCTGATACCACTTTGATCAAAGCGAAGCGCGCGCATGACCCGATTCATGGTGATGCTGAGCCGGAAATAGCCAACACCGCGCTGCTGTTCCTAAACGGAAAGATCGAGCAGTTTCCAACTATCGCCGAAGCATTGCAGTTCGCCACAAACGGCGGTGCCGCGATTGATTTGCTGCCAGTTACACGTGGCCAAATCCCGCCTCAAATATCCGCACAACTTGCCGCCATGGCCGAATGTGCCGAACCTGGACAAATGCTGGCCACCCATACCGCAGCTCATGCCTTGTTTGCCGAAAGCCCCGATATACGCATCGAAAATGCAGGTGACATGCGCTGGTCTGGCGGGACTATGCCGCTGTTCGCGATCCGCTAGAGGACCATATCCTCCAACATCCGGGTCGAGGATATTTGCCAGAAACCTTCCTGTCGCTGCATCACGCCGCGCCGTTCCAATTCGCTGATCGCGCGCGAGGCTGTTTCGCGGGAGGTCTGCGCCTGAACCGCCAATGCAGAGACCACCGGCACCGGCGCGATCCTGCCATCGGGCGAAGTGCGGGCGCGCAGTTCGCTAAACACCCGGCCCTTTGCCGTCAGTGTCACGCGGGCTGCCAAGCGGCCCAGCACATTGGCCAATTGTGATGCGTACAGGCCAGCGAGGCCCGATGCGATGGCGGCATTGCTGAGCGCCAATTCGCGCAATTGTGCTGTTCCGATGACCAGCATCTCCACCGCGCTTTGCGCAATGGCCTCGACAGCATGAACATCGTCTTTGGGATAGGCACCGAACACTTCGCCGGGTTCGATTGTTGAGATTTGTGTATATTGGCCTTCGGAGCCCAAAGCGTGCAATCCGATCGCGCCTGAAACTACAAATTGGCAGGCGCGCGAAGGGTCGCCCTGAAACGCAATTGTACTTGCATGATCCGCCTCTACGAACCGCAAGGCAACCATCAGTTGCTGTGCCATATCAGCGTCGCAATCAAATATCGCCTTAACAATCTCAGTGCGCTCTTCGCGTGTCATGATCGCCCCTAAGTTACCCTAAGCAATTGAGAGGTTTTGATGCTGGCGGTCAAGTTCCGGCGCTTTCGGGGATCCACTGCGGTCGCTTGACCATAATGCCCTTGAACAAATCGGACTCTAGCTGCGCTGCTAGCCATGCCTGCACTTTTGGTATTGGCAGCGCATAAAACCATTCGCGATCTGTCGCTGAGAATTGACGAACGAAGGGCATGATCGCAGCGTCAGCCATGCTAAGGGCCCCACCGCATAAGAATTCCGCTCCAGCCAACCGGGCTTCCAATTCCTGCAATATGGCCAAGCAAGCCGCCCGGTGTTCTTCCGGGTCGGCATTGTAGCGTGCGGCATATTTATAGCGGTCGAGGTGATGTTTGAACGGCCCGTCGATTGTCGCGATCAATTCGCGGTCATCGCCGGCCAGCCATCCTAGCGGATCGTTGCGACCCAGTGCCCAGCGCATCACATCGATGCTTTCATCAACCACTGTGCCATCGTCCAGCACCAGCACCGGAACTGTACCTTTGGGCGAGGCATCGAGCATTGCTTGCGGCTTTTCGCGTAAAACAACTTCGCGCATTTCAACCGGCGTTTCGCTCACGGCCAAGGCCATTCTTGCACGCATGGCATAGGGGCAGCGGCGGAAGCTGTAGAGAACCGGATCAGCCATCATCACTGTCCTTCTGCGGAGTGCCAATGTGGCCACCGCCGCGGATTTTCGCGAGCTCCGTCTGCTTCTGCCGCTCGGCATAGCGCGCGCGTTGCTCGTCCGTCCTTGTGCCGTAACAATTGGGGCAGCTGATGCCCTCTTCAAACAGGCCGGATTTCAAATCCTCCGGCTTCATCGGATTGCGGCACGCACGGCACAGCGTATGCGTGCCCAGTTCCAAGCCATGCTTCACGCTAACGCGCTCGTCGAAAACAAAACACTCGCCTTGCCAGCGGCTTTCGCTTTCGGGCACTGTTTCGAGATATTTCAATATGCCGCCTTTTAGGTGATAGACTTCCTCCACGCCTTCACTTTTGAGGAAGGCGGTGGATTTCTCACAACGGATGCCGCCAGTGCAGAACATTGCGACTTTGGGCATTTTTCCTCCCGATTCGAACTCGGCACGGCGGGCACGGAACCAGGCGGGGAAATCGCGGAAGCTTTCGGTTTTCGGGTCAATTGCGCCTTTGAAACTGCCGATGCCGACTTCGTAATCATTGCGCGTGTCAATCACGATTGTGTCCGGATCCTCGATCAGCGCGTTCCAGTCCTGCGGCGCGACATAGGTGCCAACATCACCGACCGGGTCCAGATCGGGCTGTCCCATGGTGACGATTTCTTTCTTCACCCGAACCTTCATCCGCAAGAACGGCATTTTGGGCGCGCGCGCTTCCTTTGTTTCAATGGCGGCGCAACCGGGTAGTGCGCGGATATGGCGCAGCACCGCTTCGATACCGTCATCGCTACCGGCAATCGTGCCGTTAATTCCTTCGGGCGCAACCAGAATTGTACCGCGAACACCCTGTTCCTCGGTCAGTTTTTGCAAGGGCGATTGGATCGCCGCCGGATCGGTAAAGGGCGTAAACTGGTAAAGCGCGGCCACTTTGATGGGGTCTGTCTGGGTCATTGCCTAAATTCTTAAATCTACCGTTTGGGTTACACCTGTAACCTAACACACCTCGGATAAGCTGTTGGTCTAAAGCGATGTTTATGTTGGGGAACGGGTTACACATTGTCCCGCCCATGGAAATCCATCAATTCATTATGCCTCAGTTCGCGGTCACGCACTGGACGCACAGCGCCATAGCAAAATGCGCGGCAGTAGGAAAATATTTGGAAGGAGGCTGTATTCTATTTGCGTTTATTCGGTCCCATAAAGCCAAACAGATGCCCCGCAACCTTGCGCATCTGGATCTCTTCGGAACCCTCCGTAATGCGGTAGCGGCGGTGGTGGCGATAAATATGTTCGAACGGTTTATGCCGCGAATAGCCGATACCGCCATGGACCTGCATCGCGGTATCGGCCGCGTTGCATACGAGCCGGTTGGCCTTGTAATTGCACATGGAAACCTTGTCCGACAGATATTTGGCGACGTCGGGCTTGGGCATTGTGTCCATTTGCGCGGCGGTTTTCCAGATTAGCAATCGCAGCATTTCGGCGTCGGTCTGCAATTCCACCAGCGGGAACTGGATCGCTTGATTGGCCGAAAGCGGCTTGCCGAATGGCTTGCGCTCGCCCGCATATTTAACCGCTTCATCAATGCAATATTGCGCCGCGCCGAGCGATGACGCCGCTTGGCGAATGCGGTTTTCGTGGACGAAGCCCTGCGCGCAGGCCAACCCGTAATCCACATCACCGAGCACGGCATCGGCGGGAATCCAAACGTCCTTAAGACTGATTTTCGGGTGATCGGTGGGCATATTGAAAGTCCACAGATATTCGCCAATCTCGAAACCTTTCGCGCCGTAGGGGACGATGAAGCAGCCGATCCCCTTGGGGCTGCCATCATCGCCCGAATGGCGTGCGAAGACCATGCAATGGGTGGCGACATGGCTGCCGGTGGTCCACATTTTTTCGCCATTGATCAGCCACCCGTCCACGCCGTCACGTGTCTCGGGAACCGCGCGGGTTTCCATCCAGGTTGCGTCTGATCCGTGCGCTTCTTCGGTCAAGCCAAAACTCCAGCGCATTGTGCCATCGAGCATGGCTGGAATGAAATCGCGCTTTTGTTCTTCGGTCCCAAAGTCGCGCACGAGCAGCGGCTGGACAAGATTGCCGACAATGCTGCTCTCGTTCTGCAAATCATTGTGCAGACCAAGGCCCTTATGCGCCAGATGGTGGCGGATTGCCGCCATCGCCAGATTGCTGCCATCCTGTCCGCCAAATTCGGAAGGCAATGCAAAGCGGTAATGGCCGGCCGCGTCAGCGGTGCGGCGCATTTCCGACAGCAATTCCTCCCAATCTTCGGTTGGCAGGCCGTCATTGTCCCAATCGGTCCGGCTGTTTTCGCGCCGGTGATCGAAGAAACGGATATTGTCGTCCCGCGCCTCGATTGGCTTGATTTCGGCGTCGATGAAGGCATCCAGCTCGGCCAGATAATCGGTAATTTCGGAAGGCAATTCGAACATCATATTCTAGGCTTCTCCGGTCCATTTTTTGCGCGCTACGGCCAGGGCAGGGTATTTGGGCGAGTCCATTTGAACTATTTCCAGCGCATCGAAGCGCAGTGCAGCCAGCACACCTTTGCTTTTCAAGGTTTGCTCGCCCGATAGAAAGTCTTGAGCAAGGTCCTGTGGATCGATCCCAGAGAAATCCAGTTTCTGCTCGCGCCCGATGATCCCGAGGGCATTGCGCGCCACTGCGAGCTGGAAACGATCATGCCCTTCCATGCGATGCTTGACGGTTACCAGCCATTCCGAGACGGCCGTCGCTATCTCCCCAGCAGTTGCATCGCCCTTGGGTTCCCAAGCCTTGGATATGCGCTTGGATAGATTGCGTCTGTGCTCTCGGAACGGCGCTTCGTCCTCAAGCAGCATCAACAAATCCAATTCCTGCTCGCTGGTACGCCGCGAAATCACAACCCGTTCGAGCATCCGGTCCTCGCCGCTGCGCCAGATTTTGGCCATTCGCAGACAACCCAGCGCCCACCAGACGGTGCGATAGATCAGCCAAAATCGGAACCGCTCGCGATCAACCGAATGCCCGCTTTCGGCTTCATAGGCCGCAAAATATTCCTCAAGCGTACCCAGCCCCAGCGCGGGCCGGTCATATCTGGCAAACCGCCACACCGCCATGCAGCCGAACGCCAAATCCTCGTGCCGGTCACCGAAATGCGCCAATTCCCAATCAAGTACGCCGGTCAGCTGCGAGCTATCGACCAGAAGATTGCCCAAGCGGAAATCGCCGTGGTTCAGAACGGGTTGGGCAGGATCGGGCAGATTGTCTTCCAGCCATTTCAAACCAAGCGCGATGATGGGGCGGTCGCCACCAGCTTCGTCAAATTGTTTGCGCAGTGTAGCCACCGATTCGGCGTAATTCATTACCGGCACATCGTCAGGCAAGTCGGCGCGCCCTATCGCATGGATACGCGCCAGATCGCGTGCTGCCCCGGCAAGCAATGCGTCGCTGTTCGCCATTCCGAGAATCTCGCGGGGGTCGGGTGTCCCGGGCAGGGCAAGCATCACGAAACCGCTACCTAGATCGTCGCCAGATTCTAGCTCGGCTACCACTTCGGGGGCGGTCACTCCTGCGGCGCGTGCAGCGCGGATTATCGCCGCTTCGGTATCGTGGCCGAAAGGACGGTCCGCCATAAAGTCCAGCGTCGGTGCACGGCGCAGGACATAGTCTTCGCCGCCAAAACCAAAGCGCCAGCTTTCCATTGTCGCGCCGCCGGTCAAGCGCGTACAGGCGCTGATCTCCCCTTCGCCAAAATGGCGCTGCATCAATCGTTCGATTGCGAGTTTGATAGTTTCAGACATCTGGCGATCAGCTTAAGGCTATTTTCCTTCGATTCACAATTGCGTGTTATGTCGCCGGGACAAATGAATGACGATCTATCATCCCAATCCGCGCTGAAAGCAGATGCGCATGCCTTGGCCAGCCGCGCACAGCGGTGGATGCTGGAGGAAGCTTTTCCGTTTTGGGCGGAGCAAGCGCCCGATCCGGCTGGCGGATTTTACGAGCGGTTGGACCTGTCAGGCACGCCAATTTCCGGCGAACCGAGCCGGGTGCGTCTGCAAGCGCGGATGGTGTTCACTTTCGCGCTGGCGGCCGAGCTGGGCTGGGACCGAGCGCGTGGATTGGCGTTGACCGAGCGCGGGATTGCTACTTTGACGAAGGATTGCCGCCGGCCTGACGGGCTCTATGGCACCTTGGTCCAACCCGGCACTGGCTTAGTCGATGAGGCGGCGGAAACATACGACACGGCATTCGCGTTGCTGGCGTTCGCGACGGCCTATCGCGTCTTCAGCCTATCCAGCGCGTGGGATGCCGGTTCAGAGCTAAGCCAAGCGATCGAAAAGCATTTGAAATTGGCTGCGAGCGACTCCGGATATCGCGAGCGCCTGCCAGCACCGTCTATCCGCGAACAAAATCCGCATATGCATCTGACCGAAGCTTCGCTCGCGTGGTTTGAAGCGACCAAGGATGAGGCCGCCCGTGACCGGGCAGTGGCGATTATCGGATTCGTCCAGGACGAGTTTTTCGATTCCGAAGCTGGCATGTTGTACGAATTTTCCGGCGGCTCGGGGCCGAAGAATCGCATCGAGGCCGGGCATTTGTTCGAGTGGGTGTGGATCTTGGGCAGGCTGCGTGAAGTTTCGGTCCATTGCCGGCAGGAGCTTGCCGATGCGCTGCATGACGGCGGAATGCGGCTGCTGGACGATCTCGATTATTTGCCCTTGTCACAGCATTGTGATGGATCGGTGCGCGAGGCCGTGCAGCGCACTTGGGGGCCGACTGAAAAGCTGAAAGCGCATATCGCGCATTGGCGTGTTCACCGCACCGATGCATTGGCGCGGCTCGTTCTGGATAGCGCACAAGGACTGTTCGATGACCATGTCGAGGGCGCCATCGAAGGCGCATGGATAGACGCGATTTCCCCGAACGGTCGTCCGCTGATTACCGATATTACCCCTGCAACCGGCTACCACATATTTCTGGCGTTTCAGGAACTGATGCGTTTTTCTGAAGAACTGAACGCCTAAGTCCGTTTCCAATAGAGCAGCCCGTCCTCACCGCGCTCTCCAATTCCACTTGTGCCGACTGGCTCATGCTCACCGCTTGTAAAGAATGCAATCGAAGCCTGATCATCGCCCGCGATCTTCGCGCAGAAACGTGCGCCACCCGCATTGCGTGCAATCACTGTGCCGTCCCTTGGCGTGCCATCGCGATTGTAGAAGACTGTGTAGCTTTCTGCCGTTCCCGGACCGGAATAGGCCTCGTCCAACATGGGCACTGCGCCGCGCGCCGCATTGGCCTCTGCCTGATAATCGAAACTGCGCGGAAACTCGGCAGAAGCGATGGGCTTACTCGATAAAACTATTGCGTGGTTATGCGTCGCATATCCGCCATTGGCGAACAGCAGGCCGTTGGTCCCTGTGGCGCGCAATTGCTCCACCATCGATACGACAGCGTGGCTCATATAATTGCCGATTGGCCCGCCGCCGAAGGTCAGTCCGCCAAATACTGTTGCGGGGCGGTCCACTGGCCAATCCAATATCCGCCGAGCCATTTTCGGGACGCAGGGGAAGCAGGAATAAAGTTCGGCATAGTCGAAATCACTGATCTCCATCTGGTTGAGCCCGAGCGTTTCACGCAAGGAAACTTCCATTCCCGCAGAAGCATCATAGCGATCTCGGCTGAGAAAATCATCGCTTTCATGGGCCGCTGCACCATTGCCGACATAGATAAGCTGGCCTTCCGCCATTCCGCGCCGCCGCGCTTCGGCCAGGCTGGTTATGATAAAGCCCGCGCCTTGATTGACTGAGGAATTGGCCACCATCAGCTTGGTATAGGGGAACGCAATCGGGCGGTTGTCAGCAGAAGGCTGGATGATCTCTTCGGCAGATTTCGCCTGCCGTATCCACGCGCCTTCGTTTTTTGCCGCGACTTCGGAAAATAGCGACCAGATTGAGCCGCTTTCCGCTTGCCCTTCGGCCAATGTTTGCCCCCACGCAGCGCGGGTCGCGTTTTCATATATCGGATAACAATCAACCGGCGCGACAAGATCATATTGCGCGAGGTAACTAGGTGCGGATTTGTTTTTGCGCGCCCGCATAATATTGTGATCCGCCGCCGATCCGCCCTGCCGCAACGCCGCCAGCTTCATTGCGGTTCGCAAAGCCTCGGCACCGACCACAGCCGCGACGGAAATTTCGCCCGCACCGATCCGGTTGGCCGCTTCGTTCAGTAACATGATCGGGCTGTCACCCATCGGAAGCGGTGTTTGATATTGATGCGCCGGGTCGATGCCCAGCGCTGCCGATAGTTTTTGAGGCAAAGGGTTCAAGTGCCGCATCGCAATCTGGTCAACGATTGTGAGCGAATCCAATGCCTCCAACCAGCCGCCGCCACCATTCGTGTCAGCAAGCTGCAAAGCAGCCGCCATCAATGCCACAGGATCAAGCCCGTCGCAGGGATCGCTAGGCCGATCATTGATCTGGCCCACCCCGACAATTACCGGAACGCGCGCCGGATCGTTATTCATGGCTGGCTGACCTGTCTGGAACTACAAAGCGCATTCGCCGGTGCTTTGCATGCTTTCCCCGTCCACCATCGTGGTTCGGCAATATTGAATGAAATAGTTCATCGAATCGAAATCCAATTTTGCTTTCCACAAATTGGCATCGGTTAAATTGGCATTGGGCATATTAGCCCCGCTTAGATCCGCACCGGCCAGATTCGCGCCGGTAAAGTCAGCGTTCGACAAATCAGCATCGGCGAGCTTTACACCCGATAGATTGGACCCGGACAAATTCGCGCCGGACAGATTGAAATTGCTAAAATCTTTGCCGCTTAAGTCCATATTGGACAAATCACTGCCCGATTGGTCGGTACCGTCTTTGATGGCATATTGCTTATAGCCTCCCTCGGGCTTTGTGTAGCAATCGGCGCTGTTAATTTCGCCGCCAGGTAACATCGTCCGGCAATATTTGGCATCGGTCAGAGTTGCTCCGGTCATATTGGTTCGGACGAACCGAATTCCAGTTAGGTCAGCTCCCGTCAGGTTTGCGCCGACAAAAACCGCGTCCATTATGAGCGCGTCAGAAAGGTTTGCGCCGGACAAATTCGCCCCGGTTAAATCCGCGCCAACAGGGAAAGGTTTAGGCAGGTTTGACATGGTTTTGAACGCATCGGCTAACTCCTTCGAACTGAAGAAGGAGTTGGAAAGGTCGGCCCCGGACAGGTCCAAACCGCGAAGATCTGCGCTGGCAAAATCGCATCGCTGGCATAATTTGGTGGTTTTCGCTTGCTCGATTGCGGCATCGCCGGAGACGATATCGGTTCTGATTGTTAAGGTTAATGTATCTTCTGCTTCAGCCTCGCCGTCTTCAGCCCCGCCGTCTTCAGCCCCGCCGTCTTCAGACCAACTTTCTTCAGTCATTCCAAGCTGGTCTGCTTCTTGGGCCGCCAGATTGCTGGTCGCGCAGGCCGATAGTGCAACAAAGCTGAACAGCATGGTACAGACCAAATCAGTTCGAAAATTCATCTCATTTCCCCCCATAATCATTTTCGGCCAGCGGATATTGACCCGTGGCTAGCTAACGCGGTGTGTTCCACGCGCGACATCCATATTCAAGCTGATATCCGCAAATGTGCCGGATTGTAGAAGGCAAGCCTGTTGTTTCACGAGGTTTCGGCGTAAACTTTCGGTTGGACACGCTGTCCAGGGGGACCAACCATGAAATTAGGCATCACCACATTGGCATCTGTCGTTCTGCTGTCTGCGTGCGTCACCAATGAAACACCGGCCGATCCGGAACCGGCGGAAATTTCTTGGACTGAAGCGGTCGAGTATATCAACAGTGGCGGTGTGGAGACTGCGATGCAGACCCACAGCCTGTTTGTTTATCTGCAAATGAAGGATGGACGCGAATTCACCACCACCGAACCGAATATTGACGAGGTTTTCCGCGTCATTCGCAATTGCGGTGAGCCCTGCGCCGATATCGCAAGAATTACTGAATAGCCGAACTCAAGCGGCATTTGCCCTCAGATAATCACGCCATACTTCAGGCCTGGCCTGGGGTCTGGCCTCAGAACCAGCCTCAGGGTGTCAATGCGGCAGTCATCTTTGGGCGCGCATATGCTGATCGGTCAATTTTAACCGTACATCGGGGGTGATGCATGGAAAACCAACGAAAAGCGCGACCGTTATTACGGGTAAGGTTGGGTATGTTGCCGCTGATTGCCATGGCGATAGGAAGTGCAGCTATTGCTGGTGATTCCACTGGTATTGTCACGGGCCCAGACGGACTTAAGGCTTGCGCGGGGTGCAATTTGGCGGGCGCCAATCTGGAAGGCGCGGACTTAATGTATGCGAATTTGGAAGGCGCGGATTTGACCGGCGCCAATCTTACAGGCGCCAATCTGGCCGGCGCCAATCTGGAAGGCGCAAATTTAGCCGATACAAATTTCACCGGCGCCACGCTCGATAGCGCGATTCTGGCGCATTCCAATTTGATGCGCGCAAAAATGAACGATGTCTCATTAGGCACAGCCGACATGTCGGGCGCATTGATGTGGAAGGCGAATTTGACTGGCAGTGACTTGTCGGGTTCGGTTCTAACCGATGTCGATTTAAACGGCGCGGCGGTGGATGAAGGTGCGTTTGACCATTCCAAATTATGCAACACCACTTTGCCCGATGGCCGGGCACGGGACCGCGACTGCGTTTATCCGCCTGATATGGGCCGCGAATAAATGGACTGGATGTCGGCCAGACTATTTATCCAAGAACCGGCTCTTGAAGGCGCGTTCTTTCCACATTTCTTGAGCGTGACCCGCAAGCGATAATTGGCCGATAAGTGCAGCGAAACTCGCGGGCATGGCATCAGCATCAGCATCATTTTTGCAGCACCAATGTAGAATGGCCTGAAACAGTTCTGCTGCTTCTAGAATGCATAATGCGTCCAGCGAGGCAGGTAGAATCCGCACTTCGAATGTGTGTTTCGCAGTGTTTCTACTGGCGATGTTGAGCAAGTTGAAGTCGCAATATTTGGACAGCTTGAGTGCGGCCAAGGCTGCCCTTGCATCGGGCCATTCCAACGCCTGAAATTCCGCGCCGCTGGTCAGTTCGCGTAGACTGGCCGGCCATGAGCCCAGCCGGACGCAATTGGCATTCACGCCGACGACACGCTTCAAATCATCGCCAAACTTCTCCAGCACGGCGACCAATTTCGCAATCACGCGTGCTGAACACAGCCGCTCGGCGTCGAAATGGATATGCGTGGCCCCTTCGGTGGGGATGAAGAACCCGAGTTCGGCTGCTTGCCCGAGCAAGTCCGTCAGAACCACTTCATGATCCGCCGCAATTGGCGCGGTCACGAGTTCACATGGCCTTTCGCGTTCGCCGGGTAACGGCGCGGCGATAGCGACCGAAATGCCGCGATCATCAACCACTCGCACCATATTGCCTTCGTGCGGTTGGGGGCTCGTGCCAAACAACTCTGCGAGCGGGCCCAGCAATTCCATATGCGATGCATCAGGGTCGCAGTGCCGCATTACCAACCGGAGAATTCGCCCATCATCCGCAATAATCCGGTACCAGCCTGGCAGCGGAGCTTTGCGCTTGTTCATATCGGCTTGCAGCGTCAAATCATCGACGAATGACGCGATATGCTCACCTGTGCTGCCGGTTACGTGGAAAGCGAGCGTCAGATTCTCGAATGTCGGACGGTCGGGTGTGTCGGAAGGCTCCGATTGCGGATGAAAGAAGCGTGAGACTGTGCCCCCGCAGCTTCTTGCGACTTTGTCTGCCAATTGCAGGCGAGACGAGCCGCGCGGCGCGACCAACTCGACTTCAAAGCCCATTTTCCAGTCTAAATTCAGCGCCAAATCGTATGCCCCCATCACACAGGTTCAAGCCCTTTGTCAGGCGCGGTGTCAAGCGGAGTAGTTGTGTGGCGTGCTTAATCGAAACGCCGATAACGCATTGAGCATGCATTCTCGGCTTTCGGTTGCCGCCTAGTGCTGGTAGGCGGCGCGCCATGCTAGGAATCACAGGAATTACCGTGCGGCTGGGAGGCCGGACCATATTGGACCGCGCCACAGCCGCGATCCCGCCAGGCGGACGTATCGGTCTGATCGGGCGCAATGGTGCGGGCAAATCGACCCTCATGAAGGCGATCATCGGCGAGATCGATCCTGATGAAGGCAGCATCGACATGCCGCGACGCGCGCGGATGGGCTATATCGCGCAAGTTGCGCCAAGCGGTCAGGCCACGCCTGCGGAAACCGTGATCGCTGCCGATGTCGAACGGGCGGAGCTACTTGCCGAATCCGAAGTGTGCATTGAACCCAACCGGTTAGGCGATATTCACGAACGATTGCTGGCGATCGACGCCTATACCGCTCCGTCGCGGGCGGCGCGGATTTTAACCGGGCTGGGTTTTGACGAAGAAATGCAGAACCAGCCGCTCGACAGTTTTTCCGGCGGTTGGAAAATGCGCGTGGCCTTGGCCGCTTTGCTTTATACGATGCCCGATGTCCTGCTGCTTGATGAACCGTCCAACCACCTCGATCTAGAAGCAACATTGTGGCTGGAGAATTTCCTGAAGGATTATCCGGCGACGGTGCTGGTAATCAGTCACGAGCGCGATCTGCTCAACAATGTGGTTGACAATATCCTCCATCTTCAGGGCGGTAAATTGACGCTTTACCCCGGCGGTTATGACAGTTTTGAGCGCCAGCGGGCAGAGCGCGCCGCGCAATTGGAAGCGGCCAAGGCCAGTCAGGATGCACAGCGCGCGCGCTTGCAGGATTACGTCAATCGCAATTCGGCACGGGCATCCACCGCCAAGCAAGCGCAGTCGCGCGCGAAAATGCTCGCCCGGATGCAGCCGATTGCGGCGCTGATGGAAGATCCCTCGCTCAGTTTTGATTTCCCCGATCCGGCGGAATTGAAGCCGCCTTTGATCACGCTTGATCTGGCGGCGGTCGGCTATAGCGACGAGCCGGTGTTGCGCCGCCTGAACCTCCGGATTGACCCCGACGAACGGATCGCGTTGCTTGGCCGCAACGGAAATGGCAAGACCACGCTGGCCCGTCTGCTGGCCGCACAATTGCCCGCAATGGAAGGCGAAATGAACGTTTCCGGCAAGATGAAAGTCGGATATTTCACGCAATATCAGGTCGAAGAACTATCGGGCGATGATACGCCGCTAGAGCATATGACGCGGGTTATGCCCAATGCGAAACCGGGCGCAGTGCGCGCGCAATTGGGCCGGTTTGGTTTTTCCGGAAACCGGGCAGTGTCTCTTGTATCCAGCCTTTCGGGCGGGGAGCGGGCGCGTCTGGCCTTGGCTCTTATTACCCGCGATGCGCCCCATTTGCTGATCTTGGATGAGCCGACCAACCACCTTGATGTCGATGCGCGCGAGGCTCTGGTGCAGGCGCTCAATTCCTATGATGGCGCGGTGATCCTGATTAGCCACGACCGTCATATGGTCGAACTGACCGCAGACCGGCTTGTGCTGGTCGATGAGGGGACGGCGACCGATTATGACGGCAGTATGGATGATTACATCGATTTCGTGCTGGGCGGGAAATCGGGCCGCAGCAAGAAGGATGATGAGGGGGGCGAAAAGAAGCCAAGGGGTTCAAAAAAAGACCGCAAAGCAGAGGCTCGCGCCCGCGAGGACCGTCGCAAGATTCAGTCGAAGATTGCAGCTTGCGAGAAAGCGATGGCGTCGCTGGAGAAGGATTGTTCGGCGATTGATAAGGCAATGTTCGAGCCTGACACGGCGACTGGCGAGCTTGCCAGATTGTCGATGGGCGATTTGTCGCAGCGCCGGGCGAAATTGGGCGCCGAGGTGGAAGCGTTGGAAGCCGAATGGATGGAGTTAAGCGATCAGCTCTAAGCTCGATCATCTACCTCCTCGTCGATAAGTATCCTGTTCGCTGCTCCGTCGGGATCATCGAATTGCCCGCTTCGCAGCGCCCAAAAAAACGCGAATAACCCCGCTAAGCCCAGACCCAAGGCAACGGGAATTAGGAGAGCGAGGCCGGTCATTTGGCGGCCCTGACTAGCCGGAGCGAATTTCCGACTACGATCAGCGAGCTGGCGGACATTGCAATTGCCGCAATCAGCGGGGTGACCAAGCCCGCCATGGCCAAGGGCACCGCAAGGATATTGTACCCGATAGCAAGCGCGAAATTCTGCTTCACCACGCGCATTGTCGCACGCGAGGCGCGGATCGCCTGCGGGATGGCAACCAGCGATTCCTGCATAAACACAAAATCCGCTGCGTGCAGGCCGACATCGCTGGCGCTGCCCGGCGCGATGGAGGCATCAGCGGCGGCGAGCGCGGGTCCATCATTCAACCCGTCACCCACCATCAGCACATTGTAACCGGCTTCTCGCAGACGCCCGATCGCTTCCTGCTTTTCCGCAGGCGAAACACCCGCTTGCGCGCTCAACCCCGTTTCCCGTGCGATTTGTGCGACTGCCGGGATATTATCGCCTGATAGAATGCTGGTTTTTATGCCTAACTGATCCATTTGGGCCAGCGCGCCGACTGCATCGGGCCGTAGGCGGTCGGCAAATTTGACCAGACGGCTGGATGGCCTGCCGGTCTCGAGAGCTACAGCGGTACCTTCGGCTGTTTCGGGCCGGCGCAACGCAAACTGTTGGCCATCCGCTTCCCCAAAGACTCCTTTGCCAGCGCGTTCGGTGACATTTTGAAGGGCCACAGCTTTGACGCCGCGCGCCGTCAATGCGCCTGCCAATGCGCGTGACAGGGGATGACTACTGCTAGATGCCAGGGTCAAAGCGATTCCAGCCTCGCGTGCATCCATTTCCGCAATAGTATCGGGATCGGGCACAGGCTTGCCCATTGTCAGCGTCCCGGTCTTGTCGAGCAAGGCCCGATCAATTTTGGCCAGCCGTTCCAGCGCAGATCCATCCTTAACCATAATGCCTGCGCGCATCAGCGCACCGCTAGCGACCACTTGCGCCACCGGAACCGCTAGCCCCAATGCGCAAGGGCAAGTGATAATCAGCACGGCCACGCCAATCACCAACGCATCATAAAGGCTCGCTCCCGCGATAAGCCAGCCGAGCACAGTCAACGCAGATAAAGTGTGCACGGCGGGCGCATAAAGCCGCGCTGCGCGGTCGGCGATCCGGACATAGCGCGACCGGTTCTGCGTCGATGCCTCCATCAGCCGGGCAATTTCAGCGAGTGTGGTGTCCTCGCCGGCATGGGTCACAATCACATCAACCGGCGAGCCCAGATTGAGTGTTCCTGCGAGCACATCATCGCCTTTGCCCGCGATTATCGGTGTGGTTTCTCCCGTGAGAAGCGAGCGGTCAAACTGGCTGTTTCCACTGACTATCCGCCCATCGGCCGCAAGGCGTTCGCCAGCGGCAACCCGCATCACCATACCGTTCTTCAGGTCGCCCGATGGGCTCCAGATGACTCTGCCGTCCTGTTCGATAATTGTCGCGCCGCTCGCCGCTTGGCTGAGTAGCGCGTCGACGCCCGAACGCGCCTTGTCGCGCATCATCGCATCGAGCACGCGGCCGGCCAGCAGGAACGTCAGCAGCATCAAGGCCCCGTCGAACCACGCGTGCGCGCCGCCCATCGCGGTTTCATACAGGCTAAGGCCGGTGGCGACGATCACACCGATAGAAATCGGCACATCCATATTGGTCTGGCGTTTGCTCAACGCCTTCCATGCGGAACGAAAAAATGGCTGTCCGGCGTAGGCGATGGCCGGAACCGCGATCAGCGCTGACAGCCAGTGGAACATGCCCCGCGTGCTGCCATCTGCGCCCGACCAGACGCTGACTGACAACAGCATGACATTCATCGCGGCAAATCCCGCCACAGCGAGCGGGGCGAGCAATGGCTTCACCGCAGAAACAGGCGCATCCAGCCGCGAATGACGGACCTGGGCCTCAAACCCGATATTAGCGAGTGCCAAAACCAGATCGCGGTCGTCCAAATCCGCCGAATGCGACACTTTTACAAGCCGTGAGGACAAATTGACGCGCGCCGAGTCAATTCCTGCAATCTGGCCTAGCCCGCGTTCGATTTGGCTCATACACCCGGCGCAATGCATCGCCGGAACCGCGAGCACGGTTGCATGTTTGGCGAAATCATCTCCGGATGGAATGGCGGTCATCGGATGTATTCCTCGCTGCGCCAGATTTTCCCGTCGGCCTCGATCTGCAAGCGCAATATCCAGCGTTCCCGTGCAAGGATTTGTTCGGATTGGTGGTTGCCGCCGCTTGTTGCGGTAAAACTTAATTGCTGATCGGGCAGGCGCCCCACCGGATGGCGCGCTGTGCCGGTCACCACCGCAGTTCGGGGCACGTTGTTCAGCGCAACCGCCAAATGCCCGTCTTCCAGCCAAGTGGTTTCAACACTCCAGCCGAGCGCACGCTGCGCCTCGGCCTTATCCAGCCAGCCATTGAATTCCTGACTGGCGACATAGGAGTTTTTGACCGTAACTCCGCCAAAAGTGGAGGTGGCGTAGCTTGCCATCGTGAAGTTGACCGCGAAGATAATTCCGAAAAACACCACCAGAATGAAGGCGGCATGTCTACCGGTGAAGGCTTTGGCGCGCTTGTGTGTCATGGGGTACCCTCCGGAGCTTCGAAACGGGCTTCAGTGGTGTCTTGCTCGCGCTGTTCGTCGAGCGAGGTGACGGTGAAAGTAAAGGGCTGGGATGCCGTGCCAGCTGGCGCGACGACATAGATTCTGACGATACGCGTGGCGTCTGCGGACACTGTGCGGGTCAGGCTCCGGGCCGCTTTTTCACGGGCCATATCATCGCTCCACATCAAGCCGCCCGCCAGACCCGACATGGTGATTTCCATATCGCGAGGGCGGCTTTCCATGTTGCGCAGCCGCACGGTGTACGCATTGCGGACATCGCCATTGCTCATCAGCATAAAGGGCGGGTTTCGGTCCTGCTCGACGGTCAATTCTGTGTGTGAGCGAACGCCGAGCGAGAACAGCATTGCAGCCCCGATTGCGCCCCAAATTCCCAGATAAATCAGAGTGCGCGGACGTAGCAGCGTGGTCAGAATTGGCTTGGGCGTTCCGCCCGCCGCCTCGTTCTTACAATCTTCCAAAGTCGCGTAATCAATCAGACCTCGCGGACGGCCAATCTCGTCCATCACCCGGTCGCAGGCATCAATACAAAGCGCGCAAGTGATGCAGCCGATCTGCGCCCCCTCGCGGATATCGATACCAGTCGGGCACACCGCAACACATTGGTTGCAATCGATACAATCGCCATATTCTTCGGGGTTTTTGGCGGCTTTCTTGACGCTACCACGCCTTTCTCCGCGCCAATCCTTATAGGTTACGATCAGCGATTTTTCGTCGAGCATCGCGGTCTGGATGCGCGGCCAGGGGCACATATAGATACACACTTGTTCGCGCAGAAAACCGCCGAGAATGAAGGTGGTCGCAGTCAGAATGGCAACCGTGGCATAAGCGACCGTTGCGGCCTGTCCGGTCCAGAATTCCACCGTCAGCGTTGGCGCATCGGCAAAATACATAATCCACGCGCCGCCGGTCCAGAAACTGATGAAAAGATAGATTGTCCATTTGAACCCGCGCTTGGCGATCTTGCTCGGGCCCCAGGGCGCAGCATCGAGCCGCATTCGCGCATTGCGGTCACCGTCAACGAACCGGTCGACATGCTGGAACAGGTCGGTCCATACGGTTTGCGGGCAGCTGTAGCCACACCATGCGCGGCCGACCGCACTCGTGACAAGGAACAGCCCAATGCCCGCCATAATCAGCATTCCGGCAACATAATAAAATTCATGCGGCCAGATCTCGATGCCGAACATATAGAACCGGCGGTTTGCCAGATCGACCAGCACCGCTTGATTGGGCGCATAGGGGCCGCGGTCCCACCGGATCCAAGGGGTGATGTAATAAATCCCCAAGGTGATCAGCATCACCAGCCATTTGAAGCGGCGGAAATTGCCGTCAATGCGCTGCGGGTGGACCGCTTTACGCTTCTCGTAAAGCGGTCCCGGCTCTGGCGGGGTCTGCTTCTTGGCTGGATTGGTCCAATCGATGGCGTCAGCGCTGCTCATCGGAAATTGCCCCGGTTTCTGGCCGGGCTTCAATCGCTGCCGCGCCCTCCTTGGCCGTCCTATCCACAAAGTCTTCGCCGCCGCCGCGCGAATGGATGTAGGCTGCAAGCATTGTGATAGTGACCGGATCGAGCCGGTCTTTCCATCCGGGCATGACGCCATGTGCAGGGGCATAGATTTGCTGCTCGATCTCGGCGCGACTGCCGCCATAGAGCCAAATTGCATCGGCCAGATTGGGCGCGCCCAATTTGCGGTCGCCCGTTCCCGACGGTCCATGGCAGCTGGCACATTGGGCGGCGTAGATCTCCGCACCTTTCTGGTTGGCAGCCCCGTTTTCGCCCAGCGACATGACATGCTTGGTAACGTCAGAGATTTGCGCCTGCGTCAGCATCCCGTCGCGCCCGAAAGCTGGCATATAGCTGAGCCGTGTTTCACGCGATCCGCCCCAACGGATGCCGTGGACGAGCGTGGTTTCGATGGCTTTCAAATCACCGCCCCATATCCAATCATCGTCATTCAAATTGGGGTAGCCCTTGCTGCCTGCAGCGCCCGCGCCGTGGCATTGCACACAATTGACTTTGAACGCGGCCGCTCCACCAGAAATCGCTTCGCGCATATTGGCTGCGTTCTCTGGAAGCTTTTCGATAGGGATACTGGCCAGCGCAGCCACAATCGGGGCACGACGATCGGCCTCCGTCTGCATTTCAGCTGCAAACTGCCCCCGGCTGGTCCAGCCAAGAACACCTTCGGTTCCCTTTTCCAAAAGTGGCCATGCAGGGTAAAGTATGACGTACCCGATTGCCCACACAATGCAGGCATAATAGGACCAGACCCACCAGCGCGGCATCGGTGTGTCCAATTCCTCGATTCCGTCCCATTCATGGCCGACAAATTCAGTGCCGGTGGGTTCATCGATGCGTTTCGAAGCGCCGCCTTTGGGGCTACCATCCTTATTCGCCATCGTTCTGATCCTCGAATATTACATTTGCCGCCTCGTGATTTCGTGCCTTTGCGCCGGGGCGAAAAGGCCACAGTGCCAACACAAGGAAGATGACAAACATCGCAAGCAGGCCCCAGCTGTCGGCCAGATGACGCAAGAATTCATAGGTTGAATGATCGGTCATCGACCTGTCTCCGTCGCGAGTTCCTCTTGCGCCGCGGCATCGTTCACATCGACTAGCGTGCCAAGCATCTGGAGATAGGCGACCAGCGCATCCATTTCGGAAATCAGCTTGGGATTACCGTCAAAATCGCGGATTTGAGTTTTTGGGTAGCGTTCCTGAAGGTCGCCCGATGACAGATCCGGATTGGCTTGCGCAGCCAGATCCTTCTCCGCATTTTCGATATCCTCATCGGAATAGGGCACGCCCATCATCCGCAAGGCACCAAGCCGGGCAGCCGGATTTTCAAACTTGATCGGTGCTTTGGCGAGGAAAGAATAGGACGGCATAACGCTTTCAGGCACAACCGATTGCGGGTCTTTCAAGTGCTGGACATGCCAATCATCCGAATACCTATCACCGACGCGGGCAAGGTCTGGCCCGGTCCGTTTCGACCCCCATTGGAACGGATGGTCGTACATGCTTTCTGCGGCCAGACTGTAATGGCCATAGCGTTCCACTTCGTCGCGGAACGGGCGGATCATCTGGCTGTGACAGGTGTAGCACCCTTCGCGCACGTAAATATCCCGCCCCGCTTGCTCCAGCGGAGTATAGGGCCGCATACCGTCCACTTTCTCAATCGTATTATCGATCCAGAACAGCGGTGCGATTTCCACGATACCGCCGATCGCGACGGTGATGAAAGCGCCCACTGCGAGCAGCGTTACATTGCGTTCGAGCCGCTTATGGCCCTTAATCGTTTCTTTGACGCCCGGGGCGTTGGTGACAGGTTCGCTCATGTGATCGCCCCTCAGTTTGCAGTTGCAGGAATGGCGGGACGGTCAGCTTCGGGATTGTAGGCGGGATAGCTCATCTCCGCTTCCTCGCGCCGCTTCCCGGCGATTGTCGACCATACATTGTAGGACATGATCAAAGCGCCGATGAGGTATAGTCCGCCGCCGAAAGCCCGCATCCAATACATCGGTTTGACTGCCACGACGGTGTCGACAAAGCTGTTTACCAAATAACCGTCGGCACCGTATTCGCGCCACATCAACCCTTGCGTCACACCGGCGACCCACATGCTCGATGCGTAAAAAACGATCCCGAGCGTCGCGAGCCAGAAGTGCCAATTGACCATCCGCAAGCTGTAAAGCCGTTCCTTCTTCCACAGGCGCGGAACCAGGAAATAGACGCAAGCGAAGGTGATCATGCCGTTCCAGCCAAGCGCGCCGGAATGAACGTGGCCGATAGTCCAGTCGGTGTAATGCGACAGGCTGTTGACCGCTTTGATTGACAGCATTGGCCCTTCAAAGGTGCTCATGCCGTAGAATGCCAGCGCCATCACCATCATCCGGATAATCGGATCGGTGCGGACTTTGTCCCACGCGCCGTTGAGCGTCATCAGACCGTTGATCATCCCGCCCCAGCTGGGCATCCATAATACGATTGAGAACACCATGCCGAGCGTTTGCGCCCAATCAGGCAGCGCGGTGTAGTGGAGGTGATGAGGTCCGGCCCAGATATACAGGAAGATCAGCGACCAGAAATGGATGATTGACAGGCGGTAGGAATAGATCGGCCGTTCAGCCTGTTTCGGCACGAAGTAATACATCATCGCAAGGAAGCCAGCGGTCAGGAAGAAGCCGACCGCATTATGGCCGTACCACCATTGAACCAGTGCGCCTTGCACTCCGCCAAACAGCGGATAGCTGGTCGATCCGAAGATGCTGTACGGCATATCGAGATTGTTCACCACATGCAGCATCGCCACGGTGATGATGAAGGCGAGGTAGAACCAGTTGGCCACGTAGATGTGCGGTTCTTTGCGTTTCACAATCGTGGCGACGAAGACAATCAGGTAACACACCCAAACCACTGTCAGCCACCAATCGGTGTACCATTCGGGCTCGGCATATTCCTTGCCCTGCGAAATGCCGAGCAGATAGCCGCTGGCCGCAAGCACGATGAACAGCTGATAGCCCCAGAAAACAAAGCGGGCGAGACTCGGGAAGGCCAGTCTCGCCCTACAAGTGCGCTGGACAACGTAAAAAGACGTTGCGATCAGCGCATTGCCTCCAAAAGCAAAGATGACCGCCGATGTATGCAGCGGACGAACTCTGCCGAAATTGAGATAGGGTTCGATGTTCAGCACAGGATAGGCGAGCTGCAGCGCGATAAACAAACCCGCAAGCAATCCGGCCAGACCCCAGAACAACGTGGCAATTACGCCCCATCTAACCGGATCATCATCATAGACCGACTGATCGACTGGCATTTTGAATACGCCCTGCGCAATCGCGTCAAAATCGGCGCTGCGAACGGTGAACCATAGTGCGGCGCAAATCGCCGCAGCGACAATGGTCATTTGTATTGCAAATGCCTGATCAGCCGCAGCAGCAATAGCCGCCACGACGCAGACGAGCAGCGCATAAAGCACCCCCGTCCTCGTGAGGATTTTTTCCATTAGCTTCCCTTCCCGTTGAAGCAAACTGATGGAATATCTGTATGATAGCTTGGCAGCGCCGGCTTTGATCTATGTCAAATAAGGACTGACCTGTGCAGAATTTTTTTGCTGGCGCCGGTGAAGGGCCAAACGGCTCTTGGTCAAAGCCAGCTTATTCGGCTTGATCGCGGGCGGTCAGTTCAATGATGCGGCGCAGAACACGCTTTGTTTCAGCCAATTCGCCTTCGGAAAAATGATCGGCCAGATCTGCTTCGAATGATTTCCCTAGCGCGAGTGTTTCGACGAATTGCTCGCGGCCCGCTGGCGATAGTTCAAAGCCATCATTCCTGGCCTTGATCAGGTCCTTTTGGGCCATATCGTTCAGCGTAGCTGCGGAGGGTGCATACCCGGTGTGGCCCAGCCGCAATACGATTGCATCGCTCGTCAGTGGAGCCTCTGAACCGAGCAGTGACAGTGTCAGATATTCGTCCATCGAGAGGCCCAGTTCGGCAAGTTTCTGGCGGACGGGCTGCGATGTTTGGTAGTGCGCGCGAGAAATCAGATAAAACAGGAAATCGTCGCTGAACCGGCCATGTTCCAGATCAACCGATGGCTGGGCTGCCTCTGAAGTTTTGGGCCGCCGTTCAGCATAGCGCCCGCCATGGAATAGCAACGGGGCAACATCATGCGCTTCATAGGATTTGACCTCGCCTACGAAGATTACATGGTCTCCGCCATCATATTGGTGACGCGTCTGGCATTGGAACAGCGCAGCATATTCAGCAAAAACGGGCGAGCCGAGCGCGCCATCTTCCCACTCTACACCGTTGAATTTGTCTTCGCCTGATCTGGCAAAACGGTTTGACAAATCCTCTTGCGATGCCGCCAGTACATGGACAGCAAAATGCCCGCTGGCGCTGAAGGCATCATGCGAAAATGAGTTTTTGGCCAGTGACCACAGCACCAATGGCGGGTCTACGCTGACCGAATTGAAGCTGCTGGCGGTAACGCCAACGGGCTTGCCGTCGGTTCCCTTGGTTGTGGCAATGGTAACGCCAGTCGCAAAGGCACCCAATGCCTTGCGAAAGTCCTGACCCGTAGGCGCGCTGTCACTCATTCCAATCTCCCAGCCTGCAATACGGCTGTCACTGCACCACGGTTCCCGGTGCATCGCAGTCCCTAATTGGTGGCTGCGGATTTATCCATCCTTGTTGTCGCCCTATTCCGAGGATTAGCCACAAGGCCAGTCCCCAAATTCGCTTTGCAGTTGACGGCTGCCTGCCGCTTGAAGAAAGCAGCAGCGGGAGGGAGGAAAAAATGGTGGCAGATAACAAATCCGAGATCGCTGAAGATTTCCTAACTGCATCCTTGCTCGCCCGATATGAGGCAACGATCGGGGGAACGACAGGGGCAAGTGATTGCGGTGGTTATACGCCTCACGGAATCCATTGGTGTTTGGCCCCGCCAACCACGCCGACCGAAGATTTGCGCGGTGACGGGCATCCCAAAGCGAGCGCAATCCTGCCGCCAGTTGATTTACCAAGGCGGATGTGGGCATCGAGCGAGGTTGAGTTTCATGCCCCGTTGCAGCCGGGCGACGCCGTTCGGCGAGTGAGCCAAGTGGCCGGTTTGGAGAGGAAATCAGGTTCCAGCGGGGAATTGGTTTTTGTCCGCGTGCTGCATGAGACATCCGCGAACCAGACGCTTTGTGTCCGCGAGGTGCAGACGCTGGTCTATCGAGAACAATCCACGAATGCCCTGCCGCTTCCTTCCAGCACGGGTTTTTCTGGCGGAGATTTCGATTTTTCTGAGAGTATTCATCCAACCCCGCAAATGCTGTTTCGTTATTCAGCCCTCACCTTCAATGCGCATCGGATTCATTATGATCTTGAATATGCGCAGCAAGCAGAAGGCTATCCCGCTTTGGTGGTGCACGGCCCGCTGATGGCGAGCCTGCTGCTGAAATTTGCGACCCGCCATTTGGGCTATGGTGCAATCAAGAAATTCGCCTTCAGAGGTCGATCCCCCGCTTTTTGCGGGCAGGATTTGTATCTCGGCCTGAAGCTCGGGGCGGAGCAGCACGCGCTTTCAATATTGGGCGCAGATGGCCGGCTGGTGATGTCGGCAACTATTGCAAACTAAGACGGATATACCGAACGATTTGACTTTTTCCTTCCGCAGCCGGAAGTCAGCATTAAAACAGAATTCGGAGAGTTTTGACCATGCCGATTACAATTGCTTGCAGCCGCCCGTTACCGTTCCCGTCGATCGAATTGGGCGGCGAGGAAGTGGTTTTTATGCCTCCGGCAGAAGGTCAGCCGATGCCGCAAGAGGCGTCAATTTACCTCTGCACCTCGCTGGAGAAGGTCGATGCGGACATGATCGCGTCGATGCCTCAAGGCATGGGTCTGATTGCCAATCTCGGTATCGGTTACAATAATATAGACCTTGCCGCTGCGGCGAGCCGGGGAATTAAAGTGTCAAACACCCCGATTGGGTCGGAAGATACCGCCGATTTGACATTCGCCTTGATCCTCGCCGCGTGCCGGAAAGTTGGTGAGAATGAGCGCTATCTGCGTGCTGGCGGTTGGGAAAAGGGCGAGCCCGCACCGCGTTTGGGAATGCGCGTGCACGGTGCTGTGCTGGGGCTGGTCGGGTTTGGCGCAATTGGCCAGGCTGTGGCGCGGCGCGCGACCGGCTTCGGCATGAAAATTCTGTATCACGCGCGGTCACAGAAGGCCGAAGCTGCTGCGCTCGGCGCGGAATATATGGCCGATCTGGATGAGATGCTTGGCCAAGCAGACATTGTTTCGGTTCATACTGCGCTGAATGAACAGACTACCGGGATGATTGGTGCGCAGCAATTTGCGAAGTTCAAATCGGGTGCTGTGGTGGTCAACACCGCACGTGGCCCCGTTATTGATCAGGCTGCGCTAATTGCGGCGTTGCAGGAAGGCAAATTGAGCGCGGCGGGCCTCGACGTGTTCGAGGATGAGCCACATGTGCCAGAGGCTTTGCTCAAGATGGACCAAGTCGTGCTCACGCCGCACGCAGGCAGCTCCACCGGAGCGGCGCATGCCGATATTATGCGCCGGGGTATCGCCAATATCACGAGCTTTATCGAGACAGGTGATGTGATCGACCGGGTTCCGCTTGATGGCGAAAAGGCATGATTTCAGCAATCGGATTGCTCGCAAGTCTGGTGCTGCTGATCTGGCTTGCATTGCGCGGCATCAACATCGTTTTCGCATCGCTGCTTTGTTCGCTGCTGGTGATTATCACCAGCGGGCTGCCGCTCGCAGCGACGTTCGATGAAGGCTATCTGTTCGGCAATCTGGGTGCGTTTACCTTTGCCGGTAAGTTCTTTTTGCTGTTCGCGGCGGGCGCGATGTTTGGTCGGGTGATGGGCGATAGCGGCGCGGCGGCGAGCATTGCCATGGCGCTGGTTCGCAAATTGGGCGCGCACCGCGCTTTGTGGATTACTGTACTGGCTAGCGCGCTGTTGACCTATGGCGGAGTGGTTGTGTTCGTGGTGATTTTCGCGATGTATCCGCTCGGGCTGCGCTTGCTCAAAGAGGCTGACATTCCCAAGCGACTGTTTCTGGGCGCTCTGGCGCTGGGGGCGGGGACATTCACTCTGACCGCATTACCTGGCACACCATCAATCCAGAACATTATTCCTACGCTCCATCTGGGCACAGATCTCTATGCTGCGCCATGGCTAGGGCTGGCTGGCGGCACAATCATGTTCGTTCTGGGAATGACATATCTCGAATGGCAGCGACGCAAGGCGCAGGCTGCGGGCGAGGGCTTCGACCCTGCCCCTGGCGAGGAGGTTGTGGCCAGCACTGGCGGGCCCGAGCGCCTTCCGTCATGGCCGCTTGCCTTGCTGCCTTTGGTGCTGGTCATAGGAACAATTGTTCTGCCGCGTTTCGGCGCTTCCCTTTTGCCTGTACAAATTGCCGAATTTGCGATGACCCAATCGGTGATGTGGCCGTCGATTGCGCTCGCTTTCGGAAGTCTGGTCGGGCTCGTGCTTTTCGCGAAAATCCGCAGTCGTCCGCTCGCAGTGCTGGGTGAGGGCGTGCAAGATGCCGTCGTGCCTCTGTTTGCAACCGCCGTTGTGATCGGTTTTGGGGGCGTGGTGGTTCAAACGGCTGGCTTTGTCGGCTTCGCTTCTGCGCTGGTTTCGATGGACAGCTATCCGTTGCTCTCGATGTTTGGCGCAGTCAGCACTGTATCGGGTATCACCGGCTCTGCTTCAGGTGGATTGCAGATATTCATGCAAACGCTCGCACCCGAATATCTCGCGATGGGAATCGAGCCGGAGGTGTTGCACCGGCTGGCGGCGATGGCCGCTGGCGGGTTCGATTCCTTGCCGCATTGCGGCGCGGTGGTGGCGATGCTCGCAATTACGAGGCTCAGCCACCGGCAAGCCTATTTTGATGTCGGCGTAATTACGGTGGTCATTCCAGTTATCGCGACATTGAGCTGCATCGGCTTAGCGTTTTTGTTCTGATTGCGTGACCCCGCCTGCCAATTGTCCGCCGTTCGTCGGCTAGTGCAGGTTATTCGCAGAACAGGCGGCGCAGCTGCTTTACTTGCGCAACACAGCTACATAGTCTGCCCGTGAACGGGAGGATCTTTCGATGCTGGAACTGCAGAACGTCACACATATATACCCCAATGGAACGCGCGCGCTGGATGATGTGACGCTGAGTATTCCAAAGGGCATGTATGGCCTGCTCGGCCCCAATGGGGCGGGCAAATCGACGCTGATGCGGACGGTTGCGACACTCCAAACTCCTTCATCGGGTTCGATTACTTTCGGCGATCTGGACATTTTACAAGAAGCAGAGGAGCTGCGCAAAAGGCTCGGCTATCTGCCGCAGGATTTCGGCGTTTATCCGCGCGTTTCAGCCTATGATATGCTCGATCATATGGCCGTTCTGAAGGGTGTCGGTTCCAGCAAGGAGCGTAAGGAAACGGTCGAAACGCTGCTCGAACAGGTCAATCTGTGGGATGTGCGAAAGAAAGCCATCGCCGGCTTCTCAGGCGGCATGCGGCAGCGTTTTGGCATTGCTCAGGCGCTGATCGGCAATCCTGATTTGATTATTGTCGACGAGCCGACCGCCGGCCTCGATCCGGAAGAGCGCAATCGTTTCCTCAATTTGCTCGCCGAAATTGGCGAGAATGTCGTGGTTATCCTCTCGACCCATATCGTCGAAGATGTGGCCGATCTTTGCCCCCGGATGGCAGTGATCGTCGAAGGCAGCATTAAACTGGAAGGTGCCCCGAAGGATTTGATCGATAAATCTCGCGGCACGATTTGGGGCAAGACCATCCCTCGCGGCGAGCTTGAGGCGCATCGCGAGAAGTACGAGGTCATCTCGACCCGGCTGTTCGCAGGCAACACAATCGTCCACATCATGTCGGACAAGGACCCGGGTGATGACTTTAAACCCGCTGATGGCGGGTTGGAGGATGTCTATTTCTCTACTTTGGCATCGACGCGCCGCTCCGCACCCGCTGCAGCAGCAGCTTAAGGGAGGGCGAGGCCATGTTCGGCAAAATTGCTCTGTTCGAATTGCGTTATCAATTGCGCAACCCGGTGTTCTGGGTCGCGGCGATCATCTTTTTCCTGCTGACCTTCGGGGCGGCAACCAGTGACTCGATCCAGATTGGCGGCGGCGGTAATATCAACGCGAACAGTCCGATCGCAATAACCCAGACGACGTTGATCCTGACGCTGTTTTTCATGTTCGTCAGCACCGCCTTTGTTGCAAACGTGATCGTGCGCGATGAGGAAAGCGGTTTCGGGCCGATGGTCCGTTCGACGCAGGTAAGGAAGTTCGATTATTTGCTGGGCCGGTTTGCCGGTGCATATCTATGCGCGGCGATCGCGTTCTTGACGGTTCCGCTTGCCATTTGGCTAGGTTCATTGATGCCCTGGGTGGATTCCGAAACGCTGGGGCCCAATACACTTACCTGGTATCTCTACCCCTATCTGGCTTTTGCCATTCCCAACATCTTTTTCACCAGTGCGCTGTTCTTTGCCATTGCCACGCTGACTCGGTCGATGATGTACAGCTATGTCGCGGTAGTCCTGTTTCTGGTACTGTATATCACTTTTACAGCGCTGGTTGGCAGCGAGCCCGAATTGCGTGAATTTGCCGCCTATACCGAACCCTTCGGGATTGGCGCTGTCAGCTATGTTTCGCAATATTGGACAGCGACGGAATCGAACTCGCAGCTTGTCCCGTTCGAAGGCGCATTGCTAACCAATCGGTTGATCTGGATCGGGGTTGGCTTTGCGGCGCTCGCTTTTGCCTACTGGCGCTTCAGCTTTGCCGAGAAAGGCGTTTCCAAACGTAAGGCCAAACGGCTCGCCAAAAAAGCCGCCAAGCTGGGCAAAATCCAGCCGCAGACAGTCGCATCATTGCCGCCAATCAATCCGTCAAAGGCGGGCTGGGCGCGGTTAAAGGCGACTACCAAGTTCGAGATGGGGCAAGTGTTCCGCAGCCCGGCGTTTTTCGTTCTGGTCCTCATCGGGCTGTTCAACAGCTTCGGCGCTTTGCTGCTGGGTAACGAGATTTACGGCACACCTGCGCGCCCGCTGACATTCTCGCTAATCGCGCCTTTGCTGGGCACTTTCACCATCATTCCGCTGATTATCGCGATTTATTATGGCGGTGAACTGGTTTGGCGCGACCGCGACCGGAAATTCCACGAGATTGTCGATTCCACGTCGTTGCCCGGATGGGCCTATATGATCCCGAAGACCATCGCGGTGACATTGGTGCTTCTGGCAACTTTGATCATTTCGGTTGTCGCCGCGATGATCGCACAGATGATGCGCGGCTATTTCAATTTCGAGCTAGAGAAGTTTTTCAACTGGTACATCCTGCCGGTCACCGTTGACCTGGTCTATATCGCGATCCTGTCAGTATTTGTGCAGGCGCTTAGCCCCAACAAATACGTCGGCTGGGGTCTGATGATCATATATGTTGTCGGGACTATAGTATTGGGCACCATGGGATATGATCACCCGATGTTGCTCTATGGTTCAACCGGCCAAAACCCGGTGTCGGACCTCAACGCAGACAATGTCGGCGGCGCACTTGGTTGGTGGCTGCGCCTTTATTGGGGCGGTGTCGCTCTGGTGCTGGCGGTGCTCGCGCATTTGCTGTGGCGCAGGGGCACAAACACAAATCTCAAACCACGTTTGAAGCAACTTCCGCGCAATCTGATGTCTCCCGCTGGCGGGATGGCGCTGGCCGGTGTGGCGATAACCGTTTTAAGCGGCGGTTTCTTGTACAACCAGATGAACGTGCAGAACACATACCGAAATCAGGACAGTGTAGAGGCGTTGCAGGCGCGCTATGAGAAGGAATACCTCCAGTTCGAAACGCTGAAGCAGCCGTCGGTGACCGACATGATTTTGGCAGTCGATTTGTATCCGGAGGAACTGCGCGCAGAGGTAAACGGTACCTACCGGATGATCAATGATACTGGCGCTCCGGTAGAGACGCTGCACGTGCGGTTATTCGATGCAGAGACCAAGCTGCTCGAAGTCGATATTCCCGGCGCTAAGCTGGAAAAGAATGACGAGACATCCCAGCACCGGATTTACCGTTTCGATAGCCCTCTGGCCCCTGGCGCAGAGGCCACGCTGACTTTCAAGAGCCAGCGCTGGCACAAGGCGCTGTCGGCAAACGGTTATGGAACGCGGCTGGTTAAGAATGGCACGTTCCTCAACAATGGCGAATTTGCACCGTCAATCGGGATGGACCGCAACGGTCTGCTGTCCGACCGGGCAACCCGCCGGAAATATGATCTCGAGCCCGAATTGCGTCCGGCCAAGCTGGAGGATGAAAGCGCTCGTGACCGGAATTATGTCGGCAATGTGGATTGGGTCAATTCCGATATCACGATCTCCACGGTCCCGGGCCAGACACCGATTGCGCCAGGAACGCGAATCTCGGACGAAGTGAAGGATGGTCGGCGGATTGCGCGGTTTAAATCAAGCGCACCAATCCTTGCATTCTTCTCAATCCAATCGGCTGACTATGAAATCAAAAGGCGCGATGCGGACGGGGTAGAGCTTTCAGTGTTCTATGATGCAGCGCATCCATTCAATACCGACCGGATGCTCGATGCGATGGAAACATCGCTCGGCTATTACAAAGCCAATTTCGGACCCTATCAATTTGACCATGCACGGGTCATCGAATTCCCCGGCTACGCCAGTTTCGCACAGGCGTTTGCAGGAACGATGCCCTATTCCGAAAGCATCGGGTTTCTGGCCAATGTCGCCGATCCGGGCGAGATTGATTACGTCACCTATGTCACCGCGCACGAGGTCGCCCACCAATATTGGGCGCACCAGCTGATCAGCGCAGACCAGCAAGGCGGAACGATTATGGTCGAGACCCTGGCGCAATATTCGGCGCTGATGGTGATGAAGCAGCTATATGGCGAGGATCAAATCCGCCGCTTCCTGAAATTTGAGCTCGATAATTATCTCAGTGCGCGGGGGGGTGAAGCGATCGAGGAGCTTCCGCTCGAACGGGTCGAGAACCAGGGCTATATTCATTACCGCAAGGGAGCGGTGGTGATGTATCTGCTGCAGGACCGGCTGGGCGAAGACCGTGTGAATGCAATGCTCGCCGGATTGCTCGACCAATACCGTTTCAAGAGCCAGCCTTATGCAAGTTCGACCGATCTGGTTCAGGGGTTTTATTCGCTAGCGCGCAATGAAGACGAGCGCGGTCTGGTGCGCGATCTGCTGCAAAAGATCACGCTGTATGATCTTAAAGCCGATGGCGCGGCCGTCCGCGAATTGCCCGATGGCCGGTTTGAAACCACCATGACTATCGAGGCGGCCAAATATTACGCCGATGGCAAGGGCAAGGAAACCGAGAGCAAGCTTTCCGACCAGATTGAAATCGGCCTGTTCACAGAGCGGCCCGGCGGCGACGTATTTGATCGCAAGAACGTCTTGCTGATGGAGCGCAGGCCAATCCGGTCGGGCACCCAGACGATCAAACTGATTACAGCCAAGCGGCCAAGCTGGGTCGGAATTGATCCCTACAACAAATATATCGACCGAAACTCGGATGATAATCTGGCTGAAACGAGTTGACTGGCCCCACGGCTTGGCCCCACGGCTTGGCCCCACGGCTTGGCCCCACGGCTTGGCCACGCTGACTGCTGATGCCTTATGGCAATCTCCGACCTAATCGCTTAGGTAGTGGCCAAGTAAATCGGACGGGGGAAATGGCGATGGCGGGATCGGATCAGGCTGTGGCAAATGGAGCGACAGCAAAGCCGCGCTGGTGGCTGTCGCTGGCCGGATTGGTTGTCGTACTCGCTGGCGCATTTCTGGCGTATTCTATCCGGACTTCAGGCGGCACGACCGTTCAGGATATTCGCTTTACCGGGACCGATGGCACGCAAATGAGCGCGCTTCTCTATGTGCCCGAGAATGCGACTGAAGTGACGCCAGCGCCAGGTATTCTGGCGGTTCACGGCTATATCAACTCGCGCGAAACGCAGGACGGGTTTGCAATTGAATTTGCGCGGCGCGGCTATGTCGTTCTGGCACTCGACCAGACGGGGCATGGCTATAGCGGCGGGCCTGCATTCTCAAATGGATTTGGCGGTCCCGACGGGCTCAAATATCTCCGGTCATTGCCGATGGTTGATACGAACCAAATCGGACTGGAAGGCCACAGTATGGGTGGTTGGACGGTGCTGGCTGCCGCCGCCGCCGCACCCGGCGACTACAGTTCGATGGTGCTGGAGGGTTCGTCCACAGGAGCCCCATTTGCGCAGGATGGTTCGCCTGGGTGGCCGCGTAATCTGGCCTTGGTGTTCAGCCGCTATGACGAATTTTCCAAGATAATGTGGGGCGTCGACCGCGCCATAGATTTGCCAAGCAGCACGAAACTCCAATCCGTATTTGGAACAGATCAGCCAATAGTCGAAGAACAACTGTATGGCGTGGTCGCAGATGGAACCGCGCGAAAATTGTATCAGCCCTCAACGACGCATCCCGGCGATCATTTCTCCACCGTTGCAATTGGCAATGCGACAGATTGGTTTGCCGCAACGCTCGAAGGCGGAACGCCGCGTCCGGCCAGCGACCAGATATGGTATTGGAAAGAAACCGGCACGGGTTTCGGCCTGATCGGCTTTGTCATGATTATGCTGGGCGTGTTTGACGCCTTGGTGCGATTGCCGTTTTTCGCGAGCGTCCGCTGTGAAGTCATTGCCGCAAACCCAAGGCGCGACAAACGCTGGTGGCGGAATTTCGCGCTAAACACCGGATTGCCGGCGGTGCTATTCTTCCCGACCTTTATTGCGGCATTCTTCCTTTTGCCTGCATCGGTCTGGTTGCCACAAGCGGTCACGACCCAAATAATGCTGTGGGCAGTGGTCGGTGCTTGTGTCAGCCTGTTGCTTGCTCGATTTATCAAAGGACCCGCTCTCGCGCCGCAATCGGACTGGATGCGGTCAATTGTGCTGGCCTTGGCAACGGTCGCAGCAGGCTATTTCGCGCTCTGGCTGACGGGGCAGGTTTTTCTGACCGACTTTCGCCTGTGGGTTGTCGCGGTGAAGTTTCCGAGCCCGCGGCAATGGGCAATCGCGGTAATCTATGTCGTTCCTTTGACGCTGGCCTTTACAGTGATGATGCGCACGCTGTGGAGTGCCACAGTACGGGGTGATACTCCGGCCAAAAGCTACGCTGCTGCAATATTGACTTTGACGACTGGTTTCGCAGTCTTGCTTGGCATCATCTACGGCATTTTCTTCGCTACCGGGACGCTGGTGACTGCATTTGACCCGCTCAGCACAGTAATCGCGTTGCAATTTGTACCGGTGCTGACCGCTGTGGCAATTATTGGGGTTTTCACATGGAGACGCACAGGCAGCTACCGGCCCGGAGGGATCATCGCCGGAATTCTGGTCACTATGTATGTTGTCGCAGGCACCGCTACTCAAGTCTGACCCCCATCCTCAATGGAGGGCAAGGATCAAAGGGAAGACCGGCAAGTCAAATTTCGTGCGTCAGTTCACCTGACAAGAATAAGTGAGGGTGGCTGTCTGGCCAATTGAAAGGGTGCCGAGCACAATGCCCGCACCCGAAAGATTGGAAAATGTGTAAGAGCCCGATGGCACGCCATCGCCCGCAATGTTCACAACACTGGCGCTGTTGCAGGTGATCCCCGTGCCCGGCGCGTCGGTGACCACTGCGCCAGCAACCGGATCAGGTCCGTTATTGGTGACAGTGACTGTGTATGTCGTAGTCGAACCTGACATCAATACGGTGGTGCCGTTAGACTTAGTAATGGCGAGGTCGACCCGCGGCTGGTTGACAGTGATTGTATCACTCACCGAGATGCAATTTGCAGGCGAGTTCAGGTCGCAAAGTTCATAATCAATGTTGTAGGTTCCTGCCGAAACAGCCGCTGCAACGCTGATTGCACCACTATTTGTGTCGAGTGTTATCCCGGCGGGCCAAGTGCCGCTCTCTGCAATCGTAGAATTGGTTGCATCGGCCTGGTCGCCATTGATCGTGTCATTTGCACGCACATTGGCAATGGGTGTCGAGGCAGTGCCTGCCAAGCTTGTGCCATTTTCGGTGTTTGCAATAATCTCAACCGCATCGACACTGGCAGACAATTCGTCTCCGCTTGTCCCTGGGTCTGTTTCATTGGCTGTCGCAGCGCTAGCAAGAGTATTGGTGATTGTTGTGCCGCCTTGCCCGGCATCGACTGTGCCTTCCAGGGTCAGCGTGGCGGTAGCGCCATTGGCCAGCGATCCGATGGCCCACAGGCCTGAACCTGCATCATAGGTCCCTGTGCCAGTGGCTCCATTGTTGACCGTAGCTGTCAGGCCGGCGGGAAGCGTGTCGGTAAGTGCAACATTGGTCGCATCAGCGGAGCCATTGTTTGTAACCGAGATGGTAAATTCGACCGTTTCGCCAACTGCAGGCGTCGCGTCGCCGCTCGAAACAATTTTTTTGGTGACGAGATCAGCGCCGGATACTTCGACCGTGACCGTTGCAATCTTGCAATTTGTTGGATCGGTTGCGTCGCAAATCTCGTACTGGAAGCTGTATATGCCCGGCAATGCCCCCGGCGTTACGCCGACTGCGCCTGTCGATGGGTCAAATGTCAGGGCAGACGGGACCGATGAACCGCTGGCCACTGCCAGTGTTGTATTGCTGGGCGATGTTACAGCGCCGTCGATGGTGTCATTATCATGGACGTTGATGATGGCAGGCAACCCGGCATCAAGGCCGGTCACCGAAACTGCATCATCCGCAGCTGCGATTCCGGTAATATCAACGGTGACGGTTGCAGTGTAGGTCGAGCAATCCGTCGCAATCGCTGAGTATGTGAAGCTATCGGCCCCAGTATAATCACCATCGGGTTCGTAAGACACAGTACCGTCGGGATTGATCGTCGCGATGCCGTGAAGCGGCTGAGTTACTATCTGCGCCGTCGACCAGTCGATTTTTGCACTATCATTGGTCAAGGTGTCGAATGTGACGATGCTATCGACGGTCGTCGTGCTACTGTCGTCGCTAACAAATGCAGCTGCGGTATCAAGCAAGATGTCTTTTGGATTGGAGGTCGCGCTTGAACTTGGAATAGTGGTGATGTTGATGAATTTCACATCATCCAGGGTGACACCAGCATGGGTGGCAATCACCGATAAGTCGAGATTGAGTGCGACACGGGTGTCGTCGCCACCATCAAACGGGTTGATCCCGAGGCTGGTAGCTGAAGTCGTAGTTCCAATCGAAATGTTCGTTGAGGTTCCCGAGATTTTGATCGGAGAGGAATCATTATTGCCCTCTTGCAAGTCTATGGCAATCACACTGAATGGATCGTTGCCCAAGGTAACGACATAGGAATAGTTGGCGTTGCCATCGCCATCTGTGTCAAACAGGATCGAGATGTCGGAACTGTTTCCGCCGCTGTTCGAAACAGGGTCCAACTGAATGAATAGAGGCAACGGGTTGTTTGCCGGAAAACTACATTGCAGCTCTACGGATGTAAGATCCGACTGCTCTTGCTCATCGTCAGCGCCGTTATTGTCTGTTGATCCGACGGTAGTGGTTTGGGCGTTGGCGACGTGTGGCAGAATTGATGCAGCGGTTAGCAAGCATGCTGCAAAGCAACTCGCCGTATGGCGCAGCAGATTTGTGCCTTCATAAATCTTTGCGTCAGTGCTTAACATACTACATCATCCAGTCTGGATCGTTCACGGCTTCTCTCGCGCATGAACTTGGGCACACCAGCTAGGCGAGCGCCACTGCCTCTTGCGCAGATTTGAACCGGACGTAGTGCAAAGCTTTTTAAAGAAACATGTACCCATCACTGCCAGATACGAAGATTTACATAATATAGTCAATTAGCCAGTTTTTTGCTTCCTGATCCCGCGGGCAAGAACGAGATCTATTTTCAGCTCCCACTTTACAGCCGCATTGGCGAACGCACCTTAGGCGTCACTATAATTGGTATGCTGTTGCCGTGACATATTCCGGCCTTACCTGATGCCGCGGCAAGGCTTGCCTACATAATCTCGCTGCTGGCGCCGTCTTTGTCGTTCTTGGTGTAGGTGGTTTTGATCATGCCGAGCGATTGTTCCGCCCTCCGATAATCATCAGCAATCACAGGAACTAATTCTGTAAGGCTGGGGCAACTTCAATCTTCTCAGCCTAGCCATAGATATGGGCGTTGACTATCCGCGCTTCCTTCAACGATTTCGCCTGCAATACGGTCGCCTTGGGCAAACAATATTAGGTTGGGGCACTTTGCGAAGGCGTTCTTACTCAACCATCTTTCGGGGACGCTGTTCGCGAAGTTCAGTTGCTTGGCGGGCGCAGGATCAGAACCGACGTCTTTCGGCGATATTCTTGATAGGCAGGGTCATCGCCCCATTTCTTCTCAGCGGCTTTATCGAGCAAATTGATGCCGCTTATCTTGGTCAGCAACAAAGTGATGAACAAGGGCGAAGCAAAGACAAGGAATGACCAGCCCGAAAGCACCGGTAATGCGATTATCGCCGCGCCTGTCCACAGCATGATTTCGCCGAAATAATTGGGATGCTGTGACCAAGACCACAATCCGGTGGAGATAAATTTCCCCTCATTTGCGGGATCGGCCTTGAACACGCTTTTCTGGTGATCAGCAATTACTTCGATCAGGAAAGCGGCAACCCATATTGCCGAGCCGATCCAGAAGAAGATTTCAAGCGGCACACGGTTTGTCGTTGATATGACCACGACAGCTGCAGCGGCGGTGATAATGGTCCAGACTGCCTGCAACGTCCAGGCGACCAGGAACCGCGGTGGGTTGACTCTAATGGCGTCAAACCGGCTATCGCCCCCTTCCGATTTACCGATCCGCACGAACAAGAAGCTGCCGAGCCGGACAGCCCAGATTACCACCATGGCGGCGATAACAACCGCTCGTGCGTCAAGCGGAGCAGACAGAACGCAGGCGGTCCCGATTATCGTAAGGTAGGTGAGCGCGCCTGTGAGATCGTAATATTTCTCGGTTTGGGAAATCGCAGCTGGAATGAAAGCCAACCAATTCACCGCAAAAGCCACAGCCGCACAGACTACGAAAACCGGATAGCCAAATGCAGTGATTCCGTTTCCGCCAGCAAGCCATGCGAAGCCAAGTCCAAGCGCAGTCGCGAACACAACCACGGCCAAGCTTTTCGGCAAATTTTTAAAATTCGTCATGGTCGGTTCTCCGCTAGGAATTGCGCTTTGCTACAAAGGCTCGTCAGCCTTTTTTGGTAAATCCGCTTAACTTGCAGCCAAAGCGATATGCCGCTTCATGTGATGGTCAACATTGCCGAATTCGGAATCGAAGATCGTCAGTCGTTTGAAATAATGTCCGATTGCCAATTCATCAGTCATGCCCATGCCTCCGTGTATCTGGATAGCTTCCTGACCGATACGGTGCGCGGCCTGACCAATCCGGACTTTCGCCGCTGAAACTGCGCTTTTGCGCTCCTTCTCGGACTCGCCAAGCTTCAGCGTGGCGAGATAGGACATCGACTTCGATTGCTCATATTCGGTGTACATATCGACCATCCGGTGCTGCAAAACTTGGAACTTGCCGATTGGCACGCCAAATTGTTTGCGCTGTCGTGAATATTCGACGGTCATATCAATCGCGACTTTCATCGCGCCGCATGCTTCGGCGCATTGCGCGGCAATCGCTTCATCGGTGACCAATTCGATCAGCGGCAAGCCTTTGCCTTCTTCGCCAATCAGCGAGTCGGCAGACACCGATACATTTTCAAAATAGATGTCCGAGGCGCGGCGTCCGTCCACTGTCGGATAATCGCGGGTGACCACGCCATCGGCGCTTTTATCGACCACGAACACCGAGATACCGGCTTTATCGCGCCGGTCGCCGGATGTCCGGGCAGTCACCACTAGATGCGACGCCCAGGGCGCGCCAATGACCACGGCTTTGTGGCCATTGAGGACGTAACCGTCGCCGTCTTTTTTGGCGGACGTATCGACATCTGCCAGATCATAGCGTCCGCGCGGTTCGGCGTACGCGAAGGCATAGACCCGGCTACCATCAACGATTGCGCCGATATGTTCTTCCTTCTGCGCGTCTGTGCCTCCGTGTTTGAAGAAACCGCCAGCGCACACGACGCTGGGCACATAGGGTTCAACAACCAGCCCGCGCCCGAATTCTTCCATGACCACCAACGAGTCAATCGCGCCGCCGCCAAAGCCGCCATCTTCCTCTGAAAAGGGCATGCCGAGCAGACCCAGCTCGGCAATTTGAGCCCATAATTCTGGTCGCCAACCGCTTTCGCTGCTGATCGCTTCACGCCGTGTTTCGGTGTCGTAATTTTCGCGAACAAGCCGGGTCAGGCTGTCGCGAACCATGTTTTGTTCGTCGGTAAAGTTAAAATCCATGGGTCTCTCTCCGTTATACTGGCTTAAAGGCCCAAAATCATCTTGCTGATGATGTTGCGTTGGATCTCGTTAGAGCCACCATAAATCGATGTTTTACGCATGTTGAAATAGGATGCGGCGGAATGCTGGGCGTATTCTGGCCCGATCGGATATTCATTCGATCCCGCATCGGGAACATCGCGGTAATAGGGCGTTCCGTAATGGCCGACCGCCTCCAGAGTGAGCTCGGTCAGGCGCTGCTGGATTTCAGTGCCCTTAATCTTCAGAACCGAGCTTTCCGGTCCGGGGCCGCGACCCGCTTCTTCCCCGGCAAGCGTGCGCAGCTCGGTAATTTCAAGCGCTGACAAATCGATATCGAGCTGGCTGACTTTGCGGGCGAAATCGAAGTCTTCCATCAAAGGCTTGTCGTCGAGAAGTTCCTTCCTTGCGATATCGCGCAACTGTTCGACCGCACGTTTTGACCGGGCCACTCCGGCGATCCCGGAACGCTCATGCGCGAGCAGGAATTTAGCATAGGTCCAGCCCATATTCTCTTCGCCGATCAAGTTCTCGACCGGAACGCGAACATCGGTCAGCCATGTCTCGTTGACCTCATATCCGCCATCGATCAATTTAATCGGGCGCACTTCGATTCCAGGTGTCTTCATATCGATCAGAATGAAGCTGATGCCTTGTTGGGGCTTGGCTGCATCGGGATCGGTCCGGCATAGGAAAAAGCCCCAATCGGCGTGTTGCGCCAGGGTTGTCCATGTCTTCTGGCCGTTGATTACATAATGATCACCATCGCGCACGGCGGTGGTTTGCAAAGAAGCAAGGTCAGAACCTGCGCCCGGCTCGCTATAGCCTTGGCACCACCATACATTACCGCTGCGAATGCCCGGCAGGTGCTGTTCCTTTTGTGCGTCATTGCCAAACGAATAGATCACCGGACCGACCATCGACGTTCCAAATGGCAGCGGCATGATCGCGTTGACCGCCGCATTTTCTTCGGACCAGATGTAACGCTGTGTCGGGGTCCAGCCGGTGCCGCCATATTCGGTTGGCCAAGCCGGAACCGACCAGCCCTTTTCGCCCAGAATTTTGTGCCAAGCGACCAGATCTTCGGGCGGCATGTCGTCCCGTAGACCGCTGCCGGTCAAATGTTTCGGGTAATTTTCTGCGATAAAGGCGCGCACTTCTTCGCGAAAGGCGGTTTCTTCAGGGCTAAAATCCAAATTCATCGGACGACTCTCCTAGGCTGTGTTACCGCGTTACTGACACAAGCGTCAGTATCAGAAAAGGGCGGTTTGTTCGCTTCATTGCCCGCGCCCTGCTTGCACGTCGCAGACCGTAAGGGAAATACAGCTATTTTTTTACAGGCGGTTGTTTGCGTGTGAACACGAATTCGCGTTGGGTGGAGGCTTTGGCATCGAAAGCGTAGCCTTCGGTATCGAAGTTTTTCAGGTCTTCTGCGCGATCAATGCGGTTCTCCATGATCCATCGCGCCATCAGCCCGCGTGCGAATTTCACATGATACATCAACCGGCGTGCTTCGCCATCTTTCACATTCAGGAATGATGCCGTGATGACCGGCGCAGACAGCGCGCTGGTACTAGCCGCCTTGAAATATTCATTGGAGGCAAGGTTTACGATTGTCTGGTCGGAATGTTCGGCAAGGTCATCTATCAGCTGTTCACCGATCCGGCTTCCCCAAAAGTCATACAAAGAATTACCACGAGGGTTTTTGAGTTTGGTGCCCATTTCAAGCCGGTAAGGCTGGATCGCGTCCATCGGGCGCAATAGGCCGTAAAGGCCGGATAGAATGCGCAAATGATCCTGTGCATAGGACAAAGTGCGGTCATCCATGCTCTTGGAGTCGAGCCCCCAATAGACATCGCCATCGAAGGTCAGGCCTGCCGGCTTTGCCGAATTACTACGACCGTCAAGGGCGAAGGTCTTGAAACGCTCAACATTCAACTCAGCAAGCTTGTCCGAAATATGCATCAATTTTTTGAGATTGGCCGCCGATTGGGTTTTGGCCACCGCTGCGATTTCCCGCATATCCGCATCAAGGCGAGGGCGCGTAATTTCGAGCCCGGTTTCAAGCGGGTCGAAATTCAACTTCTTGGCAGGTGAAAGCAGCGTAATCATTGTTTGCGGAAAGCTCCAGATGTGGTCGCAGAGGTGCAGCGCAGGCAACATCGCGCCCAAACACCGATCAGGCTAAATTGATTGGCCACGCTGGAGGCCAAAATCAATAGCTAACCCGTGTTCTTTATCCTTAGAACGCGTTCGTTCCAAGCCCTCGCCCTGTCAAACCGGATGAGCGCCCAGAGCTCATTCAAGGTCAGCGAGGATAATATCGGCCGCCCACAGTGCAAGCGCCGCAATGGTCAACGTCGGATTGCCCGTCGCGACGGTGGGGAATACACCGCTTCCGACGAGGAACATATTTTTGTGGTCCCAAGAGCGTTGCTCCCAATTCACAACCGATGATTTCGGATCATCCCCCATCCGGTACGTTCCCACGATATGGCCTGCCCCGAAATAGCGGAAATGATCGGTGGTCGCTCCGGCAGTGCCCTCGGGCACGACTTTGCCACCGGCATCATAGGTAACGGAGAAACTGGAGGGATCGGCGGCTGCTTCTTTAGCGGTCGGATGCGTGGTAAATTCTTCCGCGCCCATCGCGCCATAGATGTTGCTGGAGACCTTCTTCGCAGCAACGAAGCCCATCTTGGTGTAGTCCGACAGATCATAGGTGATCCGGGGGCGAGGCAAACCTAATTTATCCTTGTAAGTGTCTGACAAAGATACCGCGCAATAATCTTCGGGAGTTTGTTCGACGAGAAAGCCAAGCCGGAATTGGCTGATGAGCGCCTGATTCAGCCCTGCAACCAATCCCGTTCCGAAATGCGCCTTCTTGGTTTGGTTGAGCTGGCTTATGTTGGTGCCAAGGACGAAATCGAGTGTGGAAGTGTAAGGATCACCGATGGGGAAGTTCCAACCTTCATTACCAATCTCGATCCTGAATGCGGCGTGCTCGCTGCGAAATGTTCCATCGCGCATCGTTTCGATTCCAGCGGTCGATAGCGGACCTCGGTAGCCATAGACCGGCTCGGCGGTTTGAGCCCATGACAAATAGATCGGATGATCCATCAGGTGTTTGCCGACTGCGAGGCTGCTGTTTGCCGCGCCGTTGGGCAATTTACCGCCATTGGTCGACATCAGCAGCAGACGCGGCGTTTCGATTGCATGCGCGGCGATGATGTAACGCTCTGCGGAGACTGTGCCGTTACCCGTCGCACCGCCGTCCAGCGTTTCATACTGCAGATAGCTGATACCCGAGACATTGCCGTCATCGCCGATCAGGATTTCCTTGGCGACAGTTTTGTATAGGATGGCAACATGCGGGTTTTGTAACGCCTCATAGAGCGTGACAGTAGGGTCCCATTTGGCCTGTATCGGGCAAATCGGAATGCAATTGGTGTTGCCTGCGCATTGCCGCCGGTTCTGGAATGGCACCGAATTTCTGGCCGCAGGAGTGTTGGTCACACCAAGCTTGATACCTTCTTGAGGAGGGAGGACTGAAAGGCCTTCCTCAACGGCCGCATCGACTAGTGAATCAGGGATTTGCGGCATAGGATAGTTGTAGCCGGGCGCAAAGGTGATCCCGTGATACCCTTGATCAGCCGCATTGGCGGCAACGCCGATTTCGTGCTCGGCCTTGCCATACCATACCTCCAGATCGTCATAGCTGATCGGCCAGTCTTCCTCGACATCATAGACCGTCTTCATTTTGAAGTCGTTTGGGAGCAGCCGGAAACTGGTTCCAAGCCAATGACGGCCGGTCCCGCCACCGATGCGCTCGTACGTGCTGGCAAAGGCCAATGGGCCCTGCTGGTCCATGTAGGCTTGATCGGATTTCTGCCAATTTGCCTCGTCCAGCATCAAAGTTGTGGCGCGGCCAATTGTCATTTCATCGGGATTGCTTGGCGATTGTATCCCTGCCGCATCGGGCGTTACGATTGGCGGTGAATAAGGCGATTCCGGGACTTTTGCCTGCGCCGTGTAGAAGCGTTCGAGAGACTCAGCATTGGACAACTGCCCGTCTTCACCAGCCTCCAGCAGCAGGACAGATTTTCCTGCCGCACCAAGCTGCTTGGCGATCAGGGCGCCGGACACGCCAGCGCCTACGATGACTACGTCATAATGTTGGTTGGTCGCCATGATTATGCTCCCCCCGCCAGATCGTTGAGTGATTGCGGCGCGCCGTTCCAGTAACCAAAGCGCAACTCGCTATATCCCATTGGATGGGCTTGCCCGACCTTCCATGCCCAGCCTTGTGTGTAAGTGTCGCTGGAGATTACAATTGATGGGGCGAATTTACTTGTTCCGGCTTTATACGCTTTAAGCCCATCGATTGGATACCAAGCTCCGAGATACCACATCAGCATCACGGCTTGGGCCATGATCGCAATATCATCGCCCGATTGCTCGATGATTATGCTTGCGAGCACTTCCGGCGGCTCGGCGCTGTGGGCGCTGTAAACCTGCATTAGTCGCTCGAACTGATCGCCAGCCTGCGCCTTTGCGTAATCCTGATAGGTTTGCGCTGTGCCATGTGTATCAAGCACGGGACGGAGCTTGCCAGCGGGAATGCCCGTAAGCGCTGATGAGAGGGCGACAAAGTCTTTGAGAGAATCGTTAGACATGGTTGCGCGCTCCTATTGTGCTTTTTCGAGGACAAAGCTGAAATCGGATTCCTTGCCATCTGTGGTGGTCGCATTGTTGTGGCACGCCATACAGCTTGACGTGGCTTGCGGCGTATTGATCCATCCATTGCCTGAGCGGGTTGCCTGAACGTAAGTTTCCATCGTTGAGTTCGCCGCAAACAGAGGGAAGGGTGCCCCGCTTGGGTCTGTTTTGCTTTTCGCGTCGGTCGGCCACTGCGTTGTGACCAGCTTGTAATTGGCAAGAACACTGTTTCCCAACGCAGCTTGGAACTGCGAATTCCAGCGACCCGCACTATCAAGCGCTTCTTTGGGATAGGTCGTCGTCCGCATGATCTGGCTCCTGAAATCGCCAGGAAATGGCTCGACCGACGGACTCCACGGCTGGGGCGGTTGTGTATTAACATCGCAGTCGCTGCAGGATGGATTGTAGAAATTGAAATGTCCGTCTGAAGTAGGGGTGTCCGGAACGTTGGCCACATGTTCGAACGATCCCCAAAGCCACTGTGGTTCTGCGTCGGTCTTATGGACAATATGCATGCCGACAAGGCCAAGCTGCTCCGTTACGCAGGTTGCGGGCTCGCCTTGTGATGCAGGTGTGTAGACATAGCCCGTAACGGACTGGAACGCGGCAGGGTCATCTCCTTCGCCCATGACTTTCCAGGAAACCTTGAGAACAATTGCACCCAAAACGCCCTTGCCATCAGGCTCCATTTTGCCAGCCGGAAATTCGATCTCGTCAGAGAAAGCCGCTTGGCCTGCCCTGCTGTAAAGATCGTTGGCGACAATGTAATTGTACATCGGCTCATTTACGAGGATCTGGTAGCGGGCATATTTACCGTTTTGATCGATTAGCGGCCCTGTGTTCAGCGGCTCGCCAGAAATGCTCGCGGTTGGCGTAATCGGTGTTTTGCTGATCATCTGGAGAACTGGCGCACCTTTCGCCCCACCTGTGCAAATTTCCGGCGCAGGCACGGCTTCGCCAAATGGAGGCGGCGCGGCGCCATCTGCGAGCATTAGACTGCCTAGATCTTGCCAACCCTGCCATTCAATGGAGTCACCGGACTTCTTGTTGAGGGCAACGAATGTCAGCCATGAGTTAAAATCAAAGGCAATTTGCAGATTGGCAAGATTGAATTCTGTAATATCGCCAAAGCCAACAGTGCACGGTAGCCCGCTATTGGCGGTCTCGCTGCTTATTGATGCTGAAGACAGAACCGGGCCAGTGGTGTTGCAATTATCAATGACAGGATTGATCGGACCGCTAGCGATTGTGACATCTTCAGCGTTTTCGGTATTTCGGCACCCTGAAACTGCCGCCAGCAGTGAAATCGCGGCACCCACCGCGCCAATTGTTTTCAATTTGCTCACCGAATTGTCTCCTGCATTTGCGGGCAGGCACCATCTGTCCTGACGACATCAGGTACTTGCAATCAGGCGACCTTGTATATTGCTCGCTCGAACTATCTTTGTTCGATTAGTGCTTAGGTTATTCAATTGTTTCGGAGCTGGCAAGGCATGGGTGCAAAATTTAAATACACAAAATTATTAAATAGTTAGGCTGTATTTTATTCGGTTGTCGTATTCATACAATAAAATCGTTTATTGAGTAACCTGATGCAGCACGCTCTACTATATTCGGCGGATGATGCCGCATAGCAGCCCCTACACCAGCATTCCTGCCATCTGGACGGATTGGGCTGTTTTGTGCGGCACTAGCCGAAGCTCACAGCTTTGAAGAACGCTTGGAATGTGCCACGCCAGCGGCGTGGTTCAGCTGGTCACAGCTGCCAACGCATCGATGAATTTTGGGATATTGCCCAAGTACAGACCAGCGATGTTTATCCGGCCAGAGCCCGCCATGTAGATCGCATGATCATCGCGCAGTGCCTGGATTTGCTCCTTGCTCAACGGCAACACAGAAAACAAACCGTTTTGGCGGCCGAGTGGGCGCAAATCGACTGTGCCCGCATGGCCAGCCTTGGCCAATTCAGCGCGGACCTCACGCATCCGCAGGCGCATGTTTTCCAGTTCTTCCAGCCATTGCTGGGTCATATCCGGATCGCGCAGCAATAGCCGCACCGCCGCGCCGCCATGATCAGGCGGCATCGACCAGCTGGCCCGCGCCAACGCGTTCAGATTGGACAGCACCGGATCAAGCTTGTCCGGGGTCTCCATCATCACATAAAGCGCACCAACACGGTCGCGGTACATGCCAAAATTCTTGTCGCAGCTGTAAGCAATCAACGCCTCTGGCACAGAAGAAAGGACCTTGCGTACGCCGTAGGCATCTTCCTCAAGTCCGTTACCAAGCCCCTGATAGGCGATGTCGAGAATGGCCAGTGCCTTGCTGTCGGCCAGCGCGGCGGCAATCTGGTCCCACTGTTCGTTCGAATAATCGATACCGGTTGGATTGTGGCAGCAGCCGTGCAGCAACACCGCTTCGCCGTTCTGTGCGTGGCGAATTACTTCCAGCACAGCGTCAATATTGGCAGTGCCATCTGCATTGGTATGGTCGAACGCTTTAGTCTCGACGTTTACATCGGACAGGATTTGAGCATGGTTGGGCCAGCTGGGCACGCCCATATGGATCGCCGTAACGCCAGCCTTCTGCGCTACCGCAACTGCCAAACGCACTGCGCCGGTTCCTCCGGGGGTTTGCATCCCTTCAATCCGGCCCTGTTTGGTTGCGTCCTTACCGAAAATATAGGGCATCAGCGCATGGACAAAGCCAAGATCGCCTTCGGGGCCGAGGTAGCTTTTGCTGTCCTGCTCGGCAACCAGCTTGGCCTCCGCCGCCTTAATCGCGCGGAATACGGGGGTCGCACCCTCGTTCGTGCGATAGACGCCAACGCCAAGGTCGATTTTGTCGGCCCGGCCATCATCGGCATAGAGTTTGATCAGCGCGAGCAGCGCATCGGGCGATTGGGGTTTGAGACGGTCAAGCATGATGTGCCCCCATTGCCGAGAGCAGCCCGTCCTAGCAACATATATTCGCGAATTGTGCCTTTCAGTTTTACCTGTGACCCGAAGGTCGCGCACTTTCGCGTTTAGCCCAACTTAGAATGGCAGCCTTAGAATGGCAGCCAGCGTTGTTTTTTTGAAAACCGCATATATCCGGCATTGATGCCCAGCCGCAGGCCCGCCCCCACGCGGATCGGAATCAGCACTTTATCGCCGCGCCGCATATAGCTGACATGCATTCCGCCGACGAGATAGGCTTGCCCTTCGCCAGCAGGAAAGCGTTTGAACAGGTCTTCGCTGTCATAAAGGTTGTAGACGAGAACAAACGTGTTGCCCGCATTAGCCCCCGCGTCGAACCCTATGGATGGGCCAGTCCAATAGACCGGGCGTTCCCCCTCAATCTTGTGATACAGCGTGCCCGAGCCGTAGCGCGCACCGATAATAAACGCCCCACCCGCCTCGCGGCCCACGATATAGGCATTGGGTTCGCCTTGATCCTTCAGCAGATCCTGAATCAAATTGGCGACGCCTTCAGCGCCCTTGCCAAACAGGCCCTCTGCCGCGCCGATAAGATCATCTTCCTTGTAGGTGTTTGCGCCAGCTGCTGGCGCATCCGCTGGCGCACCTGCCTCACTAGCGGTACCGGGCGATGACATGACCGGGTCAGACCAAGTCGGCGCTTCCGCCGGAGGTTCTGTGCCGGTCAACATCTTGTCACCGAATGATGGTTCTGGAGGAGTGGTGGAGGGCGTGCCTGCCACCTGCTCGTCGGCATAAATCGGCGCATCACCAGGCTGCTCGGTATTCTCTCCAGCCAAATCACCGTCAATCGCACCGATTGTTTCGTTAGGATCCACAGTCTCGATCGCTTGAGCGGCAAGCGGAGAAGATATCAGCGCCGCTGCACTCAGCGCAGCAACAAGGGCTGCACGACATTTTGCCTTGGCCCAATGTATTTTGGCGGGGTTGGATATTCTCATGTTTCCTCCGGTGTCCGCGCAAGCAACTGGCAGACATGTACCGGCCTAAAAGAATCCTTCGGGGCTGAAGCGGCAATGAACCGGCGACGAAACGAATCGGAATCGGGATGAACCGAGCCTTCCGTGTCTCAAGCGGAGTATTTTGCACGATTGTCAGGACTCTACTTGCCGCCTTGGCATGCCCTCGTTATAGGCCCGTTCCGCATTAGGTTGCGATCCGGAGACGTGGGTGAGTGGCTGAAACCAGTTCCCTGCTAAGGAACCATAGGAGTAAATCCTATCGAGGGTTCGAATCCCTCCGTCTCCTCCATCTCGCTTTTCGCAAATGGCTTCCCATAGCCCGCAACAACCATATCCCGCAAAAATACGGCGATTGATGGCCAATTCGGCTAAACCGATGCTCCGCCCTTCTGGGCGCCCGTCGATGCCAAATTTTCTAGTGTAGAGAATGCGTCCGGATGGCGCTTAACGTGCGAGGCGCTCAATTGACCTGGCAGTCGAAGGGCGCGGTTACTGATTCGCCTTCAGCCAATGCCCCAATCTTACCATCCGGGCTCGGCGTATTGGTCTTTGTAGTGGAAAGATCCGCCGTTACGGCATCAAAATTTTTCTGTCCCGATGCTACTATATCGCTTTTGCTAAACTAAAGTGGTGAACTGGAACTGCCTGAAGAGTTTTATCGGAAGTAAAGCCTACCATCCTGCACAAATTTTCGAGGCTTGTAAGATGCTTTAGACCTATGAACTTCTCTGCGGTACCCTCAGCTAACCCGGCGTAAGGGACACAGGGGTAGGCTCGTTAAAAAGTTGGCATTTCTTGATTTGGGAGTTTTCGCTGACCTGAAACTGTTCAAGGCAGCAGCGAATTGGCGCAGAACCGCGCCATTCATGGCCGCAGCCACACATTTAGCGACATTCGGAAGCCCACTCAGGACTGTTTGGTGCGGTCGAGAAGACTCGAACTTCCACGGGCGTTAGCCCACAACGACCTCAACGTTGCGCGTCTACCAGTTCCGCCACGACCGCACTCAGTCAGCAGAGGCAGCATGACTGCCTCGCTTGGTAGGAGCGCGCCACTAGCAAAGCGCTTATCCCCGCGCAAGCGTGCGATTGTCATACGATGATTTTTAATGATGATACCGGAATTCCGACCACCAAGTCAGCTTGCTGATTAGCTCGGCTTCCAGCCAATTTCCGCAAATTTTGCGGATTTGGGCACATCGGTCATGACTTCGTTAATTGTAATGTCTTCGCCCGGGGCCAGATTGGCTTGAGGCGGAGGCACTTCCCAGCTGTAAACAATGCGTTCGCGCTCGTCCCGCATAACAATCAAGATTGACGGAACGGACAGTGTTTCACGGCCGAGATTGGTAATTTTGCCGCTTGCGCTGAAGAACTCGGAGCCATCAGGTAGGGTCCGCCGGTCTTGCTGGTCGGCCGGAAAATCGAGCACCAGATCGGGCTGTCCCGCGGCGAATGTTGGGCGGCTGATTGGAACCCAATCCGGCAACCCATAGTAACTAACCGCGCCGACAGTGCCGAGCGCAACCATTGCAAACACTGCGCCTGCCGCAGTCCATACTTTTAGTGGATTACGGCGTGATCTAAATGGTGGTTCAGAATTAAACTGCGAAAATTCATCCTCATAGTCGTCGGCGACCTCTGGTGCCGGCGCAGCCGTAGCGACAGGCGGCGGGGGAGGACTGTCTGGTTCATTGGCATCTGCCGCGTTGCGAACGTCCGATTGCGAAGGGCTTTCGCTTCGGTGGGTATTAGTAAAGCCGGGGCGCACATCGGATTCAGGCTCGGATTTCTCCGCCTTATCCGCAGTACTTGAAGCCGGCGACCTTGCGGGCGCTTGTGAACTTGGCCTTTTGGCGGGCTCATTCGAACTAGGTGTATTGAATTCGCTGAGGTCGAGTTCAGGCCCGTCCTGATGCCAACTGTGGCGGCATTTTGCGCAGCGCACAGTCCGGCCTTCGACGCCAACGGCGCTGTCAGGAACGACATATCGCGTCGAACAGGCAGGGCATGCAATAATCATGGTTACCCTCTCCTTAGGACTGTGTGCGAATCGCAACAAGGCTTTGTGGACTGTGGGCAGGCACTACTGTGGCTTTTTTCCACACCGAAGGACGGCTATAGGGCAAGGGATATGAAAAATTGCCTCCCTAAAAACGTGAAACCTAAAAACGTGAAAAAACGGTGCATTGCATGAGTGTGAGCGATGGTGAAGGCGTCACATTTGATAATGTTGGGCTGCGCTACGGCACCGATAAGGAAGTTTTGAGCGATGTTTCTTTTACGCTTTTCCCCGGCAGCTTCTATTTCCTAACCGGCGCAAGCGGGGCGGGTAAAACGTCCCTATTGAAGTTGATGTATCTGGCGCAGCGGCCGTCGCGCGGTGCGATCCGCATGTTTGGAACCGATGTAATCACGATGCCGCGCCGCCGCCTGCCTAATTTCCGCAGGAGGCTGGGCGTGGTGTTTCAGGACTTCCGCCTGGTGCCGCACCTATCGGCGTTTGATAATGTGGCGCTGCCACTGCGTGTTTCCGGAGTGCGCGAGGCAGATTTGCGTAAACCGGTCACTGATATGCTCGACTGGGTTGGACTTGCAGAGCGACTGGATGCGCTGCCGGCGACGCTTTCGGGCGGTGAACAGCAACGAGTCGCTATTGCTCGGGCTGTTATTGGGCGGCCCGATATGCTTGTCGCCGATGAGCCAACCGGCAATGTCGATCCGGACATGGCGCTTAAATTGTTGCGCTTGTTCGAATCACTCAACCGGCTCGGGACCACTGTGGTGGTGGCAACGCATGACGTGCACTTGCTTAAGAAAGTGCCAGCTTCGCTAATTATGCGGCTTGATAAGGGGCGCTTATCTGATCCGACTGGTGCGCTACGCTATCCGCCGCGTGCGTCAGGGGGCAATTTATGAAGAAGCCACCCGCAATAGGGAGCAAGACAGCGCGCGGTTTAAACCCGTTTCGGGGGGAGCGCGCCGCACAATTGGTGCCTCAGGCGCGATTGGCTGGCCCAATGCCTTGGGTGATCGCGATCATGATTACGTTGACGGTAATCGCGGCGGCGGGCGGTTTGGCGCTCAACAACGTTGCGAGCAACGCCCGTTCAGAACTCGCTGGGGGGGTTACAGTGCAGATTGTCGATGCGTCGAGTGCAGAACGCAACCGCCAAGCGTTGGCCGCCGAAATGGCATTGGCAGCGCGGCCTGAAGTCGCAACCATTCGCCGTGTGCCGGACGAAGAACTGGATGCACTGCTAGAGCCATGGTTGGGGGTGGGAGCAGATAATGAGGCAGTGCCTGTTCCGGCGCTGATCGACGTCCGCCTGCGCGATGACGCCAGCGAGCGAACACTGAACACGCTGCGCGGAATTCTGGCCATCGAGGCCCCGGCGGCGCGGCTCGATGCGCAGTCGAGCTGGCTTGGGCCGGTGTTCTCAGCAATCGCTTCGCTTCAATGGTTATCTGCGGCTTTGGTCATTTTGCTAGGCTTAACCAGCGCGGCAGCGGTCTGGCTTGCAGCACGGTCTGCTCTTGGCACCAATCAGGACACGATTGAGATTGTCCATTTGCTCGGCGGCACCGACACACAAATTGCGCGGATATTCGAACGCTCGATTGGGTTTGATGCAACGCTAGGCGGCGCTGTGGGGCTTGCGCTCGGACTCGCAGCTGTGCTGGTGCTAGGTCAGCAATTTGATGAGCTGGGGTCGGGCATGATGGCTGGCGGCGCGCTGCGTTGGTATGATTGGATCCTGATAGCGCTAATCCCATTGATTGGGGTCGCTTTGGCCATGCTGACAGCGCGGATGACTGTGATCGCAGCCTTGAGGCGGATGCTATGATAAGGCGCATTCTCGCTCTTGCCGCAATAATCTGGTTTGTTGGATTTGGCTGGTTCACTATCGCCCTGCCGGAACCAGTATCTGGTGTGAAAACCACTGCGGTGATTGTGCCGACCGGGGCGGCTGGCCGGATTGAGCACGGCCTGAAAGTACTGGCCAATGGTGAGGCCAAGACAATGTTGGTGACTGGCGTCGATCCGGAAGTAAAGCCAGGCGAATTTGCCGCTCAATTCGAAGTGCCGATGGATGTCATGCAATGCTGTGTTGAGCTTGGATTTAGCGCAGTAGATACTCGCGGGAATGCGACCGAGACGGCAGAGTGGGTCAAACAGGGCAAGGTTAAATCGCTCCGTTTGGTCACAACCGATTGGCACATGCGCCGTGCTGCCTATGAATTGCGGCAGACAATTCCGGGTGATGTCAAAGTGGTCGAGGACGCGGTTCCTTCAGAACCTTCGCTGCGGATTCTATTTCTTGAATATCACAAATATTTGGCCTCGCGCACATCCAGTCTTTGGCGAGGATAGGCCCGATGTTGCTCATTCTGCGTAATCTTGCTTTCTATCTGATTTTCTATTTGATCAGCCCGATTTTCATAATCGGGTCGGTCCTGGTGATGTATTTCAGCGTGCCAGCGCTCAAGACGATCGTTCGGGACTGGTGCCAATTCCATCGTTGGTGCCTCAGAGTTTTGGTTGGTATCGACGTTACGATTGAAGGCGAGATCGTCGATGGTCCTGTATTTTACGCGATCCGCCACGAGAGTTTCTTCGAGGCGATTGATGCCCCTGCCAATTTCGATTTCCCCGCACCCTTTGCAAAACGCGAATTGTTTCTGATCCCGCTGTGGGGCTGGGCGGCCAAGGTTTATGGGTTGGTGCCAGTTGCCCGAACCGATGGTGCAAAAGCGCTGCGGGCTATGGTTTCGGCTGCGAAAACATTGTCTGCGCAAGGTCGCCCCTTAGTAATCTTTCCTGAAGGGACTCGCACCCCGCATGGTCAAGCCGGGAAGCTGCAAGCGGGTTTTGCAGGGCTCTATAAATTGATCGGCATTCCGGTCATTCCGGTGGCGGTGAACAGCGGTCCGCTATATCATCCCTTTCTCAAACGGCCCGGCACAATCACCTACAGATTTGGCGAAATCATTCCGCCAGGTTTGCCCCGTAAGGAGGTTGAGGCGCGGGTTCTCGCGGCAATTAACGCTTTGAATTCGCCGCCAACCCCGGAAACAATTTCCGAATAATCAGTGGTCGCTGCGCCCGAAATCGGGCCGAGCATCATCCTGACCTTGTTCGATAATGGACCGGCGAATTGCGCGGGTACGGGTGAACAAATCGTGCAGCGCATCGCCATCACCGCTGCGGATTGCGCGTTGGAGCGCGGTCAAATCCTCTGTGAAGCGGCCAAGCATCTCCAGCACAGCATCCTTGTTGTTAAGAAAAACATCGCGCCACATGGTCGGGTCTGAAGCAGCGATGCGGGTAAAATCGCGAAAACCGCCTGCAGAGTATTTGATCACCTCGCTGCGGGTTACATCTTCAAGGTCAGAGGCTGTGCCAACAATGGTGTAAGCGATCAGATGCGGAATGTGGCTTGTCACCGCCAGCACCAGATCATGATGCTTAGCGTCCATGATTTCAATTTTTGAACCAAGCCGCTCCCAAAATTCGCTGAGCGCGTCGATCGAATCTTGCGGCGTTTCAGCAGACGGTGTCAGAATGCACCAGCGATGCTCAAACAATTCGGCAAAGCCCGCTTCGGGCCCGCTCTGTTCGGTACCGGCAACCGGGTGCGCAGGGATCACGCAATGATCGGGCAGCGCCGCGCGAAGCGTGTCGACCACCGACTGTTTCGATGAGCCCACATCGCTGACGATCGCATTCTTGGGCAAGGCATCGCGAATTGCCTCTGCTGCAAAGCCCATCGCGCCAACTGGCACACACAATATCACCAAATCGGCATTAGCAACCGCTTCGATTGAGGTGTTGCTGATTGTGCCCGCAAGATTTCTTGCTCGCGCTGCGTCTCTTGTGACTGGGTCGGTATCGAACCCGGTTGTAGCAATTTCGGGGCAATGTTTCGCAAGCGCGAGGCCAATCGATCCGCCAAGCAGCCCCAAGCCGATAATTGCGACGTTACCGATGGCCATCATATCGCCTCGATCAAGCCGCGCAAAATACGCGAGACATCATCCATCTGCTCGGCGGTGCCGATGGTTATGCGCAAACCATGCGGCAGGCCTGCTCCGGGCAACCAACGCGTCGCATAGCCTCCTTGCGCCAAGGCGAGATAGGCCTGTTCTGCTGTGACCCTACCTTCGAACAATACCAGCAGGAAATTGGCCTTGCTTGGCAAAGGGCGCAGGCCGTGATTGCCGAGGCTTTCGATCACTTTGACAAAACGTGCCAGTTCGCGGGCATTGTGGCAGCGTGAGGCGGCGACGAAACCTTGATCGCCCACGGCAGCAAGCGCCGCAGCTTGTCCATGATTGGTGACGTTGAAGGGGCCGCGAATCCGGTTTAGCGAGCCTATGATGTCAGAATGTCCGGTGGCCCAGCCAATGCGTTCGCCCGCCAATCCATAAATTTTGGAGAACGTGCGAGTGACAAGGACGTTGGAGTGTCCGGCTGCCAGCGCGAGGCCGTTGTCATCCTCATCAGCGGTCAGATATTCGGCGTAGGCCTGGTCAAGCACGAATAGAGCACTGGCGGGTAACGCAGCGTGAAGCCGTGCAACTTCAGATGCGGTCAAATAGCTGCCAGTGGGGTTGTTGGGATTGGCGAGGAATACCACGCGGGTTTTCTCTGTGACCGCTGCGATCAACGCGCTGACATCGGTGCCATAATCTCTATCGGGGGCGATTATCGGTGTTGCCCCGCAACGGCGCGCCGCGATCTCGTAAACGGCGAAGCTGAAATTCGAAAACAGCACCTCGTCGCCGGGGCCGGCATAGGCTTGAACGGCCAGATTAAGCAGTTCGTCGGAACCCGTTCCGCAAACAATCCTTGCGGGATCGATGCCGTGTAATGTGCCAAGTGCGGCGCGCAATTCGGCTGAGTCAGGATCGGGATAGGCGCAAGGCACTTTGGCCCCGCTCAGCGCGTCTATCGCAGCGGGCGAACTGCCAAGCGGGTTCTCGTTCGCGGAAAGCTTTATCAACTCACGTCCGTCATCCGCGTGTGCTTTGCCGGGCACATAAGCGTGAATTGCTTCGATCCATGGCTTTGGAGTTGGCTTGTCAGTCATATCGGCGCGGCGTTTAACCGCTTTGAGATGAATAGGACAGAGGGCAAAATTTGCTCCGTTGACAGCGCAGCTAGGGTGCCCCAATCGGCGCTGCCATGGCACCCACCCCTGCCTTTTCCGCGATTACGCTCCCGCATGCCCTCCCGCTGGATAGTGGCGAAGTGCTTGAAGGCGTGCAAATCGCGTTTGAAACCTACGGCGAATTGGCAGCGGACAAGGGCAATGCGATCTTGCTGTGCCACGCGCTGACCGGCGATCAATTTGTCGCCAGCGAGCATCCAATTACAGGAAAGCCTGGCTGGTGGGAGCGGATGGTTGGGCCCGGCAAGCCGATTGACACGGGCCGGTTCCACGTAATTTGCGCCAATGTAATCGGCAGTTGCATGGGTTCGACAGGTCCAGCGTCCGAAGGTCCGGAAGGCAAGCCCCATGCGATGGCGTTTCCAGTCATCACGATCCGCGACATGGTTCGCGGTTTGATCGGATTGCTAGACGTGCTCGGTATAGAAAGGCTGCACGCTGTCGTTGGCGGATCGATGGGCGGAATGCAGGCGCTTAGCCTCGCCGCAAACTTCCCAGAGCGTGCCGAACGTGTTCTTGCGATTGCCACGACCGCACGCCATTCTGCGCAGAACATCGCCTTTCACGAGGTTGGCCGCCAAGCCATCATGGCCGATCCCGCTTGGGCCGATGGTGAATATTATGCGAGCGGGATCACTCCTGATGCAGGCCTCGCGGTGGCGCGGATGGCGGCGCATATCACCTATCTTTCCGAAGAAGGGCTGACCGAAAAATTCGGAAGGAGGCTGCAAGATCGGACCGAGAAAGGCTTCGGCTTCGACGCCGATTTTCAGGTCGAAAGCTATCTGCGGTATCAAGGTAGCGGCTTTACCCGGCGGTTCGATGCCAACAGTTATCTCTACATCACCCGTGCGATGGACTATTTTGACATTGCCGAGGAGCATGGTGGGCTATTGGCGGATGCTTTTGCCGGAACCACATCGCGTTTCTGTCTTGTGAGTTTCGACAGCGACTGGCTCTACCCCACTGCCGAAAGCCGCCATGTGGTCCACGCGCTCAATGCCGCCGGCGCTCCAGTCAGCTTCGTTGAGCTCAGCGCGCCGTTTGGGCACGACAGCTTTCTGCTCGAAGTTCCCGCGCTTGACCGAGTGGTGAAGGGGTTTCTTGAATGAGCGTTCTTCAAAATTCGGCGCTCCGCCCTGATCTTGCAGTAATCCTCGATCACATCGCGCACGGTAGCCGCGCTTTGGATGTCGGTTGCGGCGACGGAGTGTTGATGGCTGCACTGCGTGACGAGAAGCAAGTGGATGCGCGCGGGATCGAAATTGACGGAGCCTGCGTCGAACGCTGTGTCGCACGCGGGCTGTCCGTGGTGCAGGGCGATGCGGACCGCGACCTGACTTTCTACCCCGATGGCGCGTTTGATTATGCAATCCTCAGCCAGACGCTGCAAACCGCGGCGCGGCCCGATCGGATCATGCAAGAACTGCTTCGCGTTGGCCGCCGTGCTTTTGTCAGCTTTCCCAATTTCGCCTATTGGCGGATGCGCAAGGCATTGCTGCTTGGCGGACGGATGCCGGTGACGCGGCATTTACCGGTTACTTGGTACGAAACGCAGAATATTCACCACGTCACGGTCAAAGATTTCGAGGCACTGGCGAATGACCTCGGTATAACCATTTCCAATCGCTGGTTCTTCACCAACCAACGTGAAATCAGCGCAAGCGGTGCAAATTGGCGCGCCGAATATGCTCTGTTTGAGGTTGGCAGGTAGAGGCCGAATGCAAAGGGCACCGCTGCTTTGATTGCAGCGATGCCCTTGGTAACAATATGTCGAGGCGAAGCCTAGGTCACAACGCGCTCAACCGTTGAAACAGAGCCATCGTCCGGATCGGTTGAAGTCCAGACCCCGTCCTCTCCGACTGTTTCGGCATAGCATGTCTGCTTGCTTTCCTCTGCGTCGGGCGTTGAGCAGAACGATTCGGGCGATTTCTGTTCCCATTTGCCAGTCTTGGGTTCCTCGCCTTCAGAGGTGGATGTGTATGTACCATCCGCCCTCAGTTCTTCAATGCTTACCTTGCCTTCTGCGTCAGTCACTTTGAAAGTGCCGATGCTGGGGCCGCCGTCCGCAGCAGTTGTTTCTGTAGCCACTTCAACGGTTTCTGCTGGTGTTGCTGTTTCATCGGCTTTCTTTTCGGCTGAACAGGCCGCCAAAGAGGCAACAGCCGCAATTATCAGAATCTTCTTCATAATATTCCCCATTCTCACAAGGCAACGCAGTGATTACCGTCATCGCCGTTTGTGCGCCCGCGTGCACGCTAACCGTTATTTGCCTGATTGCAAATCGGCCGCCTGCGCGAAATCGGTCGGGGTTCGAAGAAACTCGCGCCTAGCCCGGCTCCGCGCTCTTGCCCGCCATCATCGCCGCTTCACGGAATGTGACCAGCCTGCGCTGACCCTCATCCCACAGGGCAAGCCGCAATGCCTTGAAGGTTTGGAGCGCGGTAAAGCGGTTCATATCATGCAATTCGGGATGCGCGGTTAGCACTTCGCGCAAACGGTAAAACGGAATGCGGCTGGCAAGATGGTGTACATGATGCACGCCGATATTGGCGGTGAACCAGCGCAGCGGTTGCGGCAAATCCAGATGCGTGCTGCCGTGCAAGGCGGCATCGTGAAATGTCCATTCAGACTTTTTGTCCCAATGTGCATCTTCAAACTGATGCTGAATATAGAACAGCCACACTCCCAACGAAGCCGCAATCAACAGCGAGGGGAAAAACACCAGCGCCGTTGTCGCAAAGCCGAACTGGAACACCAGCGCGGCCAATATCAACAGCGACACCACATTTGTCGCCATTGCGCTGACCCAATATCGTGCGCCTTCCTTCATCAACCCGATAGGCAGCCGGTGCCGCAACAGAAACAGATAGGCTGGACCGAAACCGAGCAGCACAATCGGGTGGCGATAGAGCCGGTAGAAAAACCGCCCATATTTTGATTGCGCCTGAAATTCGCGCACAGTCAGCGTGTCGACATCGCCAAATCCGCGCGCATCCAGATTGCCAGTCGCGGCATGATGCAGCGCGTGCGAGCGCCTCCAGCAATCATACGGCGTCAGCGTGAACACACCCATTGCGCGCCCGACCCAGTCATTGCCCGACCGGCTGGCGAAGAACGATCCGTGGCCGCAATCATGCTGGATGATAAACAACCGCAACAACAACAGTCCGGCAAGCGGTGTCAGCGCCAGGCCGATGTAATATCCCGCCTGAACGGCAATCAGTGTGCCAGTGAACACCGCGATGAAGGGAATGAGCGTGATCGCCAATTCCCACAGGCTGCGGCCCGTCCGCGAATCCTTGAATGCATGCAAATCACGCGTGAGCTTGCGCGGGTCGAGCGTGGTTGGAACCGGCTCGGCGAGGGGATTGAGGTCAGGCATTGTGTTCCTTGAAAAATATTCTGTATTCGAGCGCTAGACGGGCAATGGCAGCTTGTCACTGTAAAGCCGCCTAGGGTTACACCTGTAACCTAACACACCTCTGATTAATGTATGAAAACGAAGATTTTGTGTGTTGGAAAACGGGTGACACTTTTGCCCGGGTTTGCGGAAACGGGATGAAATTACCGGGTTCCGCGAGCGAAGGTTTGACCACCAATTATGCTTTCCTTCGAATGTCGCCATCTCCAATTTTGACCCGGCCGAGCCTCATCGATTATTGCTGCGAGCCGGGGAACGTCGGTGAGACGAGTCTAGCGATGGAATGCCGTGTAGGAAATTGATTGGGCCGCGTGGGCTTGTTTAATTGCATAACGGTGATGAAGCGCTCGCGATTGGAGCATTCGGAAGCGCGACCGGCTTTTCCAGCCTTTCTTTCGCGGGGCGGCCCTGCCTAATCGGGATGGGTTGGGCCTCGGCCTTTTCATCGCTTCAGAGATCGCCAAAGCGCACGGAGGCAAGCTTGAAGTTAGCTCAAACACCGAAGAGACGTGCTTCACTTTCAGGATGCCAATGCACAACCCGTCGTAAAAAAACTTGCGGCAAGCTGGCATGGATTGCGTGCTAATTTCGAACTAGCTTTCGCTGTTGGCTTGATACCGGGCATTACGCATCCGGCAGCATAATTATTGAGTCACCTCAATCGCTCCGCATGCCATCGGACATGGTCGGCCATAAAGGTAGATATAAAGTAATAAGAGTGGTCATACCCCTCTTGCATCCGGATCGTTGCGGGGATGGCGGCTTTTTTACAGGCGAGCGCTAACAGGCCGGTTTTGAGCTGGTCTTTCAGGAAATTATCGTCGGTGCCCTGGTCGATCAGCAGGTTCGGCAAGCTCACCCCACTCTTGCTCAAGCCGTCATCAATTAAAGCGCACGCGTCATATTCGCGCCATGCGGATTTGTCCGGCCCGAGATAACCGCTCAACGCCTTCTCGCCCCATGGGCAATTTAGCGGGCTGACAATCGGGGCGAAGGCGCTGACGCTCTTGAAGCGGTCGGGGTTTCTGAGCGCAATTGTCAGCGCGCCGTGGCCGCCCATTGAATGGCCGGTGATGCCTTGGCGGGACATATCGGCGGCCGGGAAGCATTCGGCAATCAGCGCGGGCAATTCACGTTCGATATAGCTGCGCATTCGGAAATTTTTGACCCAAGGTTCCTCGGTCGCATCGACATAGAAGCCCGCGCCTTTGCCGAAATCATAGGCCTCGTCATCGGGCACGTCATCGCCGCGAGGGCTGGTGTCGGGCGCGATGAAGATGACGCCGTGCTCGGCGCAAGCGGCGCGGTATTCGCCCTTCTCGGTGACATTGGCATGGGTGCAGGTCAGGCCGCTGAGATACCATAGCACGGGCAGTTTCGCGCCCGGTTCGTGCGGCGGGACGTAGACCGAGAAGGTCATTTCGGTGCCGGTTTCGGCGGAGGCGTGGGAATAGACCCCTTGCACTCCGCCGAACGCGGTATTTTCGCTTACAGTGTCCATCCGGTGGATTATGGCATCCGCATCATGGTGCAGATTTTATTGCCTGCCGGATCGCGCAGATAGGCAAGGTGCATTTTCATGCCGCCGCCTTCGCGAATGCCTGGTGGGTCTTCAATTGCGGTGCCGCCATTGGCGAGGCCGGCGGCGTGCCATGCCTCGGCCATTTCTTCGCTATCCACGGTGAAGCCTATCGTGCCGCCATTGGCGTGGCAGGCGGGCTTGCCATCAATTGGCTTGGTGACAATGAAGATGCTGCCATCTTTGAAATACATCACACGACCTTTGGGATCGGCCGATCCTTCGCGGCCGCCAAGTGCGATGAAACAGGCGTCGTAGAATTTTTTCGCGGCATCGATATCATCGGCACCGACCATTACGTGGCTGAACATAGGGTTCTCTCCTGATAGGAACTTGGGTTGGGCTGGCGCTTAAGCTGGGCGATGGATGCCGCAAATTTTGTGGCCATCGGGATCGGTAAAGTAACACAGATACATAGGGCCCATGCTGCCATCGCGCAGGCCGGGCGGGTCTTCGATGCTGGTGCCGCCATTGGCCACTGCAACATCGTGCAGTTGCGTAACTTGTTCGGGTGAATTGCAGGCAAACCCGATGGTGCTGCCGTTTGACGCGATTACCGGCTGGCCATTGATCGGTTCGCTGACGCTGAAGGTTGATCCGTCATGCGCATAGAACAGGCGAGTCTGGCCGGTGTCGTTGACATGCGCCATTGGCTCGCCCGCACCCAGCACGCCCAGTACTGCATTATAGAATTTCTTGGACTTCTCGATGTCGGCAGAGCCGATCATAATGTGATTCAGCATTTCTCTCTCCTTCTCCGTCATCCCAGCGGAGGCTGGGATCTGTTTTAATTGCGCGTCCGGTGACGAGCGATCCCGGTTTTCGCCGGGATAGTGTTTACTTCAATACACCACCACGCTGCGGATGCTTTCACCCGCGTGCATCAGGTCAAAACCCTTGTTGATTTCGTCTAGGGTCAGCTGGTGTGTGATCATCGGGTCGATCTGGATTTTGCCGTCCATATACCAGTCGACAATCTTGGGCACATCGGTCCGGCCCTTGGCTCCGCCGAAAGCGGTCCCGCGCCAGTTGCGTCCGGTGACGAGCTGAAACGGGCGCGTTTCGATAGTCTTGCCAGCCTCTGCCACACCGATGATGATACTGGTGCCCCATCCCTTGTGGCAACATTCGAGCGCCTGCCGCATGACATCGGTGTTGCCGGTGCAGTCGAAGCTGTAGTCAGCCCCGCCATCGAGCATATTTACAAGGGTTGCCACAACATCGCCAACATCCTTCGGATTGACGAAATCGGTCATACCGAACTTTCGGCCCCACTGCTCGCGGGCCGGATTGATATCGACGCCGACAATCCGGTCCGCGCCGGCCATTTTCGCGCCTTGCAGAACATTAAGGCCAATGCCGCCAAGGCCGAACACCACGACATTGTCGCCCGGTTTGACCTGCGCGGTGTTCACCACTGCGCCGACCCCGGTGGTCACGCCGCAACCGACATAGCAGCTGGTGTGAAACGGCGCGTCCTCGCGAATCTTCGCCACCGCAATTTCGGGCAGGACGGTGAAGTTCGAAAAGGTCGAGCAGCCCATATAGTGGAAAATCGTTTGCCCTTTATAACTAAACCGCGAAGTCCCGTCAGGCATCAGCCCCTTGCCTTGCGTCTCGCGGATCGCGCTGCACAGATTGGTCTTGCCGCTCAGGCACATTTTGCACTGCCGACATTCGGGCGTGTAAAGCGGGATCACGTGATCGCCCACCGCGACCGAGGACACGCCCGCGCCGATTTCGCGCACTATGCCAGCACCTTCGTGACCTAGTACGGAGGGGAACAGCCCCTCACTGTCGAGGCCATCGAGCGTATAAGCATCAGTGTGGCAGATTCCTGTCGCCATGATTTCGACCAGCACCTCGCCCGCCTTGGGGCCTTCCAGATCAAGCTCGACGATTTCGAGCGGTTGTTTGGCTTCAAAGGCGACCGCGGCTCTAGTTTTCATGCGACAGAAATCTCCGGTAACAGTTCAGTTTCTTTTCGAGACTATTGAGCCTCTCGTCAACCAACGTGAACAGATTTGGTCACCATGCAGGCCATCACGCCTTCGGCACCGTCTTCATGTCCGTGACCCGACCATTTCACGCCGCCAAACGGCATATCGACCGCGCTGACGCCGCCGCTATTGACCGCGACCATACCGGCCTCGATTTGGGCGATTAGACGTTCCTGGCGCGCAGGGTCCGACGACCACGCATAAGCAGCCAGTCCGTATGGCAGACGGTTGGCTTCCTCGATCATTTCGGCTTCGCCTGCGTAGCGGTTGATGATGGCAACTGGGCCGAACGGTTCTTCATTCATAATTTCGGCATCGGTCGGGACTTCGGACAGGACAGTTGGGGCGTAGAAATATCCCTGATTGCCAATCCGTTCGCCGCCGGTTTCCAGCTTGCCGCCCTTTTCGACCGCCTCTGTGACCATCCGCTCGATCTGGTCGGGGCCGCGATCATTAGCCATCGGACCCATTTGGACGCCGTCTTCCATACCATTGCCAACTTTGATGCCTTTGACCCGCTCGATAAATCCATCGCGGAATTTCTCGAAAATCGGTTCTTCGACAATGAAGCGTGTTGGGCTGACGCAAACTTGCCCTGCATTGCGGAACGCATTTGGAGCCATCACATCTAGCGCTTTTTCAATATCAGAATCTTCGAAGACCAGCACTGGCCCGTGGCCGCCAAGCTCCATCGTTGTGCGTTTCAAATCATCGGCCGCCAGTTTGACCAAATGTTTGCCCACTTTGGTCGAACCGGTGAAGCTGACTTTGCGGATGATGGAAGATCCGAGAAGATGGCAGCTGACATCGTCGGGCACGCCGAACACAACTTGGCAAACCTCGGCAGGCATTCCGGCATCAAGCAAACATTGCACCGTGGCCAGCGCCGCCGCCGGTGTTTCTTCGGATGGTTTGACGATGACCGAACAGCCTGCCGCAACCGCGCCGCCGACTTTGCGGACAATGTTGATGACAGGAAAATTCCACGCCGCAAACGCTGCGACCGGACCAACAGGTTCATACCGCACCTCGGCGCGCTTGCCTGCGGGGCGGACCATCGTGCGACCATAGAGGCGCTTACACTCGCCAGCATAGAATTCCAGCAGCATTGCACCGTAAATGGTTTCGCCCTTGGCTTCGGGTAACGTCTTACCCTGTTCCAATGTTAGTGCTTCGGCGATTGCGCCAACGCGCTCGCGCATCAACGCGGCAGCTTTGGTGATGACCGCCGCACGTTGTTCAGGCGGGGTAGCGCGCCAGATTGCGAAGCCCGTGGCTGCATGCTCGAGAGCGTCATCGAGATCTTCGGCGGTCGCATGCGGAACCGAACCCAGCACTTCGCCGGTGGCCGGATTGAGCACTTCGCCCGATTTGCGCCCAGCGCCGGAAATTTCCTTGCCGCCGATTAGGAGATGGAGTGAGGGGTAATTGCTCATTTTTAAGGTCCTTGATGGATTGCTGCGTTGCGGCAGAGATGGGGTTTTCAAATCGTGATTGCGAATAAAACTTGTCAGGTGATTGTTCATCCGGGCTTCTCTATCGTTCAAAGGATGACCAGACTTATCGTTCCAACCGCAGCGCTATTGGCCGCAATGACCGCCACCAATATTTCCGCACAGCCGGGCCAGCAATTAACGCTGGAACAAAAGGCGGCGCTTCGTTGCTCCGCCGCTTTCGCGCTAACTGCTCAGGCGCAAACTCGCGGAGAGCGTCAGGCATTACGCTATCCGCTCTTGGCTGAACGGGGCCGCGAGTTCTTTGTGCGCAGTTCAGCGCGGATTATGGACGAGACGGGTTTGGACCGGCTCGCCGTCGCGACACTAATCCAGCAAAAGGCGCAAGAATTGCGAGATGATAGCAATATTGACGAAGTGATGCCGTCATGCCTGATTATGCTCGAAGCGTCAGGCATTTAAAGGTGAATTGCCAAACTGCGCTATATAGACGCGACGCGATGCTTGCTGCATTAGCGTGACAATGTGGCGTTTGTATCAATTCCCTCTTTGCCCGTTCAGCCGAAAGGTCCGCTTGCTGCTTAGCGAGAAGGGCGTCGGCTATGAATTGTGGCGGGAGAATCCGTGGGAAGGCAATGATGATTTCTTTGCTCTGAACCCGGCGGGACGCACTCCGGTGCTGCATGACGCAGAAAAGAAAACCACGCTGTGTGATAGCCGCGCGATTTGCGAATATTTCGAAGAAACGGTTGATCAGGCGCCAATGATCAATGGTACGGTAAAAGACCGCGCCGAAATTCGCCGCTTGGTGGCTCTGTTTGATGAAAACTTCTTCGCCGATGTCACCCACCCACTGCTGCATGAACGGATGAAGAAACGTCTGATCTTGCGCCAGCCGCCAGATTCCAGAGCATTGTCGAACGCGATGAAAATGGCCCACGGCCACCTCGATTACATCGATTACTTGGTCGATACGCGCCCCTGGCTTGCAGGTTCGCGGATGAGCCTGGCCGATTTGGCAGCGGCCGCGCAAATCAGCGTCGCCGATTATCTCGGCGGCATTGATTGGAAGGGGCATGAACAATCGAAGAGCTGGTATTCTGTGTTCAAAAGCAGGCCGAGCTTCAGACCTTTGCTGAGCGAACGGATGGAAGTAATCCAGCCGCCCAAGCAATATGGCGATGTTGACGGATGAGTTTTTCGTTTGTTTAGCCTCAAACGCCGGGGGTCTGCATCCGCAGGTTTGGTTTAGCCCAGACTGGCGGGGCAAGCAGCTACAGGCCGACCGCCGACGTGCGACTGGCGCGGCAACCTAAGGGAGCGGATGCGGCTGCTGGCGCGCGAGGCCCAAAAGAACACGAGCTTGAGGCTAAACAAAGACTTCCTATATCTCAGGCTCAAGGAGTTCTGAAATGACTGACCCCAAATCCACTACTGACACCGAATGGCGCGAAAAACTTACGCCGGAGCAGTTTCATGTTCTTCGCGAGAAGGGCACCGAACGCGCCTTCACAGGCGAATTCGACAAGCATTATGACGAAGGCGAATATGTCTGCGCCGGATGCGGGACCAAATTGTTCGAAAGCGATGCGAAATACAACAGCGGTTGCGGTTGGCCTGCGTTCACCAAGCCCGCAGAAGGCGACGTAGTGGCCGAGCACCGCGATGTGTCGCACGGTATGATCCGCACTGAAGTTACCTGCTCAAAATGCGATGGGCATTTGGGCCATGTGTTTCCTGATGGCCCGGCCGAGGCGGGGGGATTGCGGTATTGTATCAACAGCGCCTCTCTTGATTTCGCTCCTGATGACTCAACTGACGACTAAATCGCTTTCTCCGTTCACGCAGCGTTACAACTGTTCTATGCATCGCTTTGAGGATGGACGGGTGCATTACGCACCGTTGAACGGGTAAACCTAGTCGATGGCACAACGGGGCAGCCGGCGCGCGGCCAGCACAAGCCGGAAACAGAACGCAAAGCCAGTCAGGCGAAAGCCGACTGGCTGGCGTTTGTGGTTGCGCCGTGTGTTTGTGTGGGGCGGGTTTCTCAGCTTGCTCGGCGTGTTGTTCCTCGGTCTGGCGGTGGTGTTCGCCGCGCGATCACTGCCCAGCTATCAAGAATTGAAAGCCACCCAGAACGCGCAGACTATCATTGTCCGTGCGCGTGACGGGACGGAGATTGTCGAACTCGGCCCGAGCTTTGGCAAATGGCTGACCAGCGATGAAATTCCGCAGGTGATGAAAGATGCGATGATTTCGGTAGAAGATCGCCGTTATCATAGCCATTTCGGAGTTGATCCGATTGGTTTGGGGCGCGCGGTCTTTGTCGCTGCAACTGGTGATAAGCGGCTGGGTGCGACATCAACCATTACCCAGCAATTGGCGCGCAATGTCTTCCTAAATTCCAACCGGACTCTTGACCGGAAACTGCGTGAGGCAGTCCTGGCAATGGCGCTGGAGTGGAAGTTTTCGAAAAATCAAATCCTCGAACTCTATCTGAACAAAGTCTACTTCGGTGGCGGTGCCTATGGAATTGACAGCGCCAGTCGCAAATTCTTCAGCCATCCAGGGACCGAACTCGATACCGCTGAAGCCGCGATTATCGCCGGTTTGGTGAAGGCCCCATCACGCTATTCCCCCACCGCCGATGTGCAGGCGGCGGTCGACCGCGCACAAGTGGTGTTGCGGTTGATGAAGGAGCAGGGGCGGATTGATCCCAGCATTACCGTGGACCCCTCGGCTGTGAAGCTGAAAGAGGACAAGAGTCAGAATTCGGTGCGCTATTTCACTGATTGGGCTTTGCCGCAGCTTGATTTACTGCTGCCCGAAACATTCGAACCGATTGAAGTGTGGACCACGCTGGATGTAGGGATGCAGCAAACCGCCGCAGCATCAATCAAATCTAACACACCGAACAATGCGCAAGGCGCGTTGGTCAGTCTCGACCGCGATGGTGCAATTCTGGCGATGATCGGCGGAACCGATTATGTTGAAACCAATTACAATCGCGCTGCCGACGCGGTGCGTCAGCCGGGGTCATCGTGGAAGTTATTCGTTTATCTCGCGGCACTGGAAGCGGGTTACACGCCCGAAGATATGGTCAAGGACGTTCCAGTCACGATTGACGGATGGAGCCCGCGCAATTCTGGTGGCGCCTATGCCGGAGACATAAATTTGCGCACTGCATTTGCCTATTCCAAAAACACGGTCGCGGCTCAATTGGGCAATGAGGTCGGTTTCGGCACTGTCGCCTCGATGGCCAAGCGGTTCGGCATCACCACGCCGATCTCGACGGTGCCTTCCATGGTGCTCGGCAGCAACGAAACGCGGGTGATCGACATGACCCGCGCCTTTGCCGCCGTGTCAGCCGGCGGAAAATCAATCGAGCCCTATGGAATTGTGAAAGTGACGACCGCGAGCGGAGAACTGCTGTATCAGCACGAGAAGTCCGGTGGTTCCACTCTGGTCCCTGATTACGTTGCGGCTGGGATCACCGACTTGCTGCAAACCGCGGTCAACACTGGCACTGGTAAAGCGGCGCAAATCGGACGCCCGGTTGCGGGCAAGACCGGGACAACCTCGTCCAACAAAGACGGCTGGTTCATCGGATTTTCCAGCGGGATCACCACTGGCGTGTGGATGGGCCGCGATGATGCAAAAGCGGTGCCGGGCCTCCAAGGTGGCCGCGCCCCTGCGCAGGCCTTCGCCGCTTTTATGCGCTATGCGGTGAAGGATCGCCCGGTTGAACAATTCAACACCGAACTGAAATTGCCCGAATGGCAACTTGAACCCGATGATGAATTCTATTTCGGGGACCCTGACGATTATTACTACATCGACGAGCAAGGCAATCTGATTGAGCCTGGCGCAGGGCGCGATCCGAATAACCCGGTTCCGCAGCCGAACGGCCAGGCGACGCCCGGCGATGTTTCGCGCCGCCCACAAGTGCCTGAAAATGATGCGCCACCTGCGGCCAGCGATGATTTCCTGAACCGTGCCACAGGTGAGGGATCGGCAGCAGCACCGGCGCAGAACCGGCCCAAGCCCGCTCAGCGTGTCCCTTCGCCGCCACCGCAGCAACAGCCAGCGCCGCGCACCAATCCGGCGGCACCTGTAAATTAGCTTTCTCTGAGACATTTTCGGCGGTGTGACCTTGGTCACAGCGCCCCGTCCAACGCCGGATTAATCCTTCACCCAAGCAATATCGCTTTTGGACAAGGAGGACATATGTCTATTCGCTTTACTCTACTCGCCGCGCTCATGGTCGCATCATCATCATCTGCCAGTGCTTCGCACCAAACTTCGGTCGATGCCGACGGTTGCTGGGACGCAAAAGATGCGAGCCGTAACAAATGTCTCAGGCAAACGAACCATAGCTGGGACAAGAGCAAAATCACCGTAACTTACAGAAACACCTGTGCGAACAGGATTTATGCGAAAGTGTGCCATGATCAGAAAGACGGGTCACCCGATTGCGGTGCTTTCGGAATTCGCGGCTACAGCGATTACAAATACTATACTTACAATGCCACAGGCGACGTGGAGTATAATGCAGTTGGATCGGACAATTCATCATTCGATTGGGTTTGCAAAAGCCGTTGGAACATGAAAGTCAACGGATCGTAATTGCGAACCGTTGGATCATAAGTCCAAAAGAAAAGGCCCCGCGGGTTTATCCAGCGGGGCCTTCTTTATATCAATCTGCCCAATCGGTCTCGGGCCAATGATAGTTAGCGTAACCGAACAGCGCGGTATGCGGGAGCACCGCCTTCGCGCTGGATCTGCAACAGCACGGCTTCGCGGTCCTCAGCGACGGCTTCGTTCACGATCGTTTCCAGATCGGCAATGCTCGCCACGGGCTTGTAATTGGCCGTCAGTATGATGTCCCGGCGGCGCAGACCCTTGGTCGCTGCATCGGAATTCGGGTTCACTTTCAGAATTGCAACGCCTTTAGTATTAGCCGGGACGCGCAGTTGGCGCGCAATTTCTGCGTTAATTGCCACGACTTGCAGGCCCAGCTTGTCGATGACCGGGCTGGCATCTTCGGATTGCTCCGGCATTTCTGCCTCATCATCGCCGCGGAACATTTGCCGCTCGCGGATTTGATCTTCGGTTGGACGTTTACCAACCAATGCACGAACTGTGCGAGTTTTACCTTCGCGAACCAACTCTATCGCGATTGTCGTGCCGGGTTTGATATTGGCAACCAGGAACGACAATGTCTGGTCGGGCGTGACTTCTTTGCCGTCAATCGAGATCACGATATCGCCCGCCTCGATGCCCGCCTTGTCTGCCCCCGCATCGGGTTCAACCAATTGAACAAATTCACCGCGATTGCGGCGTAGGCCGAGCGAATCGGCCAAATCATCATCAACCGGTGTGATGCTGACGCCCAGATAACCGCGCTCGATGGTTTTACCGCTCTTCAACTGTTCGACAATTGGCTTGGCGGTTTCTGCCGGGATCGCAAAACCGATACCCACGCTGCCGCCCGAGGGGGACAGGATCGCGTTGTTAATGCCGATTACATTACCTTGCATATCGAACAACGGCCCGCCCGAATTGCCGCGATTGATGCTGGCATCGGTCTGGATGAAGCGATCATAGGCACCGCCGCCGGTATTGCGCATAACGGCGGAGACAATTCCGCTGGTTACCGTCCCGCCAAGGCCGAATGGATTGCCAATCGCAATCACCCAGTCACCTGTGCGTGCCTGCGCTGAATCGCCGAATTCTACGAAAGGAAAATCCTTGTCGCTCTGGATTTTTAGCACAGCCAGATCAGACGCAGCATCAGCTCCAACCAGGGTCGCTTCATATTCTTTGCCGTCGGGCATTTTCACGGTGATTTCTTCAACCGTACCGCGACCCGAAGGGCTGACAACGTGGTTGTTGGTGACCACGTAACCATCGGCCGAAATGATAAATCCGGAACCCAGCGATTGCGCCTCGCGGGTTTGCGGAGCGCCGCCCTGTGGTGCGCTGCGTTGCGGCATGCCGAACAATTCTGCGAGTGAATTGCCCCGCTGTTCGACTTCGACACGCTGCCGGGTTGCGATGTTGACCACGGCTGGCTGCAATTGCTCGGTCAGATCAGCAAAGCTTACCGGAGCGCCCGCTCGCGGTACAACTCTGGCCATCTGGCTATCATCATTTTGCGCCACTTGCGCGCCGGCTGGATAACCGGTCATCAGAGAAATGGCTGCGCCGCCAACCAGCAGCGCGGAGGTTAATCCATAAGCATATCGCACAGGCTTCACGTCCTTACTTTCCTTTTGCTCACTCGGGCCGGGAAGGCCCCGCTTTTCCGTTGTTCTTGCTCCCCTTCTTACAGGATCCGCTGAACGGCGATTGAACAGTCATGGTGCCCATCGACCAACGGTCAACGACAGGCGTCTAACGGCGACCCCTGAACTGTCGCAGATATTCATTGTCGGGTGACAGAATGATGCTGCTTTCGCCCTGATCTTCGCCCTGCGCAAAGGTCTTGTCATAGCTTTGCATGGCCCGGTAGAAATCATAGAAACCGGGATCTTTCCCGAAGCTTTCAGCGTAAATTCTAGCCGCTTCGGCATCAGCTTCTGCCCGAATGATCCGTGCGTCGCGTTGACCCTGAGCGCGGATCGTGCGGGCTTCGCGTTCGCGGTCAGTTTCCATCCGGGTGAATGCTGCTGCCAATGGCGCACCTGTTGGCAGGTCGGTTTGCTTGATGCGCACATCAATTACTTGCGCGCCATAGCGCCGAGCCTGATCATCAAGCTTGGACGTTATATTGCTCATCGCGTCGCCGCGCTCAGCCGTCAGCATCGCTGCGAAAGTCCGCCGCCCCAATTCTTGGCGGAGGACTGAGTTGAGAATTGGTTCAAGCTGCAGCCTAACGCCGTCGGTCGTGCCAGCCGACTCAACCATCTGTACGGGATCGATTATCCGAAACCGCGCATAGGCATCGACAAGCAAGCGCTGCTGATCGCTGGAGAGCACTTGTTGCTGGCTCATATCGAGATCGAGCACGCGTTTGTCGATCCGGATGACTTGTTCAACCAGCGGGATACGTAAAACGACTCCGGCGCCGGTTTCACCAAATGGGACATCGGGTTGGAAGCGGTTGATAACACGCACGGGATTACCCGTACGCACGACAACTGCTTGCTCTTCTTCGGGGATGACGACCATACTGGACATCAGGCCAATCAAAGCGAGGCCGACTGCGATGATCGAAAGTTTATGGCTTTCCCAAATATTTGTCATGTTCATTGTCCCTCCACCGCAGCAGGTGGCGAGGCCGGCGGCGCTGCTTGTGCTCGCTTGCGAATTTCCGGAAGCGGCAAATACGTTGTCACTCCATTAGTTTCGACGATGGTTTTGTCGGTTTGGCTCAAAACACGCTCCATAGTCTCGTAATATAGGCGCTGGCGGGTGACCTCAGGGGCAAGTCGATATTGCTCATACACCTTATCGAACGCTGCGGTTTCACCTTCTGCGGCCGCCAAAATCTGCTGCGCTACACCGCGCGAACGGTTGCGTGCTGCATCGGCATCCTGCTCAGCCGCAGACACATCTTTGAATGCGTCACTAACCTGCTCGGGTGGATCGGTCTTGTCGATTTCAACACCTTGGACCGTGATACCAGCTTTGTATCCGTCAAGGATCGCTTGCATCCGGGTCCGGACGCGTTCTTCGATTTGCGCCCGGCCTTCGCCGGAGAAAGTATCGTCCAAAGTTTTTTCCGCAACGGCAGAACGCATGGCCGCCTCAGCGGCTTGCTTTACCGTCTCGATTGGTTTTGCGAGGCGGAACTTATACAGGGACAAGTCATTGATATTCCACCTAATAAGGTAAGAAAGATTGACCAGGTTTTGATCGCCAGTCAGGATCAGTTTCTCGCCTTCAGACCCTTCGGGAATGCGGAAAGCACGAACTTCGCTGACATTTTCGATGTACACGCTTTCGAATGGGGCGGGTAATGTCCAGTTTGTGCCTGGATTGAAAGTCCGGGAGAACTTGCCGAGCGTTGTAACAACACCTTGCTCTTTGGGCTGAACAAAATGAATTGAGGTCGTCCCGACCCAGGCCAGTGCCACCACGCCGATTGCAACGGGAAGCCAGCTTTTGCCGCCGGGTCGCTGCGGGAATTGGAAATTGGGGCCGCCGGGGCCGCCGCCGCCTTTGCGCGGACCCTCTGGCCCACGCTTTTTGAAGATGTCTTCGATATTGGCAGAACGGCGCGGCTCTTCACCGCCACCTCCACCGCTTCCCGGCAACCACGGATTGCGCGGTCCCTTAGGCTTTTCGCTGCCGCCGGAATCTGAATCAGACCCTCCGCCGCTGCCGGATGGGCCATCGGAACTGTCCGATTTGCCGCCCCATGGGTTTTTGCCAGCCATTGCCAGCCCGATATTTTTCGCAATTGCGCCAAATGTGCTCATGAACTCTTTATAGGTGTCGATTGTAGGAAAAACAGGGGGTGCGTGCGGGAATTTACTGCTAGGACCCGATTATGGATGAACAGGCATTAAAAGCGCGGCTGCCGGACTCGGTTGCGGCGCGCATACAGACGATAAAGCTAACGGATGGCACAGTAACGTTGGTGCTCGAAGCATCAGGATTGGACGCCGATAATCGCGCCGGTCTGGAATCAGCGGTAAAACAAATGCTGGGCGAGGCGGAGGGTGTTTCCGAAGTGCGCGTGGCAATGGTGGCGGATCGTGCGCCTGCACCACCGGTAGCTCCTGCCCCCAAAACACCTCGAATTATTGCTGTCGGATCGGGCAAGGGCGGTGTGGGTAAATCGACGCTGACGGCGAATTTGGCGGTCGCTCTTGCCAGAATGGGGCGCAAAGTCGGAGTGGTTGATGCCGATGTCTATGGCCCTTCGCAGCCGACATTGTTCGATAATAAGGGTGCAAAACCCGAGGGCCGCAACGAGAAACTGGTTCCGGTGCCAAGCCGCCACGGCGTTCCGGTGCTGTCGATGGGACATCTGGTTGAACCGGGTAAAGCGCTGGCATGGCGCGGTCCGATGGCTGGCAATGCGATGGCCCAATTGGTCGATGCGCATTGGGGTGATACCGAATTGCTGCTGATTGACCTGCCACCGGGCACTGGTGATGTGCAATTGACGATGCTGTCCAAATTCAAGCCTGAAGGCGCGGTGATTGTCTCTACCCCGCAAGATCTGGCCCTGATCGACGCGCAGCGCGCAGCCAATTTATTTGAAACGGGCAAGGTTCCGATTATCGGGTTGGTGGAAAATATGTCCGGCTATACCTGCCCATCTTGCGGAGAGGTGAGCGATCCGTTTGGCAAGGGCGGCGTCGAGGATGCTTCGGAAGGAACTGGCATTCCGTTCCTTGGCCGGATTCCTTTGGCGATGGAAATTCGTATTTCCAGCGATGCGGGCTCCCCCTCTGCCGCGGGTGACAGCGCCGAAGCAGAGCCATTTCGGGACATTGCCCGCAAGCTCTCTGACTGGCTCGATGCCGCTTCTAAGTCTGAGGCAGCCGTTTCCAAGGAGAACGCCTGACCATGCTTGTCAGCCGCCGCGGTGTGCTAATCGGCGCTGCTGTCGGTGGCGGGTTGCTGGCAGCCTGGGCGCTTCGGCCTAGAACATATCCCACCCCGCTCAGGCCGGGACGCAATGAATATGCATTTGACGCTTGGCTGAAGATCGCCGCCGACGGCGTGATTACGGTCGCGGTACCGCAATTGGAAATGGGGCAGGGCATAACGACCATTCTGCCGCAGATTATCTGTGCCGAGCTGGGCGCAGATTGGCGGCAAGTCGCAGTTGAACCGGCACCGGTCAGCGGTGCCTACGCCAACATTCCGCTTGCGGCCAAATGGTCGGCTTTATGGATGCCGTTTGCGCCGGGTATGGCCGATGAGCCTGACGATTTGCTCGCCGAGCGCTTCGCCCAGATCAGCCGTTTTTCCGCCACTGCAGAGGGCTTGTCAGTGGCAGCCTATGAGAGCTCTTGCCGTCAAGCTGCTGCATCGGCGCGGATGGTGCTGATAGAGGAAGCCGCCGAGCGATGGGATATCGAACCAAGTGCTTGTGATGCAGCGGGCGGCTTCGTCAGTCATGAGGACAAGAAGCTGGCTTTTGCCGAACTGGTCGGGGGGGCGTCGAAGCGCGAAGCGCCTGACCCTCCGGCGCTTAGAGCATGGGCCGCATCGGAGCGACCGATTGCGGGTCAGGCAGAGGAGGAGATTGCCTATCCCCGGCTTGATCTGCCTTCTAAAGTCGATGGTACGCATTTGTTCGCAGGAGACGTCCGGCTGCCCGATATGGTCTATGCCGCGATAACGCATGGGCCGGTCGAGCAATCCGAGTTATCCGAATTTGATAGCAACGCCGTGGCCGGTAATTCACGGGTCATCACCGTGATAAAAGGCAAGCGTTGGCTCGCCGCAGTGGCAAGCGATTGGTGGAGCGCAGACCAAGCGTTGGCCGCGATGAAGCCAAAATTCTCGGTCGCCAATGTCGTCGACAGCAGTGATATCGCTGACAAATTAATCGAGGCCACGCGCAGCGGGACGGCAATTGTTGTGGCGCAAAGAGGCGATGGCGCTGTGGGCGAACCCGATATAGCCCGCCGCTACGAAGTCGCACCAGCGATGCATGCGGCGCTCGAAACCGCTAGCGCCACGGCACGATATGCTGATGGCAGGCTGGAATTGTGGATTGCGAGCCAAGCCCCCGAACGTGCGAGGGAGGCTGCGGCAAAGGCAATCGGCCTCTCGCTAGAGGACGTTGTGCTTTATCCCATGCCCGCTGGCGGGAGTTTTGACCGCCGGTTGGAGCATGACCACGCAATTGAGATCGCGCTGATTGCGCGAGAGGTTTCCCGCGACAATCCGCGGCCTGTGCAACTGGTCTGGTCGCGCTGGCAGGAACATGTGGCCGGGTTGCATCGCACACCTGCCGCCGCTTTGATGTGGGCGAAATTGATCCCCGGAGCAGCTGGCCAGATCGCGGCATTGCAAACGAGAATTGCAGCGCCTGCCACTGCGCGCGAATTTGGCGAGCGTTTGTTCGCCAACAAAACCCATTGGGCGGCACGCGAAGCGGCGTCTGGTGTGGCTGACCCGATGGCGGTGGAGGGCGCAGTTCCAACTTACGGAATTCCGTTGTCAGTGGTGGAGCATGTGCCAACAGACATCGGCCACTCAACAGGGCGGATGCGCGGGAATTCACACGGGTACACAGCGTTCTTTACCGAAAGCTTTATCGACGAGGCAGCATCGATGTTCGGGCGTGAACCCTTGTCCTACCGTATCGGAATGCTCGGCGGAGACCCGCGTATGGTCGCTTGCCTGCAACAGGCAGCGCGGCTGGGCCAATGGGGCGGCGGACGCGAACAAAGCGGACAAGGCATTGCCTGTCACCGGATTGGCGAAGGGCGCATCGCCTGCGTCGCGACAGCCCGCCAAGGTGAAGGCGGGATCAAGGTTTCGAAATTGAGCGCTGCGGTCGATATTGGCCGGATAATCAACCTCGACATCGCGCGGCAGCAGATCGAGGGAGGGCTGATCTTCGGGCTGTCGCTCGCCCTGGGTTCAAGCACGCAATATTCAGGCGGTCTGCCAACCAGCCAGCGGTTGAGCGATCTGAATCTGCCTTTGCTGGAAGACTGCCCGGAAATCGATGTCGAATTTATCACAGGCGATGGCGAACCTGTCGATCCCGGGGAACTAGGCGTGGCGGTAAGCGCTCCTGCTATTGCAAACGCACTTTTTTCTGCGACCGGGCTGCGCTTTCGCCGTCTGCCGCTATTCTCCGAAGGGCTCTAGAGCTGAAATGATTTGGGTATCTGCATGACTTGGCAATCGCAACAACTCCCGGCTGATCACCCAAGCGTGAAAAGCGGCAATGTCGGCGTACTGGTGGTCAATCTGGGCACGCCAGAGGCCCCCACTGCAAAAGCGGTAAAAGTCTATCTGAAGGAATTCCTGTCCGACCGGCGCGTGGTGGAAATTCCGCCGATTGCTTGGCAGCCGATCTTGCGCGGTATCATTCTCAATACAAGGCCCAAGAAATCGGCCCATGCCTATTCTCAGGTATGGACTGAAGAAGGCTCACCGCTCGCATTCATAACCAAGGCGCAGGCCGAGGGCTTACAGGAACGTCTGGGCGGACAGGTCAAAGTCGAATGGGCCATGCGCTACGGCAAGCCCACCATTGCCGATCAATTGCAGAAGCTGATGGATCAGGGCTGCGACAGGATTTTGCTTGCGCCGCTTTATCCGCAATATTCGGGCGCAACGACCGCGACCGTGGTCGATAAAGCGGCCGAAAAGCTGAAGGCTATGCGCTGGCAGACTTCGCTGCGCACGCTGCCGCCCTATTACGATGATCCCGCATATGTGGATGCTCTGGCGGCCGATCTGGGCGCACAATTGGATGCGCTGGAATTTGAACCCGAAGTCCTTTTGTTGAGTTTTCACGGGATGCCTCAGCGAACGCTCGATTTGGGCGACCCCTATCATTGTCATTGCCGCAAGACCGCGCGTCTGGTGGAAGCGGCGATGGGGAAACGCGGCGGTATGCGCTATGTCACCACCTTCCAGTCGCGTTTTGGCCCGGCCAAATGGTTGACCCCGGCGACCGACACCACGCTGGAGGACGAGGCCAAGGCGGGTACCAAGCGGATCGCCATCGCCGCACCGGGTTTCTCTGCTGATTGCCTCGAGACGCTCGAAGAGCTGGTCATTCAAGGCAAGGAACAGTTTCAGGAGGCTGGCGGCGAAGATTTCGCGGTTCTGTCTTGCCTCAACACCAGCGTGCCCGGAATGGATATGCTGGAGCAAATTATCCGCCGCGAACTGTCAGGCTGGACATAGGGTAACGAATTACTTACATTTGTGTCAGTAAGGAAAAATCATGGCCACTCTCGCAGAAAAAACAATCTCCGAAACGCACACTAACGGATTTTCGCCGAAGCATTGGTCGGAGCGTGTCCCTGGGACTTCGCTGGATCACATTCCGGGCGAGAAGGGCCTGCCGATCATCGGCAACACCTTTAAAATGCTTGCTGACCCGCATGGGTTTACCAAAGATATGATGGCCAAATACGGGCCGGTTTACCAGAACACTGCTTTTGGCGGCACAGTTGTCGCAATGATTGGCGCTGATGCGAACGAACTGGTGCTGTTCGATCGCAACAAGATCTTCAGTTCGGAACAGGGTTGGGGTCCGATCCTCGACCAACTGTTTCCGCGCGGATTGATGCTGATGGATTTTGACCATCACCGGATGGACCGTCGTGCGCTCTCAATTGCGTTCAAGCCGGGGCCGATGCGCCATTATGCAGATGCGTTAAACCGCGGCATCGCCGATACGGTTAAGGATTGGGCGGGAGAAATGACCTTCTACCCCGCGATCAAGAAACTCACGCTCGATCTGGCGGCAGACAGCTTCATCGGGATTGAATGGGGTCCTGAAGCCGACAAGATCAACGAAGCTTTCGTCTATATGGTGCAGGCCTCCGTCGCGCCCGTGCGCAAGCCGCTGCCGTTCACCCTCCTGCGTAAGGGCGTGAAGGGCCGAGAATTTTTGGTGGATTATTTCACCAAGGAAACGCTCCGCCGCCGCGCCGAAGGCGGAGGGCAGGATATGTTCAGCCAGTTTGCCAATGCAACGCATGAAGATGGCAGCTTGCTGGCGGTCGATGAGGTGGTCGACCACATGAACTTCCTGATGATGGCGGCGCATGATACAATCACATCGAGCGCGACATCGATGGTCTGGCTGCTCGCCAAAAATCCGGAATGGCAGGAAAAGCTTCGGCGAGAGATTACGGCGATAACTGGCGGCGAAGGCCGGCCCATTTCGTATGAAGACCTTGGCAAGCTGGAATTGACCGAGATGGCGTTCAAGGAATCGCTACGGTTGTTCCCGCCAGTGCCATCAACGCCGCGCCGTGCGCTCAAAGACTTTGAATATGGCGGCTATAAAATTCCGGCCGGCACGCCGGTTAATGTAAGCGCGCATTTTGTGCACCATGACCCCGAGCATTGGCCCGAGCCGGAGAAATTTGACCCGATGCGGTTCACGCCAGAACTGGTGAAAGCGCGGCACAAATACGCATGGGTTCCGTTTGGCGGCGGTGCGCATATGTGCCTAGGCCTGCATTTTGCCTATATGCAGGTCAAAGTGCTGATGGTGCACATGTTGACGCGCTATCAAATCGATGTGGCTGAAGGTTATGCTCCTGAATGGAAAGCATGGCCGATCCCGCAGCCGAAAGATGGATTGAAGGTCAATTTCAAACCGCTTTAACGTGCAGCACCGCCAGACTTAGAAGTCCCAAGCAATGCCATCCTTCTCCCAATCGCCGTAGCGGGTAGGGGACAGATCGCGCGGTTCGTCTTTCAACGGATCGACCGCCTTGGGTTCGGGCGCTGGATCGTTGGTCCAATGCTTCGGCTTTTCAAAATTCTTGGCTTCTTTGGATTTTTCTTTTGTCATACTTCATCAATGCGCAGGGTAGCGGATAGTTTCAACCGCGCCTAAAGGAACCGCCATGTCAGATATTCCGGGCCTCCCCGCGCGCCGTGCGGCGCTGCAAATGATCGATGCTGTGCTTCACCGCGGTGAAACGCTGGAGCAGGCGGAACGCAACGCTACACGCCATATTCGCGGGCCTGCCGACCGGGCGTTGTCGATTGCGATTGCCAGCGAAGTGCTGCGTTGGCTGGTAGATTTCGATGGCTTGATCGACAGCGTGATGAAGAAGCCGCTGCCCGATGATGCCAAGGCGCGATCGGTTTTGCGGCTGATGTTGGCGCAATGGCTGCGGCTGGACACCCCGCCGCACGCGGTGATTGCGACCGCGCTCCCCTTGCTGACCGGCGGTACACGCCGTTTGGCGCACGGGGTGTTCTCTACGCTAAACAAACAGGAAATCTCTCTGCCAGATGCGCCCACAATGCCGGATCGCGTAATCGACCGCTGGGGTGACCGCGCCGAGATTATTGCAGCGGGCCTGATTGCGCCGCCCCCGGTTGATCTCGCACTCAAGAATTGGGCGGATACCGACGAACGCGCCGCATCGATGGGCGGAGTTAGCCTCGCGCCCGGTCATATCCGGCTGCCACGCGGAACGCCGATTGACCAGCTGCCCGGTTTTGCAGAGGGCGACTGGTGGGTGCAGGATCTGGCCGCCACTTTGCCAGCGCGATTGTTGGGGCAGGGCGGGGGCCCGAACGGGCCAAAGCGTGTGCTGGACCTTTGCGCTGCGCCGGGAGGAAAAACGCTGCAATTGGCTGCTGCCGGTTGGCAAGTGACCGCTCTCGATATCAGCGAACGACGACTGGGCAAGTTGCGCCAGAATCTGGAGCGCACCGGGCTTGAGGCGGAAATTATCAAGGCCAACGCGCTAACCTGGCAACCGGCCAAGCAATTCGACGCGATCCTGCTGGACGCGCCATGCACCGCGACCGGCACCTGCCGCCGCCATCCCGATGTGATCCACCGTATTGGCGACCGCCAAATCGAAGAAATGGCCGAATTGCAGAATGCGCTATTGGAACGCGCGATCGAATGGCTGCCCGAAGGCTCCGCACTGGTTTATGCAGTCTGTTCTTTGGAGAGCGCAGAAGGTGACGCGCAAGCGGAAAGCGTCGGCCTGACGCCCATGCCGATTACCGCCGAAGAACTGCCAGCAGGCTTGCAGCCTACAGATGATGGCTGGCTGCGGACAGATGCGGGAATGCTGAGCGATGAAGGCGGCCTGGACGGCTTCTTCGTAGCCCGCTGGGTCAAATAGGACGATTATCGGCGTTCGAACTGTAGCGTGATAGTGGTGCAGGGTTTCCCACCCTGTGTAACCGCCATCGAAACGTCATTCTCGTTGCGTGCGGTCTCTTCAATGCGAATAGGCCGCGCCAGTTCAACGTAACGGGTAAAGCGCATTTCGCCGCCGGTAACCCGAAGCGGCTTGCCGCCTTCGAGCAGGTGCAGGAATTGATGCCCTGCCTCGCATAAGTGGGTCGCATTTACATGGTCGCCGGACCCGCTCATGAAGGGGTGGCCTGGCGGGAAGGCGTTGGCCTTTGTAATCAAGCCCATTGCGTGCCGCCTGCCATCATTGTGTAGAGGCGATATGAGCGACGGACCTACGCCTTCGCTTCCAACATCTGCAGTTGGCGCAAACTCAAATTGGTCAAGGCTGGTTTCGGCTGCTGAATCATCCTTGGCTTTTGCTCTCCATGCTTCGAAATCACGATTGCGAAAGACAACCCCGTAGCTGAGCATATCGCACACCAGATTATCTTGCGCATCATATAGGCAAATGCGGTTCTGTGGCCGTTCATCATCGCCAATTGGCTGCGAAGTGCCACGAACCATCGGGCCAAAATCCCTGCCAGCACCCGGGTCGCCGGACGTCCATTTGGTCCATGTCAACGCGGTCCATTTCGACCCGTCCATCGTGCCGCGAGCCAGCGAAGATTCAACGCTTGTCCAATATTGGGTGTTCTGCACCACAATCGGATGGTCCGGCGGCAAAACAAGCCAAGGCCATTGCTGCGTGTCCGATGAACAGTGAAATTCAACCACGCCGCCATCATGCAAAATGTGATCTGAGGTGAAATGCAAGTCAGGGTCGCTGTTCATTGTCGGACTATTGCAAATCCTGGGTCAGCTTACAAATCACCCCTTGACCTTGTCCTGAAAGCTCTTGCGCAGTTTCATGATCTTCGGCGGAATTACGGCTAGGCAATAGGGATTGCTCTTGCCTTCGCCTTCCCAATATTCCTGATGGTAGTCCTCCGCCGGATACCATGGGCCGAGCGGCTCGACTGTTGTAACCGCAGTGCCGCTGTTGCTGTCGTTCCAGCGGCCAATCGCGGCCTCGGCCTCCGCGCGTTGGGCGTCGTCCAGCGGAAAAATCGCGCTGCGATATTGGGTGCCGACATCGCCGCCTTGGCGGTTCAGCTGGGTTGGATCATGCGTGCCGAGAAACACATCGAAAATTTCCGCCAGAGAAATCACATCGGTGTCGAATGTCACGCGAATGCCTTCTGCATGGCCGGTCGTGCCGGTGCACACTTGCTTGTATGTCGGGTTTTCGACAGAGCCGCCAATATAGCCGCTCTCGACTTCGCTCACACCGATTACGTCGCGGAACACCGCTTCTGTGCACCAAAAGCACCCGCCTGCGATGATTGCCTGCTGCGTATCTGCCATTCAAAAATCTCCTATGCTTGGAACCGGACATAGGTATGGGTCGTTCACTTGTCATCGGTGCGCCTGAGACTAATATGCGTACCACGGGGATTAATCAGTTTTTCGGAGAGTAATTATGCGTTCGATTTTTGCAGCTGCAGCCGTCGCGGCGACACTTGGTCTGAGCGGACCGGCGTTGGCCGACCATCATGGCACAGCCGATCATTCCAAGATGGACCATTCCAAGATGGACCACAGCAAAATGGACCATTCGGCCCATAGTCCATCCAAGCACGCTTTGATGATGGTGCTGGCAAATGAAGCACGCGCAGACGACAGTGCTCGCGATAAATATCGCAACCCGGCTGAAACGCTCGAATTCTTTCAGGTCGAACCTGATCAGACGGTAGTGGAATATGGACCGGGTGGCGGTTGGTACACCCGCGTGCTGGCACCCTATCTGGCGGACGCTGGCCAATATATCGCAATCGACGGTGATAGCGATGCACGAAGCTACCCAAACCCGGAAGCTGAAGAGCGCACGCGCAGCTGGCCCCAGCGTTTCCCAGTGGCCGCGGCGGAATGGTCAGGCATTGATGCGGCAAAGATTATGGCGTTTGAAAGCGATGAGGTTTCAGAAGATGTTGCTGGTACTATCGACCGCGCGTTGATTTTCCGCTCAATCCACGGTCTGCTTAACGGAAACCGTGCGGACTCCGAATTGCGCAATATCCGCGCTATGCTGGCCGAAGATGGCATGGTCGGCGTGGTCCAGCACCGTGCCAAGGCAGACCAATCCTACGATATGACCAAAGGATCGCGAGGCTATTTGAAGCAGGCTGATGTCATCAAGCTGTTTGAAATTAATGGTTTCAAGCTGGTCGATACGTCGGAGATTAACGCCAATCCGAATGACCCGGCTGATTGGGAAGGCGGCGTTTGGACGCTCCCGCCAGTGCTGCGTTATGGCGATGAAGACCGGGCAAAATACGAGGCGGTCGGCGAGAGTGACCGCATGACACTGCTTTTCAAAAAAGCTGACTGAGTTTAAGGGCGGCGATATGACTTCAATCACTGTCGCCGCCCTGCAACTCCCGCTCGCCTCTGATGATGAGGTAGAGAATATCGATGCCGTTGTGCAATTGGTCGAGAAGGCAGCGGGTCAGGGCGCGCAAGTAATATTGCCGCCAGAACTGTTCTCAGGCCCCTATTTTTGCCGCGAGGAAGACGAAGCTTTGTTCGCGCTGGCGCGGCCAACGCTCGAACATCCCTCTGTCATCGCCATGCGAAAAATTGCGAAGTCACTCGGTGTAGCAATTCCGGTTAGTTTCTTCGAACGTGACGGCCACCATTATTACAACACGGTTGCGATGGTTGATGCCTCGGGTGAAATTCTAGGCACTTACCGCAAAAGCCACATCCCAGACGGGCCCGGATACGAAGAAAAGTTCTATTTTCGGCCCGGCAATGACGGGTTCAAGGTGTGGGACGTGTTTGGCACGCGGATCGGCGTCGGCATCTGCTGGGACCAATGGTATCCCGAATGCGCACGTGCGATGGCGCTATTGGGTGCGGAATTGCTGTTCTATCCCACTGCCATTGGTTCCGAGCCTTACGATGATGACTTGGATACGAGCCGGATGTGGCGGCGCGCAATGCAGGGTCACGCGGTTTCAAATTGTATGCCGGTAGTCGCGGCCAACCGGATCGGTACCGAAGGCTCGGGCGTATCGGGGCAGACATTCTACGGCCACAGCTTCATCGCCAACGAATGGGGCGATCTGGTGTGCGAATTCGGCGCTGAAGAGGATGGCGTTTTGGTTTCGACTTTCGATCTCGCGCTGGCGGCCAAACACCGCGCCGGCATGGGCTTCTTCCGGGACCGCCGTCCGCAGCTTTACGGCAGGTTGGTTGACGATATTTGATGCGTCCGAGCTTGACCCATTCCTATCTGATTGCTCTCGGCTCTAACACTCCTCACCCCTTGCACGGGCCGCCAAAAAAGGTCTTGCGCGCCGCGATTGATGCACTTGCCCCGCTTGGATCCGTACACAAAACATCGCGGCTCATCACAAGCGCGCCGCTTGGCCCCGCGCGCCGTCAGTATGCAAATGGAGCAGCGCTGCTCGAAAGTGAAATCGGCCCAGTGGAATTGCTTGCCTCTCTCAAGCAGATAGAGCGTCAATTCGGCATACGCCGCGGAGGACGCTGGCGGGCGCGGGTACTCGATCTTGATATCATCATGTGGAGCGGGGGAATCTGGGCATCGAGCGGGCTGTTGATCCCGCATCACCTTTTTCGGGAAAGGGACTTCGTGCTTGGCCCTGCCTCCTGCATTGCGGGCGATTGGCGCGATCCGCTGACTGGCCTGAAATTGCGACATCTGCGGGCACGGCTAAACAAGAAAAGTTGAATTGCAGGCCCAATGCGTGACGAACGTCACGCGAGAACTCATGCACTCCAATTAACAAATGACGAGCGGGAAATTGCCCGTTCTTTCGGAAAGTTAAAATTGGAGACTTGGAATGACCGAATTAGTAAAATCCAGCAGAAACGGACCTTTCGCCGAGGCACTGGCCGATCTTGCTGGCTTCTTTAATGGATATCACGAGGCAACTCTTAGCGCAGCACGTGTCGATGGCCGCGTTGATGATGTCCCAATTGTAGATATTCTCGGGCGGGCCTTGATCGAGCAGTCTGTCCAGCTAAATAACCGGCTCGTAACCTTCTACGATACGGAAGAAGCTAGCGAACTTGCCGTTCAGCTCGATGAATATGCCGAGGCAACCGCTCTTCCCATGCTGGCAAAGTCGGCAGCAGAATTTGTTGCGCCGCAAGCCGCAGCACGGTCTTCCAATTTTCTGGGCGGGCTGCTGGGCGGTATCGTTGACATCCTTGAACCGATCAAGAAAATCTTGAAGATTGTACTCCAAAAATTTCCGATTGGCGGATTTCTTGGGAAGATCATCGATATCCTGCTCGATATCATCAATAATTTGCTGCAAAATAACCAAAGCCGCTTGGGGGAGCCGGCCGCTGTACGTGCGAGCGCGGCGCGGGCTACAATGTATGAACATCTTCAACAGATATATACCACCGATGCAGCAGCAGCACTGCGGCGCAAGGCTTTGAATGCCGAAGAGGTTGAGAAGGCCTGATGGAGGCGGTGACCGGGGAGTAGCGAACGTTCCGGTCGCCGCACTCTGCCTTAATATCATGGGTGGTTTGGCAGCATTCTGCGCGGTATTGGGCAACTAGCGCGACCCAATTTCATCTTTATCGCTCAAACAGCTCAATGCCCGCTTGACCAAGCCGCGCCCCATCCCTAGGTGACGCCTCCGGTGGTGCAGCAAAGCACATTCCTCAATTTTGGGGGCCCTTAGCTCAGTCGGTAGAGCAACTGACTTTTAATCAGTAGGTCGCTGGTTCGAACCCAGCAGGGCTCACCACCTGTTTCTTCCCGATTTGGAAGAACTTTCAAGCCATTCTGAAAAGTCATGTCCGCCGTATGTCCGGTTGGCTACGGTATATTCACTTCGTCAGTATCTGCTTTCACGCAGAGACCTTTCCAAGCAATAGCGAACTCACTCGCTTCAACATCGCTTTCTAGAAACGCCACCTTCGGGCCCATCGCAACAAAACGTTCAAATCCACCAAACCCACCAAAACCGTTCTTTGCGTTCACCTCGCCGCAGACAGCCGCACCCTCGGAACCGCCCGAATAGTAGCCGACATTTCGGAAGTCTGCGCTATCAGGGTCCTTCAATCTGGCTCTCACCCCGTCCCTCGACATGATGACGATATTGTGTTGTGTTGATCTCTTGGGAGCCGAAGCACCCTTGCTTTTCGCCCCCTCCTCTTTTGCCGTTTCTGTAGGCCTTGCCGCTGGCTCTGGTTTCTCTGGCCGCTTCGCGCTGACAATTTCTTCACTGCTATTGGTTTGCGGTTCTTGTTCCGCCGCTTCGCTCTCTGCCCCTGATGTAAGTCGGCTTGCTTCGTTTGGCGTCGGCGAGGTAGCCCCACAAATCATCGCAGACACAAAAGCGGCAACGGCAAACTGCCAACGCGTCAGATTTCCAATGTAGGGTTTGATCACTCCGGCAAACGCGGCAAAGAAAATGATCAAGAAGATCATAGAGACAATTTGCATTCGAGGTTCTCCCATTTGTGAATGCCAGAAATTAGAGCGAACACTAAAGAGTGAGTTCGCCTACGCAAGAACTTTGTAGATCATCGTCTGGTGACTGGATTTTGATGGTGTGGTCCATCATGCAGGATGAAGCTGCGCGATAACCTAGCTGCAAACCTCAAGCGAATACGGCGTGAGCGCGAGATGTCGCAGGACGATTTCGCTGCACTCGTCGATGTGCACCGGACCTACATCAATCATCTGGAGCACTCGAAGCGCAGTCCGACAATTGATGTCATTGAGCGGATTGCTGGCAACCTCGGCATCACGGCAACTGATCTGCTCGAAGAGCCGCCGAGTAAGCCGCCACAGCTTTAAGCAAGTCCGGTTGCTCGGCCAGCCTAAAAGCATCCGTGCGGCTGATCGGTTGCATGGCTAACCCGCGAAGCCACGACGTTGCCGGAATGCTCTCAAGCAAAAATGCGTGCCATGTGTCCGGTGATCCATACCGCCGATGGATACGGGCATGACAGGATCGGCACACAGGCATAGCGGCCAAGCTACGCGCATAAATTTCATTGTGACGTTGTTCTGCCTTGCGAACCTCACAGGCCGTGCAAACCGTCAACGGCGGTAATAACCCTAGGCTCTGTGCCACGATAGTTTTCTGCCACCCAGCGATCCGTTCAGGGCCAGTAGAGCCGTTGTAAGGGCGCGGGATAGACCAGCCCCATCTCGGCAATCTATGGCCATCAGCGATTGCCTGATCGACCTTTCTCTCGATTACAACGTCGGCGGGCACGTCCGCGCCCCAGATCATGAGTTCGATCCATTTTCCAAGCACAGGATACGGACGACCTCACCAATATTTTGCAACCCGTTGCTAATTTGATCGGCATAAACACAGTTTTCATCCGGCGAGAGGTTCGCCCGCTGCCCTTCAACGGCGATACCATGAAGGTCTTCAAGCTGACCTGTGATCCGCGCAAACAGTTCGGCTGGCTCGATCACGAGGCATCCTCCTTCAATAGGCGGTATACGGACGCTCGGCTGCAATTCAGGCGGTTGGCAATCTCTGGAGGAGTAAGGCCCTCCTCGGACAATAGGCGCATCTCTGGGAGCCTGCGACGGGCTGTTGGTGCCCTGCCTTTATATTTCCCTTCACGTTTGGCGCGCTCGATACCCTCGCGTTGGCGAACCAGCATCAATTCACGCTCAAATTGCGCGAGTGCACCGAACATTGTGAGCATCAGTTTACCAGTGGGTGATTTGGTATCCATCTCGGTCCCGCCGAAATCGAGTATGCGCAACGCGACGCCTTTGGCTTCAAGGCGATCCAAAATTCCAAGAAGGTCGGAAGTAGAGCGGGCGAGCCTGTCGAGCCGTGTCACTACAAGCGCGTCACCATCGCGGACAAAATCCAATGCTATCTGAAATTGCTCCCGTTCACCGACTGACGAAACTTGCTCGGTGAAAAGGCGCTCACAGTTCACAGCTGAAAGCAGTGTGATTTGTGCTTCCAACCCCGCAATCTGGTCAAACGTGCTTGTTCTGGCGTAACCCACTTTCACTCTTAACTCCTTCTAATCTATAAGATTTAGACTAGGAGAGTGTGCGGTGTGGTCTAGGGTAAAGACGGGAGTTTCAGCGTTGTAAAACAAGATTGTCGAGGTCGCCGCTCTCGATCATGCAGAGCAAGAAACCCCGCCATCAGTTCTTCTCGAATGACTTTAGCTGCGGCAATGTCGTCGGACATTCTAGCATTCTGACTTGATCTCAACTTACCCTGCGGTGTCGAAGGTCCAGTTGAATGTCTCCAAGGCTTTGTCTGCTGAATGATCGCCCGCTGACGCGCTCGCCTTTCAGGCGTCCATGCGCTTTTCGTGCCCATTACTCGGTCTTTCTGTTCAGTTCGTTTCGGCTCTTATGCCTATACCCTTTATTGTAACAATCATACGGCGCTAAAGAACAAAGCAGTGACGTCGCATGATAATAAGGAGAAAGTAGATGAATGGACTGAACTCCGCACCAAGGTTCTATATGTGGACCCATCCTAACCGATCATGGATGGAAAATTTCGCGCAAAACTTGCTTAGCCCTGACATCGTGATGTGGGGCGAAGAGAGCGAAACCATCCCAGCTTGGTATGCTTGGACATCGCGACACTTCGACGAGGCCTCTACACCGCAGGAGTTTCTCGACAAGATGACGGCGATGAAGGCAATGTTCGACGGTGCTATGTATCTGGCTTCGGGCCGTAATTATTACCCACTTGAGTTGGTCAATCCTAGCGCTGAAAATGTTCAAGACCAAGAAATTGTCTGCGACCTTCCATACCCCGGCAACGTAACCATCAACCCGTTTTCTCCTAAGCATCTGAAAACACATCACGGCCTCGACCAGAGCAAACTCGACGACCCCCTTACCCGAAATATCTTTCTAGCCAGATATGACGAGGTGGCATTTGCGATACTGAAATATGTTGGTGTGAATGGAATTACTTACCAGTCGCTTTATGCCTTTCGCGATTGGATGAAAGATGCTGGCTGGGACGATAAAAAAATTGCGGACGAGGCGGGTTGGTCAGGCTCTCGCCTCAAAGACTTCACCAATACAGCTAACAACCCTGCATATCTTGGTCCATTTGCACGCCATGGCGGATCTAAGGATCCACCGCCAAAACGACCGATGTTGCTTGACGAGGCCGAGAAGGGCTTGCTGCAAGCTGTAAATAGGTTCCTTTTGCATCGAGCAGCAACGGTTGATCTTCGAGCGGAATGGAACGCGCTTCGTTGAGGCAAATGTGTAGTCTAGATGTTGTCACGGGTTTAAAACCCTATTGAGAATGTGTTCAAAAACACGGATCGAACTTCTGTGAGATGGTTTACGATCACATTAAATTTTCTAACACGGGGAAGGCCGTGCGAGAGCCGCTTATACCTTGGAACCGAGGCATGGTCGCTTTACGTGGCGTCCGCACGCCACTAAGCCACGACCAAACAGATAGGAGTGTCGGTCGTGGCCGCATCAGCAACGCCTAACCTTCACTTGGTAGATAGCATACCGGAGGCTACAGGACCGTCCACAAAAGCTAATGCAGCTATGCATCCGAAAGTGATTTCGGAAGAAGTATTTACAGCAAGCGCGCTACAAGAAGCTGCATTCTATGCTGATGACACCACAATCATCCTAAACATGGATGTTCGGGATGGCTTGGAATTGCTATCCAAATCCAACATTTTGGTGAACTGCGTTATCACCTCACCTCCATTTTACGGGCAGCGTGATTACGGCGTCGAGCGGCAGATTGGTCTGGAAGAGCATCCATCGGAGTTCATTTCAAAACTTGCAGATGTGTTCGATGCTACCTCTGATGTTCTGATCGACAATGGAAGCCTCTGGGTAAACATCGGTGATACCTACTGGAGCGGCAAAGGCGCGCACCGTAGCAAAGAGGCAAAGCAATCTGCCCGAAGGTTCGGCATTCGACCGCAAGACAAGAAAGGGGACGGACTTTGGTGTGTGCCGAAGCAACTACTCTTGATCCCCCACCGCTTTGCAATTGAGTTGCAGGAACGCGGCTGGCTAGTGCGGAATGACAATGTCTGGGTCAAACCAAATCCTATCCCAGATCAGGTTCGAGACCGATGCTCGATGTCGCACGAGTATGTTTTTCACTTCGCCAAAGAACGATGGTATTATTTCGACAAGAACTCGGTTGGAAAAGTGACCGATAGCGGAACGATGTTACCGCCACGAGACACTTGGGAAATCGCCACAGTTCGAGGACAGAGCAGCCGACACAAGGCCCGTTTCTCCGAGGAATTAGTCCGAATACCGATCCTGACCACCACGCCGCCACGAGGGGTGGTCCTTGACCCGTTCGCCGGGAGCGGGACATCCTTGGCCTTTGCCCGCAAGCATGGTTTTAGATCAATAGGGATCGACGCCAAGCGCGAATATTGCGAAGCTATGGTTGAGCAGATCGAGCGAATTGCGGAAGACGAAGGCGAAGAAGACTGATCGTCATAATGGGCATGAGGGGGGCGGCAATTGTATATTAGTTCGGAAGCCGTGGTCAGGGCAATCCATTGCCTACGTGCGAGCGTTCATCCGTTTCTTGGAATTACGTTTGTCGCTTGCAAGGCCAAGCAGCTTAGCATTGGCTCGACCGACCAAGTCAGCCTCGACGCGATAACTCGCGAGCATATGGATCGGCATCACCGCATCGATCGGCGAAGTGCGCGTTATTTTCAGCCCTTTAAGGGCAGTGCGGCATGGTGGGTTGTCGAAAAATACCCGTCAAGTGGCCTACAAACGGTCAATACGCAGACTTTTGGTGATGCATTCATACATCCGCGCAACACCCGAAGTTGGGGCTTTGCCGAAGACTATCTTGATGTGATCACGCGGATACTAAACGAGCGCCAGTTGGCTGCGACGGTGCCTGCCGACGCGTTAGCTATTTGGCTCCTCAAAGGCGAACGCTTGGACCATGTCAGGTCCTACGATGACCTTGTGGATGTTTTTACCGCCAAGTTTACGATTTCTGACGAGGAAAGATCGCGGATATTTTGTCGCCGAGCAATGGATCAAGAACTGGCCTTTGATAAGGCAATTTCTTCCGAACCTTTGGAGATGACAGCCGTCGCACGGAAGCTACCGTCACCGCCAGATGCGGAGTTGGAAGGGGGGCGAACAGTTGTTTCTCTCAATCTCACTAATGCAGGTCCGGCAGCTACGCTCAAACTTGACTACGGGCCTCGGCTTACGATCATCACCGGAGACAACGGACTGGGCAAGTCGTTCTTGCTCGACTTCACTTGGTGGGCAGCAACAGGTTCTTGGGTGGAAAAGCCATTTTTGCCTCCTCCTGACCGTGCGGACCTCACGCCATCCGTAAGCTATTCACTAAGCGGTCGGGGCGATGCGGTTTCTTCGTTTCAAGCTGCTTGGAACCCTACAAACCAAGATTGGGATCGACCCAATGGTGCGATGACGATTGATGCGCTGGCGGTCTTTTCGCGGGCTGACGGCTCTTTCGCGGTGGCCGACCCAGCGCGTTCGGCTTTTGATCGTCCGGGCGCAGGTGGAGGGTTCCTCACCGCGCACGAAGTCTGGAACGGCAAACCCGGAATGATCGAGGGGCTAATCCGGGACTGGGTCAAGTGGCAATCCGCGAACGATCAAAAGACCTTCGATCTGTTCTCAAGCGTTCTGAAACGCTTGTCTCCGGAAGACCTTGGGACACTTTGCCCCGGACACCCAATTCGACTTCCGGGCGATCCACGTGAGATACCAACTATCGAACACCGCTACGGCACAATCCCAGTAACCCAAGCGTCGTCCGGTGTTCAAAGGGTGCTTCTGCTTGCCTACCTAATAATCTGGTCTTGGCAGGAGCATGAGTTAGCCTCGAAGCGCCTGGGTCGCGAGCCGCTCCGTCGTATGCTGGTGATCGTCGATGAACTCGAAGCGCATCTGCACCCTAAGTGGCAGCGGATCGTTCTACCTGCCCTTTTGAGCACGTCGGACTTATTAAGTAGCGATCTGGCTTTGCAAGTTATTGCTGCGACCCACTCACCCATGATCCTTGCGTCGATGGAGGCGGAGTTCGATGAAACTACTGATCTGCTTTATCACCTCTATGGGGATGGCCCCTCGGTTAAGCTGGAGGAGACCCGCTTCGTCAAATACGGCGACGCAAGTGGTTGGCTAACATCGCCATTGTTCGGGTTGAAACACGCAAGATCACGCGAAGCGGAGAAGGCAATCGAAGCCGCGAAGGACTTGCAACTGCAAGATAGTCCCGATCAGCAATCGGTGAGGGAGGTCACTGAACGGCTCAAGACTAATCTCGCATCGGACGATAAGTTCTGGCCACGCTGGTTGTTTTTTGCCGAAAAGAATGGGGTGGACGTATGATCCGCATTGCGCACAAGCCCGAATATCCCGATTTCGACGCACAAGTTCGGCAACCGGGAGCCACATTCTTGGCGAATTGCCCCAATCCGTCGTCGGCGCAGTATCGCAAGAAAAATTATTGGAGTAGAGCAGCGCCAGAACTGCATGCGGCTTATTCTGGGATATGCGCATACACAGCAGTCTACCTTCCACAGCAGGGTTCGGTGGATCACTTTAGACCAAAGTCGGCCTTTCCCCAGTTAGCATACGAGTGGAGCAATTTTCGACTGGCGAGTGGGCGGGTCAATAGCGCGAAAGGCAGCAAAGCCGAGGTTCTTGATCCGTTTGAAATTGAAGATGATTGGTTTCATTTGGACATCCCAGAGTGTCTAATGCGAGCAAACGCTGCGCTGCCTAGAGAAACTCGGGTTCGGATCAACGCTACGATTAATTCCTTACGTTTGAACGACGACGACCATTACGCGCAAGACCGATGCAATATTTTGATGGAGTATGCTTCCGGAGACGTGACTTTGGGCTTTCTCCATCGGCGTTATCCTTTCTTAGCTAAGGAAGTAGAGCGGCAAGGGTTAGAGCCTGACGACCTCCGAGGACTGTTCCGGATGTGAAGAGCCTAGCGGCACGATCTCTTGGGAATTGGCAATTTTGCAACCTGTTGCAATTCGAGTTTGCCGTCAGATGGTAAGCTACTAATTTGATTAGGACCAGCTTACTCGCAACTTACACTAAAAGCCCAGGTTTGCGTGCTTCCGACATGTCTGGGATAGGTGCCGCTATCCTCATGTCAGCACTTTCTCTCCCGAGAAATATTATCGTCGATCAGGCATTCCCAGCCGCTTCGGAGATCGTTTGTGATGGCTCCAAACGACGCCCTAAACCATCTCTTTACGTCGTCTTCTGACTGGTCGGGGTTAGAAAGTCGCTTATGCAATTTCTCCCAACTACGATGCGGAAGATTGATGATCGTTTCACCGTTCCATTGATGGGAGATCAAATACCCTAGATGGTCAAACCCCGCCCAGACAGGGCGGCAATTGCTCGTAACCTCAAATGGCCCCGCCCGGTGGTCGGCAAAATACCGGACCAGAGCGTTCGCCCCCTCGCGGGCATGCGCTTCGCTCGAAGCTATCAAGATAATATTGTCACAGTAGACGAAGCACTTTATAGTTTCGTCTAAGTGATCCGGAAGATCATCTAGTAGCACCGAGAAAATCGCGTTCGACGCAGGGGAGCCCTCCAATATACCGGACGGGGCGACTTTGAGTTCATCATGCAAGGGGCTACTGGTGTCCCAAGCAGGATTGCTTCCACTCCATTGATCGAAACGATGTGACCGATGGTCGATAGCCCTACGGGTCAATGCTTCGGGGAGATACGGAAGTTGGTATAGCGCATTGGCGTTCACATTCTGAAATGCGCGATTGACGTCAGCGACAACGACCCATTGCGAAGTGGCCGTGATTGCACTCGCGATAGTTTTCACTTGATAGTCACGACCTCGCCCTTTCCAGTCGCCAATGTGGGCGCGCGGCTGGTGCTGTGCCCGGATCAGATCGTTCGCGAGAGAATGGAACATTTTTAAGGATGATGGCAGCGAGCAGATTTTCCGATGACCGCTGGTGCTTCTCTTTTTTGGTCGCCAGCTAATCTGCACAGGCTGAATGCGCCGGAAGTCGGACGGAACAATAGGGCTTCTTTGCCGCTGCGCCCACAATTTGGAAGCCTCTATTTCATTCAGCTTTTTTGCCCAATTGTAGTGGAGTGTGGCCGATTGGACTGCATGGGATAAAAGATAGCGGCGTATTTCACATTGTAGCAAAGGATCGGTTACACTCGAACCTCTGCCCTGGCTATGGCTTGCAACCCTAGCAAGCAACTCCCGTTTGTATCGCCGCTGTCCTGATAGGGAGGCCATTACGCCGTTTCCTCAAGAGACAAGAGCCATTTGTCGATAGCTTCCCGACGGTAATAGATGGTCCGGCCGACCTTGATCCGAGGCGGACCTTTGCGAAGGCGTGCCCAGCGGGAGAGAGTTCTACGCGAGACGCGCAGAATATCGGCCGCGTTTGATACCGTGAGTAAATTGGATTGTTCGTTGATTAGCATTTTTGCTCTCCGTTCAGAGAGACATTGGGCGCCTGTGAAGGTCTAATCTATGTCGATATTGGGTCAAAAAGCGACATTCATGATCGTCTTGCGGTAATGCCAGTAGGCATCGGCTGCGGGGTCTTTTGAAGTCCCGAACTCTTCACCGAACAATTCGGTTTCTGCGCGCGAAATGCGAGGGGTCAATTTATGGCCAGCGAACACTTTGGATTGATCACCAACGGATTTCTGTTCATTTTTCCATGCTTCAAGCACCCGCCTCAAGGTCTCATCGCTTGTGTTATGGTCAATTTCACGCAGTCGTTTGACTGCTGTCCAGGCCAAGGAACGAAGAGATATGGGTTTGATAACGGTTGCGGTTCTTCTGGCTTTGCCATTTGCTTTTGAGTGCGTTGTAACATGTTCAACTAGCACGACAGCCATTTCATCCAAAATCCGACCGTGTCTGTCCGCTGATCTGGAAGCCGCAATTCGTTCTGTCCTTCTCCGTTCTTCAATGCATGCCTCAATAGCCCATTTAGGCGGAACAAGGGGGTTTTCGCCAATCACCAGTGCCGGGTAGCGAAAATCGGGGTCTCCATCAGCCTTTGATCTCTCAAACAGTTCTCTCGCGTCACGGATTGCAACCGTTCCCAATTCGATTGACTTATTTCCCATGCATTTTGACCTTGTTTCCTACCATCCGTGTAGCCTCTCGCAGGTTGCTGTCATCAAGGTGGGCGTATCTCGCAGTAGTGCTAAGTTGCGAATGCCCCAGTAGATTACCGATAGCAAGAAGTGGCACGCCTTGGATTGCCAACATGGAAGCATAAGAATGGCGAAGGTCATGGATGCGAAAGCCTTCAATTCGAGCCTCCTTAATCAGCCGCGTGAACAAGGTTTTTACGGTCGTTAGGTGTGCCCCGCTTTTTCCGGGAAAAACGTATTCGTTTACCGCAATCCTTTGTGACGATAGCAGCAGTTGAATGGCCTCGGGGCTAAGGGGAACGCGGTGTAGCTTCCGGCTCTTTGTGTTAGCGGCAGGCTTTTGCCAAACTGCCGCATCTAGATCGAACTCACTCCACTTCGCTCGAAAAGTTTCTCCGCTACGAGCCCCTGTAAGAAGCAGAAACTCGATTGCTAAACTCGATGGTGTTTTCGGCGATTGGCGGAGGACGGAGAGAAATCTCTCAAGTTCCGTGTCGCTCAAAAAGCGCACGCGGCCCGCTTCCCTGTTCCTTTCGACGCCTTTGACGGGGTTCTGTTCCGATAAGCCCCATTGGATACTTTTTGAAAACACATGCTGAATACTCGCCAGCATCCGGTTGGATTGTGTCGGTGTTCGCTGGCTTACCTTTCGGTGCAATTTTTCGATGTCCGGCTGGTGAATGTAGGCAAGCCTCTGTCTACCCAAAGCAGGGAGCACAAGGCGGTCCCAAATTGATGTCACATTCACTTGAGTTTTTGAAGAACGCGTAGACAGAACGTCATCGCGATAACGTTTCCAAACTCCTGCCAAAGTTTCCTCGTCACGTGCTTTTCGCTTTTCTTCCAGTGGGTCAACGCCCGCATCAATCTGCCGTCTGATTTGTTTCGCTCGTTCCCTAGCGGCAGAAACGGACCAAGCGGGAGGCGAACCGATAGTCATGCGCCTTTGCGTCCCGTTGCAATAATAATTGAACACGAAAGCACGATGGCCTGATCTCGTGATCCGTATAGCGAGACCCATCATTACGATGTCTCTCACGATCAATTGATCTTGGATGGACGGGGGTATCATCTCTCGGACGATCTTCTCCGTCAGCTTTTGTTGTTTCATGTCCGCCTCATGTCAGGTGCTTTCGCGCATTCTCTGTCTTTTCCAGGCATCGAATGGCGCTGATTGGCGCAGCGAGATATGTCGATATTTGGCGGATTTCTGACATACAGTGCGGAAGTCTCGCCTCTTGGCTGCGGAGACGGCACTCACTTTTAATCAGTAGGTCGCTGGTTCGAACCCAGCAGGGCTCACCACCCAGCTCGTCGCGTTTCGATATTCGAGACGTTGGCTAGCTGAAGCGCAAATTCTCCCCGCATTTCCGTGGCTTTGCCGTGCAGTAACTCGGCAGTATCCAAAACAGAGACGCACTGACCTCGCAATTGCGTGCGTATTTGGCGCAGATTCTCTGCGGCCAAAAAAGCGACCTACTACCGATATTATGATTGTGGGGTGTGGATCCCAAACGCTTGGCGCTGGCTGGTCCAGTCGAGCGGTAGGTCGCTCATGCGCCAAACAGAACGGGCGCTAAGCCGGGAGGGCTGCGTGCCATTCAGTATGGCTCGGATGATAGCCGGATCAAGATAACTCACCCGCGCAGTTCGCTGGAGATGACGCAGCTTGGTAACCGGCAGAGCGTCAAGTTGATGTTGGTCGAGACCAAGCAATTGCTCCCGTGCCGCAAACGCGCGTGCGATCAGTTCAACGAGCCGCTCGTCGCGAGAGATTAGACCGGCCCCGGCTGGTTCCAATCGCAGCCGAGGTTCGTGGCCATAATTTGACTGACTGGTTGGAATGGCGATGCCGATGCGCTTCTCGGGGATGTCCACTAGTCCAGCAGTCGTACCCAGCACCGATAATTCAAAAGAAGCGCTAGCACCTTTGGCAGTGACCAACACTTGCAACGTGAGTTGCTCCAGCAGGGTTCGAGCCTCGGCAATCGGCGCGGTGACAATGCGTGTCGCCAAATCGGAGCAGCATTTGAACATGCGCTCAATATCTTCGGCACTCTGTCCTGCCGCTAACTCGCGCATGTGGTCACCGTCCCGAAGCCACTTGGCGATCGTGTTCCTGACCGACAGCTCAAGCTCGCCAGCGGGCAGCCGCAAAGCAGGGCTGGAAGCATCGTCGTTCATGCTGGAAGCGTAGTATGAGTAGCGGCGCCCATGATTGCGCGTGTGGCAGGGCGACATCGGACGGCCAAGGTCATCGCGGATCAAACCAGCGAGCAGCGACACGCGCCTTCGCACTACACCATCTGTGCTGGCAGTTCGGTCCGCCAGCTTAGCTTGGACCGCATCAAAAAGCTCGCGACTGACGATCGCATCATGCTCGCCGGGATAGACCTTGTCCTTATGGACTACCTCGCCGACGTAGATGCGGTTTGACAGCATGTAAGCTAGCGCGCCGCGCTTAAATGGGACGCCGCCTCGAACCGACCCGTCCTTCATCACACGCCGCTTGCTAACGAATCCATCACGGCGAAGTTCTTCCACGAGCCTGCGTATGGAACCGCTCGCTATATATCGCTCCATGATCCCACAGACCGTCGCTGCTTCATCCGGAACGATCAGCAGCTTGCGATCCTTCGCCTCGTAACCAAGCGGAACCCCGCCGCCCATCCACATGCCCTTGGCCTTGCTGGCGGCGATCTTGTCGCGGATGCGTTCGGCTCCGACCTCGCGCTCGAACTGCGCGAAAGAGAGCAGAACATTGAGGGTCAGGCGTCCCATTGAGGTGGTGGTCGAGAAGGCCTGCGTCACGCTTACGAACGAGGCATCGGCTCCATCAAGCACATCAACGATCTTGGCAAAGTCGGCGAGCGCCCTTGTCAGTCGGTCGATCTTATAGACAACAACAACATCTATCTTACCGGCCTTCACATCGGCAAGCAGCTGGCGCAGGGCAGGGCGCTCCATACTGCCGCCAGAGAACCCGCCATCATCATATAGATCGGGAAGCACGCGCCAGCCCTCATGCTGCTGCGACAGGATATAGGCCTCGCAAGCTTCGCGTTGGGCGTCGAGACTGTTGAACGCTTTGTCGAGACCCTCCTCGGTAGACTTCCGCGTGTACACCGCGCAGCGCATCTTCTTCGTATCGCTAGCCATGACGGGTCACTCCCAAGGCTCCGAGGCGAGGGCTGTGCAGGCCAAAGAAGCGCGGGCCAGACCACGCTGCTCCGGTGATATGCTTGGCGATGGAGGTAAGCGAACGGTACCGGTCGCCGCGATATTCAAAGGCTCCTTCGAGCACGACCACTTCGTGGACCTCGCCATGCCATGTTCGCGAGAGCCAAGTGCCGGGTTTGGCGCTCGCAGCTCTAACACCTCGCGGATGGCGCTGATCTTTGCGCGACTGGACCTCGAGCATGCGCAGCTCCGCTTTGGTGAGCCCGCCCAGCGCTTTCTCCTGATATCGGGCGGCGATGGCGCGGGTCATCAATGCGATACCAAAAGCTGGCGGCGCAGGTGAGCCGAACACTCTACGCCACTCCGCCTTTTTCTGAACTGATGTCATTGCCACGAGACGCCCGATTTTGTCGTCGAGGCCCATTACGCGTTGCTGAATGCCGCGACGCGGTAGGTGCGCACGCCGTCCAGCTTCTCGCTCGTAACCATATGACCCTTCTTCTTCAGGCCCGTCAGTGCTGCGCGCGTGGTATGCGGTAGCCAGCCTGTGGCTTCGACCATCTGGTCAAGCGTTGCGCCTTCGGCACGGCGCAACATGCCGAGGACCAGTTCGGTCTTGCTCGACTTCTTTGTTGTCGCGCTGGTTTTGGTACCTGTTTTTGCAATTCCCGCAGCAGTCTTCTTCGTTCCTGCCTGCTCGTTGTCGCCGCCGCTATCGGCAGGCATGCGTGCCATGCGACGATTGCGGGCTTTGCCGGAAGTTTTGGTTGCGGTGGTCATGATGGTTCTCCTTGGTTATGAGCCAGCATAATGCTGTGCTCACCAGCCAAGGCCCGAGGAGCGTCGAGCCGCCGGGCATTGCGGTCGAACCGGTCGACTCGCATCGGCACCAATGCTTGCTGTTCGCACGAAGTCCAATGGAAAATGCGGCTGTCACGCAGTTGCTGTGGTCAAATCTTCACTCCGCATCAGGCGATTACGTTTATGTCTGCTTTGCGCCCCAAATCCGGCCGTTCGCGCCTGCCGTCGCTGACCCTAGAACCCGCCATTCGTTTATCTTGCCAAGCGGCGACCGGAATGGGGCTTTCTTGACGGGGGGCGAGCATTTTGACAGGATTTTTGGTACTGACTTCGGTGCTGGCAGGTAAGGAGCGGAGAGTCCGGCGGTTTTGGCTGCATTTAGCTGATGGATTATTCGGCTATTTGTGGCAAACCCCGCGGCTATGAAATTGGAAGATCTGGTCAAGGATTGGGGAGAGTTCGAGGACCTCGTCGCCGAGCTGCACAAAACCGGCGACGTGACTGTCGAGCGCAATGTCGTGCTGAGCGGCCAGTCCGGCGCGCCTCGCCAGATCGACGTCGTCATTCGCCACAAAAGCGCGCTCTTCGAGCATCTCATCCTCGTGGAATGCAAATATTGGAAACGCCGGGTCCGCCGCGAGCAGGTCGATGCCTTCGTCACCGCCGTTCGCGATCTGCGCGCCGCGCGCGGGATCATCGTCTCGACCAAAGGTTTCCAGAAAGGCGCCGTCACCCAAGCGTGGCTCGATGGCATCGACTTGTTCTCAATCCGCGAGCTTAGCAAAGCCGAATGGGGCCTGCCCGGCCGGATCTTCGATATGTTCCTGCACATTGTCCAAGTCGGCACGCCTAGGGTAACGTTTCCTAGCGCTCAATTTCTGCCGCGTTTCGACGGCGCTGGCCCGCCCGAGATCGCCTTGCATTTCGAGGGCGGCGAACCTGGTTCTGCAAATCCGCTGCGCCGTCCCGATGGCCACCCGACCGGAGAGAGTCTCGAGGCGGTAGTGCTCGAAGGCGCTCATCGCATCGTCCGTCACGCAAGCGAAGCGGTGGGGGTGTTCAACAATGAGCGGGATGGCAATTATTATCTCCGATGTCCGGGCACGTTGGCCTGCGACCCGCCGCTCATTATCGCGACGCGCACAGGCCTTATCCTCGCGAAAACGATCGCCATGGATATCCCGGTCAAGATTGACCAAAGTCGAATCACTTTAGATCGCAGTGACCATCTAACATTCGCTTTGGCGATCGAGGACAAGGTGACCGGGCTTGTTCGGACCGCCGCCCGAAGGCCTGGCTCACTTAAAACCGAGGTAAGTCCGGCGGTGCCTGCGGCGATGGACGAACGCGATCCGCCATTCCAAAACGGCTCGGTAGCGAAGGTCTTTCTTAAAGGTTTTCACGACGTCAGCGAGATCGACGCACTGACCCTTGTCGATCTGACTGCGGTCTCGGTACCCCGGCTCTATCGCGATCCTTCTGACGACTGACGCGCTCGCAATATGGGCGAAGGGATCCAACCTGCCTGTCAGCAATGCGCCCCAATCCTGGACATCTGGGCTGCCATGCAGCTCCCCAAAAGCTGACATTGGGGTGCGACTTGAAAGGTATGTCCTTCTAAGGCTGAGGTCGTGAACTCAATCCTCATTGCCAGTACCATTCTTCAATGAATTAGCCTTTCATTAAGGCTTGAGCGAGGTGCTTAGAAGCGTCCCGCAAAGAATCGGCCATCGCGGGCGTTGCGGCGGCTCGTGTGGGAGCCGAGCCAAGCAGAGCGCTCTGCCGGTCGATCCGGCGGAGTCGACACGGTCTTGGCCAGCCGTTAAGTATGCGAATGCTTACAAGCGAAGACTATCACCTCCTGATCGACCGGTTCGACAGGTCGGCGGCCCGCCTCCGGCTGATCGACGCGGATGCGGTGGTGGAGCGCTACCTCGACCCTGAGCACGCGGTGTTCCCGGCGGAGCACATGGGCGATCGCCTGAGGGAACTGCTCGCGGCAGACGACGCTAGGCGTTTCTCCACCCACGAAGTGCGCAAAGGCGTGGCAGCCAGGGTGATCGGCTCCGCGATCGGTGGTTCACGTTTGTGGGCTGACGAGTGGCATCACCTTGCCGGCTACTTCGGCGGCGGCACGGCGCTCCGTCCCCCGGCCGAAGATGCATGGGACGAAGCCGCCGACCTCTCGCGTGCCCTATTCATCTTACAGGGCCATGCGATCGATCAGGAGGAACTTCGATGGTCGCGCGAACTCGCGACCGCGCAGGCGGCGGGTCGACTGAAGGTGGCTGGCGTCGGCGTAACCATGACGGGTCCGGAGCTCACCATGCCGCCCGCAGCGCTCGAGCAGGCGACCGCATTGATACACCGGCACTTCGGTCTGTTGGGCTTTGTCGACGTCATCTCCAATCTGTTCCCCAAAATGCGTGATGCCGGATTGTGCATCGACCGCATGTACGTCGCCGGCCGCCGCCCCGAGGTGATGCGCACGGTGCCTTCTACGCCCTGGAACCTGCTGCTGCAGCTTGCGGCGCGATCTAGTGCTCTGGGAACCCTGCCGCGTCGTGATCCCGCCCGCGGCGTAGAGTTGGACACTGCCGTGCTTCTCGCGACCGACTTGACGACGGTGCTCGAGGTCGAGCCGCACGGCTATCAGGCGATCATGGAACGGCGGCCCGAGCGCATGATCCCGATGCTTCAAGAACTGGCCCTCTTCGATGCCTTGTTCTCGTTCCGTCAGTGGCCGCTCCGGCACACGCCCTTCATCCTTTCGGCGTTCTATAATGGCGTGGACGACGCTGCGATGCGGCAGGCGGCGGGATGGGGGCTCGCGGATGCAATGGCGCTCGTGGAAGCGGTCGAGGCCGTCGCAAAAGAGGATCCAGCTGTCTTTAGGCAGTCAGATTTGGTCTCGGCCGGCGCAAATGCCGCGACGCTTCCGTCGCTGCTTGCCGACATGGCATGGCAGGCAGGAACCATGAATGCGGAGATGATTTCGCCGCTTGGGCAGTCGGATCTCATGTTTCGCCCGCTGGTGGCGGTCGCGGATGGCCAGTGGACGCAGATCGCATCCTCGCTGGCGGCTCCCGCCTTCTACGAAGCGATCCAGGTTCGGGTTCGCGAGGCGCTTTCAAAGTCGGCGGTCGCGGAGCTTTCCGGGAACGGCACTGAACGCGTCGTCTCGGCGCTTTTCGCCCGCGCTGGCCTGACGCCGTTCGTCGAGGGCAGGAAGTATGACATGGGCGGCGGCGACGACGGCGAGTGCGACCTCGTTTTCGCGGACGACGAACGCATCCTGTTCGTCGAGGCGAAGGCAAAACCGGTCAGTCGGCTCACGCAGGCCGGCGTCGGCCACGCGGCTCTCCTCGACTTCGCGGGCGGCATGCTGGCGGCGCAACTCCAGGGTATCGGACATGAGCGAGTCTTGTGCTCGCATGGTCGGATCGACTTCGAGGGTGGTGCCTCCCTTCCGCTCGCGGGTCGCTCCGTGTACCGGCTAAGCGTCACCCTTCTCGACCATGCCGGCCTGCACGACCGACTGCTCGTGCGCGGCATGCTGCGCCTCTTCCTCGGCAGCGAGTTCGACACGGTGGATGGTGTCGACCAGCGGACGCGAAAACAAGTCTCAAAGCTGAACACCACACTTCGAAAGGCCGCAGCTGACCTGACCGTGCTTGACGGGATGGGCTTCGGGGAGAATTCGCTGCACCGCGGTGGTTCGGTCAACGCGGGGCAACTCGCGATCGTGCTCGAGGATGCTAAGGCCACCCGTCCGGTGTCGCTTCTTGCCGAAGTCGTCGCGCGTATCGCCCCGCCGCACACCTATGGACTGTTCAATCCGCTCTCTGAGTATCTTCTGTGGCGCGAGTCGCCGGCGGGGCTTATCTAAGCGATCCCTAGCCTGCGCTTCTTTCCTGAAGGCGACGCGTTGCCAGGCGAGGCGAAGTCGCGCCTCGACATTGGCGGAGGTTATCAATTGCTGCTCCGGTGGATAGACGACCCTCCCGATCCCTAGTCGAGCTTAAGGCCAAATGCTAAATCGCGCGTCCGGTCTCCCGGAGTATCGCATCGGCGTAGTTGTGGGGCCGCTCGGTCATCTTGCCGGGGAAGATCACCTGTTGCAAGCAGCGCGCCACGATGAGCTCCATGTCCTTGACCGCGTCCTTGCCGTAGGTCCGGTAGTAGGTCTGGTACTTACTGGACTCATAGACGTCTGGTGCGCCGCCGTGGACGACGCTCGCCCGTAGTCCAAGCATGAGCTTGATCCGTTCGCTAGTGTATTCCGTCCCCATCACCGGCCCGACCGCATCTACCACCGCTTGCGTCGCCTGTCCCGCATCCCCGAAGATGGCATCGATCGCGGCGAACAGCGTGGGGAAGCGCTTTACCGGGTCGGGAGCCCACGCCCGGTAGAAGTAGGTGAGAGCTTTTAGATGCTTTCGGTCTTCCTTGGACGGTGTGGCGAGCTTTCGCGCGAGTTCGTCCAGCCAAGGCCTGTCCTCGCTGCCGATGACCAGATCCGTCATGAGCGCTGGCGTGTGGGCGTCGCCGAATGACAGTGAATAGCGATCCGACAACGTGACATGACCGCCGAACATTCTACGTCCACTGAAGGTATAGCGCTCTTGGTGGTGAGGCAGCAGTGCGACCGAGCCCAGCACCACGCTGCGCACCTTTCGCGCCGAATCGAGCGAGGGTGCCCGAACACCGAGCCACGAGCCGGCCGGCTCTCGCCTTCCGTTCCACTCTAAGACTGGAGGGAACGTGTCCTCGACGATATCGAAGCTCGCCGCGTCAACGCCGAGCGCGATCGCCAGGCCCCCTGGTGCGCTCAGAAAGAACGGCGCAGAGACGTAATTCTCGGAAACGGTGATTGGCACCAGTGGGAAGACGGCTGCCAGCCGTGGTTCGACGAAGAAGCGCGAGGTGGCGAAGGCCGCGGTAAAGGACGCTTTGGCAGCGATCGAGATGCTGTCGGCGTACGATCCGGAGAACGAGCGGAGGAAGGTCTCCGGCGCGAGCAGGTGATAACTCTCCATTACGAAGTTTATCAGGTCGCTCTCGACCTGAGCGACGCGCAGACCTCGCAGGTGTGGAGCACCATGTCTTTGGACGTAGAGAGCGCTCTGCAGCAGTACCGTGCCGTCGAAGTTCACTTCCGTCCCGGTGCCTCCGCCCGAGAACCGATGTTGGCCTGGCTTGGTAATTACGAAGCTGGCGCGACGGCGGTCTGGGTGCCGATGCTTGAACATCGAGGACAGGACCAGCGTCGTCGCTTCGGAAGGATAGTCAACCATGCCGTTGATGTAGGGACTGGCAAGTCAATTTGAAACCGGCGAGCGGCAAAATGGAACTGACAGGAAGTTGGTCGGTGATCATCTCAAAGAGCGACTGAAGCTGGGGAGCAGAAATCGCAGACTGAACGACCGCTTGTGGGTCTTAGCGATGCGGCCGCCGAGCCAAGCTATGTCTACTGTCCGCGATCTGACGCTGAAAGCTGCCGGTCCGCTCCCGGCCCAGGTTGAGCCGTCGACTAAAGTCACAAAATGGGAGTGGAAGCGGACATAGATGAACCTTGCAATTTGCGTGTGGCTTCAACACTGGGCCGCTTCAATAGAATTTTGGCTGATCTTCGTTGTCTAATAGACGATTCGACTTTATGGACGAAAGATATTTAGCAGGCACGTCGCGTTTCGACTTGAGGCAATTTGCCCGATCATCAAGAAACAATCTTCTGACTGGGGTGTTAAAGTTTGACTAGAAGCAGGCCCTTTTTCCACGGCACAATTCTTTCAAGAATTTCAGAAAATTTGGAAGCTGAGGAAGGCAGTTGCCTCGATTCCTTTAAGGTCGACCTGGCAAAATGCAAGTCGAGGACTGATTTTGGGAAAGGTTTCTATCTCACGAGTTCACTTGACCAAGCAAAGAACTGGGCCAACGTCTTGCTGCACCGCCTTTTGTTCCGACGGCGTGGAGAAGTAATTGTTGATAAAGCTGTCGTTTTGGAATTCGTACTCAATAGCGAAGAATTGGCGAAATTGGACAACCTCTGGTTCGTGAGACCAGAGCACAATTTTCACAGTTTCGTTGCCAGATGCCGAGAACATGATGTTTGGCACAAAGAGAACAAAAATTCCCCCCCTTATGATACTGTCGCGGGTCCCGTCACTCTCTATCCTCAAGAGCAGTTAGTGCACGATGCAGACCAATTCAGTTTCCACACATCACGTGCAGCTTCAATCTTGAATACACCCACTATTCGCAGCTTAGGATCATTCGAGACAGGCAAGTTCCAAACAGCTTACATGCATTAGGCCTAAGAGAACCATGGTTGACCAAGAAACGGAACGAATACGGGTTATAGATCAGCTTTGGTCAGATATCGCTTGGTGCGTCGAATTCGTATTCCAAGAAGATATTGAAATTGCGCGACAATACGAAAAAGAAACGCGCTCCTTCCCTTCGGAGTGGATGGCAATTGTCACACGCGAGCACCCAATGCATGTTGCTGCGGACTTGGCTGGGGTAGAGGCCATTTCAGCGCGGCAATGGAGAGTGTTTGATGAGCGTCAAGTCAACGGCCGTACAAATCAAAGTCCGGCTTTCATTGCTGGCGAATTGACGGATTTTCGGATTCCGTCGTTGGAAATGGAAAGTCCATACCTCGCCGATAATGTTCGACATTTGGAACGGCGCATAGACATAGTGAAGCAAGCGGTCCGCGCCAACCGCCGGTTGGCGAAATTATCCCGCAACTCCTATTTGCCAAGGGTCATCGCTTCTCTGGGGGGGGTAGCTTTGGTTCTAGATTACTTTATGAACTGGGCAGTATCCTCGTCAATATTTGAAATTACTCTAACATTGCTTTCGCGCTTGCTGTCCGTGGTTTATTGAACTCTTTTTGACCATGCCAAGCAACTCAACGTGTACGGCAAATTTGGATTTCCGAGATTCCAACTAACTTGCTTTTTATATGGGTCGGCCACTAGATCGCCCGTTCGAAGATCGCCGCGATACCAATCATCTACCAGCTCTTTGCGGGCATCCCGTTTTCAACGCAAAGTCGGCATCAGCTCTAAATGTCCGGCTCTTCTACTCTAATTGTTGTCGTTAGAATCCGTCCGCGACTGGGTCGTTGGCAGACCAGCCGCTTTGGGAAGTCACCTCGACCTAGCCGACAGGCCGCAATTGGTTTGATCGGACAAAATCAAATCAGTCAGCTTATGGGGGTGAAAGGCGGACAATCTGGTCAGTGAAACCAATCTGGCTGACACGAATGAGTGGGTACGTTTCTCGGGTCAGGTTTCCGAGCATGGATTGAAGAGCGGACTGGCGCTCTTTGAGGTCAAGGAAGCGGCGCTTGGTCACGCGGTCGATAGCGGGGAGGTCGGAGCGTATTAGCGGTCGGATAGGTTAGAGAAGAGGCGGACGCTGGTGGCAGAATGGATGAGGTTTGCCGGTCGTGTGCGCCGCTAATGCTAAATCCTCTGGTTGCAATGCTAACCTGACAAGCCCCCACATACTTTTTGGGCCTCAGCAGCAAGCTTGCCAAAGAAAGCTGGAGGTGCATGCACTTTCAAAGCCGAGATATCGAGAAATTCGTATTCAACTCCATTCTCAACATCGATCACAAAATATCTACAACGCTCGAATCGTATATTTGCGGTCCCGTCTTCTGTTCCTACCGCGACATCGCGTTGAATTGCATAGATTTTTTTATCGAGAGCTTTCAAATAGAAAATACGCGGCGGAATTCCAAAACTGCTCTTACTGCTATATATCTCGATGTCATCGCCAATGTGCCTTTTGTAGTAACTCCCACCTAAATTTGTGTCGGTCTCATAGAAAATGAGTAAGTACAAAAGCACGAAAGTGCCGAGCATCAGAAAAATAAGAGTGACCTTTTTCATTTTATGAAGTTCACTTTTGGTTGGCCTCTGAAGCGAATCTGATATCTCGTTATTGGGAATTTACCCCCTTCGGTAGCTTTGCTTCGTCCTATTGAGGTAGCGATGTTGCGTCCAAGGCTTCTATGTGGTTGGTGATCAAATTTGTAGGTTTCCGGTAGAATAGAGAACGTTTTTGAAGCCCTGTCGAATTTGACACTTACCCCGTTGTGAACGAGTCGTCCTTGAGTTCCAGTAACGGTCCCTCCGAAAAGGGAAGGGTCTTTGGAGCTTTGCTGCGATGCGTAAACATCAACAGTCAGCTTTGTCGCATCTACTGTGAGCATTTTTCCGCCCCCGAAGCGTGCATGAAGGTTAGCTTCATCGAGCGACAGAACACCATCAGAACCTGCCGGACTAGCTGCATTATATCGACTTCGGCCTCCGTCTGAAGTCGTATATGTGCCGCGGGTAATGTCAAAGCAAATGCACTGGCGACGAAATAGGTGGTTTCTGGCCAATGTCGAACATACGGAAACGGCAGAAAACTGCCATTCTAGCTCTCATGTGAAAAACCTAAAAGGAGTCAAATAGCGGACAGTGCATTTGCTTTGACAGCACCCGCGCATCCTATGTCCGCTCTTACCCATAGCCAGACGTTTGGCGCTTCAATTGCCCGAACGTCCGCTATCGACCCAATTTCAGGCATCATGCAAACCATACCCTATGTTCGCAACTAGATTGCTCCAGTTTGCCTGCTCTCCCAGTAAGCGCTGGATAATCGTAAGTTGGCACTAGCAACCGCCATGATTTCAGCGGCCCTTACAAATAGGAAACAAGGGTTCAATTTCTCTTTTTCCGATTCACCCTTGCCGCAGCCGCAGATGCCCATTATCAAATTGTATGCAGTATACAATCGATTCGCCTCAATCTGCTTCGAGCCAAGCGGCAAAGACTCTTCGCGCGATGATCATTGACGGTGTGATTCCAGATGGTGACCGGATTAATGAGGTTCATCTGTCGCAAAGGCTGCAAATCAGCAGGACCCCAATCCGCGAAGGGTTGGGGCAGCTTGTCGCCGAAGGATTCGTTGAAATAATTCCACGACGTGGCTTCTTCGCGTGCCCATTGAACGCGAACGAGTTCAGCGACCTCTATGACTTGCGGCCGATGTTGGACCCCGAAGCACTTCTGCTGGGCGGCCAACTGACACCGGAGGAAATTGATGCGCTGGAACAGAGCAACGAAGTTTTCCAAAACGCGCAACCCGGTGCCGAAGCGGTCAATGCTGACGAGAATTTTCACCGGCTTCTAATCGCCCGTTGTCAGAACGCCGTCCTTTTAGGGGTAATCGACAATTTGATGGCCCGCACACGGCGTTACGAACTCGCCCTGTTTCGCGAAACAGCGCCAGTAAACTGCGCGGCTAACGAACATAAAATGATCATAAAGGCGCTGCGCGATCAGCAACTGCAAGATGCAGCAAAGCACCTTCATGGCAACCTAACTAGCGGCAAAGGTCCGATTTTGGATTGGCTCGCCACGCGACTGGATCGCACAAAGGAACAATCATGATAAAATACTCACTGCTCGCACTTGCTGCTGTTACATCCACTGCGCACGCGGCACCTGAGTCGTCGGTCAAGGGCCTTTGGGCTGGCGTATTGGAAGCTGATGATGGTGAGCTAGTACCTCTAAGCGTCTCCCTCAATGAAGATGGCGCGGCGACCGATAGTGCTACGGTTGTGCAAAACCAAAACGAGATCACCATAGAGTTTGCCTCAGGAGCTTACTTCAAAGGGAAAATGACTGAGCGTGCGCAACCGATCCAAGGTTTTTACATTCAACCTGGAAACCAAATTGGCGGACAGGCACTTGCTCACCCTGTCGCACTCGCTGCTCATTCCGATGGAGAATGGCGTGGAACAGCAACACCGCTTGCCCGCCAGTTCACAGTCTTCATGGATGTGTCGGACGCTGAAGACGGGGCTCTGACCGCCGTACTTCTAAACCCAGAACGGAACATTACAGGGCCCGCTAGGCGCTATGATTTTAATAAAGCTGCAGATGCAGGGGCATACGCTTTAGCGCTTCCAGGTGGAGGAGATGATTTCGCATCTCTGCGCATAGAAAAGGCCGACAGCCTAATGCGGATGGACTTTGGCCCATTGAAGGATTTTGAACTCTCGCCAATCGACGCCGATAGCAGCATTGCGGTTGGTTTCGTTGGCGACAAGCGTTCAAACGAGTTGCTGTCGCCAGTGCCGGCAAACGATTGGCTGACAGGCACGCCTGAAGATGCTGGTTTCAAAAGAGGCGCACTGACGCGTGTCGTGCAAGACCTTGCAAGCGCAAGTGGCGGCGACAAGAGCCCCAGCTTGGTTCATAGTCTGCTAGTGGCTCGTGGCGGAAAGTTGATCGTTGAAGAGTATTTTCGCGATCATTCCAGGGGTGAGCCGCACGACACTAGATCTGCTGGAAAAACATTCGCTTCAATTTTGGTTGGAGCTCTCATTCAGGAAGGTCATTCACTTTCCAGCGATACACCCATCAATAAATTCATATCCGTGCCAAATGAACCAGACCACGCGCCTGTTACCATCGGCGATCTTCTCACTCATCAAAGTGGCTTGGATTGTTACGACGGCGACCGTGACACGGCTGGTCATGAAGATGTTATGTGGAACCAAGGCGATAATCCAAATTTCTGGCAGTATATCGCTCAACTGGACTCTGTCGCTGAACCCGGTTCACGATACGCGTATTGTTCTGGCGGCATGAACCTCGTTGGTGCCGCATTGGCTGGTGCTTCGGGAGAATCTGTACTTTCTCTTTTGCAGACCCGTCTATTTGAGCCGCTTGGTTTCGAGAATGCCTATTGGAATGTGATGCCTAACGGTGAGGCCTATCTTGGAGGAGGCGCTCAGCTTCGCACACGCGATCTACTAAAAATCGGACAGCTCTATCTCGATGGCGGGAAATGGCGTGGAAAGCAGTTGATCGATCACAATTGGGTGAAAGAGTCGATCTTAGCCAAGGTTGAAATTACGCCAGTTACAACGGGTTTGGACGAAAATGCGTTCAACAGGTTCTACTTTGGTGGAACCGACGGCCTAGCTTGGCATCTCCATTCGATCACGGTCGGTGAGAAGACTTACCAAACCTACGAGGCAAGCGGCAATGGCGGGCAATTAGTGGTTGTGATACCCGATTTCGATCTCGTTGTCGGCATGACTGGCGGAAATTATGGCCAAGGCTACATTTGGGGAAAATGGCGGCAACAAATTATTGCGGATGGCGTGATTGCCGCATTGGAAAGCGAATAGAGCTTTCGGGCTAGTTCGAATGAGTGTCCGCAATTGGGTCGTTGCCAGTCAGTCGGCTCCCAGCGTCAAGATCGATATAGCAGTCAGTCAACTAACAGAATGAGCACCATTGCCTCTCAGCGTCAGCTTATGGGGTGGAATGCGGACGCTCTAGAACTACAAAAAGCTAGCGCTATGATCGAACAGGTCCGTCATCCGGGAAAGGGTGGCGGCCCTTCACCTCCTATCATGACAGACTTGACATTTCCATACTTGCAACTAATTGCGCAACTGATTGCAATTATGGAGAGCAAGATCACCGAACCGGCGTTCAACAAAGCGTATCTTGGCAAGCGTCTGCAGGATCTTATGGATTTAACGCATGTGCAGATGCAGTTGGTTTATGAGGCGCGCGGTCTCGACATTCCTGTGGAGGGCTCGTCCACTCTGCAGGCTCTTGGACCGAACAAGGCGCTGTCGCTGTCCGATCTTGCCCGCAATTTGGCCCAGCCCCATCAATTGGTGGCGCAGCGTTTGAACAAGCTGCTGAAGCGGGGCTTGATCGAAAAGACGCCCGACCTCTTCGACAAGCGCCGGTCCGAATATTCGCTGACCCCCGCAGGGCTGGAACAGTGGGAATTGCTCGACCAGATCATGGTGGATGCAGGCGAGGCCAATCAGGACTTGTTCGACGAAATCGGGGTTGACCTGATTGCCGCTCTAGAAAATGCGACAACAACACTGAAGGCGTGCGGTCTGCACGAGCGGATTTTGCGCCAGCCCAAGAAAGAGGCCCAAATATGAAAATTCTAACTGCCATCGCGCTGATGTTGGCATCCGCAGAGATGGGCAATGTCGCCTTGGCTCAGACAGTCACGCCAGAGAATACTGTGCAAAGCTCCCGAGCCGAGCTTGCTTCCGATACGATCCAAGAGATCGCGCAGGCCTATCATGATGCCGGAATTTTCGACGGCGTAATTATCGTAGCGACGACCGAGCGGGTCCTCTATTCCGGCGCTTTCGGCACTGCGAATGTGGAATTCGGCGTTCGGTATCAGCAGGACACACGCGTTCGCCTTGCCTCTGTGTCCAAGCCTTTCGCGGCGGCAATTGTGTTACGTCTGGAGGAGGATGACCTGCTGAGCACGAGCCAGACCGTCGCGCAGGTCCTGCCGGAATTGGCGAATAGCCCGTTTGCCGGGGTCACTATCGACCAGCTTCTACGCCACAGTTCCGGCATCCCGAACTACCAGTATAGAGCGCCCTTTCAGGCACTTCAGAGCAAGGTGCTACTGTCAGGGATGGGTAGCATAACGGTTACTCTTCCGGATATGATCGCGACCTTCAAAGACGAGCCGTTGTTGTTCGAACCGGGGACTCGGTACGATTACAGCAACGGCAACTACATCCTGATTCAGGCGATCATCGAGCAGCGCAGCGGGATGCCGTTTGCCGACGCGCTGAAGACCTTTGTGACAGGCCCGCTGGGTATGACTGACACCGGTGCGCTGGACTACCGCAGCATCCGCCCGCGTCTGGCGCAGGGATATTTTTCCGCGCCGGGCGGGTTCGAGGCACCGCTGCAAGCGCAGTTTGTCGGCGTCCCTGCGGTCGGAGGCATCTACTCGAGCACCGCCGATATGGCCCGCTGGTTCGCTGCTCTGTTTGGCGAGCGTTTTTTCAAACACAGAGAAACGCTGGAAAAAATGACTACGCCTCGCAGCAAGGCTCATGATGCCAAGAGCTTCATTGGCTACGGGCTGTTTACAACCATGCTCGAGACAGGCGAGGGCAGTGTGAACCTGATTGGCCATGACGGCTGGGGACCGCCTTTCACGGCCAATCTGCAATACTCGCCATCGAATAACCTGATCGTCTTCGCCGCTGACAGCATCGGCGGATTGGGCGGTGCAACGGACGGCGAAACGGTGCGCATGGCGGAAACGATTTTTCGCGCTGCCAACGGCGCGGCGTGGGAAAAACCAGCGCGGCCCGTGGACCGCATGCTCGCCGATTTGATCAACACGCACGGTCGTGCAGAAGGTCTCGCGCGTTTTATCAAAGCCGAGCCCGAACTCTCCGGCTCATCAAGCGCCGAACGCGAAATCAATCGCCTTGGCTATGCCTATCTCGGCTCAGGTAAGCTCGACGAAAGCGTGGCCGTCTTCCAACTCAACACCGACCTTTTCGCGCAATCCGCCAATGCCTTCGATAGCTTGGGTGAGGCCTTGGAAGCGCAGGGAGACACCGCCGCTGCGCTCACTGCGCTCCTGAAAGCGCAAACCTTGCAGCCTGAGAATGCGCGCTACGCCGAGACGGTGGAGCGCCTACAAAGCGAGATGGCACAGGACTAGTGCAGGCCTGGCACTGTCAGAGCAAATGCACCGGGTAGCGAAACACGCCTGATCAGCTAGGGCAGGGCGATGCCCAGACCCAAGAAGCCAGCCAGCCCGTTCCGCTATTTCAACTCCTCGCCAGAGATCATCCGCTTGGTCGTAATGATGTACGTCCGCTTCCCTCTGTCGCTGAGAAACGTGGAAGATCTGTTGTCCGAGCGTGGAATCGACATCTGCCACGAGACGGTCCGGAACTGGTGGAACCGATTTGGTCCGCTGTTCGCCGCCGATGTGAAACGCCAGCGGATCAGCCGGATGCGCGGTTTCCGCCAATGGAAATGGCACCTCGATGAGGTCTATGTGAAGATCAATGGTGAGATGCATTACCTGTGGCGAGCGGTCGACCAAGAGGGCGAGATCCTCGAGAGTTATGTCACCAAGAGACGAGATAAGAAGGCGGCGCTGCGCTTCATGAAGAAGGCGATGAAGCGCCACGGCTCGCCTGCTGAGATCGTCACCGACGGACTGCGTTCCTACAAAGCTGCGATGGATGATCTTGGTAATGACGATAAGCAGGAGATCGGCCGCTGGGCCAATAACAGGGTGGAGAATAGCCACCTGCCGTTTCGACGACGAGAGCGCGCGATGCTCAGATTCCGACAGATGAAATCGTTACAAAAGTTGGTACTGTCAAAGCGGTCCTGTCAAAGCGAATGCACCTGATTGAAAATTGAAGCTGATTAGCTAGGGCAGGGCGATGCCCAGACCCAAGAAACCAGCCAATCCGTTTCGCTATTTCAACTCATCTCCTGAGATTATCCGCCTGGTCGTGATGATGTACGTCCGTTTCCCGCTGAGTTTGCGGAACGTTGAAGATCTGCTTTTCGAGCGCGGGATTGATGTATGCCACGAGACGGTGCGGCTTTGGTGGAACCGGTTCGGTCCGCTGTTCGCTGCAGACATTCGCCGACAACGGGTTAGCCGGATGAAGGGCTTCCGGAACTGGCGCTGGCACCTCGATGAGGTGTTTGTGAAGATCAACAGCGAGACGCATTATTTATGGCGTGCGGTGGATCAAGAAGGCGAGATTCTCGAGAGCTATGTCACGAAAAAGCGAAACAAAAGAGCTGCATTGCAATTCTTAAAGAAAGCGCTGAAACGGCACGGACCGGCAGAGAAAATCGTCACTGACGGGCTTAGATCCTATCCGGCTGCGATGCGCGAGATCGGCAACCTCGAACGCCGCGAGATGGGAAGGTGGAAGAACAACAGGGTTGAAAACAGCCACCTTCCATTCCGACGACGAGAGCGAGCGATGCTCAGATTTCGACAGATGAAGTCGTTACAAAAGTTCGCTTCTCTCCACGCTAACATCCACAACCACTTCAATTCGCAGCGCCACCTCATCGATAGACAAACTTACAAGACTGCTCGCTCAGCCGCATTGGCTGAGTGGCAAAACCTTATGGCCTGATCCGTGTCGGGAAGGGGAGAGCTTTGCAAACTGGAGACAGGTTGCGATTAGACTGACAGCACCATCCGAAAGCTTTTCAGCAATGCCGTTGTCCAGATCAGTCCCCAAACGCTCAGACCGAAAAATACCCATGCGACCAGCGGATTCCAAAACATCAGAAGCAGGTGAACCACGCTTAGCTCGATCACTTGAAGAGCCAGGAAAGTTGCGATCATCGGCGTCAAGAAGGTGTGATAGCTAAAGGCTCTTTGCCCCGCGTATACATCTACAGGCGCACCCCATCGGAATACTCCCAACCAAAAAACTTGGCATTCTGAAATTACGGCTTTCACAAGTTGCTTCGGAAGGACACTTTCAAGTCCTGAAGCAAACGAGCCTGTTTTCCGCCACTGCGAGACTATCCTGTAAGCGCTCCACGTTACGAACAGGAACACGGTCCCTGCGCCGGCAATCAAGAGTGGTGGAAAACTGAAATAGACAGCGCGCAGCGGCCCCGATGCGCCAAGCAGGATGATCGCAATTGCGAACGACACCAGGCCAACGACCTGAAAAAAAGTCGGTTTGTGGCCGGGTGATCTCGCCAATAGGCCCAGCACTAACGCATCGGCCACGATCCAAGCATAAATGGCAGCCGCCATGGGGGAGTGGTCAGTCGCCATGGTCGAGAAAGTTACTAGCCTGGCTAGCGCGATCACACTGAGCGGTAGCACAATAGGAAGGCTGCGGAGGATTGGAGCGGGGAGCGTTTTTATCATTCAGCATCAGGCAAAGGGTGGTCGATGCCTCAGTATACGAAGCAAACAAAACTACGCACCTGTTTTTGTCAGATCCTGAGAATTGCCACAGTCTGGCGAAGAGACGTTGTTTGAGTATCAATCAAGTTACATCTTCTTTCGGCGTATCTTGGTCGAGAGCAGATCATCCGCTTCCAGCCCCAGTTTCAGACATAGCTGATCAGGCCAAGATTGACTGTGAAGTGCCGCAGCATCGCCGTGGCTATATAAATCTGCAATCACCAATCGACCTTTTCCGACTTCACTGTCTGCTAGTATTGCTCCCGCCAATTCTCCGATACTCAATATCGTTGGCCAGAGGTGCTGACACAAGCAGGCCATCGACTGCTCCGCGACTATCCCGCTTAAACTCCAAACGCTGAACTCCTGTTTCGGCTTCTGGCCGGAACGTGTCAGGTTGATATCGGGTAAATGGGACATGTTTGGCATCGCCAGTGCGCAGCCAAAGTTGCCCGCCTTGAGCATATAGTATGAGCGCCTGTTGCAGAGTGTTGCTGTAATAAGTCCCGACCAGTTCACCCGTGTTGAGCGGTGTTTGCGGCACTGGCTGCATAACGGTGCGCCGCGCCGGAATGTAGCCATCTTCGCTGACCTGCCAGCGCATTTCAGTTGCGCGCTCAGCTCCAGAGGGCTCCTTGGCAAAATCGTGAAACTCCAAGCGAAGTTCTCGCGCCGGGTTCAGCATAAATATCCCCTTGCCGATCTGCGGCAGAAGATGCCCCTCTTCGCCAAATGTCGCAAAGGTCAGCCTGTCACCATCGCGCCGCAGCGAGAAGACAACCCCTGCAAACAGTTCATAATCGCCAACATACCGGTCGAGCTGATCGCCTGTTTCGGGGACAAAGTCTGCTATCTCCTCAGCCTCGAGCCGGTCCGCGAGCACGATCTCTGCCACATCGAAAGCGAAGGCAGCTTTTAGGAGATCGCTCCGATTGCCCATCACCGAGACGGCCACCTGCTTGTCCGGCCGCTCGTCTGTCACGCGCAGAAGGAAACTCCTGAACCCAGCCGTGCTCCCACCATGCGACCAGGTATCAAGGCCGCGAAAATTGCGATATTCTTGGCCGTTGGTGCTGATCAATCGGCGGCCATTAGGTAATGTAGAGCGCGCGGCCATGGCGGCGACGGCGCCGCTTACATCGTTCCCGCCAATCTCGCCAGAATTCAAAGCATGTGCCCAGAGGAGCAGGTCGCGCGGATGGGAAACGATGCCAGTCGATCCATATGTGACAGACAAGAGATGCGCGTTAGCAAAGCCAGCTTCGGCTGGGTCATAGCTCGCTGCGATGTTGCCTATGATCTTGTTGGGATTAGTGGACACGAAGCTTTGCGTCATACCAAGCGGACCGAAGACGCGAGCTTGCATGAACTCGGCGAAAGGCTGGCCTGATACTCGGGCGGTCACTTCAGCGAGCAATTGATATCCAGTGTTGCTATATTCCTGGCGCTCACCAGCGGCGAAATTGCCGCCGCGCTGGCGAAAAAACAGATCGAGCGCTTGATCCGCAGTCGTAGGTGTTGCTTGTGTCTGACCGGTGAGAAATAGCAGGCCATTTTCCTCGCGCAAGCCGCTGGTGTGGTTCAGCAAATGCCGGATTGTTACGGGCGTGGGGCGGACTTCCAATTCAGGAATAAAGTCGCGCACATCCTGAGTAAGCGAGAGCTTCCCTTGTTCGGCAAGCAGCATAATCGCGAACGCCGTGAATTGCTTGCTGGTCGAGCCGATGTGGAACCGCGTGTCCGCACCAATGGGAAGGGAGCGCTCAAGGTCCGCCTGACCCGCCCAGCGTTCATAGACCAGCTGCCCGCCCACTGACACCGCGACACTGATGCCCGGTTCGCCGGTTTCTAGTTGACTATCGACTAAGCGGTCGAGCGCCGCCCAATCAGGCTCTTTGGCCTGAGCTGGCGAGACGACCAACAATCCTGCGATGAGCATGCCAAGTAGCCTGCCAAGAAAGTTGGAAATGAAGGCGGGAAAACAGGTCATATCAACGATCTCTTATGGTTCTTCGGTTTGCGACTGCCGATATGCCAACAAAGCCCCAGCCATGCGTCCGAATACGCGAAGTCGAACCTATTTTGTGCGGCTTTCTTTGCGATATGCCGACGGTGTCATACCCACATGTTTTTTAAACGCGGTGTTGAAGGACGACTTAGCGTTGAAGCCCGATGCGTAGAGGATCTCCGTTACGCTCTGGTTGCTGTCTTTGAGCAATCTTTGCGCATGTTCGATGCGGTAGCGGTTCAAAAAATCAAAAAAGTGCAAACCATGTCGCTGATTGATCAATGCCGAAAGATCCTTGGCCGTAATCCCGCAGAGCCGAGCCAGCCGCGAGAGCGACATATCGGGATCGAGATAGGGATGCTGCTGATCCATAAGCGCCACCAATCGCTTGGTGTCGCCGCGCCTGTTGCCCTCATCGGACGCATCAATTTCATTGGCCGCAGATACAAGTAACCTGTCCGCCCCCCGAAAGATTTGAGGTGATAGCAAGGCTTGAAATGCAATCGCTACAGTGATCGCAAGAACTAGAAGCGCTGCAATCGTTTGCAGCGTGGTCTGAATATCTACAGTAAGTGAGACCGCAAAGGCGGTCCGAATCACAAACAGGCTATGCGCGACGAGGGAGGATACGACGAGCAAGACCAGCCAGCGCCAGCTCGCCGATTGTCCGACAAATCGCGTTCTCATCTCCAGACGAACCCGCCAAAGAGCATAGACGGCAGCGGCGATATAAATCGCATATTGCGCTTCAAACGCGGCGCTCAGGTAAGGAATATCTGCCCCTGTTATTATGAAAGCCAAGACTAAGCCCGCAGGCACAAAATGCCACGCGTCTCGAGCATGCAAAGATCTCCGTTGGAAACAGCTGAACCAAATGAAGCCGGTATAGAATGGCATTTGGAGCATCACGACCACAGGACGGAGACTGCTGATCTTGGGATGTGCGGCCCACCAATCGGAAATAAACCAGCCGCTAACATCGATCGCGGTGGTAAACAGGAACAGCGCAAGCAAGGAGTTGGCAAGCCGGATAGCCGAGGGCACGAGAAGCAAGAACGCCCCTAGCAAAATAGCCATAAACGTAGCGAGCATCGCCGCATTGGGAACGATCAAATCCATGCCAAAAGGTGTGTTCGCCCGCGCCGCATTTGGCAAGCCGTGCATGCATAGGCCGCGAAGGTTGGGGGTCATCGAAAGTTATTACAGCCGAGCCAATATCTATGAGTTCAACCTCGCCCTTGTGCCAATGACTAAACGTGATTGAAACCAGATCAAGACTAATGAGCTCAATTGGAGCTGCGATACGACTGTCCGCAGCGTTCGGCCTAAAGTTCGCTTTCCGCCGCATTAATTGACGTTCGATAACGCATTGAATGCGGCCAAAAGCGGACTGGTACGGCGGATGCCTGTTATGCTGAAAAACAGTCCCTGTTCCGGTGATTAATTGCCCTGTTATCGCCGAATTAATTCCCTGTTCCGTCGAATGACAGGGAAACGCCTGTTTCAAGCACTCAGGTCGCTGAAATTGAAGTAGAAATTTTGATGAAAGTTGCTGCAATTACACCAAATTGGTCAATTTAGAGGCCAAAAAGCGATACTTTCCCTGTTAATTCCCTAATAACAGGGAAATCACCTTAGAGACGAGTCCGCGGCGGAATGCGACCATCGCCATCTTTTTCTTTATATATCGCAGCGCGTTGAGCGGCCTTGGGGCCGCTTTGCTGGCTATGGTTGGAGATTAGGTGCCCGACGGACCCTGAGAATTATAGACATCTGCACGGGGACGCGTCCAAAATTTCCGCCGTCACCTGTCAGCTGCATCTCTAGGCAGGCCTTACCCTGTCTTAGTAGTGTAGGGTGATCTTCACGCTGGCGGCGGACAGTCCGGCAGAATCAGCTATCGCCTGCCGTGAACGGGTGATAACATCTGACAGGGAATAAAGTTGCTGGCGCTCTTTGGAATTATCTTGCAGCGTCGAGCTGGGTGTGGCCAACTCCGCACTTCTCACACTAGCGAACAATTCCTCTAAAGAGGTATTGTAAAGGCTCGACAATTGTCTTTGCGCACTTGTTCTGGGCCGGGTGTATCCTTTTTCCCAGTTGCACACGCTGGTGATTGAAACGCCAAGTTTTTCAGCGACTTCATGTTGCGTCCATCGTTTGGCAACACGCATCCGCTTCAGGCGCACACCTAGAGTCTCTTCTATCGATGTCTTAGGTAGCACGACCTGCTCCGCTTTTCTTTTTTATATATATGTACAAGTTAGAATTTTATGCTGGATTCCACAAGAGTAAATCATTTCACAAGTGAAGGTGCGGCAGCCTCAAAATAATCTGCGCAGGCCTAAGTGGCGAATAAAATTGCCGGATTCGAGCGGGAGCGCTGGCTTTCATGTCTAGCAACCGCCCTCAATTTTGTGGGAGGCGATGCCGATAGGTGATGTTTACCCGGTGCGAAAGCAGCAGATAGGGCATCCATACCACGATGCTGATCATGACCTTGGTCATGTTTCCTTGGAGCAGATCAACTAGCGGGGTGACAACGCCAGCGGGGATGTTGCCGACCAATGACAATTGCTGGGCGATGATCAACTGCATGAAAACATCCACGCACCATGCGAACAGCAACATTCGCGGAAACAGGGGCACGGTGCGCAACGCCATGACGAAAGCGACCATATAGAAGAAGCCGGTTATCGCGACATCTGCCGTCATGGTGATAAACAAGGTCATGCCCCATTCGGGGGCGTGGGCGCTCATCGCGGGAACGGCCAGAAAAAACTCCCCGGCACGAATGACTACGTTCAGCAGCATGCCGATCAGCAGCGAGGCGATAAAGCCAACCGGGCCGAAAAGAATGTTCTTGCGGGCGCTTTGTTCGTCAATCCGTTTCCATTTTCCCAAAAATGACAAGTGAAAATCAAGTTGTGTGGAGGATGCCTGCTTGCCGAATGCCTCATGCGCGATCAGATAACCACAAATTGGCGCGGCGATGATGATGCTATAGGCGACGAGTATAGGCAACGCATCGCCCAAATTATGGATACTAGTCGCTGGGAAAGCGAGCTTCAGCAGTGCCAGGGGAACAGTAAGCATCAGCCATAATAGAGTGACAATAGCCATACGGTTGTAAAAGAATGCAGGCACCAACAGGCTCTTTGCGAACAAAGCCGCACGGTATGCTTCAAAACATTTCAGTATCATTCGCACAATCACTGCATACACTCTTTTGGCCTTAGCCGGAACGGTGAATTATATTCCCACGCATTTTCAAGTGGTTCCGAATCGCGCGCAATGTCCGATTCGCGCTGGAGCAGTTTTACCACTTTCAACCTGCGGTTAACTAAAGCCGTTCACCTTTAATATTTGCAAGTTCTTGCAATTAAAGGTTAAAATAACATTTAAAAATTTGAGTTGACGGGTTGGCACTCAGTGCTGATTATCTAGGCAGCTCCGAGGGGGTTATCCAGTTTGGTTTGGGTAAACCCCGATAAACAATTACAAAATGTAAAACTCGGGTCGCGCAAGTTTGTTTGGGATTTATCCCTTCGGACAGTTGGGCAGATTAACTGCCTTTAGAAATTGCACATTAATGTGCGAAATGCGCGAGGAAAATACCATGAAGACTTTTCTGAAAAACTTTATTGCTGACGAAAGCGGTGCTTCCGCAGCTGAATATGCTTTGATCCTGGCTGTTGTCGGTGTTGCCATTGGCGGCGCTGCACTCCTGCTCTCGACTGAAATTTCGGGTGCGATCACCGATTCTGCTGGCCGTGTTGATGCATGTGCCGATGCTGCAGGTTCGGAAACTGGCGATACTGCTTGCCCACCAGCAACCAGCTCTTTGGTTGACTAAGCCAAATCCCGGCAACCTCCCTGATCTATTGCGGTCGGGGAGGTCTCCGGTTTTTCATTTTTGCTTCCTTGGGGGAGGGCTTAGTATGCAGAACCGCAATATCATTATCTTCGTCGCCGCGATCTTTATCGCCGGCATCGCCGTTCTGTTAATCAATGCCTATTTATCGGGCGTAGAAGAAAAGGCCGTAACTCAGGCAGAGGAACAGCGCCTCGTTAGAATCGTGGTCGCTACCCAGCCTTTGGAGTTTGGCGCCCCATTAACGCCTGAAAATGTGCGCCTCCAAAATTTTCCTGCCGGTTCAGTGCCCGAGGGCGCTTTCAGAGATATCAAGCAAGCGCTGGCCAATGGCCGCGTGGCGCTGCGCCCGATTGTTCCCGGCGAACCGATCTTGGCTGACAAAGTCAGCGGCACAGATGGCCGCGCGGTACTGGCCGCCAATATCCCCGAAGGGATGCGAGCGGTTTCCATACCAGTCGGCGCTGTCACTGGAGTATCCGGATTTGTCCGCCCGGGCGACACGGTTGATGTCTTGCTGACACGCAAGATTCCCGGTGAGGGCGCCAAGGCGGAGGATTTGATGTCCGATGTCATCCTGCAACGCGTGCAGGTCTTGGCAATTGACCAGATTGCTAGTGAAAGCGCTACCGAGCCGAAAGTCGGCCAGACTGCAGTTTTGCTGGTCCCGCCATTTGAAGCACAGCGGCTTGCCGTCGCTGGAAAGCTTGGCACCCTCAGCCTGGCGCTGCGCAATGTCGAAACCGTCGATCCTGGCTCAGCCGGCACCATTACCAATCGTGATGTCGGCAATTCGCGCTATTATATCGCGGAGCGGCGGCAGCGCGCGGCCAGCGCGCAGCCTGCTGCACCAGCGCAACCGGGATCATACCAGCCAGTGCAAACGCCGGTCGCAGTGGTAGGCGGAAAGCCAGCCATTTCCGGCCCAAGCATGACAATTTACCGCGGAACAGAAGGCGAAGAATACGCCGTCAGCCGCAGAGGGGGGAAATAACATGATTTTCCGGACACTAGCTTCTGCGCTTGCACTGTCTTTGGCTGTCGCTGCCGCTCCCGCTCAGGCCCAATATTCCAGCGCCAACATTCATGCTGGCGAACTTGAGATACCCATTAATAAGAGCCAGATCATCACCGCAGATCGTCCGATTGATCGGGCGATGATTGGCAATGATGAAGTTGCCGATGTGCTGCCCGTATCAGACCGTTCGGTTTATGTTTTGGGCAAGGCCTTGGGAACAACCAGCCTGACATTGTATGATCGTTCCAATCGTGTGATCGCGGTAATGGATATTTCAGTCGGACCCGATACCGAGGCGCTCCGCTCCAAGCTGACCGAGATGTTCCCCACCGAACAGATTGAGGCCAGCCTGACCAATGGCAAGCTGATGCTAACCGGATTGGTCAGCGATGTGGGTGTGGCAAATCGGGCGGCACAATTGGCCACCGCCTATGCCGGGGAAAATGTCATCAATATGATGTCGCTCGGCGGCAGCCAGCAGGTCATGCTGGAAGTCCGCTTTGCCGAAGTTGATCGCACCGTTGGGGAACAGCTTGGCGTTAGCGGTTTTGGCAATGGCAGCAAATTCGGTGGTGCACTTGGCAATGGTGCCTCTGCCACTGCAGGGAGCAACGGTGCTACGGAACTCGGTATTGATCCGATCCTTGATAATTTCGGCATTTTTAGCACCATCTTCAACATCGGTGACCTCAACATTGAGGCATTTTTGAATACTTTGGAGCGCAAAGGTCTTTCGAAAACGCTGGCTGAGCCAACATTGGTGGCGCTTTCTGGCGAGAAAGCATCCTTCCTCGCTGGCGGCGAATTTCCTGTACCGGTGTCTCAAGGCGGTGCTGGTGCCGGCGGCGCGAACGCAATCACCGTTGAATTCAAGCCGTTTGGCGTCAGCCTGGCTTTCACGCCGACGGTATTGGGTAATGGCGTTATCAATTTGATCGTCGAGCCCGAAGTCAGTTCGATCGACCCGTCCGCTTCCATAACCATCAATGGCCTGACAGTCCCAGGACTGCAGACGCGGCGTGCCAGCACGACGCTGGAATTGCGCGATGGCGAAAGCTTTGTGTTGGCTGGTCTGATCCGTTCGGATTTCCAGACCAATGTGAATCAGGTTCCGCTGCTCGGCTCGATCCCGATTTTAGGCTCGCTGTTCCGGTCTACCAAGTTCCAGAAAAGCGAAACCGAGCTACTGATCATTGTGACGCCGCGTTTGGTCAAACCAATCCGGCCCGATCAGGTGCGCCTGCCAACGGATCGCGTGGCAGATCCCGATGTACTCGACACGCTATTGAACGGGGAAGATTACAGGCCCCGGCAGCTGGCACCATCCGCCCCGGCGGCCACTCCTGCACCAGAAGGAAGTGACTATGAATATTGATCGACCCCTTCTCCTTTTGGCAGCCACAGTAATGTTGGGCGGCTGCGCGACATACGGCACAGTCGAAGGCAAATATGACACCGAAGCGTTCGGAGAGGCAAACCGCCAGACCTACGCGGCCATGATCGTCAATCCGGAACCAGTTTATGACGAAGAGATGGAAACGAGCGCAGAACACGCCGCCGATGCTGCCGAACGATACCGCGAAGACAAGGTGAAGCAGCCAGACAAAACCAGCAGCACAGACACACCCGGGTAACAGAGACAGGATGATTGGATAGGACCGATGAACAGGAGCATCACATCTCGATTTCTGCGCGATAATAGCGCGGCGGTTGGACCGATGTATGCGATTGCCCTGTTCGGACTGATCACCGTTGCGGGCGTTGGCTGGGATTACAGCCGGTTGATGACCATGGATAGCGAGTTGCAAAACGCCGCCGATCAGGCTGCGCTGGCCGCCGCGACGCAGCTTACTGGCAATGATGGAGCAATGGTCCGCGCGCGTGATGCAGCGAATAACTATCTAGCATCCGCGGATAGCGCCTGGGTCAACGAAACCAAGCTGTCCAATGATGGAGACGGCCGTCCGATAACGGGCCTGACCTTCGAATTTTATGAAGATTACGACCGCGCCACCGACACATTCGGGAGCCAGGTTACAAACGATGATGATGCGGAAGATGCACGCGTGGTGCGGGTTATAGTCAATGGCCGTTACGCCAAATATGCATTGACCGCGCTCACAGGCGTTATTCGTTCGCCCAACATCGAAGCCAATGCGGTGGCTGGGCTGGAAGCATCGGTCTGCAAGGCACCGAAGATGTTTGTCTGCGCGCCAACCCGCGATTTCCCGACCGAAGCGGACAAGGGCAAAGGTTTCCGTCTGCGCGTTCTACCCAATGCAACCGATGCGTTCACTCCGGGCAATTTCGGCTTTCTTGATCCCGATGGCAGCGTGAAGAACGACCGCGACACGGGCAACCCGAACCGCGAACTGGGCAAGAACAACGAACTGGATACGTGCGTCGCATCATCCGGCATTGAATCCGAACCCGGATTTGTCGCGGTCGAATCTCGCGCCCTGAATACGCGCTTCGATATGTACGGCCCCGCAATGCCGGGCTGTAACACTACGAATGGCGATTTTTGCCCATCCGAAAATACCGTTACGACAGTTGTTTATAAGCAAGAGATTCCTGGCAACGGTTCCGCCAACCCAACCGCTACTGCCTGCGCATCTGGCATAGGAAGCGGCAACAACGCCAGAGGCAGCGAAATGTCGCTGGCTGATGCGCTGGCGGAAATGACCAGTACAAATAACAACACAGTTCCGGGCTACACTCGCGACAATTGCATGATTTCCGGCAGTTGTTCGACCATTGGCGATGGGGACTGGTCCGGCCAAGCCTATATGAACAGGAATCATGGCGCGGCAGATCTGATGAGCGTTTCGGGCGATGGATCGCGCTTCGGCGTGTTTCAGTGGGAACTGGCCGCCAAGTCGTCACGTCTCGCTGTCCGTAAATTGGGTTATAAGCAAGGAACAGGTGGCAGCAATAAATCAGCCATTTATTGTTCCTATCCTCAAGCAGTTACCGAGCCCCCAGTCGTGCCCAGCGCGTCGCAGAAAGATCGGCGGATCATGACGGTTGCATCGGTGGATTGCACCGGGTTGAACGGGCGGGACAAGCTCGACGTGTTACGGTTCGCTGATCTGTTTCTGGTTGATTACAGTAAGACTACCGGTACAAATTCAGGCGAGATAATGACCGAAGTCATCGGCCCCGCAAGGCGGCCTGATGGCGGGTCAGCTTTCCAATATTATGGCCGTAACAAGCCGGTGCTGCTGCGATGATCCGGCGCTTTATCATGAACCGCAAAGGCACAGCCTCGATTGAATTCGTGCTCGCATTACCGATTATGTTCGCGTTGATGTTTGGCGGAATGGAGGCCGGGCATTTCTTCTGGACCCAGCACAAGCTGGTGAAGGCTGTGCGCGATGGAGCGCGCTTTGCCACTCGGATTGAGGTCGAGGATCTTTGTAATGGCGGTACGGCTGTGATGTCGGCTGCGCTCGAGGACGAGATTCAGAACGTTACCGCGACAGGCCAGATTGCAGCTGGCGGATTGCCGAAAGTCCCTGGTTGGAGTCCGAACGATGTGGATGTCACAATCGGCTGCCAGGCATTTGTCGATACGGGCATCTATTCCGACCTTGGCGCGGCGGGGCCAATGGTCTCGATATCTTCCGGCATGGTCACATATCCCTCCATTCTGGCAGCGTTGGGTTTTCTCGACAGCAATTATCGCCTGTCCGCGCAATCAAGCGCTGCGGTCATGGGGATTTAGCGATGATGATCAGGCGCTTCTCCAAAGATACACGCGCAACAACAGCGGCAGAATTCGCGATGATATTGCCATTGGCACTGCTGATGATGTTCGGCGTCATCGATGTTGGCGTGTACGCTTGGACGCTTAACGAGTATGAAAAAGCTACCCAGATGGGCGCACGCTATGCAGTCGTGACCAACGTGTTGTCGCCCGCCCTTTCGACGCAAACATACATTGGTTTCACCTGCGATAATGGCCAAGTTTTGGCTGCCAGCGATCGCATTTGCGGCGAGGCGTTAGGCGCAGTCATTTGCACCGGCGCGGTGTGCACTTGCGATTCTAGTGCGGGTACGTGCCCGAGCGGTTCACTGTCGCCAGCAGACAGTGCCGATTATGACGCGCTGGTCGCCCGTATGCGCCAATTTCAACCCCGCATTCCAGATGGCAGTGTCTCTGTCGAATATCGGGGGTCCGGGATCGGTTTCGCCGGTGACCCCAACAAGCCAGAAATCGCTCCAATCGTGACCGTACGAGTAAATAACGTGAACTATTCTTCGATCGTCCTTTCACCTTTGGGCGGGCAAGTTCCTTTGCCGGACTTCTCCTATTCTTTGACGCTGGAAGACGGTCAGGGATCGGTGTCGAGCTAGGATGAAACCAGCAATGACCAACCAACTCACCATATCCAAAGAACAAGGTTCTAGCCTTGCTTTCAGCACGACCATTGTCGCCAGCAGCAGCTATGTTGAGCCCTTGCACGGACAAATGATGGATCGTTTCGGAAGAGAGTTTGCCATCTGCCCACTTGCTCCCGCAAGTCCCATACCCGCAGGCGAGCTTGCCAACGTAGATCTGTTGGTGGTTGAAATAAATCCGAACGAGCCGGAATCATTAGCCCGGATATCGCGGATCAAACAAGACCGGCCGGACATATTGCTGATTGCTGCGATTAACGAGATGGATGTAGCGACGGTGCGCACCCTGATCAGGAGGGGGGTCAACGACGTTGTCTCGCTGCCTTTTGATACGGAAGAACTTTTTGCGTCGATAATGGATTTGGGCAGCACCCGGACCCATACAGATGCAGATTTGTGTCCGATGATCGGCGTGCTTCACTCATCCGGCGGCTGCGGTGCCACAACCATTGCCACTCACCTTGTTGCGGCAATGGCTGATGCAAGGCCAGATTTGCGGTATTGCATCATCGATCTCGACCTACAGTTTGGTGAGGTGGCAAGCCTTTTTGGACTGGATCCGGTAACTAATGTCGTAGATCTGATTAGCGCTGGTGACAGGCTCGACCGGGACATTCTGCGTGACAGCGCCTTGGCTTTTGGACCGAATGTTTTTGCCATATCGGCCCCGTCAGACATCACCCCGCCTGAGATGGTGGATACCGATCGCCTTTTGCGGCTGCTCACAATGGCCCGCAAGGAATTTGATTTTGTCCTGCTCGACTTGCCGAGCGATTGGACATCATGGGCGCTTTCGGCAGCGTGTTCATGCGATCAATTGTTGATGGTGGTGGAACAAACCATTCGCTGTTTACGCCGCACGAAAAAGAGCCTTGGTTTGCTGGAGAGTGTCGAGTTTGCGCCCGCTGACGTAAAAATTGTTGTGAATCGCGTAGAAAAGCGGATGTTCAAGGTTATCGGAACCGATGAGGTTTCAGATACTCTGCACCGTGAAGTAATTGCCAGCATTCCACTGCAGAAATCAAACCTTCAAACGGCGCAAGACGAAGCGATGTTGCTTGGCCAAGTCGACAGCCGCGCCCCATTCGTTCGAGCGATTGAATCCTTGGCCGCAGAATTTTTTCCTAAAGACCATGAGGCATGTTCATGAAGTGGTCGGTCAAACGTGCGGCAGAAACCAGCGAGCCTGAGCTGATTGAAGAGCCGGAAATTGTTTCGGAACCCGAAGCCTCCCCCTCCGCTACACAAGACCGCGCTGAAAGTGAACCAAATGAACTCGCTTTAAAGATCTCAATCCACCGCGAATTGCTGGATCGGATTAATTTGAGCGCGCTTGACAAGATGCCTAGGGCTTCGATTCGAAGCGAAGTTGCAGTCATCATCAACGAGATGCTGACACAACAGCGTCAGACCTTGAACCGGGGTGAGCGCGAAGCGCTCGTCGATGACGTCTTGGACGAATTGTTGGGGCTGGGGCCGTTAGAGCCTTTGCTCCAGGACGAGAGCATCACAGACATTCTGGTAAACGGTCCGAAGATTGTTTTCATAGAGCGCGATGGTTTGCTTGAACGTGCTGATACCACTTTCAAGGACGATAGGCATCTCATGCGCATCATCCAGAAGATTGTGAGCGCTGTTGGGCGCCGCGTTGATGAGTCATCGCCATTTGTGGATGCGCGGTTGGCCGATGGTTCACGTGTCAACGCGATCGTCGCTCCGCTAGCGGTAGATGGCTCGCTCCTGTCCATTCGTAAATTTGCGAAGAAACGCATCGGGATTGAGCGGCTGGTCGAACTGGAAAGCATGCCGCGCGCAATGGCGGATGTGTTGAGCGCAGTGGTCCAGTCTCGGCGAAACGTATTGATTTCCGGCGGTACAGGCTCGGGCAAAACGACGCTGCTTAACGCGATGTCATCGTTCATTGATGAGGCGGAGCGGATTGTTACAATCGAAGATAGTGCCGAATTGCAATTGCAACAAAGCCATGTCGCGCGGCTGGAAACAAGGCCAGCCAACATTGAGGGCAAGGGCGAGGTGGGCCAGCGGGACCTGGTGAAAAACGCGCTGCGCATGAGGCCCGATCGCATCATCGTTGGCGAAGTGCGTGCTGGCGAAGCATTCGACATGCTTCAGGCGATGAACACCGGTCACGATGGCTCGATGACCACCGTTCACGCAAATACTCCGCGAGACGCCTTGTCTCGGATCGAGCAAATGATCGGTATGAGCGGAATTGATATGCCAGCCCGTTCTGCCCGGGCTCAGATTGCTGCTGCGATTAACGTTGTGGTCCAAGTCAGCCGGTTGTCGGATGGTCGCCGTAAAGTTGTGAGCCTATCGGAAATTACCGGCATGGAAGGGGAAACCATTACCATGCAGGAGATTTTCCGCTTCAAAATAACCGGTCGCGACGAGAATGGTCAGGTCCAGGGCAAGTTCGAAGCGTCTGGCATCAGACCCAAATTCCTGAGCCATGCGATCTCGGCTGGCATAAATCTTTCGGCGGAATTGTTCCGGCCAGATTATGTGATGGACTGAAGATGGTCGATACAATCATCAGACTTGCGGTTTTGATAGCAATATTTGCGTCGATATTCGTCCTGTCTCAACTTGTGTTAAATTCCATTTGGGCCCGCAAGTCGCATCTCAGCACGGTTAATCGCCGGCTTAGAATGATCAGCGAAGGCAGCACTAGGGAGCACATTGTTGCCGTCCTGAGGAAACATGAAGGCGGTGATTTTTCGCGGTATCCCGAATGGATTGCGCGCAGGCTTGCCAGCTTGCAGCGATCGCTGAGGGCAGCAGCTCTGCCGATCAGCCTTCGTCAATTGTTGCTTATCATGTCGGCTGGATTTTTCGTATTGCTGGCCGTGATTAGCCTGCTGGTGGCTGCCAGCGGATTTGCCTTGAATGTCGGCGTATTTTTAATGATCGGCGCAATTGCATTTTGTGTCACGATCATGCTGCCAGTGATGATTTTGAGCATGATTGCCCAACGAAGGCGAAGCCGCGTTGAAGACCAGTTCCCGGTAAGCCTGGACGTATTCGTGCGCGCCTTGCGAGCAGGCCACCCTGTCGCGTCGGCCATCGAGCTGCTTACGAATGAAATGCAAGATCCGATCGGCAGCGAGTTCGGATTGGTAGCCGATGAAGTTTCCTACGGCGCAGAGCTGACGGATTCACTGGCCGGAATGGCTGAGCGGTGGGATCTTGAAGATATCCGGATGTTCGTTGTTTCACTATCTGTCCAAAATGAAACTGGCGGTAATCTAGCAGAGATTCTGGAAAACCTTGCTGATGTCATCCGGGCAAGGGCCAGTCTTTATCGCAAGGTCCGAGCGCTGAGTTCAGAAGGCAGGATGACCGGGTGGATGCTGAGTATTTTGCCTGTTGCTGCATTTGTGGGCCTCTTTGCAGTTAACCCGGCTTTCTATTTGGAAGTCGCGCAAGACCGGGCGTTTATCATCGGCTTCGGGGTCTTGATTGGCATGTATTTGATCGGATTGCTCACGATCCGCAAGATGGTCGACATAAAGGTCTGATCATGATTGAACTTTTGGCCACTAGCTCTGCTGTTCGCATAACCTTCCTGGTTGGTCTGTTCGCGTTAATAGCGGCGGGCGCTTTCATTATCATGACAGTCGTGTCGAGAAACAGGGCAGAACGGCGAAACCTTTCCGCTTTGGAGGCCGATACATCCGTTGCTGTCGCCCCAAGTGGGCTTCGCGCCAAGGAGAACGAGACCGCCTGGGCGAAGATGGCAACACGGATTGAAAACAGCGGATTCAGCCTCGCGGATTCAAAGGATGAACGACTGCGGAAACAGCTCAAGGCTGCGGGGTATACAAGCCCGTCTGCATCCAGAGTTTATACGCTTATCCGCTTGCTTCTTATCTTCGTTTTGCCAGCAAGTTTTATCCTGCTGCTACAATTTTCGGATGACCCGCCAAGTTTTTTCCGCATCTATTTGATTGGATCGGTGCTCGGATTGCTTGGCCTTTATATTCCCAACCTTTTCATTCGTGCAAAGGCCGACCGGCGCACGGAAGCAATCGTAAACGGCTTTCCGGATTGCTTAGACTTGATGCTGGTTTGTATCGAGGCGGGCCTCGGTATCGAAGCGGCCATGGACCGTGTCGGCAGGGAAATGGTCAATGCGCATCCAGCAGTCGCAGAACTTCTTTCAGTCGCGGTGCTGCAGATGCGGGCGGGCTCGTCGCGCCAAGAAGCCTTCCGCAAGCTGGCCGACACGGCCAGCGTGGACGAAATCAATTCTTTCGCGACGCTGCTAATCCAGTCCGACAAATTGGGTACGAGCCTCGGTAGCACGCTTAGGGTTTATGCAGCAGAGATGCGTGAGAAGCGCCGGATGCGCGCAGAAGAAAAGGCTTATCGCCTGCCTGTTCTCATTTCGATTCCACTGGTGGTATTCATGCTGCCCGTCATGATCGGGGTATTAATGCTGCCGGCTGGCATCCGGGTTGTTCGCGAAGTTTTTCCAATTTTGGCTGGAGGATGAATCATGAAACTACGGTATATTCTTATCGGGGCTCTGAGCGTTACATTAGCCGGTTGTGGAACTGTTAACCCGTTTGGCAAACGGCAAGCCAATAATGCCAGCGTTGATATGGCGGACTATTTTGCTCAGCGCGTTGAAATTGGCCGGCGCCATTTGAAAGAAGGACGCCCGAGCTTGGCAATCGAAGCATTTCGGCAAGGGTCATACGATCCGCGTTATTCTGCGGAGGCGCTCAACGGAATGGGTGTAGCGTACACGATGCTCGGCCGAAGCGATGTAGCGCGAGAATTGTTTGCTAGGGCGATCAAAAACGATCCTTCAGATGCGCGATTTGCGCGGAACCTAGCCCGGCTGGACGCAGTTTCGGCACCTATTTCAGGTGGGGCAGAGTTGGCGGCATTACCAGGCCAAGCGCCTCAAATTGCAAGAGCGGTTGAGCGGCAGCCTGAAATCACCAACAAAGCCAGAAGTCCGATCATGACCAAACTCGTCGGCGATCAGCCTACTTCCCAACGGCGCGCCGTTCACGAAATATTTATCAGGACAGCTTTTGACCCGTCGGCGCCTATTGTGGATAGAACCGCATCAGCTGACAGCGTCCCCGCTGTGCCGAAGGATTCATCTTTTCGCAAACGAGTTTCCGGGACAATGATCGCGGTCAATCGTCCGGCATACCCAGTCTTAATCGACCTCACAAAAGTGAGGAACGATAGGCTAACCGTGCAAGATCGCCCTGCGATAAAATCTTACCCCATCAGAATTGCGTTGGATGCACCCTTGAAATGATGGCGCGGTTATGACTCCCTTTTACGCCGCTTTACCATTCGCGTGCCTACTGGCTTTCGCGTCATGGACGGATATTAAATCGCGCAGGATACCAAACCTAGTTTCCGCGATCACGTTTCTATTGGGCATGGCTTGGGCTGTGAACAGTCCAGGATGGGAGCCATCGCTTTACCACCTTGCCCATTTTGGAGTGGCCCTTTTGATCGGAATGGCACTGTTCGGTTTGGGGTTTTGGGGCGGCGGTGATGGGAAGTTTTATGCCGCCGTGGCAGCTTGGTTCGCATTGCCGGACTTTTTTCGGTTAATGTTCATGATTTCTCTTTCGGGGCTCCTGTTGCTGCTTGTCATGTTTGGCATGCGTAAATTTGGACGCTTGGAGAAGGGGGCGGGGTCAGTGCCCTACGGAGTCGCGATTTCTGCAGGAGCGTTTGCGACTTTTTGTTTCGTTCACTTCCGGGCCGGGCTTTGGTGATGTCCGGCAAAGTTATGGCGAACGACTGGCGTTTCAAATTGGTGATTTGTATCGCCGCGTCAGCGTTGCTGGTGCCAAGAGCAGCAACGGCCCAAATACGGTTGGTAGAGGGGGCTTATTCCATTGAAGACCGGGAGCCGGACGCGACTGAGGCCAATATCACTTTGGCCGAGCCGGCCAGCCTGATTACTGCTGCCTACTCCTCAGTTCAAATCGACCAAACTATGAGGGTGCAGCCACCAGTAGACGGTCTACACTCAAGTGCGGCCGGTGAGCCAATGGACTGCCATGACGACGCCGAAGAGAGTCAGTGCGCGCCGGTAGGTTCAGATCTCTCTCTCGATGAACCGGATGGAACCGCTGACATACCCAGTTCACCAATTTGGCTTGAGCAACCCATTGGCGCTGTCTCATCTGGCGCGGTGGGGCTGCAGCTAGGTCCAAGGCGGTACGCGATCACCGCCAACCGTGATAGCGTTAAGACTGTTCGGTTTTCGCGAAACGCGGCGAGGCCTACTGCCAATTTTTCAGGAACGATGCCATCTGGATCACCAATCTCTAGCGCGCGGATATCTAGCGTCTTTGGAGTTCGCACCGACCCGATTACGGGAGTGAAGCGTCGTCACTCAGGAGTCGATTTTGCGGCGCCAACCGGAACGCCGATATTTGCAACATCAGGCGGAGTTGTGACCAGCGCCTCGTGGTTTGGTGGATATGGACTCGCGGTAGAGCTGGATCATGGCGGAGGTGTTGAAACACGGTATGCCCATATGTCGCGCGTGGCTGTTGCCGGTGGGCAGATCGTCAAAAAGGGTGAAATTATCGGATATGTTGGTTCAACCGGAAGGTCGACCGGGCCACATCTTCACTATGAAGTTCGGCATGGTGCACGGGCAGTCAATCCCTTCGGCAGCTAATACTTTTAGAAACACTGGTAGACTTGTTCCTTGTCAGGCAATCGCTTAACTTCTCGAGCCGTCTCAGTATTGGACTGCTAGTAGTGCGATAACGCGGGCTTCTCCTGCGGGCGCCTTCCGACATGCTGGTCAAGTTACTTTCTATATCAGAAACTTCAATTAATGCCTGTTTTCAATGAAAAATTTTCGAAAGCGCTAATCGCAATTTTTCGGCAGGATGCCGAACTTTTTGCCTAATAATATCAATGGCCTAACGCCATTAAATCACCCTGCCATAGGTTTGTAAAATCGAGTAAAATCAATGCTCAAGGTAAATTTTTGAGGTTAACAAGCTTGTAACTTTAATTGATTGGTGGTCCAATTGCTTCAGAAGGAGGCCGAGTCGCATTGACACGCGGTTCATTAAAAGCGCCTCCCAACACATATCTAGGTCGCAGAGCATAACTCCTGGTTCGCCAGGGCTTTTCGGCGCTAACTTTTTTGAATGTCGATGTTCTGTGATCCGTTTGTTTCCGTTTGATGCGGTGCAAAGTTAGGATGGACGAGCATGGAATTTGATGATCAACAGCAGTTTGGGTCGCAAGTCGATGACACTCCAGGTAGTCTGGCATCGCTTTCAACTGACCTAGGCCAAAGCGCCTCAAGAGTTATCTTGCGCGCAGATGCATCCAACACAATCACTCTGCCTAATGGTGTCGCGATTGAGACAATCCAGTCGGATGGTCGTGATCTCATAATTGAGGCAGTCGACGGCACCGTCTACGTGATTATCGACGGTGCGATCGGGGTTCCGCAAATCATTGTTGACGGCGTTGCGGTTCCGCCGCTCAACCTTGCTGCGTTGATAGTCGGAAATGAGCCTGAGCCAGCTGCTGGTCCGCCACAAAGTTCTGGCGGAAATTTTGCGACTGACGTTGGGCCGATACAAGATGCTTTCGATCTTGGTGATTTGTTGCCGTACACCGAGCTAGCATTTCCGCAGCCTGAGGAAGAGGAAGTCATCCCCGCTGTCGAAGATGAGGAGCCAACAGTTGTGGTGATCACGCCGGACAACCCGGTTGGCGCGACCAATGCGTCGGCTGAGGTTGATGAAGCGGGCCTGCCTGCCCGGGCGGGCGAACCAGCTGGCACCGAAGCGGCATCCGATAGTGAAACCACCGCTGGGACGATCAAGTTTGAATCGCCGGATGGCACTGATGCAGTTCTAATCAACGGCGTCGAGATTACAGCTATAGGTCAGACGTTTACGTCGCCCGATGGAACGTTGACGATCACCAGTATTAGCGAAGGCTCGATAGGCTTTAGCTATAGGCTGGATGATAATTTGCTGGGCGTAACCGAGGATGGTTTCTTCTCCATCACCGTTCGCGATACTGACGGCGATGAAGCGACCGCATCCTTGATCATTAATGTGCTTGATGACGCGCCGATTACTTTGGATGATACAGATTTTGTTGCGGCTGGTACGTTCGGGCCTGAAACCGGAAATGTAATTACGGGAATTGGTACAACCAGCGGCGTTGCGGGGGCTGACAACCTGGGTGCTGATGGTGGTTCCGTGACATCGGTTGTGTCCGGATCTGGAAATCCGGTTGATGTGTCTGGTGGTGAAGTGACGGTCGCGGGGATGTACGGTACCCTGACCATTAATGCCGATGGCAGCTATAGCTATGTGAGGGACGCTGGCACCCCTGGCGGCGTGACGGAGACCTTTGGTTACACCGTTACGGACGGTGATGGCAGTACCTCTACATCAGCGCTCACAATCGAAATCGGCGATGCGCCTGTGCAAATAGTTTCCGTTCCGGAATCAGGTGCGGGGACGATCGTTAACGAGGCAGGCCTTCCAGAGCGTCCGAATGAGGCACCTGGAACTGCAGAAGCGACCCCTGTTGAATCCACTAGTGGAACTATTACGTTTTCAGCTCCCGACGGTGTTGCCTCGGTCGAGATCAATGGGGTAGTCATAACCGGTGCTGGACAAGTGATTGTCACACCAGAGGGTACTTTAACGATTGATGATTACGATCCAGATGGTGGCACACTGGATTACACTTTCGAACTTACCGATAACACTTCGGGTGACGATACAACCGTTTCATTTGAAGTAACTGTCACCGACACTGACGGTGATAGCGACACTGACGACTTCACCATTACGGTAGTCGATGACGTTCCAGAAGCAATCGATGACACAGCCGTGCAATCCGAGGAAGATGCATCGATAACGGTTGACGCTTTTGCCAACGACATTCCCGGTGCTGACAGCATTCAACTTGACCAGATTGCGTTGGTTCCTGGCAGCACAATCGGTGGCGGGTCTGTCGTTTATAACGGAGATGGTACTTTCACTTACAACCCCGCACCGGGCGAAGAGGGTGAAGTAGCTTTCGATTACACCATTACAGATGGTGATGGAGATGTTTCGACTGCCACTGTTTCGATTACTTTGGCGGCAGATTCCACACCAGCAATTGCCCTTCAGGGTGGTAATGTAGTTGAAGAAGCTGGGTTGCCTGCTCGGCCTGGCGAACCTGCCGGTTCCGATGCGGCTAGCAATAGCGAGATCGCCACTGGTTCTATTTCAATCTCCACAGCGGGCGATACAGTTGCTTCGCTGACCGTGAATGGTGTGAACGTTACAAATGGTGGGACTGTTACGACGGCCAACGGGTCGCTGACGGTCATTCTTAATGCTGGTGCATATACTTACAGCTATACTCTTTCGGATAATACGCTGGCCGACCCCGGAAGTGACAGCTTCTCGCTTATAGTTACAGATAGCGACGGAGACAGCGCAAGTACGACATTGACGATCGATATTATTGATGATGTCCCGACGGCGAATGCTGACACCAACAGCGTTACCGAGGGCGCGATTGTTGGCGGTAATGTACTGACGGACAGTGCGGATGTGTTCGGCGCTGACGGCGCGGAAGCCGCTGGCGGTGTTGTTGGTGTTCGTGCATCGGGCGGCGATACGACGACGGATGCTTCGGGCAATGTGGGGTCAGTGATCAACGGTCTGTACGGGACGCTGACGCTGGGTGCCGACGGGACGTATAGCTATGCCTCGAGGGGTGATGCGATCACGGCTGATGCGGTGGATGTGTTCGTCTACACCATTGAAGATGGTGACGGCGATCTGTCGACGACGACGTTGACGATCGATGTGTCCGATGTGACGCTGTCCCCTGACAACGATACGCAGGTTGTGAACGAGGCTGCGCTGGACGCTGTTGGCAGCACGCCTGGGAGCAATGCCGAGACGGCGAGTGGCCAGCTGACGGTAGCGGGCACGGGTACGGTGACCTATGTGCTGGATAGCGGTAGTGATACGTACGGGACGCTGACGCTGAATGCCGATGGCAGCTACAGCTATACGCTGACGTCTGCGTTCGACACGAGCCCAGATGCCGATAATGGCACGAACACAGAGCTTGGCGCGGAGAGCTACGGCTACACGGCGACCGATGCTTCCGGGAACAGTGTGACGGGCACGATCACGATCGATATTATTGATGATGTCCC